>JAYZAL010000001.1:0-106539 GCA_036339735.1 Candidatus Poribacteria bacterium
GTCAGCCGCCCGGTTGATGCGAAGGCCGGAGGATAATCGTTCAATGTTTTGTTCCAAGCCGGCTTGGGAGTTGGAGTAGGATCGATACGTGTGAAATGAGGTGGTGTTGGTGTTAACTCTGAATCCGCTTGCTAATGCCATCATCTTGCTCCTGTTGTTCTAATCAATTCGGTCAATCTTGCGATAAGTTTGTTGCTTGCTACCTCAGTCGTTTCTGCCAAGAACTGACTGGGTTGTTCTCTTATCGGAGGTCTGGGTCATTTTGTTTAGTCTTTTTTTGACCCTGGTCTCCGCGGCTTAGTCAGCGGCGATTGGCGCTTCAACTGACTGGCTGATTCCTTATCGGTCAGACTAATCAATTTGTTTAGCCGTTTGGGTTATTTTTTTCACTCTTCCTGCTGAATCCCTGTCACAACTTGAGTTTACACTCATCAAAATGAATCCTGTCGTTGGCACCCTTAGCAGTTTGTGGTATGATGACTAACAGTTGAAAAGGTAATCTAATGACCCAGTCAGTCAACCAACCCAATCTACTTTATATCCATTCGGACCAACATGCTGCAGCAGTAGCGGGTTGCTACGGGGATCAACTGGTTCATACACCTAATTTGGATCAATTGGCTGCTGAAGGTATCGTCTTAGAAAATGTCTATTGTCCTTCACCTATCTGTACACCTTCTCGAATGTCAATGTTTTCCGGTAGATTTCCATACGAAAATCAGGTTTGGACCAACTATCACACATTAGATTCAGGTATCCCAACCTTAGCTCATGCCATGGGAGCCGCAGGATACCAACCTATTTTATTTGGGCGGATGCATTCGATTGGTCCTGATCAATTACGTGGTTATACTGAACGGTACGTTGGCGATCATTGCTCCAACTATACGGAAAGTAGTGATGTAGATCACGGTGAATTGCAAGGGACACAAGGTCCTAGAAGAATCAGCCTGACCAAATCTGGAGCGGGTCAAAATGCTTATCAAGTCCATGACGAAGATGTAGTGAAAGAAACTGTGGCTTATATAAACAAATTGGGGCAAGAAAGAAGAGAACTGTCCCAATCTGGGAAACCATTAACCCCATTTTGCCTAACTGTCGGTTTGATGCTACCGCATCAGCCATTTGTAGCTCGAAAGGAAGATTACCAACTCTATCAAGGGCAAATGAAGTTACCCAAAATACGACAACCGTTCTCTGACCAACTTCATCCATTTATCCATTCATGGCGAAAAGAGACGGGAATTGAATCAGTGACAGAAGCTGAAATTTTGCGGGCTAGAACAGCCTACTGGGCTTTGGTAACTCGGATGGATAAATTGATTGGACAAATTTTGGACGTTTTACGGAAGAACAATTTGGACCAAAACACCTTAATTGTTTATATGTCGGATCATGGAGAACAGGTAGGCGAGCATGATTTATGGTGGAAACAAACATTTTATGAACACTCAGTTAAAGTCCCAGCTATTCTATGCTGGCCCGGCCAGTTACCAAAGGGGAAACGGTTTAGCCAAGTAATTAGCTCCTTAGATCTGAATGCAACATTATTGGGTGCACTATCAGCCCCATCTCTACCTAACAGTCGAGGCCGAAGTTTGTTGCCACTGATACAATCCGGTCAAACAGCCAATTGGCAAAATGTGGCTTTTTCTGAGTTTTGTACTCACGATAATCATCAGCATCGAATGATACGTCAGGATGAGTGGAAATTAAACTACTATCATGGCCAACCGGTCCAGTTATTTAATTTAGTCAATGATCCAGACGAATTGAATGATTTGGCTGATCAAACTCAATATGCGGATATTCAGCGACAATTGATTGATCGAATACTTGATGGCTGGGAGCCAAACCAGATTGCTGAAATCATAAAACGGAAGAAGGCTGACTACAACATTATTTCTAACTGGGCAAAAAAAACCAAACCTACTGATCAGTACCGTTGGCAACTTCGTCCTGAGATGGACTACCTAGACTAAAAAAACATAAATTGAGTGGGAAAAAGAAACAATGAAAATAACCGAGATTGATGTTCGGCTAGTTGATGCCAACTTTCGAAATTTGATCATTACTCAAATACATACTAATAAGGGTATCACTGGAGTTTCAGAAGTCGTCACCAAACGATTTGATGATGCTACCATGCATGCAGTCCGGAACTTAACTGAAAATATTGCCTTGGTTGGTAAAGACCCACGACAGCCAGCATTACACTTTGAACGTATGTATCGAGATAACCAATGGACGATTGGTACCATTGCAGTTACTGCTATAAGCGCTATTGAAATGGCTATGTGGGACATCAAAGGGAAGGAAATTGGTAGACCGATATATGAATTGTTTGGAGGTCCAACCTTCGAAGATAAAATTCCAGTTTATTGTCATATCCCAGGTGGAAGTTCACCAACAGAGTTTGCTGATAATATTACCTCTGCTCGTCAAAGAGGTTATCGGGTAATGAAAACCACGTTACCTGTTTATTATGGGCAAGTAAAGCGAGTGTCACATGACGGTTCAGAATACGAAGCCAGTGGAGCAGCATATTCTGGGACCAAGGGCAAAGTTGATGGAAGTCAAAATGAACATCAATGGATTTCCAGTCAGATTATAGAAGAGATTATTGAATATTTTCAGTATGCTCGTCAGATACATGGGAAAAACGTAGAACTATGGGTAGATTGTCACGCTCGACTCAGCAGTGCTACCGCCATAAAACTGGTTCATGGCTTAAAAGGACTAGTTGATTTAATTGAAGAACCTGTGCCACCCGAAGATATTAGCGGGCTCCAAATCTTGAAACAGGCTAGCTATGCTTGCGGTGGTCCTAAAATTGCCGCAGGCGAACGGACCGCCACTATTTACGACCGGAACATGCTGCAGATGGTTACCAAACAAGCAATTGATATTTTCCAGCCAGACCTAGGTAACAGTGGAGGATTCGGTCAATTTCATGAGTTAGCGGGTGTTGCTGCCATGAATAATGTCGCATTAGCACCTCATAACCCAAACGGACCACTATCGGTGGCACAAGGATTACAGGCTATGGCCTTCATTCGAAATGGTCATATTTTAGAAACTGTCGGTAATCAGCAAGAAACTCAACTTGCAGAAGAAATACTGAAAAACCCTCAAGTCATTCAAAGTCAGGATGGTTATATCAACTTACCTACTACTCCTGGCCTAGGGGTTGAATTAAACCTAGCTGGCATTTTAGATAGACCATTCAAAAGATATTATCAAACAACCCGCTAACCGACGACTTAAATTAAATCACAAATCCTTCCGGAGAATTCAATGCCTGATACAAGACCCAATATATTATGGTTATGTACTGATCAACAGCGTTACGACACAATTCATTGTTTGAATAATCCGTATATTCGTACTCCACATATTGATCAATTAGTATCTGAAGGGGTAGCTTTTACTCATGCCTATTGCCAGTCCCCAATATGCACCCCTAGTCGAGCCAGTTTTTTGACTGGTATGTATCCTTCGTCGGTTCACGCTTGTATTAATGGCAATCAGATTTGGGATGAAGCAGCACCTTTAGTTACAAAAACCTTGGCTGATGCCGGATACGATTGTGGCTTAGCAGGCAAATTCCATCTATCAGGTGCACAAGGTCGAATTGAACCTCGCGTAAGCGATGGGTATCGTGTTTTTGATTGGTCGCATCATCCTGGGGATGACTGGGCCGAAGGACATGGCTATATAGATTGGATCAAATCGAAAGGACACGATTACCGACAAATGCTGGCTGAAAATGGTTACATTCCGAAAGAATTTCATCAGACAACTTGGTGTGCAGACCGAACTATTGACTTTATGACCCAAGAACGAGAGGGACCATGGTTATTCAGTTTTAACTGCTTTGATCCTCATGCTCCCTTCGATGCCCCACAAGAATTGGTAGACCGGTTTGATTTGGATCAACTTCCAGGCCCACTTTTTCAGTCTTCGGACCTCGAAGCCCAAAATCGATTGTCAGCTATTAATTTCCAATCCGAACCTACTAACCCAGTTGATTTCAATGGCAAATTATACCAGGCTAAGTATTGGGCTATGGTCGAACTAATTGACGAAAACGTAGGACGTATTCTGGCTGCACTGGAAGAATCTGGCCAGAGAGAAAATACTATTGTCATTTTTACTTCTGATCATGGAGATATGACCGGGGATCATGGCCTACGATTGAAAGGATGTCGCTTTTATGAAGCACTAGTTAGGGTACCACTAATTATCTCCTACCCGGAAAAATTCGAATCTGGTTTGCGAACTGATGCTTTGGTGGAATTAACGGACTTAGTTCCCACACTACTAGATGCTGCAAATTTACCGATTCCTGATCGGGTTCAGGGGAACTCTTTATGGCCTATTCTAAGTGGACAGACTAATCCTGACTATCATCGAGATTTTGTCCGGTCGGAGTTTTACCAAGCTCTACCTGACAAGACTTCCTACGCAACTATGATTCGTGATCGACGATACAAATTGGTAAATTATCATGGTCATAATTTAGGTGAATTATTTGACTTAGACACTGACCCTGGTGAATTCAATAATCTTTGGGATGACGATAGCTATGCTGATATTCGATTTGGACTAATGAAACAAAGTTTTGATTCCTTGGCTTTAGCGGTTGATATTGGCACACCTCGAATTTCTGGTTATTAACGATGTTTGTAATTTGATCTAAAATGACTACAAAATCTCCAAGGCCTAGGATTTTCGAGCGTATAGAGAATCCGATGTTAATTTTGGCAGGTTTAGCCATCTGTCTTTACCTCGGAAACTTAATAGGAATTTGGGCCAAAATGAATCTGGAATCAGTTTATTTTTGGGCTGCGTTATCTATTGATATAGTCTTTGTATTAGACTTGGTTATCAAAATTTCAATCCAACGTGGTGAGTATTTGCGTTCACCTTGGTTCCTAATTGACTTAATTTCAACATTACCAATTGTAGATGCGCTGATAACCCTTCCAGCTAGTAGTCAGGGCTTTCGTTTTGTACGTGGTTTCAGACTTTTCCGTGTCATGCGGACTCTGAGAACTTTGAGAATGTTACGAGCTCTGAATCTGCTGACGACAACAGAAAGCCAACAATTTTTTAAGCCTTCCAAGGTTTTTAACCGAACGATACAAGCTACAGTCTTAGTCTATACGCTTTTATTCACTGGACTTATTTTTGCTATTTATTCCAAGGTAGGACCTGACAGTCCTCAGTTGTTAATGGACGCACAAATCACGGAGTTCTATTTGGTTCTTGGTTCCTTAATGGGAATGCTACTAACTGCTATTATCATGCGTTTTTTCATCTTAGAGATTACTAACCACCAATTTCAATCACTACTCGATTTAGCACTTCCATCTCAAGTATCCAACCATTTTCTTCGTAAGCCAAACGAATATCATCAAACCGTTAGTATGCCTGCTACTGTCATCTTCTGTGACCTGAAAGGTTTTACTCAGACTGTTGAGCAATTGGGCGGAGATCTTCATACTCTCAAAACTCACCTTGAAGATGCTATGGCAGTAGTCACTGAAGCTCACAAAAAACATGACTTGATTATTGACAAGTATATTGGTGATGCGGTCATGTCATTTCGAGGTGGAAACCTAGTTACTGGGACAGCCGAAGACCACGCAATGCGAGTAGTCATGGCTACGCTTGATGGTATTCGAGCCTTACAAAAACTCAAAAATCCTTTTTTTAATGAAATGAAAATCGGAGGTGCTTCCTCAAAAAATGCTCTGATTGGTGCTTTTGGTTCTCGTAACCGGCTAAGCTATACTATTTTGGGCGATCGGGTAAATTTGGCTGCCAGACTAGAATCTTCAATCTCTCATTGTCAGACTAGTAATCTATTTTGTGATTTAACTCAAAAGTTAACAAATAGTTGCGATCACTTTCTTTGGCGACGGTTCGGTCAATTAAGAGTAGCTGGAAAAGATGAAGCGGTGATAGTTCATGAAGTATTCTATGCTAAAGACTATTCTGATACCACATGGATTGAGTACTTTCATCAGGCCCTTGAATATTTTGAACGAAAGGAAATTGCCCAAGCATTAGATAAATTCCAACAAGCCAATTCTTTTCGATCAGGTGGGGACCAAGCTTCTCAACAGTACATCAAGAATTGTGAAATTTTACTCCGGAATGGGTTCAATCAAAATTGGACACCCGTCTTCGAGCCCCAAAAATGAAAGCACTTTTTCCATTACACCCTCTGTGGCTGAATTAACCTTTTTCGTAGTTCTTCCCACTCATCATCTGCAAGTTGGGAATTGGTATCTAACCGCTGTCCCTTCAATGCTGAACGATAAGCGGCCATGATAGCATTAAAACCCAACTTAGCAATAGAATACCTGCAGTGGTGTGGTCTGCTATCATCCTGCAACCAAGTTGCTATCGCTTGAGTAAAGCGGCGCTGGGCCAATATATCATCCTGACCAAAATTTGTAGGTTGGACAAATTGTGGTTCAGTATTATTCAGTAGATAACCCCAAGACCCATTTTCTCTCCACCAGATTCGACCTTTCGTTGCCCAGATATCAATATTACACCGCGGATTGCAGGATGGAAAATCTGCACTTCCCAAAGCTTTCCTAGTTGATTCAAAGAAAGCACGAATTCCACCACTAAAAGTATAAGTTGCCATCAAATTTTCTGGACAATTTAGCCAATCTAAGTCGTAGGTTTCACCACCATCAATAGCTGCCCATACAGCAGTTGGCGCAACATCTCCAACTGCTAACAAAACTAAGTCCATCAAATGCGTGTCCATATCGGTGATCTCACCCTCTGTACTTGCACGAACAAAATGAATCTGGCCTAGAGACTTCTCTGACTGGAACTGACGCAATTGGTCTGCAAAGGGTAAGTATCGCCGTTGGTGATTAACAATAATTTTCAACTTAGTTTCTTGTTCTGCTAGATCTAAAAGTTCAGCCTCCCGAGGCCGGAGTGCGATCGGCTTCTCAATTACCAAGGCCTGAACTCCAACTTTGGCCGCTGATTTTATCCAAATATGACGAGGTATAGTTGGCATAGTTACAACATGAACTATATCTGGTTGTTCCTTCTCCAACATTTCTTCATAGTTATCATAAACAGCCACATTCAGGAGGTCGGCTACATCTTTTCTACGTTGATTATCAGCCTCACAGATGGCAACGACTTCCATATTTTCTAGATCTTTGTAAGCCGCTGCGTGGTGAACCCCGCGACGTCCGCCGAGAATTGCCGTTCTGTAATTTTTCACCTGTTATTTCCTCCAGAATAATTGCATTTAACCAATACAAACCTGATTCAAAAAAGATATATACTAGAATTGGTGAAATCAAAATTTCATCAAAACTCTTTGATAGAAAGATTGCGGAATGCAACCTCTTGTGGCGGTCCAGAGTGGATCTGTAGTCCTATTAGGCCTGATCGCGCACCTGCTGGATCGTCAAGTTCTGCGGTTACGACTCCGTTCAGAATTTGCAAAATATGATCGCCTACGGCGAGGATTTGATATTGATTCCAATCATTCTCATTCAGAATCGATTCCACAATCTCAGGTTGATAATGAACTAAATGCCCACGTAACATCTCTTCGTAGAGTGCTCCCCAGCACCGATCGCCAATATCAGCTTGATAACCAGCCATATGCCCGTCTTCTTGTACTAAGCTACGAAACTGAATACCGCTGTTATATCCCCGCAGCCGTGTTTCACAAGTAAATGCGAAATTGGCGTATTCTTTCTCTGTTCTCAAAAAATCATTATAGCTGAGATTCTTGGTTGTTCGACCAACTAGAATACTATCCTCAACCTTCCAAAGGTCTGGATCTCCAACCCAACCAGTTAAATCTTTGCCGTTAAAGAGAGAAGTGAAACCTGGTTTCGCACTTACTGATTGCATTTTTAAGTCCTTTTCTTTTTGAAATTGACGTTTCTTTTCTGCTTTGAACTCAAGCTGAAAACCTTACAAAATCCTTCAAAAGGATTAATAGCATACTACGCTAATTTACGTTAAGGTGTCAAATGTTGAGTTGGCGACTAGTCATGGGTCGGCAGAAGATATCTTGTCGTATTACAACTAATTGGGAATAATAAATAGTTTTTAAGCTAATTGACTATTATCCAATTAAGACAGAACTATCAACTATCTGACCGAGATTCAAGGATCAAAATAATATGATTATTAATTCGTGCGCAGGATGGGCTAGATTTTAGTAGATGAACGGTAAGCAAAACCTAAACTTATTTGAAGCAATCAGTGTTGCGAAGAATCATGAGATTTTTTTGAGCTATAATGTTGGTACAGAATCAAATTAGTCTTTAGTAATGCTCTCACACCTTATTAGTCGTAGGGAATTTTCACGCTCGTGCTTTAGTCTATATCTACTACAATTGATTCTTTCTTTTTTTAAATTGTTTGTGATACATGTCAGCATACAGGCCGTCTAAGGCCAGTAATTCTTCATGAGTTCCCATTTCAGCGATTCGACCGTCTTTTAAAGCTACAATAGATGTAGCATCCAAAATAGTAGACAAACGGTGTGCGATAACAAAGGAGGTACGTCCTTCCATTAGTCGACTCAGTGCTTGTTGGATTTTTGACTCCGAATCAGAATCTAGGGCGGAAGTAGCTTCATCGAGTATCAACACCCTCGGATTCCTGAGTATTGTCCGCGCAATAGATATACGCTGTCTTTGACCGCCTGACAAGCCACCGCCTCTTTCTCCAACTTCTGTTTGGTAACCTTGAGCTAACTCTTCAACAATAAATTGATGTGCGTTAGCTGAGATCGCAGCTTGCACAACTTCTTCGTCACTGGCATCGAGCTTACCGAAACGGATATTGTCAGCGATTGAACCTTGGAAAAGGTAGTTATCTTGTAAAACAACACCTAATTGATCTCTTAAAGAGCGGATTTTGATTGATTTTAGGTCATACCCATCAATGGTAATTTGTCCTTCAGTTGGATCATAGAAACGGGAAATCAAATTAGCCAAAGTTGTTTTCCCTGATCCCGAAGGTCCAACCAAAGCGATCATTGAGTCAGGCTTCACTTCAAAGGTTATTTGTTGTAGAATTGGTTTTTCCGGTTCGTAACTAAACGATACACCACTGAATTTCACACTACCCCTAACTGGAGGCAGATCAACAGCATCAGGTGCTTCCGGCACCGTTGGTTCTGAATCTAATAATCCAAAAACACGTTCGGCAGAAATTAGTGCTTCTTGGATAGTCGCATTAATATTTACCAATTTCATCATAGGACCATAAAGGCTGCCCAAAAATTGATAAAAAGCCACCATCGTACCAACTGTCATTTCCTCATTGACAACTAAATATCCTCCATAACAAAGAACTACACCACTACCTAAGGAACGAAAAAATATAGATACACGACCCATGGTCGTACGTTGCTTAGCTAGATCAAGTTCGTCATCTAGCATGTCTTTCATTCCATGAAAGATTTTTTCTTCTTGATGTTCTTCACGATGGAAGGCTTTGATAACTTTAGCTCCTGCCACAGATTCATACATTTCGGTCGACAGGTCAGCCCATTTATTTCTCAATCCTCGCCATACATGTTTCATTCCATTAATAAAAAAAAGATAGTTACCAACGACTAAAGGTAGAACTGCTAACGAAACCAAGGTCAATTTCCAGTTCCATTTGAACATGACAACTATCATGGTGACAAACATCATGACATCAGTCAAGATATCGATCGAAGTATCTGTTACCAATGAACGAAGTGCACTAACATCTTCTCTGACACGAGACAGAATTTGGCCTGTCCCATGCATATCATAGAAACGCATTGACATTTGTTGCATGTGACTGAAGGCCTCTTTTCTCAGGTCGAATAAAATCTTTTGACTAATCCATGTCATTACATAAGTACGAACATATGATAAAAGACCAACAACAATATAAAAACCAATGATAGTTGTGAGAACAATAATCAACCATGAAACGGGATCTTGGTCTATCTCGAAATTCAACCATTTAATAGCAATTGATTCTTCTTTTGTTTTAGACAGGATATCGTCAATTACGAACCGCTGCACTAATGGCATAAAGAGCTGAGATTGGGCTAAAACAAGTATCAGCAGGAAACCAAAAATTAGCCAACCCAAATAAGGTCGACCATACTTGATAATGCGGATAAAGTTTTTCATAGATCAATTCTTATTACGTGCAGCCACTGATAAAAATCACTCTAGTGATTATAAGAACGGGAAGATAATAAAAAATTTGCTCTGGTATATTAGCTTACCAGAGCAAATTGGAGGGGCATTTCAACTAGGATAATTATATTTTCAATTTTTCACTCAGTCGGATAATAGCACCAAATTTGTCAATGGCAGTATATTCCAAGGATGAAACGCTCAAAATTAATTTTTGACAAGCTCTTAGGCTTTGATAAAAACGTTTTTGACGGAAGCGTTGAGATATAGACTGACCTAACCCATTTATCTCTTCGTTGGACTCATTCAAATCAGCTAGAAGTTGAGATGAAAATTGAAACTTAATTTTTAATTTGCGTAGAAGTCGAGCCAGCTGTTGGTAAATAGCAACAATCTCGTCAAATAACACTAACTCTCTATCTTCAAAGTTATCACGGATAGATTGGAGGTAAGAGAGAATGACATCTTTACCTTCTAAAATTTGGCTAAGTGGAGTTTGTCCCCACTTTAGGATATCCCTAAAATCTATTTCAGCCACTTCCCATGTTTTTTTAATGCTATCTTCGATATGATTAGAAAGTGCTTGATATGCTTCTGTTCCCATGGCACTTCCATCTATTTTTCGACGGATACGCATCAGTTTTCGCGCCAGTCGAAATACACTGTAAGCAGTTTCACGTTCATCTGGCAACCGATCTCGGTCTTCTATCAGGAATTGATAGTAACCATCTAAACCGAGTTCGTAAAAGCCTTTAATAGACAGCCATTTTCTTTCCAGTTCTTTAGCATTGAAAGCTTTTGTATAACCATTTTTCCCAAGAACTTGGTCTGGCTCTGAACTAGCAGCAAAAAATGGATGGCCATTATCAAAAGGAATTAGTGCGATTCTGCCTTGCTTGACGTTTTGGTATAGACGATTCCAGGCAGTTTCGTATTCTGCATCGTAGTGTAGTTCGTATTTAAGACCCATTACACGACATACCGTGCGTAATGGATTATGGAAGACTGCATGAATACTTTGTTCTGGGTTACTTCGATTGTATGAAATACGGAAGGGCTCTCCTGAGACAGCCATCAAGTAAGGGAGTGGAATATCTAGTCCTTGATGGTTAAGTGCCTCATGAACACAATGGATTGATTCCATTGGTGCTGCATGTTTAGGTAGGGGGTCTGCATCCTGACGCATTTTAAAAACCTCTTAATTTAATTATGAGTTGTCTTTATTTGTTGATCGATGGACTTGACTGCCTTAAGCAAATCACTCCATCCTAAAATCACATCCATTAGCAGACGATACCAAAAGAAAAACGTTTATGTTTGACGCAAAAAAATATTTTTCCTACTAATAGATCTGAGATACATGAAAATACGATACATTATTGTAATCGTTTCAAATAGATAAACAAAAATTAATTAACATCCCAACCTTTAGATCTAATTTTGGGGGTTGATTCAGAAATCAAGAACTTTTTGGAATAGATTATTTAGTTTACGATGAACTTCTGGAGCCTACTTCACGCTCCTCAAAAAACAATAAAAAGGAATTTTTCAGCCTGTCTGGGCATCAGGTTGCTCTTCTGTCATCAACATTTATATTCACTGATTTGATTCGCAATTATTAATCACAAAGTGGGCATACTCTTTTGGTTTGAATCTGATCCAATGTTCTTCGTCATTTCGTTTCCAAACTCCATTCCAACTCTCATCTTGTGGGTTTTTGTATATCTCCTGATCCCGCTTCTTTCCCCGCCTAATAGCCTCATCAATAGGACAATCGATCCAGACCATCACAGAAAAATAGTCTGTCAGTTCTGGACGAAATAACCCAACCCCTTCGACAATGATTTGACCTATATGTTCAATTCGTTTCGTTGTTACCACCGAATTACTGGTCCAATCAAAATGTCCATACTCAAGTACTCGATCGCCGTTAAAAAATGGGATCAATATCTCGCTTTCCAGTCGCCTAAAGTCCATACACTCCCAGTTTGAATAGTTGATGGCTACCTGATCGATTATGAAGGAGTCCAGGCTGATAACCGGAATATTCATAAGGCCGGCAAGTAAATCGGCAAATGTAGACTTGCCGCTTCCCCCGAATCCTGAAATTGCCATTACCGATGGTAGTGGAAGCGATTTTATATGTTGAGGGAGTTCGTGCGGAATTATCATACCAACCAGTTTAGCTCAGTTGGGTTAGTTTTTCGATCTCAATTCACGCTCAGTACAGTCTCTTTTTGAACTCTAGGCGTAGCTGAGGACAGGACTTCTGTACTAAAAACATGGACTTTCCTTTTAAGACTAAACTACTCGATTGTAGAAGATTTTACAATCTGACCTCCAATCATTGAGAAATTCTCTAGCTCAACCACTAGCTAGAATTTTTGACAATTATAGGATTACCAGTTGGCAATTTTTTTATCCATTGTGATGCCTTGGTTGGCTTCAAAATCAGGTTCTACGTAGAATGAATTAACTCTAATGGGTCATGTTGCAAGAAAATTTGTTTAATTTTTAACTCCGTTAGCTATTTAACAATTTTTCTTGTCAGGTTTGAGCTGATAGTATCGCTTTTTCTCGGTGATTTAATGATGAAATCATAAATCATTAGAAATAAGGCTGTCTATGATTACAAGGGCAAAGCTTATTAATTTGCTACCAAGACAATCACCAATTCCAAAAAACATTCAATAATTTCTTGATCTCTTGCAACAATTAATCAGAAAATTCAGTAAGATCATACAAAGAAATTGAAGTAAGAAGTTGTATTTAGTAGTGTGCAGATTTACTTGCTAAGAAATGGAAGGCAATTATAATCGGTAGGATATCGCGGTATGCGAAGTAGTTTTCAAATCTTGTTCGAAATTATCGAATAAGATTCGCAAAAGCCCCCAGCATCACAACTAGCTACTTTTAAGGCTGAAAAAAGTCCGTGTGGCCAGAACCATTCATTAACTCGACAAAAACGTTTGTTAGATTTCGCAACATGAACACTCGCTAGGCAATCTGAGGCTTCAATCGTGTTAGAAACTAGCTTGTTTCCCTAAACTTGATTATTGCTTTTATTTTCTATTATCCGATTTAGATTAGGATGTTTCTGGTGCCAATCCGTTATTTTTTGATAGGCAGAACCAACTTGACATAACAAGCGTTCAGACAAATGATGACCAACTAGCTGCATGCTTAGAGGTAAATTATCCTTGGTAAAGCCACAAGGAATAGATAACGTTGGTAAACCATTGTAGTTAAAGGGGACGGTAAATCGTTGGAATTTAGCTGGCCGATCAGTCATTGGACCATACAAACCTTCTGCTGTAACTGGGTGTGGTGGTGCTGACATCGAGGGACAAACCATCAGGTCAATTTCTTTCATGGCTCGTTGAAAATATCCATTACACTCAGCTCTCAGATTATTGGCTCTAGCATATTCAGCTCCTGTTACCATCGCACCTTTGTCTAACCAACCTCGAAACCAAGGCCCATAATTGTTTTTTTGAGATGGATAAGTAGAACGATGTGCGAAAACTGCCTCAGCTGTACAGAGTATTGGCCAAGCCAAAATGTATTCATCTAGGTTGGGTAAGTCAATATCGATTAATTCTGCGCCCAGATCAATCAATATCTCTAGACTTTGACGAACAGCGTTGGATAGTTCGTTATCAATATCCGAGGTGGCAAAATTATCGTTGTAACCTATGCGTATACCTTTCAGATTAGATAAACTCGGATTCGGTGCGCTTAACATTCTGGAAACCGGTTGGTATAGAGTAGTTGGATCCTTTTCATCTGACCCTGAAATAATTTCTAGTATGATGCTTGCATCATCCACACTACGAGTCATTGGTCCTATGTGGTCCATCGACTCAGCCAATGCTAAGACACCATGACGACTGACCCGCCCCCAGGTAGGTTTGAGCCCTACAATACCACAAGCTGCAGCCGGGAAACGGATAGAACCTCCCGTGTCACTGCCGAGAGAACCAAAGCAAATCCCGCTGGCTGTTGCAACTCCAGAACCACTCGATGATGAGCCGGTCCAACGATTTATATCCCACGGATTAATTGGAATGGGAAAATCTGGATGGTAACCACCCATAGCACCTTCTGTCAAGTTAAGCTTACCTAGTAATATAGCTCCTGCTTGTACCAGTCTTCGAACCACCGTCGCATCAAATTCAGGAATATGGTTCGCATTAACTCTCGCCCCTCCCATTGTCCGAATACCTTTGGTATAACAAAGATCCTTGACAGCAATGGGAATGCCATGAAGCGGTCCTTTGTAATGACCAGATAGAATTTCTGTTTCCGTCTTTTTGGCAGCATCTAACGCTAGTTCGCTGGTGACAGTAGCGTAACTTTTGAGATATGGGTCAAATTTGTCAATGCGTTCTAGTAACGAGAGCGTTAATTCAACTGGGGATATTTGCCTAGAGTTAATTAGCTCTGCTATTTGAAGAATTGTATTAAAGTACAGCATTAATCATGAATTGTAGTTCACTCGTTATTATTAGCTTGGCGGACGGAAAAAATCCCATAACTTCTTCAATACACTCTTTACACCCTTTAATTGTTCTTTTTGTTCATCGACCTGATCTTGTAATAACCCTAGCCCTAGTCTTATTTCGGTTGCTTCCCGACGCATTTGATCCGACAAATCCACTGTTTTTTCTATTTGTTCTAGTTGTTTTTGTAAACGGTTAATTTGTGAGCTTTGAAGTGAATTAATCGCTCGGCTGGAATGATAAGTATCCTCTTTATTAAGCAGTTGTAGATAAACATTTATTTTACCATCTGATTGTTCATCTGATTTGGAACCAGCAGGAGAGTCAGATGGCTGCATCGACAAACCGCTTAAATAATTGTTTGGCAATTCTGTGCCGCTTCCACATAAGTTCAGGGTGGAATTGAACTCCAACCGCAAAAGTATAGCTGGAATTTTCAATAGCTTCAATTACTCCGTCGGTCGCGACAGCTGTGGCTTGGAACCCGGAAGCTAAATCTCGTATTGATTGGTGATGATAAGAATTAACACGAGATGTAGTCGTGTTAGCTGACCGATGCAAGATAGTATCTGCTTCAATATGGATTGTATGAGCTGCGTACCAACCGACGCCTTGCTGGGAATGGCTAACATTTGATGTTGGTATTTGGCTTATGATATCTTGAAAGATAGTACCACCCATAGCTAGGTTGATCATTTGCGCGCCACGGCAAATCCCCAACAAGGGTAAATTTTTCTCTAAAGATTGGCGAACTAGATACAATTCCATTTGATCACGGATTGGATCAACCCGGCCAATTTTCGGATGTGGTTGTTCCCCGAAAATCAAAGCGTCAGGATCTCCACCACCAGATAATAGAAGACCATCGGAGATGGACAAATACATGTCCAAAACCTGCTGGTTTTCAGTATGAGGGAGAATGATAGAACTACCACCTGCTGCTTCTATGGCTTCTGCATAATGTCGGGAAAGAAAATTGGTATCAGCGTCTGCTTTACAAGTAATGCTGATAACAGGACGTTCAAAAGAATTATGTTGTTCCATCATGCTCCAGTAAATGTGAACCCGATACTAAAAAACTAAATGGTGAATGGTCCAAGTTGATGGTGTCTACTTTATATTGAGTGTCACATACTCCGGTCGACCATTACTATGAAGGACATGCAGCAAGATTTTGGATTCTTTGGCTACTGCATTTAGACGGGTACGATAATCCTCTATGTTAGCAACAGGTTCCCAGTCAATCTCCTTTATTAGGTCCCCAACCTGTAGACCCGCTTTTTCTGCTGAGCTATCACCTTCTATACTAGTCACAACTACCCCCTCTTCATCCTGATAGTCGTACTGGTTAGCCAGTTCATCTGTCAAATTTACCACTTTCATCCCTGCGAATTGTTCCGATTGATCATCATTGGATTCACGCCCCATGTCTTGTCCGGTCTGCAAGTTAGCTAAGACTTTTTCTGTTCTTTTTCCCAACTTAATTTTCAGATTCTTAGTTTTACCTTTCCGGACGACTTTTACGCTAACACGCTCACCAGCCCCAGCATCGGCCACAATATTTCTCAAATCATCTCCATCTTTGATTTGCTGCCCATCAAAAGAAATGATAACATCTCCTCGCTTAAGACCTCCTTTATCAGCAGGACTATTTGAGCCTACCATAACTACTAAGGCTCCATTTGTATCAGGCAGCTCATATTTCTCAGCAATGTCTTTAGTCACTCCCTGGAACTGTATACCAAGCCAACCACGTGTGACTTCACCATCTTTTTTCAGTGCCTGCATGATCTTCTGAACCAGATTACTGGGTATAGCAAAACCAACACCAACATTACCTTGAGACATGCCGTTACTAGTTAGAATTGCTGTATTAATACCAATTAATTGCCCGCGTACATTAATCAAAGCGCCACCGCTATTCCCACGATTAATAGCAGCATCAGTTTGAATAAAATCTGCATAGCTGGCTATACTTACATCGCTAGTGTCTCTTCCTTTCGCGCTAACGATACCTCTGGTAACGGTTTGAGACAAACCGAAAGGACTACCAATAGCAACCACCCACTCGCCAACTTCTAATTGACTGGAATCCCCAAAGGTTAAATGTGGTAAGTTTTTTTCTTCGATTTTTAGTAAAGCCAAGTCTGTACCATCCCGTCCAGAGTCAGTACCAATAATTTTTGCTTCAAACTCACGACCGTCAGATAGTACAACTTGGACGTCACTGGCACCTTCAATCACATGATTATTAGTCAGAATATATCCGTCCGAGCTGACAATCGCACCAGAACCAAGGCCACCTGGGACTTCACGTTGCCTCGGCGGTGATTCTTCATTACCTTCCTCTGGTGGGACTGCATCAGGAAAAAATCGTCTCCATTGTCTAAAGAAATCTTCATCAAACGGCATCTGTTGACGACGATTTGAAATCATACGTGTCGTTGTAATCTGAACCACCGCAGGTTTTGCTTTATTAACTAAATTAATAAAGGCTCGATTGGCTCTTTCCAAATGCTCTTGGTCTAGGCTTAAATTATTCTGTTCTGACTGGGCTATTGCAGTAGGTAAAATAACTGGTAAAGCTTGCCAACTAATACACAAAACTAGAACAAAACCTAGTATTGATCTTAATTTTTCGATCTTTATTAGATTTGAGTATTCTGAGGTGTTTAATTTCATTACTTATTTCCCTTAGTCGTCTAAATTTTGTCTCTATTTACTTTTGAGTATGAATTAAATGCTTAATTTGATCGATATATTGATCCAGACCAAAAATACTTTGTTGACGAGTTTCCATATCTCGGACGGCAACTTCATTTCTAGCTAACTCATCGGGACCAATTACTAAGGCTAGAGGAATTCCCTTCCGGTTAGCATATCCAAAGGTTTGACGAAATGATTTAGGTTCTAAATAAATTTCAGCATTTATGCCAGCGCGTCGCAACTCGGCCAATCGCTTGAGTGATTCTGGCATCATATCTTGATTATAGGGAGCCACTAAAACTTGGGTTGTAGTTTTGACAGCAGGTAACAAATTGAGTTTCTCCATAGAATCAATCAACCGCTCTAGGCCAAAAGAAGTACCAACAGCCGGAATATCTCGACCGATATACTGTCCAATTAGTGTGTCCCATCTACCACCACCCACAACACTACCAATACCAGCAGTTTTTACTACTACCTCGAAAATCGGACCTGTATAATAGTCAAGGCCACGTGCTAGCGACGGATCGAATTTGTAGTGGCTTGTAGGCACATCAAAGGTCTGTAATGTTTGTTGGATTTCTCTCAGTTCGTCAATTCCTTGACTCGTTTGTCCAAATTCACCGATTAATTGGTCTAATTGACCAAGAATATCGTCCCCCTCCAAAGAGATGACAGCGAATATTCTGTCTATTTCGTCTTTAGAAATTCCTTGTTGAATTAGTTCTTCTTGGACTTTTTGGCTGCCAATTTTATCTAGTTTATCAATCGACCGACATACCACACGGAGCTGATCAGGTACACCTGCATAAGCCACCATTCCATCTAAAATTTTGCGATTATTGATAAGGATATGAAAATCGTCAAAACCTAAGTTGACCATCATCTCATTAATAATTGCCAGGATCTCCGCCTCTACTAGCATGGATGAACTACCTACGGCATCAATATCACACTGAGTAAATTCACGATATCGGCCTTTCTGTGGTCTTTCGCCTCTCCAAACTTGCTGGATTTGGTATCGTTTAAAAATGGGTCGCACAAGTTCTGAATTACTACCAATCGTTCTGGCTAGTGGTACAGTCAAATCATAGCGGAGCGCTAAGGTATTTCCATCTCGATGTGCTAAACGGTAAATCAGGTTTTCTGCTTCTTGACCATATTTACCAGTCAATATGTCATAGTATTCAATCGCTGGTGTTTCCAGAGGTTCAAAACCATATTTTTCAAATACACATCGCAACTGATCGGTGACGAAATTTCGGTATACCATTTGTTCTGGCAGTCGATCTCGAAGACCAGAGTAGAGACGAGGTTGAATGGTATTCATATTGCTCCTACTACTATTTATCGTTAACTACGGAATACAACGACAGGCAATGTCATTATATTACATGCTCACAAAGTAAAAATCTAATTATTAAGACTTATGGTTTCGTTTGATGTTCGCAAAATACAAAAAAAGCCGCAAGTGAAGCACCTCACTTGCGGCCTACGAAAGTAATTTCTGATTAATTACTTAGTATCCAATTACACCAATACCTTCTCGATAAGTTGCGGCGGAGCGGTGTAGAGAATCTAACTCCTCGCTACTGAGATCAATCTCCACAATTTTTTCTATACCATCCGCACCTAGGATGATTGGTACACCAATATAGAGATCATCAATTCCATATTGGCCTGTTAGGTGTGCGGAGCAAGGAATTAGGCGTTTTTTGTCTAAAACAATGGCTTCTGCCATCTGAGCGAGAGAAGCACCGGCAGCATAATATCCACTAACTTTAAGAAGCTCTACTATTTCACCCCCACCATTCCGCGTCCGATCTGAAATTTCGTCGATTCGTTGTGGTGAAATCAGTTGAGTAATTGGGATTCCACCAACCGTCGTATATCGAGGCAAGGGTACCATAGTATCCCCGTGACCTCCCATTACCATTGCAGTAATATCTTCAACCGAGACATCAAGCTCCATGGAAATAAAAGTTCTGAACCGAGCTGAATCTAGAATACCAGCTTGTCCTACTACCCGTTCAGCAGGAAATCCACTAACCTTCCAAGCGTGATAAGTCATAATATCAAGTGGATTAGTCAACATTACAATTACAGTTTCGGGTGAATGTTTTACTACATTTTCGGCCACTGAAGCAACAATCTGGGCATTGGTATTAAGCAGATCTTCCCTTGTCATTCCGGGTTTTCTCGGCGATCCCGACGTAATAATAACCACATCGGAACCAGCAGTTTCTTCATAGCTAACTGAGCCCGTTAGTTTAGCATCAAACATTTCTACTGGGCCTGTTTGTGCCATATCCAAAGCTTTGCCTTGTGGTACACCATCAATGATATCAACCATCACCACATCGCCTAATTGCTTCTGTGCGATGAGGAACGCCGCTGTCGCGCCGACATTACCAGCACCAATTACGCTAATTTTTTTTCTTCCCATGTGTCTTACTCCATGTTTTCTATGATGGCCGAGCCAAATTCAGATGTCTTTAGCTTAGTTGCTCCATCCATAAGGCGTTCTAAATCGTAAGTTACTCTTTTTTGAATGATCGTCTGTTCCATCCCTTTGGTTACCAAGTCTGCTGCTGACTGCCAACCCAAATGTTCCAGCATCATAACAGCAGACAGGATTAACGAACTCGGGTTAGCAACGTCCTGATCTGTGTATTTGGGTGCTGTCCCATGTGTGGCTTCAAATAGAGCAGCTACATCACCGATATTGCCGCCCGGTGCCATTCCAATTCCACCCACTTGAGCCGCACAGGCATCCGATAGGTAGTCACCGTTCAGATTAGATGTGGCAATTACATCGTAATCAGCAGTTCGTGTCAAAATTTGTTGCAGCATGCTGTCAGCAATCCGGTCTTTAATGACAATTTTGCCCTCCGGAATTTGACCATCATGCTTATCCCATAAGTCAGCTTCAGAAATTGTCTGATCCGAAAATTCATCGGCGGCTAATTCGTATCCCCACTCCGAAAAAGCTCCTTCGGTAAATTTCATAATATTACCTTTATGAACCAAGGTAACACTTTCACGTTGATGATCAATTGCATACTGGATCGCCATCCTAACTAGGCGTTTTGTACCAAAAATGCTAATCGGCTTTATACCAATACCTGAGTCAGGGCGAACTGTTTGTCCCATTTCATTCTGCAAGAAATCGATCACACGCTTAGCTTCTGCTGAACCTTGCATCCACTCGATTCCTGCGTAGACGTCTTCTGTGTTTTCACGAAAAATCACGACATTCATGTCTTCGGGGTTACGTACTGGGGTAATAACGCCCTCGAAATGCCGAACAGGTCGAACACAAGCAAACAAGTCGAGTTCTTGACGCAAAGTTACGTTCAAGCTACGAAACCCCCCACCAACAGGTGTAGTCAGAGGTCCTTTGAGAGCCACGCCAAATTCTCTAATGGCTTGAAATGTATCTTCTGGTAGCCATTCGCCATACTTTTCTTGTGCGTTCTCACCAGCATATATATCAAACCAAACGATTTGTTTCTCCCCATCGAATGCTTTCTGAACAGCAGCATCAATAACCCGACGGGTAGCCTTCATGATGTCTCGTCCAATACCATCACCTTCAATTACTGGAATAATTGGTTGATTAGGTACTGTTAGCTTCTGTTCACTATCTTTTTCGATTTTCTCACCGTCTAGAGGCAAGGAAAGCTTGTCATAATTACCCATTGTTGCTCCTAATGGTATCTAGCTTGATTATTCAGTAAAAAAGTTAATTTTTGATAAAAGCGTGATCAACCCGACGTAAACGATCATGAACACTTAACACCTGATCAGGTACGTTCTGATCTTCTTCTGTGTCAGGAACAATTTTTGGGTCAGGTGCAATCACTGGTCTTATGATTTTAAGTTGTAGTTGTTCTCTTCCATCCATCATCCAACCAAATCCACGAAAAACGTAAGTCAATAGTGTTCGATCTGCATCACTGATTCCTAGTGCTTCCTGAACACTCCAAGCCCCAAAGTCCGTGTTTGGCGTGAGACGAAGAGGCGGATCATTTTCTCGGCCAGGCCGAACTACGCCTTCTACCAATGCAATCTGATAAAGCCTCTGGATAATTCCTAAACGATTTAGCTGGTGCTCAGAAAGTTGAATTTCCCCCTTATCAATCGCTGCAAATAATGGAGAAAGATAAATTGCGGCTCTCGGATCCTGTTGAATTTGATTACCACGACCAGCTGCAGAAATTTCCGGATGTCCAAACGTCGGTATGCTAGTTGAGCCTTTCAATCTTTCTCGGATTAAAACTTCTCGTTCTTCTGTAGATAATACTTCCAATTCTTGGATCAATCGAGTCAAGTTGTGAATTGCGCCGAAGTGTCGTTTCCCATCTAGGATCATTTGAGAAGCGACGAAAAAGTCAGAAGTGCTGAGAGCATGAAGAGATGCCATATAACGAGCCACCATATTCGATGCTGCGGAACCGTGATGAGTCTGAATCATACCCATCATTTCTAAAATTTCCCCTTCAACCTTGGCTACTTCTCGCCCTAATAGTAAGCTATAGGTGGTCTGAAAAGCTGTTTTCTCATCTGCCTGATGCTGTTTAACGAAATTTGTGGTTTGTTCTGCTAAATCAGCTACTGATACATCATTATTTTCTTCCAAACGATAACGCATATAAGTTGACATAGCACCAATAGCTACATTACCCATATGGTTTGAAATTTGCTGAATCAGGAACAGACCAGAATGACGACTATCACTAAACCCCTGATCAGGCCGATGAGCTGTCTCGCCTTTTTTTAAAGCCGACAAATGCTGAATGACCAACTCGGGTCCTGCTTCTGGGTAAGCTTTCATGAAGTTAGCTACTAGATGAGGGACCGCCTGACGACCATCTAGCCCTGACCGACGTTCTTTAATTGTACGGTAAAATTTTCGATCTATCAGAGCAGCCAGAACCTCTGCCTGATCAAGGCCATCTACTGTCTCCGGTCGTCGACCAAACAAGCCCGCGTAGATTAGTTGGGCTGGAGTCAGTTTTCCTGCCACAATTTCACCCTCTCTAACCTGTCCGCGAATAGAAAAACTTCTGATTTGTAACTCAATTTCGGTCCCTTCACACATTGCAGTAGCTGAGTGCTGAACGGGATTAGCAAATACAGCAGTTGACTGAGGTAATGACGACAAACCTGCTAGTGTAGAAGTAATTCCTTTCTCATCTAAAGTCTGGCTTCTTTCTATGGCATCTGAAACCGGAGTATAATTTGAGGGTGGCGGGACTTCTGACAGCGTTTGTCGAATCAGGCGTAATCGTTTCTGGCTTGATATTTCCATTGCACTTCCTTTCTTATGTATTTCAGCCGAGGCGAATTATATATCACTTTCCTACGATAAGTACGTTAATCAAAAGCAGGACTGATACTCATACTTGAAACTAAGAGTTGATTAATCGATTAAATATGACTCGATGCGAAGTCACGGCAACTCAGTTGCTCCCATTAAATAGCGATCAACCTCACGAGCTGCTCCTCGTCCTTCTTTAAAAGCCCAAACTACTAAGCTTTGACCACGACGCATATCTCCAGCTGTAAACACACCCGGAACGCTAGTAGTATAAACGTCTTCATCGGCCTGTACATTTGAGCGAGCGTCCCGTGCCACGTCTAGTTGCTCAAGCATAGCATCATCTGGACCTAGAAAACCCATAGCTAATAAAACTAAATCAGCTGGCCAAATTTTCTCGGTACCTTCAATTGGTTTCGGGAATGGTCGGCCGTTGTCCCCAGGTACCCACTCTACTTGAGCTGTATGGAGCTCTGTCACATTACCATTAACATCTCCAACAAACTTGGTCGTGTTAATGAGGTATTCTCTTGGGTCTGCCCCGAAGTGAGCTGCAGCTTCTTCTTGGCCATAATCAAGTTTGTAGATGCGAGGGTATTCTGGCCAAGGGTTATTGTCAGCTCTTTCATCAGGTGGACGTTGCATAATTTCAAACTGGGTTAGTGATTTACAACCGTGTCTCAGCGATGTTCCAACGCAGTCGGTACCTGTATCACCTCCACCGATGACAATCACATGCTTACCCTGAGCTGAAATATAATTGTTATCTTTATGTTCAGAATCTAGTAAGCTTTTGGTATTCTGGTGCAAAAATTTAACGGCAAAATGAATGCCATCAAGTTCTCTTCCTTCAATGGGTAAATCTCGAGGCTTGGTAGCACCACCACAGAGAACCATCGCATCAAAAGAATCCATCAACTCATTAGCCTCGATATCTTTTCCAATTTCGGTATTTGTAACGAAACTAATTCCCTCTTCTGTCATTAAATCAACACGCCGTTGTACATACTTTTTGTCCAACTTCATATTCGGAATGCCATACGTTAAGAGCCCCCCGATACGATCGGCACGTTCATAAACAGTAACCCAATGGCCGGCTTTATTAAGTTGAGCTGCACAAGATAGCCCCGCTGGTCCCGATCCTACTACAGCCACCTTCTTTCCAGTTCTTTTCTCAGGTGGCTCAGGTACAATCCAACCTTCTTCCCATCCTTTATCTACGATGGAAACTTCAATATTTTTGATTGTTACTGGAGGTTCGATCATACCCAAAACGCAAGCCCCTTCGCAAGGCGCGGGGCAAACCCTACCCGTAAATTCCGGGAAATTATTGGTTTTGTGAAGCCTGTCTAGCGCTTCTTTCCAAAGCCCCCGATAGACCAGATCATTCCACTCTGGAATTAGATTATTGATAGGGCAACCAGATGCAGCTGGACTAGCCTCCGGTAGCCGCATTCCTGTGTGACAGAAAGGTATACCGCAATCCATACATCGCGAACCTTGTGCCTGCAACTTACTTTTGTCAAAATGGAGGTGAAACTCCTCCCAATCCTTGATTCGCTCTAACGGTGAACGGTCATTCGGAAGTTCACGGTCATATTCCATAAACCCAGTTGGTTTTCCCATTCTATCTCCTTAATCCCTAACCATTTTCCACTTAGCTTTGTAATTATCTCTACCCAATTTCTATAATCAAATTTACACTGCTCGACGGAATGCAGCCAACCAGGCATCTTCACCTTCTAGCCCTTCACTCTGAACTTCCTCGTAAGCATCTAAGATCCTCTTATAATCATCAGGAAGGACCTTAACAAATTGGTCTACTGATTGTTCCCAATTATTCAAAACCATCTCGGCAACTCTACTGCCAGTATACTGCAAATGACGTTGAACCATCTCTCTCAGCTCATCAATTTCAGAAGAATCCTCTAACTTTACCAAACTACATTGTTCTTGGTTACAACGAATATGGAAATCCCCTGCCTGATCTAGTACATATGCCACGCCTCCAGACATACCACCAGCAAAGTTACGTCCAGTTTCACCTAGAATAACAACTTTACCACCAGTCATGTACTCACATCCATGATCGCCAACCCCTTCAACCACAGCACTCACACCACTGTTTCGTACACAGAAGCGTTCACCGGCCATACCATTGATGTATGCTTCGCCAGCAGTCGCTCCATAAAAAGCAACATTGCCAATGATAATATTTTCTTCGGCTTTGAATGTTGAGGCCGCTGGAGGATAAACCAACAATTTACTACCCGAAAGACCTTTACCAAAATAGTCATTGGCATCTCCTTCCAAACGAAAGGTTATACCTGACGGGGTAAAAGCTGCAAATGACTGACCCGCTGAGCCTTGAAATTTAATATCGATGGTATCTTCTGGCAACCCGTCAATTCCAAATTTCCGTGTTAATTGACTACCTAGGATTGTTCCTACCACACGATCGATATTGGTAATTGGTAGGGTACCAGTGACCTTTTCTGATTTTTCTAGAGCCGGCTGACATAGATCCAGTAAAACTCGCTTATCTAGGGATTTTTCCAATCCATGGTCTTGGTCAATTTGACGATAACGTCCAATATCGGAACCAACTTCTGGCTGATGAAGTAAAGGTGTTAGGTCTAGCCCCTTTGCTTTCCAGTGTTGAACAGCTTTTTTCGGCTCTAACAGATCAGTACGACCTATCATCTCGTTTATAGTACGTACTCCCAAGGATGCCATGATCTCTCTCATATCCTCTGCTATGAAGCGCAGAAAATTAACCACGTAGCTCGGATCCCCCATAAACTTCTTTCGAAGTTCAGGATTCTGAGTGGCAACGCCAACAGGACAAGTATCCAGATGGCAAACCCGCATCATTATGCAACCTAAGGCAACGAGGGCAGTCGTAGCGAAACCGAATTCTTCAGCTCCTAGCAGTGTAGCTATTACCACATCTCTTCCTGTTTTTAACTGCCCATCTGTTTCGACAACGATTCGAGATCTTAAATCGTTTAATACCAATGTCTGATGGGTTTCAGCTACACCAAGTTCCCAAGGTAGCCCTGCATGCTTGATACTGGTTTGCGGGGAAGCACCAGTACCGCCGTCAAGCCCACTAATTAGGACCACATCAGCATGGCCTTTCGCCACACCGGCAGCTACTGTTCCCACTCCAACTTCTGATACCAGTTTAACATTAATTCGAGCTTGCGGATTGGAATTTTTCAAATCATGTACTAGCTGAGCTAAATCTTCAATAGAGTAAATATCATGATGTGGTGGTGGCGATATCAGCTCCACACCAGGTGTTGAATGCCGAACTGTCGCAATCCAAGGATAAACCTTTGGGCCGGGCAATTCTCCCCCTTCTCCGGGTTTCGCTCCTTGTGCCATTTTAATTTGAATTTCTTTGGCTTCTACCAAGTATTTACTGGTCACACCAAACCGACCGGAAGCTACCTGCTTAATAGCACTATTTTTGGAATCTCCATTTGGCTCGGGTGTATAACGTGCGGGGTCTTCTCCTCCCTCACCGGTATTACTCTTTCCACCAATTCGATTCATGGCGATAGCCAGTGCTTCATGTGCTTCTTTACTGATTGAACCATAAGACATCGCACCAGTCTTAAATCGAGCAAAGATAGATTCTGCTGGCTCAACTTCTGTTATGGGGATAGGATTGTCGACAGGCTTGAACTCTAAAAGTCCGCGGAGCGTACCAAGCTGCTCTGATTGATCGTTAAGCAGACGAGCATAATCTTTATACACCTCGTAATTATCAGTTCGCGTTGCTAACTGTAGTTTGTGAATAGTCATAGGGTTAAACTGATGATATTCGCCGTCTTCACGCCACTGGTAGTGTCCACCAACATCAAGTGTCTGATCCTTGGCTGGAGTCTCTGGGTAAGCACGTTGATGTCGAATTAAAGCTTCCTCTGCAATTACATCCAGCCCAATACCTTCAACTCGACTTTCACTCCAAGTAAAGTATTTATCGATAACAGACTGCTTAATACCAACTGCCTCAAAAATCTGGGCACCACGATAAGATTTTATGGTCGAAATACCGATTTTTGCCATGACCTTAACTACACCCTTGGTAGCAGATTTGATATAACCTTTTACTGCATCCTGGTATTCAATTTCGGTTAACTGACCTTGATCAATCATATCAGCCAAACTTTCAAAAGCAAGATATGGGTTGATGGCTTGAACTCCATAACCAATTAACAAGCAAAAATGATGTACTTCTCTTGGCTCACCTGATTCAAGTGCAATTCCTACTTGGGACCTTGTGCCCCGTCGGATCAAGTGATGATGAAGCCCCGCAACTGCTAACAAGGCAGGGATTGGAACATTGCTTTGATCATGGTTTCGATCGGACAATATTAAAATTGTTGTCCCATTAGCAATGGCTTCATCTGCACGATCGAATAAACTTTCCATTGCTTGTTCTAAACTTTGCCCTCCGTCATCAGATTTAGTGAATAAGATGGGCAGAGTTTCAGATTGTAACCCTTCTTGGTTGACTTTCTTTAATTTCTCGATCTCATCGTCCGACAAAATTGGTGTATCCAGCTTGATTTGTCGACAATTTTCTGGAGTAGGGTCCAACAGGTTGCCTTCTTGGCCAATAGTTGTTTCTGGCGAAGTAACGATTTCCTCTTTCAATGGATCGAGTGGAGGATTCGTGACTTGAGCGAACAATTGCTTGAAATAGTTATAGAGTAAATGTGGGCGATTCGATAGAACTGCTAACGGTGCATCATTTCCCATTGAGCCGACTGGGTCGCGACCAATTTTTGACATTGGTCCCAAGAAGATTCGCTGATCTTCAAACGTATAACCAAAAGTTTGCTGCCGTTGCAAAGTTAATTGATGATCGAGTTCTGGCTCACTGATCGCTACATCTGGTAAATCGGAAAGAGACACCAAATTGTCAGCTAACCAGTCTCTATAAGGGTGTTGGGTAGCAATTTCCTCTTTGACGTCTTCATCGCTCACGATGCGACCTTGCTCTGTATCGATGAGAAGAATACGTCCTGGTTGCAAACGTCCTTTTGTCACCACTTTTTCTGGAGCTACCTTCATGACTCCAGCTTCTGATGCCAGTACGATGAAATCATCGTCGGTAATGTAATAACGGGAAGGACGCAAACCATTCCGGTCTAAGGACGCCCCTACCGTTTTTCCATCCGTAAAAGCGATAGATGCCGGTCCATCCCATGGTTCCATCAGGCAGCTATGGTATTCGTAAAAGGCACGCTTTTGAGGACTCATACTTTCGTGGCGTTCCCAAGGTTCAGGAATCATCATCATAGCTGCATGTGCCATAGATCGGCCAGACAAAGACAGAAATTCTAAGCAGTTATCAAAAATGGCAGAGTCACTACCATCTTCATCCAGAATCGGCAGAAGCTTTTTAATATCATCGCCAAATAGTTCTGAAGCCATTTGGCCTTGGCGTGCCCTCATCCAATTTTGATTTCCACGAATGGTGTTAATTTCACCATTATGAATCAAGTAACGGTAAGGATGAGAACGCTCCCAGCTAGGAAAAGTGTTGGTCGAGAAACGAGAATGGAATAGAGAAATTGCTACTTCCATTAAAGGATCGTGTAATTCAGGATAAAATTGACCGACTTGAATGGGGGTCAGCATTCCTTTATAAACTATGGTACGAGAAGACAAACTCGACACGTAGAAACTTGGATCAATTGGCTCAAGATTATGGGACTCACTTCGGCCAAATCGGATGATGTTAGTTGCTTGTTTACGGATGATGTATAGCTTGCGTTCAAAGGACAAGTCATCATCAGGCATGTCGGGACTTTTTTCGATAAAAGCTTGCCAGACCTCAGGTTCAGAAATTTTGGCTGTTTTACCCAGTGTTGAGTTATCAGTTGGAACTCGGCGCCAACCGAGAAAATTCAATCCTTCCTCTTGAACGATTTGAACGAACTTTTGGTGTGCTAGCGTGTTAGATTGGCCAGACTGGGTGTGAGAGAAATAAAACATTCCTACCCCATATTCACCGATCGCGGGCAGAGTAATATTATCACTTCGACACGTAGCACGAATGAACTTGTCAGGGATTTGCATCAAAATACCAGCACCATCCCCAGTATTTGTTTCAGAACCAGCACCACCCCTATGGTCTAGGCAATTCAACGCGTCCAATGACTCTTTGACAATATAGTTTGATTTTTGGCCTTTGATATGAGCAATTAGGCCAATGCCGCAGGCATCTTTTTCATAAGCCGGATTATATAGCCCCTGCTTGGGCGGTGGGCCAAATCGTTTTTTCATAGTAGGAACCTCTTCCAATTTGGTGCCGGATTACACGATTCTCGCAGCACTTGGGCGTTTGATCAAATCAAACCATATAAAATTTTGTATCTTGTACACACAGACAGGTCCATTCGGTCAAATTTGGACCATTTTTGCAAGACGATTGGGTTTTAGTACGAAGGCAGTTGGGTGTATTGCAGTATATGACGGTTAGGCTCGATCGGAATCTTTAGTTCTTCAAATTTCGTCTTTAACTTCTTCATATCTCGCCTTCATTTTACCTTGGACGGGGTTAAATTGTCAAGCCTATCAGGGGAAGACTTGATCGGTTCATCATGCTATAATTGTGATCAATGTCAATCAGACTGTTTTGATTCAGGCTACTATTTTCAACTATTTTACTTCTTGGTTAATGGGCAAAATTAAGGTCAGGATCACTGTTTTTACATCTTCGGTTCTTTGTCTATATTGCATACTTCTATTTGGGTTAACCATTTTGGAAGTCGATGCCAGATTAGACATACGCCTGATTGATCGAGAACAAAATCCTGTACCAAAGGCAAGAATTCAAATTATTCCTGGCGAAAGCCACCCTGACAAAGATATCTTGCCGATAAAACCACCAGAACCTAGGCCGGACGGATTGGTTGGTTTTGCCACTGACTCCAAAGGTAGGGTTAGTGTCGATCTGCCGGATGGGCAATACACAGTGTTTGCTTCCCCCAGTTATGACTTAAACCAAAGTGAGGAAACATCTTTTCTTGTAATGAGTTCTGCCGAAGCACCTGGTGAAGTAATATTGTCCACCAACCAAACAGTTCCGGTAACGGTATCAGCGATTGGTGAAGGTGTTTTTGGTGATGGTGAATATATTCCGTTGGAGATGTCCTACGTGTATTTTCGTCCGGCCAAACGTATTTTCGGCTATGTTGGCCTTTTGGATAGTGAAGGGAATTTGGATGCTCGTATTTCTCCAGGACATTACCATTTGATAATAAAAGGGTCGATATCTCGACACTATCTGGTTCTAAATGATCAAATTATTCGTCCACAGGCAGACAAACAATTCATCTCCTTCGATGGTCGAGAGAACATGACGGCTCAACTGGGTTTTAATTTACCTGATCAAGCTCAACTAGTTTTGCATGAAATTTTGTCATCCGAATTTACGAACGAACAAGTAGATGTTGTCGAAGATCAAATCGGATACGATGCCGCTTATACTGACGTTTATGCTCTCGATTCAGGACAATTCGTAATTCCGACACGTCTATTACCAAATCACACATACAAAATTAACCTTAGCTATGTCATGAATCTAGATGGGCACCTTTATGCTTATGAATTTCGGGTCGATCAACTGAAAGTGGATGTGCCAGAAACTTACACTATTGGTAATGATGGAAGTACAGCACTCAAGATAGAAGCCACCACAGATCAAACTGCTTATCCTCCAGGATCAATGGTAGCTGTCCATTTCAAAATCAGTGACACAATAGGCAATCAACTGTACCGATTTTTCAACTACTCATCGGCGCGACTGGTTTTTCCTTTTGTAGTCGTTTCAGATCCAAATGGTCGAGTTATAGCTAGCAACCCAATTACCCGTGAAATTCCAGAAGACTTTTTCCGTTTTGAGTTTTATTTGCCTGAAACTGCTCAGTCAGGCGAATATCAAGTAAATATCAGTTTAGATGCCAGGTATTATGGGCAACTTCAAACCAGTATAAATTTCGAAGTTGAAAAAAAAATAGAAATTTTTCCACCTAAAATCTATCGAGTATATATCCCAGAAATCACCACTGACCAAAAATTCCGTACACAGGATCCCATTCTTTTCCAAGCCCAATTAGATGAAAGTACACCGTTAGACGCGAGTTTGATACTACAACCGAAAACAAATGAGCCTTCAGAGCTTCATTTTTTGCCCTCTACAACTATTCAAGCACAAGTAATACAAGCAGAAGCACCTTTGGAATGGACACACCAGTGGAATATCCCAGCTAATTTTTTAGTTGGCCAACAGCTTAGATGGTCCCTTTTGGTGTCTGATTTTCGGGGAAATCAGAGTCAGGAATCAGGTTTGATTTCCACCCAAATTGGTAATACGGAAGTAGAAAAGAAAGAAACAGAAGTTCTACTCCTGCCTCAGAAAACTGTTCTATTGGCTGGCCAACAACAGTTTTTTGAATTAGCCATTCCAAAAACTGATCTAATTTCACAGATACAATGGTTTTTTGATGATTCTATTCTGGAAAAAATCGAAAATTCGACCAATAAGATTAAAATTGAGGCAAAAAAAGTTGGAACCAGTTTTCTGAAGGTAGAAGGGGTTTTTACTCAAACGGGACAAAAATTCACTGGTGAAAGCTTGACAAAAGTGGTTTTTGGCCAATTAGCTCATATGCAAATTAGGACAGTCCCACCCCAAGTCAATAGCCTAGAATCTGGGCAAAAACTCATTCTTACCGCCATCGGGAGAGACCATTTTGGTAACCAAATGATCCTAGCTCCAAAATGGACAGTTGATGGAAATATAGGTTCTATTAAACAAATAGTTGAAGGAAACAATCAAGTACAAACTATTTTTACTGCTATTCAGTCTGGTAAAGGCCAGATTAATGCCTATCTTTTGAGTCAAACGACTAATTTACCAATCAAAGTGTCACATGGAAAGCTTCATGATATTACGATTGATCCATTTATTGCTTATCTCCCAGTTTCTAGTAATCAAGAACAGTTTCAATATCAGTTTATGGGGCACGGCTGGGATTTAGGACAAAACCCAATTGGTGATATTCCTATCCAATGGACTGTAGATCAAGCGGCTGGTAATATTGACCTAACAGGCTTGATGACATCAATCAATCAACCGAATACGCAGACATTGGGTAATGTTATTATCAACGGTACCGTCTGGGCCAAAGGAGAATCTGGTTCAAATCCTGGTAAGAGTGTGGTGGTAATCCAAAACCGTCCTCCACAGACAATGAAAAAACTGCACCTGACCTTAAGTAATTTTGATCAAACTTTGGATCATTTGACTCTTGGAGTTGGGGAACAACAAAAGTTTGAAGCTACCGGCACTGATGTAAATAATCAAAGATCAGCCCCAATTGTTTCTTGGTCAGTCAATGGCCAGATTGGGCACATTCAACCCGATGGTCTTTTTACAGCTAGCCAAATTGGCCGGGGGTGGATTACTGCTATATCAGAAGGATTGTCAGCTACTATTTCACTACAAATAACAGCAGGTGAACCAGACCAAATTGTTTTAAATACTCCCTACAAAACATTAAGAGTAGATGAAAATTTTCGACTAACTGCTACTCTGCGAGATCAGTTTGGTAATATTATTTCATCTCATTCTGAATATAGATGGCTAATGGATGAAGAGTCAGCATCAGTTATAAATATTAATCAGCAAGGTGAAGTCTCCGCACTTTCACCTGGTCCTGCTCGTGTCGCTGCCCACCTAGGAAATCTAGTGGCTCAAGTTCAATTTTTTGTTGTTCCACCTAACCAATCTGCAGCTGTAACAATGAAGTCGATCAAGAATTGGCAAATTTATCCCAAGCCTGTATTTCCAAATAAAAGCTTAAAATTGAGAGCTGGAGATAAAATCCAACTGATTAGTCAAGCTGAAACAAATCTAGGCCAAGTCATACCAGTCGCCTGCAGTTGGTTCGTAATTGATGCTTTTTCAGAACGAATTGGATCTGTTGGTCATGTGAGCGATAGTGGATTATTCCGAGCCATGACTAGTGGTAAAACTTCTATCAAAGCAGAAATTCAACCCATGGTTGGTTTCGACCCGATAGACCAAATGGCAAAAGATCTGCGGGCTCAGCAACTGCAGGTTGAAGTAGTTGCTGGTCAAGCTCGGTACGGTCAACTGAAGCCTCAGTCGGTAGTCTATTCTGCTAAGAGTCAGGAGCCAATTCAGTTTCAATTGTATTTGTTCGACGCGTTCGGAAACTCTACAAAACCGACAGAAGCACCAATCTGGAAGGTCATTGGTAATGGTGGAGAAATTTCGCAAACAGGCAAATTTTTCCCTCAAACAAATGCGACCCCAAGTACAAGAGCTCAGGTAATATCCCATTTGCCAGGTTTGAACATTGTAGCTCGAGCAACTGTTCAAACGCTTACTTCTGATCAAGTAGTCCATAAATTTCGTATAGCGCCAGAGACAACTGAGGTTTTCAATCACAGCCAGATTCAATTTCAATCCTTAGCTCAAAATATCAATGGGGATTTAGTACAAGTTTACCCTAATTGGCAATTATTATCTGAATCCCCAATTGATTCAGTAATTCGATTGAGTAATAGCGGTCAGTTAACAGTTTTTAGTCCCAAAAATCTCGAGCTGAATCAATCTTTTCAAGTGATAGCCGAACTTGATAGTGGCCACCAAGCGACCGCGACTGTTTATCTAAAACCAGACCGGCTTAAAGGCATTCGGATTCTAGCTGATACCAGAGTTGTTGAAGTTAATCAAATATTACCTGTAAACGCGATTGGCATAACAGTGGATGGTCGAGAAATGGCTATTCAACCTGATTGGTCGGTACAACCAGCAATTGGATCTATTGTCAACCAAGACAATAAAATGATTTTTGAAGCTACTTCTCCAGGCTACTGTCAATTATGGATTAAACATGGAGGCCTAAGGGCATTTTGGCCGCTCCATGTGAGCCTTACAGAGAAACCACCCACCTTGAAAATTAAATTCCTGAGTACTTTGAGTAGCCAAACGGTTACAGCTGGAAATGAGATCCTGTTAGTAGGCATTGAATCATCGATTTATGATTCTAAGGATTTATTGTCTGTGGTAAAAAATGCTGAGTGGCGCACCGACCCACAGGTCGAAATTCGTAATTTACCTGATGGTGTAGTTAGCATCCGTCCAACAAAAGCCACGGAAATCAAGGTTTTCTGTGAAGTGTTCTCACCAATCCAGACGGCAAATTTAACCCTGTCAGTTGTCCCTGGAACTCCAACCAAGATCCAAATTGAACCATCGGTCTTGTCCCTGCGATCAGACACTTCCCAACCGGCGTCAGCAGAACAATTCCGACTCAGTCTGTTTGATAACTTTGGCAATCAAATAATCAATGACCCATCTGACACAACAATTTGGTCAGTAAGTGGAGATATTGGTACTATCAGTCCGAGCGGCCTATTTGAACCTAAGGTAATTCCCGTTGGAATGATTAACAGTACTTTAGGACATGTGAATGTTACGACGCCCTACGGTCGTGGGCAAACTAAAGTTACATTAGTATCGGATATTGGCCGTTTGGAACGATTGGAAATTACACTGAAATCAGATATGCCAACGGTTGGGCAACCAATTGGACTTACTATACGAGGGTATAATCATCAGAACCAATTATTCCCTGATGATGATCTGCATTATCACCATCAAAAATTTCCGATCCTGTTCCAAGTAACAGACGGAATTGTGGAGGACAACAATGGTGAGTGGATATATTACCCTCCTACAAAGCAAAAGACAGTACGTCTCTTGGCTAAGAGTGATAACATTGAATCAGAACCCATTGACATTGAACTTAATCCGTCTGGTCCTTCTCAATTGATTATGTCTTTATCTGATCAATCGAATGAACTTTTACCTGATGAGTTAAATTTATCATCTGGAGAATACCAACTGATTCATTATCGTATAATTGACCAATACGGGAATTTATTATCGAAAGATGACATTAATTCAGAATTACCAACTTTCATACTGACAAACCCCATTGTTGGCCAAATAGATCAAGCAGAAAAACAATCGGCAGAAGGTGTTTTTGCCTTTTGGGCTCAAAAAGCTGGCCAAACTGGTTTGACAATACGACAAGCTGGACTAACAAACACTATTAGCATTGTAGTTAGACCTGGATCTATCAAACGATTAAAGGCTTCACTAACAGATAAGTTATTAACAGCCGGGGAAAACCTAGAGGTTTTATTGGTCGGTCTTGACAATTTCGATAATAGAATTTCGGCATCTAATCTATTTCCTATTCAAGCTACTATACTTCAAAATGATCTGGTTTTAGAAAAAACAGAATTAGTACTGTCGTCAAGTAATACCAATGAGCTGGTTTGGAAAAAAAGCTTTGACCAAGCTGGTATATACCAATTAGTCTACGAAACGATAAACACTGTTCAACCAGTTACCACTCAAGTATCATTCGAAGTTATTCCAAATCAATTGGCAACATTAAAGGCTGATTTCGTTTCATTGATAGAACCAAATGAAAAGCCAATAGCCAAGCGGAATCACCCTTATGAGTTGGTTTCAGGTTTTTCTTATCAGTTGATAGTGGTAGGAAAAGATACGTTTGGCAACTCAGTCAATGTTAGACCGAGTTGGAAACTTACTGGCAATATAGGCCGTGTCAGATCAACAGATTCGTTAGTTATACTCGATACCATTTTCACTGGTGAAGGCCTTTTGATTGTCGCTTCAGCAGGTATTTCGACTGAAATACCAATCCAAGTTCACCCTTACCAAAAAGAAATCTCCAGTAGTGGTGGTGAAATCAGGAGCCCCGCTGGTATTTATCTAAATGTACCAAAGAATGCGTTTCCCAAAGACGTAAAAATCAAAGTTGAAATTATTGAATCCCCTGGAATGAAAGCCGAAGCTAAACGGGTAACCCCGGTGATCAAGATTACACCACTGCAACTGTTAGCCAAACGCTCCATCCAGATGGTCTTTGACTATCGCTCAACAATTACATCTGATTTTGAGCCATCCAAACTAGGTCTCTATTTTTGGGATAGCTTTAGCAAAGACTGGTTGCCAATTTCAAGCCGGGTTGATACAACCAACCTTTTTGTTGAGTCAAAGATTAATCATTTCGGTACATTTGCGTTAATGACGAGTGATCAGTCATCTCCCAATTCTTCAGAATTAATCATTCAGAATATTCGATGTAGCCCACCTTTATTTTTCAACACTGAAAGTAATCAATTGACTATTACTTATCAGGTTATAGCTCCTCCCGATCAAAGAGAAAACAGTATTCAAGTAACAGTGAAATTTTTTGACTTGTACGGTCGAGAAATAATTACCCTATTAGATAAATCTGAACGACGCATAGGCAACAACGTGGAAGTTTGGAATGGTCGCAATACCAATGGAGACCTCTGTCCAAATGGTAGGTATATTTTGCTGATACTTATCGATAATGGGCGAACCCAGGCATACGACAAGCAAATTGTCACTATATTCAAATAAGAAGCGTCTAAAAATAGATAACTTAGTAATTATCCCGGCATTAACCGGTAGCTAATTTTTGTAAATAAGCCGATAATAATCCAGACTCCGCCAATCATAGTTTCACCGAAGACCATACCCAAGAAAAAAGGCTGAAATTGGCGAAAGAGCTTGATTCCGCCTATTCTTAGAATTATCGTTTTGCTAAACCAACCAATAAAGAAAGATGACCACATTGTGAATGGGGCCCAACTCGTTGTCATCGCATACCCCAAAGGATGAACCCTCCACCAAAGGAAACGATAGCGCATGAAAATCAGCAACCCCATAAATGTCGTACCAATTCCAACAAAAGAAAGCTCTAACCAGTCAGTTTCCTTTGGGAAGTTAATATAAGTAACTAACCGATTCCATGGTTCTGGATCAGGCCAGTACCCCATGTTGTTGCCACCCTTTTTATACCAGGTCATTAAGCCTGCATAGTATGCGACTATCAATCCAACGAGCATGGATAAAAACATTACCCCCATTAACTTCCGCCTATGTAGTCGAACAGGATCACTCGCTTTAAAACCATTCATGACATGTGGCATAATAAATTCTCGTAAGTCGAACATCATCGTCTTTTCAAAAGTTAAGATCGTATGATTCCTAGGATTGAAATTAGAAGAACCGAAGGCTACCATCAGGTAATCCGAAGGACGAAAAATAGCTAACAGGAATAGAAAACCTCCGTCAGTTACCATCCAGGTTAGCACAATTGCCATCATATAAAAACAAACCATTACACTGATTGCCAACCAGAAAGAAAGACCAATCATCGAACTCATTAAAGCAATCAAATAAGTAGTCAATATAAGTCCAATTAATGCCCAGCGGTAAGTTAATGGTTCATTGCTATCATCAATCTTGTTTTGAAGATCGAGTGCTTTTGTAATTACGCTCCATATATGTCTGCGAGCTAGCCAAAACACGAAAATAACCAAAGCAATATATCCACCCATTTCTTGGCGGTTAGCTAGTGTCCAACCGCTGAAAGAAACTCCACTGGCTAGCACAATAGTACTTTGCAATTTATAGATCAGATAGAAAAACCAGAAGGAAAACGACACATCTAGTGATAAAAGGTATGTAAAACCAATAATAGAAGGGTAAACCATGATTGAGACTGGCCGCATCGCAGACCATGGTTTATCAACCAGCAGTGTATCTAAATTGAAATGAAGAGGAATTGACGGCAAATTAGGAAAATGGCGTTCCAGACCATTTAGTAGATGAATTAGGACTGGAAAAGCTGCACCTATCCACATTGACGGGGTTCGAAAAAAGGAGTTTATTTGTTTCCCGATGGCTGGTACAGCTGACATTTCGGCTGGGAGTTTAACTAAAGGGAATGCGAATCGCTCGTGTTCAACCCATTGCTTTCGTAAAACTACGCTCAGGCAAGTAAGACTGGTAAATGTTAGGAAGGCATATAAACACCAAGCTAACGCGGGCTTTACCCAGAATATCCAAGGTATCGGTTTCCCTGTCGGAAGCCCTTCATAAAAATACTTGACAGCTTTTGGGTCTACCACCATGACAGATTCTGGCAGATAATGAAAAAATAGAGATTTCCAGTCATTTTCTGGGGTGGCAAAGTAGTAAGGCGAAACCAACATCCACAAGTGATAACGAATGAACCCCGCAGAAGGAATACCTGCTGCAACCGTCATCATACACCAAATAGTGATTAATTCTGAGGGCGATAATTTCCAGTGAAATTTGTTGAAGTGACAGATTGCAGTTAGCAAAGATAGCAAACAAAATAGAAAGAATGCACCGATAGGAAAATGATTTCCAGAAACGAAAGTGCCCCGTAAGTAATAATCGTTATACGGTGTAACTAGACAAAGTAAGATGACACATAAGAGTCCTATCAGTACGCTACGTAAACTGACCGAATATAGCTTTTCTTGTTTTTCCACTACGTTCTTTATTATATTGAATTACAGGAAGAATTAATGTCTAGTATAACCAAATATAACTCTTAGAAATAGGAGAAATGGTGCCGAAAAGTCTTGCGCCATTACTTGACGTAAGTAGCACGATTTGATAGAATCGACAAGAGTGTGAGAAGCATTGACTCGTATTGAAAGTCAGGTTCTTTTCGAATAAATCAGAGGATAGAAAATGTTCAAAAATTTAAGTCCTGGTGCTATTGGTGTTGCCGCAGATATGAAACAAGGCTTAGCCTATGCTAGGCAGTTTGGTTTTGAAGGGCTAGATCTCAATATTTATGAAGCCCAAAAAATAGCTGAGGAACAATCCATCGAAGAAGTGAAAAAGTTATGGGATGGAATTAAGATGGGTAGCTGGACTTTCCCTATCACTTGGAATGCACCGGAAGAAGAGTATCGGGAGAAATTGTCCCACCTTCCAGAAATCGCAGCTTTGGCGGCTGACCTTGGTTGTTTTCGTACTGCTATCTGGATTCCACCTGCTTCTAGTGAAAAGACTTATCAAGAAAACTGGGATTTTCACGTCAGTCGTTTTCGTCCGATCGGAGAAATTTTGGCTGATTATGGCCACATGATAGGTTTGGAATTTATTGGTCCTCGAACTAGTCGAGCAAATGCCAAACACGGATTTGTTTATACAATGGATGGAATGCGCGGTTTAGCGGCATCTATTGGAACTGGTAATATTGGGTTATTATTAGATACTTGGCATTGGTACACCGCTCAATCGACGTTATCGGATCTTTCTCATCTCTACGCTAGTGATATCGTCTATGTACATGTCAATGATGCACCAAGTAATATTGATGTCGAAGACCAGATCGATAATGTGAGGTGTTTACCGGCCGAAACAGGTGTGATTCCTCTAGGACAATTTTTCCGAATTTTGTCAGAAGTGGGCTATCAAGGGCCAGTGGCTGTTGAACCTTTTAGTCAGAAGCTAAGAGAAATGGAACCGGAGCAAGCTCTGCAAGCGACTATTGACTCCCTGGATAAAGTTTGGCAACAAGCAGGACTAAATTTTTAGCCAGTGGCGATCTTTGAAACTGCTGATCAGCTTTATGCTTGTATCGGTGGTATGTTTATGCACCTGCGTGAAGACAAGCAAACCCAAAAGCAGCTAGGGAAACAAAAATTCAGGGTCCAGTTTACCTTCTCCACCCCCACAGCCACAATTGGTTTGACGACAGAAAACGGAGAGCAGTCGATCTTGCTCAATCAAAGGATAGAAAACCCAGATGTTGAGCTAATAATGTCAGGAGATGTAGCGCACTATTTCTGGATGGGAGATATTAATGTAATGGAAGCAATTACCAAGCGCCAGATTGTACCGGTGGGTTCACTAGCTAGAATCATGACATTAGTTCCACTCATAAAAGCAGCTATCCGTTTTTATCCAGAACACTATCAGACATACCAGATTGACCCCCAAAACCACTACGACCAGCTCACAGACTAGTCCGCGGGCTGGTCGTTTACTGGCTGAAAGTAAAATTAACTATGCGCTGGCCGATAGCTTATTAATGCTGATAGCCAAACGGGATTTTTGACGATTAGCTGTACCCTTCTTAATGACCCCCTTGCCAACAGCTCGATCTAGTTGACAAGACGCCTCTCGGTATAATGATTGGGCTTGCTCCAAGTTTCCGTCTGAGACGGCAGACTTCGTTTTCCTAATGGCCGTTCTAAGAGCAGACAATCGTCTTCGGTTGACAACTGCCTTCCGCTTATCTGCTCGTATGTGTTTGAAAGCTGATGGTCTGTTCGCCATACTTAATATTTCACCTCTAAGTTTAAACTTTCCGTTTTTTGTTTTTATTGAGTTTGTGTTACATCATCCAGATACGATTCTAGAAGCTTACGTCGCTTTCTAGGTGTGCGAGCCGTTTTGGGAGTCAGCTCTTCGCTTCCATCTAGCAGCTCAGGGGCATCGTCAAGTTCATCCTCGAACTGAGCGAAATCTTGGATTCCCGCACTCACATCTGTCTCGTCTTCCACCAGCAAGTCTCCGCGTTCCAAGGCTTCTAATTCCTCTGGGGTTTCTCTTCCCTCTAGTTCAACCTGAGAAAACAATGCATCAAGATCATCGGTACTAGCACCTAGCTCAGATTCTTCCTCTAGAGGCATTAAGTCATTCAAATTATCATCAAATTCAGTCAGTTCACTCTCATCACCATCGATCCCACCAAAATCGATATCAACTAATGGATCATGGTCTGTTAGAGTGTCATTTTTACTATTTCTGTCGACGTCTGTTTCTTCTTCAAGCTCGCTCGGTATTGCTATCTCATCTTCATCCTCATCGAGAAATTCCTCGTTATCATCAACGAAGAAGTCTTCTTCCTCGTCACCAATTACCTCAAAGTCATCATCTATTGAAGAAAAACTTTCTTTATTATCTTCACTTTCGGTCTCAAGATCCTCCTCCAAAATAGTGCCTTCATCAATATCTGACAAATCAGAGATGTCGTAGGAATTAGGAGTCGAGGGTCGTTGGTCAGCAACAGGTGTGGATGCCTCACTAATATTATCTTTAAGTCCCGACACAAAGGCTTCAGGTAGAGCACTTTTCACACTACCAAATCTTTCAATAATGGCAGCAAGCTCCTGGTATTTTTCTCGTTTTTCGACTTTTGCATTTTCCAACCGAGTTTGGGCTCGTCTTGCATGTCGTTTCAAGTCTTTCAATTCCAGGGTTAAATCATCAATTTCCTGATCTAACTCAGCTTTCTGTCCAGCGACGTGGTCATGTTGTCGTTCAGCTTCAGCTATCTCGGCCATTAAATTACCAATCTGATCTCGGATCCGGTTGACTTGATGGCGCTTTTGGCTCAATGACTCTTTTCTTTGAGACAGTCGTCCAATTTGCTCATCAAGCTGGCCCTCTTTTTGATCAAGTTCAGAAATCGCCTTCTCGTAAATAACTTCGACTTGCCCCGTGATGTTTTTAACTGCATCATCCATGATCATTCACCGAAACGGATTGTTAGCCACAAATGTTAGCATATCTAAAAAATGTTGTCCACTGATATTAGTTTTGATTCTTCAAGTAAACGAACTGTTCTAACCAAAGTCTATACCAATATTTTTAGTCAAAATGTTATAATTCATCCAACGGAAAAATAATAGAAAATGATTGAGACTGACTCAACTTCAACTCAACAAAATAGTATATCTGCCACCCAAATTTATGATTTGTGGAAAACTTTTGATGGTCATTTACAAGCATTAAAAGGCGTTAATCTGGCTGTACAGACGGGTGAGATGGTCGGTTTAATTGGCACGTCTGGGTCTGGAAAGTCGACCCTTTTGCGACATGTCTCAGGCTTAGTTGCGTCGGACCCCCGCCCAGAGTGTAAAGTCTCAGTTTTTGGACAAATAGTTCAATCAGGGGGACAAATTCAACCAGACGTACGCAAGATTCGGGCTGGAATAGGTTTTGTTTTTCAACAATTCAACTTGGTATCCCGAATGTCTGTTTTGAAGAATGTATTGGTTGGCCGGTTAGCCCAAATCCCAAAGTATCGCAGTTTCTTCTCTTTGTTTACCCGAGATGAGAAACTTTCTGCAATACAGGCACTCAACCGAGTTGGGCTCTCGGATCAAGCTACTCAACGAGCAAGTACTTTGTCAGGCGGACAACAACAACGAGTTGCGATTGCTCGTGCGCTACAACAACAAGCAAAAATTATATTAGCAGATGAGCCAATAGCATCACTTGACCCCGAATCAGCGCGGCTAGTCATGGAAACTTTGCGTGAATTGAACCAAAAAGATCAAATTACGGTGATTGTTAGCCTGCACCAAATCAATTTTGCAAGCCAGTTCTGCCCACGGATTGTAGCACTTAAGTCAGGTGAAATTGTCTTTGATGGGGCCGCTGAAGATTTATCAAATGATTATCTCCATTGGATTTACGATTCAGAAGACAGCTTAGAACCAATGTTAATACCAAATAATATTTCAAATGAAAGAAAAATGTTTGGGTAAGACAATGTCGAGGCCTCTTAAGATTGAAGATCAATTCTCCGAATTAGAAATTCCAAAGACACCACTAAGTATTATTCTCATTCGTCTATTTTCCACAGTAGTAATACTATCGATTTTACTGTTTTCAATCAAAGGTGCAGAAATTCGGTTTGGTGATCTATGGACAAACTGGGACAACATGGTTCAATACGGTAGTGGTTTCCTGAAGCCTGATTTTATCGATTGGCCTGATTACCTACAAGAAATGATTATTACCCTACAAATTGCTGCTTGGGGAACTTTTCTTGCTATTATTGGTGCCATACCTTTTGGTTTAATGTGTTCTGCGAATTTATCTCCTGTTTGGTTATCCCAACCAGTGAGGCGTATGATGGACTTGCTTCGCTCTGTAAACGAAATGGTTTTTGCCATGTTATTTATTGCAGCTGTTGGTTTAGGACCATTCGCAGGTGTTTTGGCGTTAACTCTGCACACTCTTGGTTCATTGAGCAAGCTATTCTCTGAGGTCGTTGAAGCGATTGACCCCCAACCCGTTGAAGGTATTCGAGCGACAGGAGCAACCTCGATCGAGGAAATCATTTATGGAGTTCTCCCGCAAGTTTTTCCGCTTTGGATTTCTTATTCCTTGTACCGGTTCGAAGCTAATGTACGCTCAGCTAGCGTAATTGGTATGGTTGGTGCTGGTGGTATCGGAATGTTATTATGGGATGCTATTCGTGGCTTTGACTATAGCAAAACAGCAGCCATTATCTTGATAATTGTAGTCGTCGTTAGCTTCCTCGACTTCACTTCAGCCCGTATCCGACGTATCTACATCTAACCTAATCGATAATGACAATCACCGATAAAGTTCTCAATTAGGCCAGCATATCGATTGGATCATAGCTAACGCTCAGGTTTCGACTGGAAAACTGTTCGTAACTGGGTGTAGGTTGGGGAGTAGTTGGTGGTTGTGTACGATCCTGTGACGTCGGTGGCATAGTACGTTGAACGGTCATCCGTTGACTAACCAGAGAAAACTGTCTTTGCTGTGGTCTCTGGTTTTGAGCTTCTTCCTCCGCAGCCTGATTGTCAGCTTCAGCTTCCTGTAACGAGCCGAGCTCAGCTTGTTGCGTCTCTAAACGCTCAAGACGTTTGCGAGCTTCATCAGCCGAATTCTTAAACTTATCTTGGTCGAACGTGAGTTTTCGATAAAAAAGCGGGGATTGTAAATCTGTAGTAATTGCCATTCGAGAATTCTAGTTATTAATGAGCAAATCTTGCTTGGTTTTTTAAGGCCAACGGGAAAGATCTACAGATCTTTATATTCTGACAGAGGACACAGTTACCCTCTTTTATACATCACACCCTAGTTACCATTCAAATGCAGCCCCGTTGAACAACAACCTGACTCTAGATAGTGTGTAGTCAACAAGACAATAAAATAGGATAACCTAAACACAGGCGATTATATCATTGAGGACAAATTAGGTCAAAGAAAATGTTGTCTCGCAGTTAGCCTTAATGGTTTCAGAAAATTCACCCAGAAACAGTCGTGGTACAATAGCGCTCATTTTACGTGTTTATTCAATTTTATTCAATCAATCGATAATACACCCGTAGGCAATTATATTTTTCTCCCTTCAAAATTAACGGCTTTCATATTAACTAAGGCCTAACTGTCAATCTAGCGCTTATAGATGATTTACTAGGGTTAAGACCGTACAGGTGCCCCAAATTGCTATCGAAAAAGTGGAAAAATCAGACGAAAGGACCCTTTCGTCTTAATCCAACGACAAATCAACTGAGCCTTGGCGCCTGATTTTGGGAGGTCGAGTTGTTAAATCTAAAACAGTAGAGGAAACTTGAATTTTTGTTGGTCCACCATCCAAGATTAATAATTCATCACCTAGCTGTTGGCAAACTTGAAGAGCAGTAGTCGCAGGTGGGTAGTCAGAGCGATTCGCACTAGTCGTAGCAATGGGGCTGCCAAATTCTTGGATTAACTGACATGCTAATCTATTAGCAGGTACGCGGATACCAATTGTCGACTGGCCAGCGGTCACCACTTTGGGTAGCTCTGGTTTTGCTTTCAAAATCATGGTTAACGCTCCAGGCCAATACTTCTCAGCAAGTTCAAAAAACAGAGGGGGAACTTCTTTAACTACTAGTGTTGCTTGTTCAATCGATGAAATCAACAAAGGTATGGGTTTATTACTGGGTCGCCCCTTGTAGATAAATAGTTTTTGAACAGCTTCTGAGTTGAAAGGGTCAGCTCCAAGTCCGTATACTGTATCTGTTGGAAAAGCAATAACTTCACCAATTTGTAGTATGCGAACAGCTTGTTGAATCTTTTCTATCATTATGTCTTTGGGTTATACAATTTCGGATCTGGCTGAAGCATTAAGGTCGAAATCGTCCCTTTGGCCTTGACAATATTTATGGTAAGCTAATCCCGCAATCATTGCCGCGTTATCAGTACAAAGACGTATGGAAGGATAAAAAACCTTTGCTCCAATTTCCTCACCAGCAATTTCCATTTCCTTCCTCAAAAGACTATTAGCTGCTACTCCACCCGTCAACGTAATTGTTCGATATCCTTTTTCTCTGGTTGCTCGTATAGTTTTTGCTACCAAAACCTCAACTGCAGCGGATTGAAAGCTCGCTGCAATATCTTCAACAGATGGAAGTTCTTGATTTTTCTTGGCTTTCTCGACAAAGTTTCGGACTGATGTTTTAATTCCGCTATAGCTAAATTGGTAATTTCCACTATTCAACATGGGACGTGGAAATGCAATGGCTGTTTCGTCTCCCATCTTAGCAAGATCATCAATAATTTTGCCCCCTGGAAATCCTAATCCTAGGTATTTTGCTACTTTATCGTATGCTTCTCCCGCAGCATCATCTTGAGTACTACCTAATACATGATAGTTTTCCCATCCTTCTAGCACTTCTACTAGTAAAGTATGTCCACCAGAAACAGTCAAACATAAGTGTGGAAATGTAAGTTGATCATGTTCCATAAATGGTGCATAAATATGTCCTTCAATGTGGTTAATACCAAGTAGAGGAAGTTGACAGCAATATGCCAAACTTTTCGCTGCGGAGACACCGACCAGTAAAGCCCCAATCAAGCCTGGCCGGTTGGTTACAGCAATAGCAGAAAGATCAGTCAGATTGACATCAGCTTTTTGTAATGCTTCCTCAATAATGTAATTTATTAATTCTACATGCTGGCGAGAAGCTAATTCAGGAACGATTCCACCATACTCTTTATGAAGTTCAATTTGGGAAGAAATAATATTTGACTGAATTGACCTGCCACCTTCAACTACTGCAACTGAAGTGTCATCACAAGAAGTATCAATGCCTAAAATCTTCATTCCTTCACCTAAAACCTCTTTCTCTTTTGTCATTTATCATTTTGATCTACATTCTACCTTGCATTTGTCCCATCGCCATGATCATACCGTACAATTGTTGCAACTCTATGACTGAGGTAAATAATTTTATTTCTAAACCATCTTTTTTGGGAGCCACTCCCATAGCAATGCTATAGGTTTGTGGAATTCCAGCTAATAATGCTGCAACCATTCCAATGTTAGGATCAGACTGAGCAACCACATTCAAAATTTGGTTAATCATGGTCATGGGAGAGATCCCCATGACCATGTAGCCCGATGAATCTAGTTCATCAAATAAGCGATCATAGCCGGCGCTTTGATCAAACCCATTATCCAAACCAAGACATGTATCTACAACTGACTTGATAGCTTGTGGGGTCTCAGCAGTTGAAACAACTAGAAATTGTTCAAAGATAGCATAGTAAAGATGTAATTCGCTGGGCATCATAACACCTAGCTGTGAGTCATCAAATAAATCCAAGTTACCAATTCCCTGATTTGGTAGAATATAGTTTTTAATTTCGACTCCCTCATAAATCTCAGTTGAGCCGGCCTCGACCGGTGAATCTGATTCGTTGAGCCCCATTGCTTGGTAAATGAGAGAGTTAGAACCATACATTAACTGGAAATATCCATTATCAATGAGTTGCTCGAGCTTTTTCTGATCGGTAATTTTGTAAATCTGAGTTAAGTCAGGAATAACAGAACTAGAAATATTATTAAATCCTGCCGATTGAGGACCAACAGACTTATAGAATTCGGAAGCCAAAGCTGCAATCTTAGTACTCAATTCCTCGGCATTATCAGGAATTTTCTCTTCACCTGATAATTTCAACATTTTGACCCCCATATCCATTGACCAAATTGCAATCTCAGCAATTTTGTTAGGATCAAGATTCATCCCGTACGCCATTCCACTACCTTCGGGGATATATTTCAAAAGTGGGAAATTTTCGGGACCGGTTCTAGAAGTAATATTTTTAGCAAAAGGCTCAAGGTAGTTACTAATCTGACTATCGGAAATCATCTGTATAAACGGAGTTAATACAATTTCTCCCTTATCGTGCTGCAATGTTAAACTCAGAGAGTGTATCTGAGATAACCACTGAGATATAGTCTTTAAGATTTCAGTCTGCCCTGTTTCTTGTGAAACTCGTCCAAAAAATTCAGTTACCATTGCTTGGTTATTTTCAACTAATCTCTGGATAGAAAAATATGCTGCTATATCATTAGTAGAAGAATTAAGTAGTAAATCAGAAAAACTAGTGGATTTTGTAATGGGTTTAGCTTCCTTAAGATAAGTTTCAATTACTTGGTGGCAAATTGATCTACTACTTGTAAATACCATGACATTATCTAAAAATAGAAATGACTCCGAATTAGTTGATTCTCCTTTCTCTCCATTTCTCGGTTTGGTCAGATAAGTAATACTACGGTGTTTTTGCTCTACTAAATCACCTTCTTCCTGACTCAGCATTTGTCGGACATCCTCTTGGTTTTCGACATGAACAACAGCCGAAACCGCTACCGGATTCCCCACATTACTCTCATTTGTATGCATAAAAATAGCAAAGCCACGTGAAAAGTCAAAACCAATTTCTTCTAATTCATTGAGACTCTCAAAACCTGCTGAAAACATATTGGCTAGTATAGCCACTAGCACATCAGTATCTGGATCTGAGGTCGGATCCATTTGTGCCATCAAATCACCAACCTCTTGATTGAAGCCTTTTAGATTGCCGACATGAACTAAACCAACAGCCGAGCTTGGTATAACTTCCAGCACTGAATCGATTTTTGCACTAGCACTAATCGTTAGTAAAATCAAAACAAAACCGAATAAACGTGTTTCCCAACGGGTAAACATTTGGAACTCCTGTGGCCAGGTTTTGGCCATTTTTATGATTGTTTATTAAACACTAAGACCGTACATACACCCAGATACTAACCGTATTCGCTACTTTTTGATTCAGTGGGCGCAAGCCGTTTTACTAAAAAACTTTATTTGTATTTAGAAATAATAAGAATCTTTGAACCTTCCATACTTGTAGACCGTATCAAATTTTGATATCAGTACGAGTAGAAATTACTTCAACCAAGGACGCGACAAATTTATCGATATCCTCATAACTATTGTATAGGTGAGTTGAAATTCGAAAAACAGGAATGCCTCCAGCATCTAGAGAAACTACTTGAATTTGATAATCTTGCCACAGGTAGTTGACAACTTTACCATGATCGATACCAGGAATAGTAAAAGTGGTCAAAAAACCAGATTGGTCGCTGTCCCTTGGAATCGTCAGTTCAGCCTCTGAAATCTGATCTAAAATTTGGCTTTTTAAATAAGCAGCTAAACTAAGGCAATAGGGCCGAATACGGTCTTCCCAGCCGATCTCTATTTGAAAATCAATCGCTTTACCTAGGCCTGCAAAATGAGTAGAGTCTCTAGTACCTGCCACGTCAAAGCGGTGAGGGGGTTTTTGATTAAGGCCAAAACCCAAAGTTGCTGGACGCAAATCCAAAAAGGGTTCAGCCAAATAAGCCATGCCTACCCCTTTGGGAGCAAGCAACCACTTGTGACAGCTAGAGAGATAAAAGTCACAATTCGAAACGTCGATAGGAACCATTCCAACGGCATGGGCACCATCCACAACGGAAAATGCATCATATTCGCGCGCTAATTGACAAAGATCTTTAACTGGCGTAACCAATCCACTGGTACAGTAGACATGGCTAAAGACTAAGACCTGTGTGTGATAGCTGATGCCCTCTGCAAAGGCCTCAACTATCTGTCTGGGATCCGATGGTTTAATTGGTAAAGAAATAGTACGAATTTTTAACCCTTTTTGCGCTGCTACATACTCCCAAATATTCTTGACTGCTCCATACTCTTGATCGCTCATTAGAACTTCATTTCCTGATTCAAGAGGAAGGCCACATGCTGGAATATTCATTCCCATTGTTGTGTTGAGAACAAGCGAAATTTGATCCGGATTGGCACCAATGAACTTACCCAACTTCTGTCGACTTTCTTCTACCAAGGGGGCCAGTAATGAACCACCTCCGTTGTTAAGTGGGTCAGATTCTAGTTCCCGCAAGAGAGAAATGACATATTCAGTAACTGGCCGAGGAGAAGGGCCAACCGTTCCTCCCTGCAGATAAGACACCTTATTACTTAGGTAAAATTGTCGACGAACTGACTGCCAGAAAGCCATTTCTTTTTCTGCTAATACGTATTTTGACATAATTTAACCGAAAAATTTGTCAGATAGACTTACCTACCGATTCAAGAATGAATAGCTTATCTTATTAATCATCCAAATCAACAATACTATTTCTCAGTAGGATGAAATAACGGATGAAATGACATCAACAATCTGGTCAGCCTGTTTAAGTGTCAAGATAAGAGGCGGTGCTACGAATAAAATATTTTCCGGTTCTTCCAAAGCGTGGCTAATTTTACCAATAAGAATCCCTTTTTCCTTAATTTGATGAACAATCTGGGTTGTTTCTGCTGTTGGTAGGTTGAAGCCATTGGTATCCACTAACTCAATTGCAATCATTAAACCTTTACCTCTTACTTCTTTCACTATCGCGAAATCAGTTAAGTTTTGCAGTTTTTCCTCTATATAAGTTCCAACCTGACATGAATTTTTCCACAATTGCTCGCCCATCAAAATATCAATATTTGATAAAGCTGCCGCACAAGCAACTGGGTGGCCTCCATAAGTACAAACTTGCTCAAATTCTAACCTTTCCTCTCCATCACCTAGAAACTGATCAAAAACTTGGTCGGTTGCAACACAAGCACCAAGAGGTACATACCCACTTGTAATTCCTTTGGCTAGAGTAATAATATCTGGCTGAATATCCCAATGGTGACAAGCAAAAAGTTCTCCAGTTCGACCGAAACCAGTAATCACTTCGTCTATAATCAATAGTAACCCGTATTTGTCACAAATCTCTCGCAGACGAGGGAAATAATCATCAGGTGGGATAATTACACCTCCACCACCGATAATTGGCTCTGCGATCACCGCCGCTACAGTCTGTGGTCCTTCCCATTGTATAACTTGCTCAATTTCTTCGACCTTTAGCGGGTCTACATGCTTAAAGCCTGGAGTTAAAGGTTCATATGGAATCCGGCGTCTAGCTTGGCCAGTAGCAGACATCGCTGCATAGGTAAAGCCATGATAACTACGATAGCGACTAATAATTTTATACCGATTTTCTTTAGGAAATCTTTGTTTTCCATACTGGCGTGCCATCTTAATGGCAGTTTCGTTGGCTTCTGAACCACTATTGCAAAAGAATGAGTAATTCAGATTCCCAGGGAGTAATTTTGCTAATTTATGGGCTAATAAAGACGCAGGCTTATTAATTTGAGATAAGGGGTAATAAGGTAATTTCTGTATTTGCCTGTAAACGGCTTCAGCGATTTCTTGGCGACCGTAACCCACATTGACATTCCACAACCCCGAATACGCATCCAGATATTGACTCCCATCGTTATCAGTTAAAAAAACACCTTCGCCGTGCTCAAAAACCGTCAGTTCCGCATTTTTCAAATTCTTGTGTTGATAGAGTGGGTGCCAAATATGATCACGGTCAATATGTTGATAATCTTGTGTTTGTAGGTTCAGAAAATCAGTTGTACTAGTTGTATTTGTTCTAAAACGCATATCCATTTAACCTAATGACAGATGAGACGACTACATCTTTGAAAATTTGACCAGTTTGTGGAATTCTATATTTACGTATTCAAGGAATCTGACATTTCATCAATGTGGGTGTTATTTGTCAAAACACCAATTTCAACTTCGTAATGTCTTCTACCGCCAGGTTCTAAATACTCTATACTATCGTTAGCACGTTCAGTTGCTCTTCCACCTAAGCCACAATTAGCCGGTTCCAAACCGACACAGTAAACGGATTCACCTAACATTTTCCACTGAACAAATCGGGGAAACTGTGTTTTGTGATAGCGAACATAGAGTCCAATACCTTCTCCTGAATTAAAATCTCTATTAGCTAGCGCAACGTGAACATGGTTACTTTCATCTGCCAACATATCGTGAAGAAAAACCTGCTCTTGGTAATCTGGTTGTGGTTGGCTAAATTGATCGTGTAACCCATTGGCTGATTGCTCATCTCTGGGAGAAACACGTTCAGAAGGTGCGATCAGTTCACTATTTGGCCCTAAAATTGGCCAACCAACATTAATATGAAATAAAATCATTAGAGGTGATTGTTGCCAACCAATATTTTCTACGATGTCTTCGATCTTGACAGAATTACTCCCCAACTCAGTTGTAATTCGTCGAGTTCTTTCCAAGTTGGTTCCAAAAACTGAAGTTTCTCGAACTTTCCCTTGTACCCATATACAATAACGATCACCTTCCCATCGAGTGTCGGCCCAGACATTAGTTGCTGGAATGTTCGATACACGCCCATGCAAGCCTAATGGCTCGCCCTCATCTTTGTTGGCTGGACCAACGTTTGTCATTCCGCAAGTAGTTAGCAAGCCACCGTAAAAAGAGCGTAGCCAACCATTGCCAGATGGTTCATAAAAAGTAGGTGCAACATCACCAGTACTGGAACGCCAACAAAGGGGAATCCCACGATAGCTAGCAGTTGAGATATCGAGTCCACGGTCTGGCAAGACCGTAAAAGTGAAACCCGTACCAGTATAGAAATCGATAGATGAGACTCCCTTCTCGGTGCCATCAGTTCGATTTGAGGAACGTAAACCTGCGATTTGAGACATATCGCCGACTCTCTTCTGTAAGTCAGATCGAAGCAGGTTCTCACCATAAAGATTCACCATTAGTTCTCCCTTCCCATTTGTTATGCTCTTGACTGTTACTAGTTAAGACGTTGCCCAGTCTCATTATCAAAAAAATGCAGGTATTGCTTCGCTGATTCTGTCTTATGAGATAATGGAAGAATCAAAGCAACGTAATCACCAATACTACACTTTTGGCCCGAGTCTACGCGACATACAACCGTTTGTTCAGTTGAGTTGATAGTGACATAGACTAGAATCTCTGATCCGGTTGGTTCAATTACGTCAACTTGACCACTAATACCATTATCCCCAAAATCCGAAATGCTTATTTCTAAATCCTCTGGTCGTATTCCAGCTGTCAGATTGCGTCCTTGATAGTGTGTTAACTGTTCTGACATACTACTAGGTGGAATAGCTAATTGAACACCTTCTGCCGTAACAAAATTCAGTTCTGGTCCCATAGATTGGATTTGGCCGGAGAAAAAATTCATCGGTGGCATACCAATAAAACTAGCCACAAATTTATTTTCAGGACGATCATAAAGTGTTATTGGGTCTGAGACTTGTTGGATTAGACCTTCATTCATCACTACAATTCTATCACCCATGGTCATGGCTTCAATTTGGTCATGAGTAACATATAACATTGTGGACTTTAATTGGCTGTGTAAACGTTTAATTTCGAACCTCATTTGAACTCTCAATTTAGCATCTAAGTTTGAGAGAGGTTCGTCAAATAAGAAAGCTGCTGGCTGGCGAACGATTGCCCGTCCTACTGCTACTCTTTGTCGTTGGCCACCAGAAAGTTGCTTCGGTTTCCTAGATAATAGATCTTGCAAATCCAGCATTTGAGCAGTTTCGTGAATTCTTTGTTGGATTTCTGATTTACTAAATTTGCGCAATTTCAGACCAAAAGCCATGTTGTCGTAAACATTCATATGCGGGTACAGAGCATAGTTTTGAAAAACCATGGCAATATCCCGATCCTTAGGTGAAACCCAATTGATTAAACGATCATCAATGGTAATATTACCAGTAGTGATCTCTTCTAAGCCTGCAATCATCCGTAGAGTGGTTGATTTTCCACAACCGGAAGGACCAACCAGAACTACAAATTCTCCATCGGCAACATCCAAATTAAAATCGGTTACCGCTGTTACGTCACCGGGATAGACTTTGCCAACACCTTCAAGTTTCACTTGTGCCATTTTTATTTCCTTTTTGAGCTATATAATTGATATCAATCAAACAGCTAGCCCTTAATCGCCCCACTGGTCAAACCGCTAATAAACTCTCGCTGCAAAGCAAAAAACAGGATGGCTGGTGGAATAATAGCGATCAGTGTTCCTGCCAAAAATATTCCATATTGTTGGCTATAAACACCTACAAATTGATTAAGAATCACCGGTAAGGTCAATTTAGCTTGGGTTTGAATATAAATATTGGGCGCAACAAAAGAGTTCCAATTCCCCAAAAAACTAACCAAACAAAAAGCACCTGTCATTGGTCGAACCAGAGGCATGACAATATTTAGATAAATATTAAACTCGCTGCAGCCGTCGATTCGTGCAGCTTCCAACAGGCTATTTGGGACAGACAAACAAGCTTGACGAAACAAAAACATACCGAAGGCACTACTTGCTCCTGGTACCAGAAGAGCCCAGTAAGTATCCATCCAACCAATTTTGTATATCAAGTTATACAAAGGTGCCAGTAATAACATCCCCGGGATCATCATTGTCGCCAACATAAAGTAGATAATTGGAGCCTTTCCCACAAAATCATATTTCGCCAAAGCAAAACCACCAAGAGAAGAGAAAAAAAGCGTAATCATAGTCGAGCTGCTAGCTAAAAAGAGAGAGTTCAACAAATATCGCCAAAAGTGGACTTCGCCTTTGATCGTTTTTTCGGCTTCAAATAGAGAATCAAGTTCCTCTGTGCTTGGATTATAAAAGTTCTTTAAATTCAAAGTCTTGCTAGACCACTCGCTGGGTGGCGGCAAAAACGAATATTTCATTAACACATCAGAATCTTTGAAGACAGCACTAATTAGCCAAAAAAACGGTGATAAAATAAGTATAGCGATAAGAATCAGAATCATGTACCGCTGAAGGACCCTGATTTTCGGCCTATGGCGTGGTAACAGAAAATAAGCTATAAACGAGCCAAGGACTAGAAATATTAAAGTTATGTGAGAACTGTTAATTTTGTTCATACCTATTCAGTCTCAACACCACGAGCAATAGCCATTTGAGCCATACTAAAAACAAAAATAATTAAAGCCAAAATCCAGCCAATAGCAGCACCTGTTCCCAGGTCTCCTGTTTCAAAGGCTGTACGGTACAAATAACCAACGATTGTCAAGCCCGCATCCTTTGGGCCATAACCTTGCAACATGGAATATGGCATCTCAAAGAGTTGATATGAACCGATGGTACTCATAATTACCACGAAAATCGCAACTGGTTTAATGGCCGGTACCGTCACAGCCCAAAATCTCTGCCAAGAATTAGCACCATCGATTAATGCGGCTTCAGTTAATTCCTGATCGACATTCTGCAATGCCGCCAGAAAGTAAATCATGTTAAAACCAACATACATCCACATGGAAACAATAATTAGAGCTGGCATCACTAAAGATGGATTTGACAACCATTCTTGGTCTAATCCCCAGAAAATCATCTTCTGCAGAAATCGGTTAAAAAGACCGTGTCGAGGCATAAATAACAGAGAAAAAATGATACCAACAAAAACTTGACCAACTAAGTGTGGACTAAATAAAATCAGTCGAAAGACTTCCTTAAGCCGGTCTTTTTTAGAATTCAGCAACAGGGCCAGTCCGAGAGAGAGTGGAAGTTGTAGGCAAAGAGAAGCCAAGGCGTAGATCGTTGTATTCCAAAAAGCTGTGTGAAAATCGCTATCGCTTAATACAAAAGTAAAATTCTTCCAACCAACAAATATTTTACTTTTCGGACCATTGGTTTGGTGGAAAGCTAAAAAAATGGCATCAAGGAAAGGATAAATAAAAAAGAAAACTGTTAGTATCAGATATGGGCTTATGAAGAACCATGGGGCTCGGGAAGTCAATTTTTTCATTCATTTAGTTTCGGCTGAGCAGGCCTAGCGATTGCATGTCATAGGTGTAAAAGACGTTATGAGACATCACTTTTTTCACGTAATTAGACACTCGTCTGAGCTCAGTTTTGGTGTAACCCATCAACTCAGATTCTCCCTCATTTTGGTAATACTGTGCGGCATTCATAAACGCTTCATTCATTTTAATACGGGCTAAATCGTAATAGGGACTACCATAATTAGGAGGAATATTGGGAGCTTGAGAAGCATACAGTTGCCCAATTGCTTGATTAGAATACAACGGAATAGGAGTTTGAAAAATCGGCAATTCCCAAGCATCCTTGACTGGTGGCAAAATGTAGGAATCTATAAATCGCTCACCCAAATCCTCCTTTTTGAGATATAGTTTCTTGGCATAAGCCCAGGCCAAGTCTTTATTCTTACAAGCCTTAGTGATCGCCAACCCACTACCTCCCCAGGTACTGGTACGACGACCACCAGGTTCCCAAGCTGGTAGTGGCATCAACGCTAATTTCCCTTCTAAATGTGGGACATCCGTTTCAAACTGCTTACTTCGCCAATCAGGACAATAGTAAAATAGGACTAACCCGTCGCTTATAGTTTTAGCTAGGCTTTGCCCCCAACCAGCAGAAAAAGCAATTCTATTTGGCCCATAGCATTGTTTGATATACCAAACTATAGTTTCAGCTACGCCATCGGTATCAATGGTTAATCTTCCGCTCTCATCAAATAAGCCTTCACCTCTTTGCTGAAGCAGAGGTATGATAACGTCTCCTCCAGCTTTGTTAAGGTCAATCATAAATCGATCTGGGTTGCCATCCCCGTCAAAATCTTGGGTGACTTGACGGCCTATGCGAGTAAAATCATCCCATGTTTGTATTTGATCGGCAGAAAACCCCAATTGATCCTCAAAAATATCCCTCCGATAGCAGAGCATCAACGGGTGAACATCGTGTGGTAACGCATAGATACGATTGTTACGAGATAGACGACTAAATCGAGATTCTACAAAACGGTCATATAGGGAAACACCATCGACTTTTTCTTGATGAAGGCGATCCGTCAAATCAATGAATCCAATATCTTCAACTGGACCTTGTGTAAAATACCCCATCGAATCAGCTAGGATCTCGACTAAATCTGGAACCTCGGCATCTGTCATCAAAGCACTTTGTAACCGATCCTTGACCGCTCGATCAGAAACTAACTGAAGGTGGATTTTAACCCCATGTTCTTTCTCAAATTCTTCAGTTGCTTTCTGATATGCTTCCAAGTGGCTACGTGCAAACGTCACAAAAACCAAATCGTATTCGATTTGGTCAGAGAAATTAACAAAAACGAGAAGAAGCAGCCCAGTAGCCACCGCCAAAACTAGAATCCAAAAAGGAGCTTGGCCGTAGGGGAAGTTTTGCATCAACGCATACCAATATGTAAGTAAGTCGTCCTAGGTAACTTGGCAGAGAGAATCTGCTTGTCGAAGAGCCGCCTTCCAATCTCCTTTGGGCGTAAACTCGTGTCCTACAAAGCCGTCGTACCCGGTGTCGGCAATGGCTTGAAAAATTGGTGGATAGTAGATCTCTTGCTGATCATCCAAATCATTTCGACCGGGGTTACCTGCGGTATGGTAGTGGCCAATATATTGGTGATTATCCCTGATATTACGGATGATGTCTCCTTCCATAATCTGCATATGATAGATGTCATACAGCAGCTTGACATGAGATGAATTCACACGCTGGCAAACTTCGACTCCCCAAGGAGTTTTGTCACACTGATAATCTGGATGGTTGACCTTACTGTTCAACAATTCTAATATTAGCATCACATCAGCCGATTCTGCAGCTTTGGTGACTCGTTCTAACCCACGTGCCGTGATATCTATTCCCTCAGCGTCAGTAATATCATCATAACGATTTCCAGAAAAACAAATTAGGTTAACAATGCCAAACTCTTTTGCTAATTCGATATTTTTCGATAATTCGTCTTCGATACGACTATGATTCTCGGGTTTATTGAGGCCGTCAGTTAGCGATGCATGTCCCCCGTGGGTTGCAATAGTTAAACCTAAGTCATTTGCCATCGACCAGTATTTTTGATCAATCATTTCCACGCCTGGAATTCCAAGTTCGACCAGGCCTTTCAAAAAAATCTCCGTCGTCACCTCTCCGCGCACAAAGCACCAACCCGGTGCAGCTTGTCTCAGTCCCATAAAAATTCCTTCTGATATGTGATTAGTGATAGTTAATAAGGCTAACCGCCACAGTTTATCAATTTTGTTATTGATCTGTCAATCTTGTCACTGAGTAGAGAAAATTTGATTGCTAGCAACGACGAACCGAGTGGAAATCTTCAATCTCTTTCTCACTTGTTGTGAGATACTATCAATAATAATATTAAGCGTAGCGGTGATAAGGATCAGCAAAATAGCTTTGTCAAGCTGATCTTCCGCAATAGCACTGTCAATATAAAAACCAAGCGTATATATGCCTAAAATACCTAGGATGGCAGACTCCCGCATAATAATTTCCCATCGATAGAATAAAAAAGCCAAAAATTGGCCGTAGACTCGAGGTAAAACTAAATATGTATATCGGTCAAAATGTCGCTTGGGAGCATCTGATCGTAACTTTATTAAATCGGCGTTGTTACTAGTCAAAAATGATAAAATTGCACCATTGTGTAATGTGATGGCCAAAATAGCCGGTAACATGGAAGGGCCATAGATCAGAATAAAAACATAAGCCAAAATATACTCTGGCGTAGTTCGGCACACGATTAATAAGAATCGAGTAATTGGTTTTATCGGTCTGTAGCTCAAGTTTCGACAAGCGAAAGGAAAAGCTAGCAAGGTGAAAATTCCCGTTGTAGCTAATACAATTTGCGTTAGTAAAATCGTATTCCAGACTCCTTCTGCTCCAGCATCATGCCAAGTATTTATTAACCATGATAATATCTCAGTCACTGAAAAATTAATTTCCTGATTACCGGATATCGGATCCACTCTCCTCAGGGGCCAAGGCATAATATCAACGGTCAGAAATCTGATCATGTTAGCCCAAGATATCGATATTTTTTGCGATAAAAATGTAAAGGAAATGACAATATAAGGGATTATTAACTTAGGCCTAGCCCAGTACTTAAGTGCGGCTATCAACAAATAAAAAGCGTAGAGTAATGCCCAAGCATGGTTATAAATACCCTCGCGAAAAGCGGTTTCCAGATGATAGCCAATTGTTGGCAAACCAATAAAACCGAGAATTGTACTTGAACGTAGGGCACACTCGAACCGATAGCCCGTATAAAGCTTAGCATCAGTATAAACAACTGGTAAAACAGCGTAAATAAAGGAGCTAAAGCCATCAGCTCTCGGTGGTATACCTACTAATGGTCGGCGGTCGGATTCTTGAGCAATTTCCGCGTAAACTTTGGCGAAAATACCTGAATAAGGAATTGCAATAGATAAAACGCCACAGATGGGATTAAGACCGACGAGATTAAGGAAAATAAAAGCCCAAAAAATCTCATGAACTGATCGTATAAAAGCGCAGAGTAAACGGACTGGGGCCCAACCAAAACCTAAGGCTAGAACCCCCCCCCAAAAGGCCGCCAAAGACGTACCAGCGAATGCAAAAATTACCGTATTTAAAAAAGCCGACTTAAATTTCCAGAGAACAGAAAAGTCTGGTTGAACAGCTCCTAATGCGATTTCGCCCAATTCCGACCAAGCGGATAAGGTTGTTACTTCCAAATCAGCAAACAGCAAGGCAAGCAACGCTAAAACGACTAAGATCAAACTGGATCTAAGCATACTGTTTTAGACCGACACAATAAGGCTATTAACGATGGTAAAGTTTATTTAGCATATCATTGGTAACTTCTTCGGAAGGCGAGTCAAATAAAACTCTACCCTGTCGTAACCCTATAATGCGTTGAGCATACTGTCTAGCAAAGTTGACTGCATGCAGCGAAGCAATAACAGTTTTTGTACCTCCAAATATGAGGTTAAGCACAGTTTCAGCTTGCTGAATGTCGATAGACGCAACTGGCTCGTCTGCTAAGAAAAGATGCCCACCTCTATAGACCGCGCGTGCAATTGCTGTTCGTTGTTGCTGGCCACCAGATAGTGTGCCAACTCTTTGATTGATTTGTTCAACTAGATCTAGGTCTTTTAAAACTGATTCTATTTCGGCACGTACGTTTGATTGAGGCCGGATTAGATTTCTCAGGTTAGCCCCGACTGAATTGCGGTCCAACCGTCCTATGTAGACGTTGTGGAAAACCGATAGCTGTGGAACCAAAGCGTAATCTTGATGTACGAAAGCCGATTCGTCGTTTGGGTTCTGGATCTGATTCTTTTCGTGAAGGCAATATAATAAGGTCGTTTTCCCTGAGCCACTCGGTCCAATTAATGCAATTTTTTCACCGCGTTCAATCTTAAGTGTGATTTGTTGAAGGGCAATCTTAGCTTTGTAGGCTACCTTTTCATCTACCAAATTAAATAATTCACTAGCCATCTCCTATTGTCGGATAATACCAACGTCAACTGCCGTATCCAAAATTGTTTGGAACATAGAATTATCCGCGGGAATAAAACCAGCTCTTGGGAAAGAAGCAAGTATTTCAGGATCAGTTAATCCAATCAAGGCTTGTTGGACTTTTTGGCTAAAGCCATCACCATATGTTTGATCCACATCGCCCCGGATTGTCCAGTTGTAATCAGGGTAAGTCGGTGTTCGCCAAATAACTTGCACGCGCTTGGAATCGACTTTCCCATTTAAGACGGCTTTCTGCCAAACTTTGTAATTGATGGCTCCAATCTCATAACTTCCTGACTGGACAAGCTCTAATGTCTTTGTATGATCTCCACTGTAACCGACACGCTTAAAAATAAGACGTGGTTCCTTCTGAAGTGATTGGCGAATAAAATATTCTGGCATCAAACGACCAGAGGTAGAGCTTTTGGATCCAAAAGTGAACGTTTTTCCTACTATTCCAGTTGGAAAATTCTCGGTAAAAGACAGACCAGTAGCAGTGTTGGCGATAAAATAAGTCATAAAATTAGGGTCATCCTTACCCTGAGCTATTGCTCGAGAATTAGGAACAGCCAAACGAGCCTGTACTCCGGACAGCCCACCAAACCAAGCTAATTGAACCTGATTGTTTTTGAAGGCTTGTACCGATGCGCTATAAGATTTGACGGGTACATATTTGACGGACTGACCTAACTGTGAAGTTAGGTAATTAGCGATTTTGCTGAATCGCTCTTGTAAATCCACGGTATCTTGATCAGGAATGGCTGTAAAAGTAAAATCAATACTTTCAGCAGTAACTTGCCCGGCAATTATAATGGCAATTGCCAGCGCAAAAAAACATTTCCGGTTGAGTCTAAACTTTTTCAATACTAAACACCTATAAAAATTCAAAATTTGAACGTACGTCTACTGTTATCGAGCCAAGGCTCACCGATCACAACGAGAGGAAACTCATAGCCTATAACTTAAAGTAGAACATATCTGATTACTAGGGTAATTAGTGATTTACACTCAACAGACAGGATAACCGAATTTAGGTGGGTTGTTTCGAATAGTAAGGCAGACTATCCATCAAGGGTGAAACACAAATACCCATATTAAGAAGGCACAATCCTTGTACCAAATGGCTATTTCATCTTCAGTAATAGGTATAGTGATGTTTCATTCATTATCCCCTGATATAGCGACCCCTATTATACTAATAACCTAACGGAAAATCAAAAACTTCCCCCGTTAATCACCTAACGTTTTTTGGTAATCTTTTATGATATCTCGGGTTTGTCCCCAGATAATTACTAACTGATCATACAATTTGCATTGTTGAGAAATGTAATTGATGTTGCTAGCATCATTAATTTCAGCGGCAATGTAAGCTGCACGATACAAACAACAGGTTCCGAGTACTCCCTTCATCCAGTGGCTGATTTTCTTAATAGATGACTGATCTTGATTGGAGATAGCAGTTTCCAAGAGTGGTAACCGGATTTCCATCGCTTGCACTAGTTGATCAGTCATTTCATGTACAAAATTCTCATCTCCAATCTCTAATAAAGACTTGGGATCAAAAAGTGGCAAATTGGTGCTCGGTGGCGAGAACTTATGTGTGAGTAGGTTTTTGCTATCAGGCATCTATCTTTCTTTCTTGCTATCCATTGTTCAAAAGTAATGAATTACCGTAACATAAAGCCTTAGAATTCATCAATTTCTATTTGTTTTTGTGACAAACAATGGTTGGCTAAATTCGTCCGAATATCCCCAAACTAATCGAGTAAATGGTATAATCGCGTCTTTTGTCCTAAATCCATTTCATTCAGAGTTTCAATGACTATTCCTGATAATACTGATGATCGGGCTTTTACATTAGGGGTACTAAACGGTGCTTTATGGTCGGTAGTGACTGCAGCTATTCACCCTGAACTAGTGTTAACTGCCTTTCTCTTACGACTCAATAATTCAGTTATTATGGCGACATTACCTGCGGCCATAATGCGGCTAGGAATGATGGTTTCTAATATCCTGATTGCTAATGTGGCCGAAACTTGGAAGCGTAAGAAGCCTTTTTACATTGGCGGTGGTGTTTTTCGAGTGATTATGCTTAGCCTGATGGCTTTGGCCGCAAAAACAATGGGCTCAACTCAACCATTCCTACTAGCTTGGTTATTCCTAATTCTTCTGGGTTTATATTCAGCAGCCATTGGATCTAGTAGTATTGGCTTTAACGAAATAATAGCCAAGACTATATCTATTAGACGACGTGGCCAATTAATGGGTTTGCGAGGATTTTTCGGAGGAATTGTTGGCATTGGTAGTGGATTTTACGTGCGCCAAATCCTGAGTGAAAGTGGACCAGATTTTCCAAACAACTATGCACTTCTTTTTGCTACGGCTTCCTTCTTTCTGGGGTGCTGTCTAGTGTGTTTTGGATTTGTTTATGAGCCTGCAGGGCACGCTCATTCTTCACGCACACCTTTGTTTAAGCATATTGCCCAAGGTATTAGTATTTTCAGGGAGAATGCCAACTTTCGTTTACTATTCGTAGCTAGTTGTGTCTGCTCCGCCACCATAGTTGGTCCTGTAGTTTATGTTCCTTATGCCATTAAAATCCTTCTTATTCCTACCAGTTTCATTGGTTATTTACTTGTATTATCTGCAGCTGTAACGCTACCTCTTAACTTTCTCTGGAGCTATATCGGTGATCGACATGGTAATCGCCTATTGGCGATCACCTCTATCAGTATGTTTCTACTATCACCAATCCTAGTATTATTTTCGCTATATTTTGTCAAACAAGTTGGTATAGGATGGGAAACACCTATCGGTTACGTTACACCAGCCTTGATTTGCCTAATCTTGGCACAAGCCATTTTTACCACGAGTAGTGGTGGATTTATGATTAGCCGTATGAATTACCTACTAGAAATTGCCCCCGAAGAATATAGACCTTCCTACATTGCTTTCATGAACGTTATGTTGGCCCCCACCGCATTTTTCCCGATTCTGGGTGGGCTTATTGTCGAGAACTTCTCATTCCAAGCCAGTTTCTGCATGTCTTTTCTGCTAGGCTTATTCAGTTTGTATTACGCTTATAAACTGGGTGAACCTCGTCAAAAGAACCTAGCTGAAAGTTGAATCAATTCCTATTATCGGTTAAGATGTTAAAGTTTCAGGGAGGCAACGACTCAAACCAGTTTGGCCTCAAACTTATAACCAAAGGATCCACAATGACGATTAAGAAACAGTTAAACGTCTTTAGCTCACGTATTACTCAAACTCGATCACAAGGGGCTAGTCAAGCCATGTTGTATGCTACTGGATTGACGCGTCAAGACATGAATAAGCCTCAAATTGGTATTGCCAGTAACTGGTATGAGGGAAACTCGTGTAACATGCACCTCAACGATTTAGCAATGAAGGTAAAAGAAGGGGTAGAGAATGCGGGGTTAGTCAGCATGAGGTTTAATACCATTGGTGTTAGCGACGGTATTTCTATGGGAACTGAGGGTATGAGTTATTCACTTCAGTCTAGAGACTTGATCGCTGATTCGATTGAGACGGTTATGGCTGCACAATGGTATGATGCTAATATCTCAATCCCTGGTTGCGATAAGAACATGCCTGGTTGTATGATGGCGATAGGTCGTCTCAATCGCCCAGCCCTGATTATCTATGGTGGAACCATTAAACCTGGTTGTAGCATCAATAATGAATCACTCGATATTGTTTCGGCTTTCCAAAGTTATGGCCAATATATTGCCGGTACAATTGATGATGATGAACGACAATCAATCGTCGAAAAATCATGTCCCGGGGCTGGCGCATGTGGGGGAATGTATACAGCTAACACAATGGCTTCAGCCATTGAAGCTATGGGAATGAGTCTACCTTACAGTTCCTCGATCCCAGCGGAAGATCCGAAAAAGCGCGAGGAATGTATTAAAGCTGGAGCAGCAATTTATCACTTGCTAGAACAGGGTATTAAGCCTCGTGATATCATGACTCGACAAGCTTTTGAAAATGCTATGGTTTTAATCATGGCTCTTGGTGGGTCAACTAATGCTGTTTTACACCTGATTGCAGTTGCTCGATCAGTGGACGTTAATCTTACCATTGATGATTTTCAATCTGTTAGTGACCGAATTCCATTTATCGCAGACCTGAAGCCTAGCGGAAATTATGTCATGGAAGACTTACATCAAGTAGGTGGTACACCTGCCGTATTGAAATATCTGTGGGAAAATAACTTGATAGATGGTAGTTGCCTAACCGTGACAGGAAAAACTGTAGCCGAAAATTTAGATGGGTTACCAGGCCTAGAGTCGGGTCAGAAGGTAATATTACCATTGAATAGACCAATCAAAGAAAGTGGTCATATACAAATCTTGAGAGGTAATTTAGCACCAGAAGGTGCAGTAGCCAAAATTACTGGAAAAGAAGGTTTAGTATTTAAAGGTACAGCCAAAGTTTACGATTCAGAGGAAGAGATGCTATCGGCTTTAGAAAGAAATGAAATTACCAAAGGTTCAGTGGTCGTAATCCGTTACGAGGGACCAAAAGGTGGGCCTGGCATGCCAGAGATGTTAACACCAACCTCTGCAATTATGGGAGCAGGTTTAGGTCAAGATGTGGCTTTGATGACTGATGGTCGTTTCTCTGGTGGCTCACATGGATTTATCATTGGTCATGTAACACCAGAAGCACAAAGTGGTGGCCCAATTGCTCTAGTCGAAGAAGAAGATCAAATTACCATTGATGCAAAAATGAGAGAAATCACCTTGCATATTAGCAATGAGGAGATGGAATATCGTCGACAAAAATGGATACAGCCAAATTATAAAGCGGAAAGAGGGACTCTCTATAAATACATAAAAAGCGTTAAATCAGCTTCCGAAGGCTGCGTAACAGATGAGTAAGGTGTGTGTCTTTCTTACTGACGTTATTTTGTTAACTTCAGAATAATGTAATTGTTATTTTGTTGCGAAGTCTGTTGTAAATAACAGAAAAACCTACTGGCCAACAAATCTGAAATGTGTCTAACAGTGTCACTGTGTGAGTTATGGAATTACTAAGTTCGTCGGATAAAAAATTCTGGGATGAAAATGGGTACGTCGTTATCCCTAATGTTGTCGCTCTAAGCAATTTAATAGCTGTTCTAGATGCCATCGCTGAATTCACGGGGAAAGATTTAGCTGACGAAGAAAGTTGGTACCAAGAGCCTATGGTTCATGGGGGAATGGTAAATATGAATCATAATCAAGCTCTATGGGATAATCGACAAAGCCCAAAAATCCATCAAGCATTCTCCGAAATTTGGGGGGACGAAAAACTTTGGGTAACCTACGACCGAGCCAATATGAACCCACCTGTATGCAAACATTGGAACCACCAAGGGATGATACATTGGGACCTTGATATGTCGATACGCCCGATGGAACTTTGTGTGCAAGGTGTACTTTATTTAGCTGATACAGACGAAAATCAAGGTGGATTTCAGTGTGTGCCAAAATCCCATCACCGACTGATGGATTGGCTGAATAATAACAAAGACCAACGACCAACTGTCGAAAGTGTGGCAGGTAAGATGGAACCAGTTTCCATTCCTGGGAAAGCTGGGGATTTATTAATTTGGCATAGTGGTTTATTACATGGTAATGGACATAACACCTCCGATAGACCCCGCTATGCTCAATATATTGGTATGCAACCAGAATGGACTATACGTACGGCAGCTGGAGTAATTGAAGCCAACGAACAGATAAGACAAAGCCGTATTCGAGCTTGGCAAAATGCTCCATGTCAGCGAGCTGTAGCTGATGCGATTGGCGTTCCTGAAGGTATTATTGAACAATGGCTTCGACAAACCCATGAAAAAATGGACGCTCAAGTTATAGTCGATACTGTTATAAAACCACCGGAAAATGGGCTTGCTAAGGTAGTTATACAAGGCAGGCAGCAAGATTTATCCGTCGTCGAACAAATCGACAAAAACATCTTCCGATTGGATCGGAGTCAGGCACAAAAAATCAAGGTTCCTTATCAAAATTATTTCAACGAAAAAGCCGCAGAAAACATACGGCAGGTACCTCCCCCTCATTTTACTCCTCAATTAGAAGAAAAAGATCTGGATAAGTTACCTCATCTCTTAGTTGAGAACCAGATTTACGGGGTTGAAGAAATCACCGATCTAATATCCAGTGAATTTGGTCTTGACAATCGTATGTCTCCGGCTAAGCTAACTCAGTTAGGACGACGCCTAGTTGGCATAGATGCTTGGTCGTGATTTGATGCTTTTTAAGTAGATGCAGAAAATTGCATAGTCTATATCTTTTAATTAAGAATACTTTTCGATAAAGATTTACCATGTCAACGATGATACCATGTATCAATCACTTCTTAGGTTAGACCTATAACTGTACGTAACGGGGTAAGGAAACGTAGGTCAGTTACATCTGTCAGTAGATTCCAAAACATGTTTTCTGTTCAGCTGAGTTCAACAGTATCGACTGACCAAATATTAGTTGAATAAGAAACCGAGCTCCAGTTGCCTGAGTCCTAGGTAAATAATGGTAGTGGTTGTCCTCCCCAGCCAGGGAATAATATTTCATTGTCAGTTACGGACAAATGTTGTCCTGCGACTTCGGAAAATACAGAACGAAAATCAGTAGATACGGGCACATCGCGTTGATCTTCTAACATGTCAACCGATAATTCTGGCACTGATCCGTGAACTTTTCCACCATCTACTCGACTCCCGAGGACAAAGAGGCAAGAGCCTCTTCCATGATCAGTTCCACCAGATCCATTCTCATGTACTGTACGGCCAAACTCTGTCATTGTCATAATGACTACATTCTGATGGTGATCGGCGAGGTCATCCCACAAGGTCGCAATTGCATCCGATAATACTTTAGCTTGCCGGGCAAATGGTCCTTCCATTGTTCCCTGTCGGCGATGCGTGTCCCAACCACCTACCTCGGTAAATGCAATTTCTAATCCAACGTTGGCCTTGATCAATTGTGCGATTTGACTTAGGTTTTGGCCCAGCTTAGATTTTGGGTAAGTAATACCTTTTCTAGGTCGGTATGAGGTTTTTTGGATAGATGAAATCATTTTGGTTGCTGAAATACTTTTATCACCAGCTTCTCTTAATTGTTCCAATTTGGTTTGAGCATATAATGCTTGGTAAATAGGTTTAATCAAGGGTTGGTCAGTTGGCAAAGCAAAACGCCTCAGGTCAGGGATGACTAAAGTTGGTTGTTGTCCTCGCATGGAAAATGGCTGACTTTTTGTGATTGATACTCCCTGTAGTGGACTACTTTTTTCTTGATCTAGTAAACTTGCGGCCCTATTCAACCAACCAGAATTTGTGGATTTGAGACCTGGGGTTCCACTCTCCATATAATTTTGGGCTTCGAAGTGCGAACGTGTTGAGTAAGGCAAACCAGTTCCGTGAACAATAGCCAACTTCCCCTGCTGGAATAGTGGGTACAATGAGCTAAAAGCTGGATGTAGGCCAAATGTTTCATCTAGATTAATTAAGGAACCTCGTGTTTTTCCCACAGACATGATGAGAGACGGTCTGGCTTTTGGCAAATGCTTATCTCTGAAAGGAGAAACAGCCATCAGTCCGTCCATAGCCCCACGTTGAAAAATAACAACCAATGTTTTGGGAGGTCTATCTCGATTAGCAGCCATAGCAGTACGATTTAAGAAAAGTGGAATGCCACTTGTGGCAATTGAGTATAGGCTGACGCCCATCGATTTTAGAAAAGCTTTTCTATTCAACATATTGTTAATACCTTTAATAAACCTGAAATTGTGGTGAACCAATAATCAAACCAGCAATCTGCATAATCTGCCATTCGTCAGTTTTTCTTCTCCAACGATTCCGGTGTTGTTTATTTCGTTTTCTATTCGATTTTTTTTTGTTTAAGTCCGGTTTTTTAGCTAATATCAGCATAATTTCTTTGCTCATTAGATGTACTTCTTGAGTAGGTAGAAGTCTCGAGCAAAGTGTTTCTATTTGTGTGCTTGATGACTGTTGTAACAAGTCATCTCCAAGCTTGATCGTTAAGCCTCTAATTTGACCCGTCAAAAGATCAAGGCCAAAGTTAGTCCTGTGCAGAACTGAGGAAGCATTAATCCAATTATTACCAGTATCTAGGTAACCAGTTGGTGGTTGGCAAGCATATAGATCCTGCCCCATTCCTGCGATGCGATTAGCCAGTTGTATTGTTGAAATAATTTCGGCATTCATCGCACGCAATGTGCCGATAACCATACGAAAAGGAGATTTGGTACGTTTATATTTTTTTGCTTCAGCCCAAAATTCTGTCGAGTAAGCTATAGCTATCATCATTTGAGTTAAATCCCCATTGCTCGCTAGAAATACTTGGGCTAACGATTCGATATAGGCTTCAGTCGGTTTTTCCGTTACGAAACGAATTGCTAGTTTATTTGAAATATGCCGGGCCGTTGAGGAATGCTGAGCTACAATATCTAAAATTTCCTCTCCATCTTCAATCCCTCTATTTGGGGGTAAATAGTTGCCTAAAAACATCTTTGCTTTAATGTCATGATTTCTAGACACAAAAGTAAAATAGGTATCGCTTGTCTGTTTTTTTGATCTGTTTGTTCTCGCATACTTAGTATTTACCTTCCAACCAGTCAAAGATCGAGCCACAGTCAATATGTCATCTTGCGTGTAATAATTACCGTCTAGTCCCAATGTATGAAGTTCTAGCAATTCACGGGCATAGTTCTCATTAATTCCCCATTTTTTTTTTCGATTAGCTTTTTTGGGTGTCAACAGACCTTTATCATCTGACGGCATCATCGATTTTTTCCCAATTAGTCTTCGTTTTCCTACGAATTGATTTTCTAATTTTGCGTTTGACTGATGATTATCCAGATAATAAAGCATCGCGGGATGTTTAGATGTTGCCGACAAAATAGTTCGAAAATTTCTCAAAACGTTTGGTCTTATGACTTCTTCCTCATAGGAAGGCAACCAGACTCTAGCCTGACGATGAGTGGACGATACATTAAAATGATTAAACCAAAAATCGACAAGAACTTCAACTAGCTGTTGATCCGAATAAACGGCCCGTAAAATTTTCCGAGCTTTAAGTTCTTTAATTAACTGTTTCTGAGTTCGGAAGCCTTTATTTCGTGAGAATTTTTGGAGTTGACTTTTGATTTCTTTCCAATTTGTTTTGGAATCTTCTTTAGGTATTAGCCCTTCTTGTCTAGCTAAAGCTCTGAGTTGACTACTGCTCGGATGCCGATTTAATATATCCCGAGTAGTCATATTAGTGATTGCCAAATGTGATAATTTGTTTTGTAATGTAACTGAGGATTTCTGAGGTTCCATTTGTTGATAAAACCATTGTTCCAACCCTAAGGCCATTACTTGTTCAATTTGATTCGGTTTAGGACCAAATGTGAATCGGTTGAGAAGATGAACAGAGGCCTCTCTTTTGGTTAACCCCTCTTCAGCATATGGAAACGGATTTGTTTTTGCATTTGACAAAGTTAGTGAAGTGAATACAGAAAGTAATAACAAAACTCGGCTAATATATTTAGACATAAAAGAAAACCATAGATGAATTTAGTTGTGCATCAATCCTTTTCTACTGAGTATTAGGTTGTAGTATAGACGATAAAGCGACTATTTATTTTATAGATAGATAACTTTCTTGCATTTATTTAGTCGACTGTTTGTTTGATTTCCTCAGGTTCCGCTTCGGCTTCTTTCATTTGATTGACTTTACTTTTGATAGCTTTCCACCATTCGGCTGTCAGTTGGGAGAATTGTCACTTTTTGATGACACTTGGTTTTGGTTTCCTTATCGTGAGGGTACCCATCTCGATCTCTAGCTACAGCTAGGGGGGAAATAAATAGTTATAATCACGGTCAATAAAGCGAGGGGAAAATTGAATTTACGCAACATAGTTGAGTTCGCCGATTGTGGCTTTTTATCTTTACTTGGCCTGTGTTAGATAAGACACTGAGTTAACTCGAAAGGTTCGGAAAATAATAAAAAAGAGAAAAAATACGGAGGACAAAGATGATTAATAACATACCGCGGTCCATTCTAGGGCGAACCGAAATTGAAGTTACTCGATTAGGAATTGGTGGAGCCTATTGCCAAACAGTAGAAGGCTATCAAAAAGCCCTAGATTTTGGTGTTAACTATTTGGATACTGCTCGTAACTATCGAGATGGTGAAGATGAAAAGCTAATAGGGAAAGCGTTGCAAAATCGTAGAGATCAAGTTATTTTGGCTTCTAAAACTGATAAGAGAACTGCTAACGAAGCTCGACTAGATTTGGAGGCTTCTCTAAGATTTTTGAAAACTGACTATATTGATATTTATCAACTACACCACCTTAATACTTCAATAGAGCGAGAACAGGCCTTTGCAAATAATGGCGTATACGGTGAAGTTTTGAAAGCCAAACAGCGTGGCTTGATTCGTTTTATCGGAGTTACAGGACATGATTGGAAACAGGTCGGTTTAGCTGTAGCCACTGGTAATTTTGATACCGTTTTATGCTGGTATAACTGTGCAATGAAACAAGCAGAGACAGAAATCTTTCCCCATGCAGATGAACATAACGTCGGTATTGTAATTATGAATGCGAGTCGCAACGATAAATTATTGAGTTCATCAAACGTCCCAGCACCAGTTCAATTCTACCGCTATGTCTTGAGTCAACCATCAGTTCACTTGACAATTATGGGGTTAAGAGATATTAAACGATTTGAGAAAATTTGTAGTCAGTTATGTATATCCGATCATCTATCCTCAGATGACCAATTTTCACTTGAAGCCTATGGAAAAAAAATGCTGAAACAGGGAAAGCTATAATAAACACCATATCTGCAAAATGAAAACTGAAGCAATAATGAAAAATACGAACGCGTGACATGTGCTCACAGATAAAAATGTTTTTCCACTATTTCTAGAGTTAGTTTTGTATATAACAAGGGATTTTAAAAATAGTTATACAAAGAATCTTCAGACCAAATTCAGTTATAGATACATTTGGCTGATGATATTTCACATATCTATCAGATGTGCTATAAATTAGGGCCGGATGACGTAATGCTTGAGTCAGTCATAGATGTAGAGAAAACAGAGAGGGAGAAGTCTCTTCACATAACTTGTGGTAGATTTACCTCAAGTTATATCTACATCAGAACTTTTCCCGTAGACTGAAAATGAAGGACATAAATGGTTAGGAAAACTTCCATTATACTTGTTAAGATTTAATTTGGCTAAATTTCTCACTTGAATCGTATAGTAATTTGTGATAGACTGGCCGAGGTTGTCAGGTGGGGTCATCCATCGATCGAAACCCTTTTAAACTAATCCGGTGAGGTTAGGAAAGGGAGGCATGCTATAGCTACGATAGAGTTCAATTCTTTTCTGCGTTCGCTTCCCAAAGTTTGTTTTTTGATAGAATCCTCCTATGGGAGGTTTTTTTTTGCCTGTTCAATCCATTTTTTTAGTCCAAAAGGACGATTGCAAGTACACAAATGACAGCAACCGCAATTTTAAACTTTATTGAAGAAATTGGATCTCTAAAATTATTTCCCCGGATGGGATGGTTAGTCCACGGCATCAAGAATGCTGAAAGTGTAGCTGACCATTGTTACAGGATGTCTTTGTTATCGATGATTTTATCCGATGCTTTGGTTGAAAAAGGAATCGGTTTAGACACGGAGAAAGTGATGCGTTTGGCACTTCTGCATGAAATTGCCGAGGCTCGTGTTGGAGACATTCCGTTTACAGCTAGGCATTATGTTGGTTCAGAATCTAAGGAGGCAGCAGAACGCCTAGCTAGTCAAGAAATGCTGGCTGAATTAGGCTGCTTGGGGAATCGTTATCAAGATTTGTGGGAAGAATTTGAAACGGGGAAGACTTTAGAAGCTAGGCTAGTTCGGGCAGCTGATAAACTTGAGATGATGATTCAAGTTCTAACTTACGAAAAAACTGGTTTTCGTTCACTAGATTTGTTTTGGAAAAACCCTTGGAATCAAAAAGATTTTGATGTTGACCCGCTGCTGGAGGAGATCATGGCACTCCTGCAAAATGAACGAAATAGTTTATCAAATACCCTATAGATAAAATACTTATGGATAAATCAAGAGAAAAAGCTCAAGTAATGTCGGCAGAGGAAATACGTCGATGCTTAGTTCGAATTTCTCATGAAATTTTGGAACGTGACCAAAAGGGAATTAGGCAGTTAGCTTTAATCGGAATTCGACGAGGTGGAGACCATTTAGCTCGGCGAATTGCAAATACTCTCGAGTCTGTCGAAGACTTAAGCGTTCCTTTTGGTGTGATTGACACCTTACTTTATAGGGATGATCTTAATTTGCATCATACTAACGTAAAGTCTAATCAAACTGATATCTCGTTCGATGTCACTGGTAAGCAAGTAATTTTAGTAGATGACGTTTTATATACTGGCCGAACCGCTAGAGCTGCTATGGAAGCAATAATAGATCATGGTCGTCCCGCTTGTATTCAATTAGCAGTGCTTATCGATCGTGGACATCGGGAACTACCTATCTCAGCTGATTATGTGGGCAAAAATATCCCTACATCCCGTCGAGAAAAAGTGAAAGTGGAATTGTCCGAAGATACTGATATCACAAGTGACAGAGCTATAATTTACGAATGAGCACAAAAGTTTCGAACTCTTCCTTCATACACCATATTCGAGGTGGGCGCATTATCGATCCCAAAAATGGTATCAACCAGATAGGCGATTTATGGTTAGTGGATGGGCTCATTCATAAGATTGTTGATGGGTTGTGTAGTACACCTGCTTCTAAGATGTCTCCTCCGATTTCTAATCCAAATTGTCTAGATGCCAGCGGACTGCTAGTTGTACCGGGCCTATTCGATATGCACGTTCACTTGAGAGAACCTGGATTTGAACATAAGGAAACTATCGAAACTGGTACTAAATCCGCGGTTAAGGGTGGATTTACCACGGTAGCATGTATGGCAAATACTAACCCAACAGGCGATTGTGTAAAGGTAATTGAATGGGTGAAAAACAGAGCAAGAACTGTTGGGTCTGCTACAGTTCACCCAATTGGTACTATTACAAAAAATTTGGACGGTCTGGTCAAAAGTGATTGGGTTGCTCTGAAGGAAGCAGGCATTGTTGCTTTGTCTGACGATGGAAAAACTGTCATGGATACAAAAATCATGCAGGAAGCCCTTCGGTTTTCGGCTCAGTATGGCCTGCCTATTATTGATCACTGTGAAGATCATCATTTGACTGCCAATACAGTAATGAATCTAGGGGAAGTATCCAAGCGTCTAGGCCTACCAGGGCAACCCAATTCGTCAGAAGATATTATTATTGCCCGAGATATTCTGTTATCTGAACAAACCGGGGGCCATATTCACATTGCTCACGTTAGTACTGAGGGCGGTGTTGATTTAATACGATGGGCAAAACAGCGTGGCATTTCAGTAACCGCTGAAGCCTGTGGCCACCACTTTACCATTACTGAGACCGAAATTGAAAAAAGTGGGACCAACGCCAAAATGCACCCACCACTCCGTACTCAAAAAGATGTAGATGCTGTTAAACAAGGATTAGCTGATGGCACCATTGATGCAATTGTAACTGACCATGCACCTCATGCCGATTTCGAAAAAAAACCTCCATCAGCTGAAGGGATATTCGAACGAGAAATGATGGATGCCCCAGCCGGCATAGTTGGATTGGAAACTAACCTTCCCTTAGCATTAACAAAATTAAAAAAATATTTATCGTTGCCTGAGATTATTGCCAAAATGAGTTACATTCCCGCCGAAATTTTGAAAATTGACTGTGGCACATTATCCATAGGGGCAATAGCTGATGTGACATTGATTGATCCTGATTTGAATAAAATTGTCGACCCTTCGACATTCGCTTCAAAATCAAAGAATACACCTTTTACCGGCTGGGAATTAACAGGGTGGCCTGTAGCTACAATTAGGCAAGGAAAATTAGTTTGGTCGAGTGACCAATTTAATTGTGAATTAGATATAAATAAAAACTAAAAGCTGAGGGTGAAAAATGAGGGCTGTACTGGCCTTAGCAGATGGTACTTTTTTTGAGGGTGAACATTTTGGTGCAACTGGAGAAGCAGTAGGCGAAGTGGTGTTTAATACCAGCATGACTGGTTACCAAGAGATTGTGACAGATCCTTCATATTATGGGCAAATCGTCACAATGACCTATCCGTTAATCGGTAATTATGGCGTCAATTCTTCTGACCAAGAATCAAATAGCCCAAAAGCCTCCGGTTTTGTGGTACGGGAATATAGCAGTTATCATAGTAACTGGCGTTCGCAAGGTAGTTTTGGGGACTACCTTAAAAAGAACAACATCATTGGTGTTCACGGAATTGACACTAGGGCGTTGACCAAACGATTACGTTTGCATGGCGTTATTGATGGTATCATCTCAACTCAAGAATTTGATGCTCAAACCCTAGTTGAGAAAGCTAAAACATTCGGAGGTATGACTGGTAAAGATTTTGTGCAAAAAGTGACCTGCGAGGACATATATGAAGCGGCCTTTGAGCCTAATTCCGATTTCTATCCTACTCACAGTCTGACCTCGTCCCCTACCGAACTTAAAAAAGTAGTAGCCATCGATTTTGGAATTAAAAACAATATCTTACGCCAATTGATATCTCATGGGTGTGAAGTTACAGTCGTGCCTGCGAATACCTCTACGGATGACATTTTAGCTTTACAACCCGATGGTATCTTTTTATCTAATGGCCCAGGAGACCCTGAACCAATAGAATACGCAGTAAAAACTATTCAGCAGTTACTAGGACAAAAGCCCATTTTTGGTATTTGCTTAGGACATCAACTACTCTGCAGAGCGGTTGGTGCAAAAACTTTCAAGTTAAAGTTTGGTCATCGTGGAGGTAACCAGCCAGTTCAAAGATTATCAACCGGCCAAGTGGAAATAACAGCACAAAATCATGGATTTTGTGTCGATATTGACACTTTGCCTCAGAAAGTTGAGGTTACGCATATTAACCTAAATGACCAAACTTTAGAAGGTATAGATTTTATTGATTGTGACGCATTCTCAGTACAGTATCACCCAGAAGCATCTCCCGGTCCACACGACGCTAGTTATCTATTTAATCAATTTGTTGACCGGATAGATGATTCTGGGTGAAGAAGTGTGAAGTTAATTTTGTATCATCCTTAGAAAAAAATTGTGTGTATAAATACTATTCATGAAGAAGTAAAATTTGTAATTTAATTATTTCAAAATGGGGATAGATCGTAAAAAATACTTGGGGGGGCCTCACTCTCTGTCAATTAAACTTCGAATTTTTCGTATTCTTATATTCGATAAATTGTAATCTAAGAAAATATGCCAAAAAGAACAGATATTCAGAAGATTTTAATCATTGGTTCTGGGCCGATCATTATAGGCCAAGCGTGTGAATTTGACTACTCTGGTACTCAAGCTTGTAAAGCCTTAAGGGAAGAAGGTTACGAAATTACCTTGGTGAATAGTAATCCTGCGACTATTATGACCGACCCTGAAATTGCCGATCAGACCTATGTAGAACCAATTTTTGCAGATACAGTGGCGAAAATAATTGAAAAAGAACGGCCTCAAGCTCTACTTCCAACCTTGGGCGGACAAACTGGACTGAATGTAGCGGTGGAATTAGCTGAAAAAGGGGTCTTAGACCAATTTCAAGTGGAACTAATCGGAGCGAAACTACCTGCCATAAGAATGGCAGAAGATCGAGAATTATTTAAGAATGCTATGCTCCAGATTGGTTTGGATGTACCAGAAAGTGGTATAGCTCGTTCCCTAGAATCCGCAATGGAGATTGTGAAGGACATAGGCTTCCCAGCGATCATTCGACCTGCATTTACTTTGGGTGGAACTGGTGGTGGTATTGCTTACAACATTGAAGAATATCGTGATATGATTCAGCAGGGTATAACACTTAGCCCTGTCAACGAAGTGTTAGTAGAAGAGTCGGTTATCGGATGGAAAGAATTTGAGCTGGAGGTGATGCGGGACAGAGTTGATAACGTAGTTATAATCTGTTCAATCGAGAATTTTGATGCTATGGGGGTTCACACTGGGGACTCAATAACCGTTGCTCCTGCTCAAACCTTGAGTGATAAAGAATATCAGGTCATGCGAAATTCGGCTATTCAGATTATTCGGAAAATTGGTGTAGATACTGGTGGATCAAACATCCAATTTGCTGTGGATCCAGATAGTGGTCGGCAAACTGTCATTGAAATGAACCCACGTGTCTCTCGGAGTTCTGCCCTAGCATCCAAAGCAACTGGATTTCCTATTGCCAAAATCGCAGCTAAACTCGCTGTTGGTTACACGTTGGATGAAATCCCCAACGACATTACCAAAAAGACACCATCATCATTTGAGCCAACAATTGATTACGTGGTGGCAAAAATACCACGCTGGGCGTTTGAGAAATTTCCGGGTACGGATGAAACGTTGACCACTCGTATGAAATCAGTAGGCGAAGCTATGTCTATTGGGAGAACATTCAAGGAGGCAATCCAAAAAGGATTACGTTCTTTGGAAAACGGATGGACTGGCCTAGACAATCATCTTTGGGGTAACTCATCTTTGTTTAGAAACTCGGATGAACTGATAAGTAAACTGAATATTCCTAATGTTGAGCGAATTTTTTATATTAAAAATGCCTTTCAATTTGGTATGACCATTGAGCAAATTCACAACCACACTAAGGTTGATCCATTCTTTCTCCATAATATAAAGGAATTAGTCGATTTCGAGAATAAATTAAAATCCGAACAACCGGATTTTTCAAGTACAGGACAAATTCAAGTGTCTAATGAAATATCTTCTCTCTTGCTTCAAGCTAAGAGATTTGGATTTTCTGACCCTCAAATTGCTGAATTGTGGGAAACGGACGAAAGAGAGGTTAGGAATGCGCGACAACTTCTGGGCATTGTCGCGACCTTTAAAACAGTTGATACCTGCGCAGCCGAATTCGAGGCAGAAACGCCCTACTACTATTCAACTTATGGATCTGAAGACGAAGTCCGACCAAGTGAAAAAAAGAAAATTATGATCTTGGGTAGTGGACCCAACCGAATAGGTCAAGGTATTGAATTTGATTATTGTTGCGTACATGCGGCAATGGCTATTAGAGCTGATGGTTATGAGACCATCATGGTTAACAGTAATCCCGAAACTGTTAGCACCGATTATGACACATCCGATCGACTTTATTTCGAACCATTGACATTCGAAGACGTAATGAACATTGTGGAGCGAGAAAAGATTGATGGAGCAATCGTTCAATTTGGTGGCCAAACACCGCTGAATTTGGCTATGCGGCTCAAACAAGCAGGGGTACCCATTATAGGTACGGATCCAAGTGACATTGAACGGGCTGAGGACCGCCAGTTATTCAAGTCAGTCTTAGATCAAATAGGTGTCTCACAACCACCAAGTGACACTGCAACCTCTATAGAGACCGCTCGACCAATCGCAGAACGAATAGGTTATCCTGTTTTAGTTCGCCCATCTTTTGTTCTCGGGGGGCGTGCCATGCAGATCGTTTACGATCGGGAGTCCCTAGACGCTTATATGAAGTTCGCCGTTCAAGTATCTAGTGACAGTGCTGAGAGTCCGCGCGAAACCATAAAACCAATCTTGATTGATAAATATTTAGAGGACGCTATAGAAGTCGACGTAGATGCCATTTCAGATGGTGAGTTAACGCTAGTTGGAGGCGTAATGGAGCATATTGAAGAAGCAGGAATACATTCAGGTGATAGTGATTGTGTTTTACCACCATATACTCTAGCCGAAGACCAAATTGAGCGCTTAAAACAGATCAGCTATGAATTAGCCAAGGGGTTAAATGTTATTGGTTTAATGAACATTCAGTTCGCTATAAAAAACGAAGAAGTTTATGTATTAGAAGTTAATCCTCGTGCTTCTCGGACAATACCCTTTGTGAGTAAATCAATCGGTATCCCTTTAGCGAAATTAGCAGCTCGTGTAATGGCAGGTAAAAAATTGTCTCAACTGGGTTTCAAAAGCGAAATTGAGCCTGAGTACTTCAGTGTCAAAGCTCCCGTTTTCCCTTTCAACCGATTCCCTGGTGCTAATTCTCAGTTGGGACCGGAAATGAAATCGACTGGTGAAGTCATGGGAATTGATCGAAATCTTGATTCGGCATTTGCAAAAGCACAAAAAGCTAGTGGTGCTATTTTACCATTATCAGGCCAAGTTTTTATCAGCGTACGTAATAGGGACAAACGTTCGATCTTACTTATTGCTCGGAAGTTACACGAAATGGGCTTCAAGTTGGTGGCAACACATGGTACAGCAAAGGTCCTGAGACGAAGTGGCTTATCATCTGAATTGGTATATAGCATAGGTAAAGGACGACCAACTATTTACGATTTTATCAAAAATAGTGAAATTGATATGATTATCAATACTCCAACTGGTTATGCTCACAGACCTAACGAACAACTAATCCGTCAAATGGCAATTGATCATGACATCCCAATCTTCACCACCATGCCTGGTGCTTCCGCCGCAGTGAATTCTATTTCAGTATTACGCAATCGAGATCTCGATGTAGTTCCGCTCCAAGAATACGCACGATAGGAAATAGCCGTCTATGTCAAACGAAATCATTGAACAAAATAGCCAAATGGTTCGAAGTCTTGATTTGGTGTTTGATTATCTTTCGGTCCACCAATCATTATTGAGCCGAAATACTAATCCTGATCACCCTGTACAGAACAACCGAGACTCAGTACAAATTATGCGGTTGGATGATGAGCGTGAAGTCGCAATAATTCAACAAAACACTTTCACTATCTCGCGTATATACACAGACGGTCGACCCGATGGAAAACGACCACAGAACTATGACTCGTATTTTGATTACTTTTGTCATAGACTAGAAAAATACAAGCAAGCATACAAAACTGACCAAGGATTCACGTTAACTGACCGTGAATGGAAACAATTACTCGATGAATCCTATGACCGATATATTCGTTATCTTCTGTTCTCGAGTATTAAGAGGTGGAAAGATGTTCAGCGAGATACTGACACTAACTTGCAAGTGTTGGATCTTGTTCGTCGATATGCTGATGAAGATATATCTTGGCAGACCTATCAGTATAAAGGCTATATTCTAATGATGAACAGTATTGCCAGAGCCGAACTTGCGTTGACGGATGGAGCTAGTCTTGAAGCATTGCAAATTATTGATTATGGGATTCAACAAATAGGAAAATTCTGTGCTGAATGTTTGAGAGAAGAACAGGGAGAAGCCGAAAATATAACTCGTGAACACTATCTTGCCAACTTGATCGAGTATCGATCTGATCTAGAGTCCATAGAAAATGACTTGAATGATGATGGGGAAAAAATCGATTCTGCGGAACAGGAGGATGATACGATCATTCAAGAGTTGGAAGATTTGCTCCAAGAAATGGCCGGTAACCAACGGTAAGTTTTTGTCTTGGTCAGCTCGGACTTAGCTAACAATCTATCAGCTACAGTGAGTTGGTCAACAAAACAAACTGGACGTCACAAACGACATCGAGCTAGATGGTCTTTTTTTCTATCGCTACTTTTACACACTATTTTTGCTTTAGTGATATCTTTTTCGGGAATGTTGTTTCATCAGCAAAATCGTCGACAAGACTTGCTTGACCAAATTGAGGTTGATATTTATCATCTACGTTTTCATATGTCTCGGCACCGACGGAACTCTCAACTACCAAATAGAAAGAAAAACATAAAAAAAAACAAAGAGCAGATACACGTCGATCCAAAGACTAAGGTTAAAGATTTTCCTATAATAAAGAATTATCAGGTAGGAAACCCCCTCACACCGAAAGTCTCCCCCCTAAGAACCGAGACGATATTGAATAATTCAGCTGACTCCATATTTGGAGATAATTTTTCAGATGGCCAGTTAAACAAAAATCTACTGCCTTACAAACACCTATCGAGTGCTCCAGTAGGCATTCAACGCCCCAAGTTGGCCCGTGGTTTCGCACGAGCAAACGCTGAAGCTTTACCTGACCGAGTCGAAAATGCAGAGGTAATGACAAGTAACCCCGAACAAATTGAGGAAGCTATGGTAAAAATAGCTAAAAGTGTCGTAAATCAACAGTCTAGGCGACCAACTGATATTGTATTTTTGCTCGATGCCAGTGGTAGTATGAAAGATAACATCGTCGCTGTTGGCCAACACCTGGAAGATATGGTGTCCGTTTTTGAGGAGAAAACTATTGATTTTACGATGGGCGTTGTTACGTTCAAATATCAAGCCCTAATTTTCGATCAAACTACTGACTATAAAAGATTCGAGCGACTACTGAGAAATATCGACTGTGGTGGATTAGAACGTCCTTATCATGCTATTGTTAAGTCAGTCAATCAAGTGAAATTCAGGCCTGAAGTCAACAAACGTTTCATATTGGTAACAGATGAACCAATCCAAGACTATAATCGGGCTGAAACTGAAGATTTACCTTCCGTTCTGAGGCATTGCTTGAATAACTCGGTGGTAGTAGATGTCATTGGTCTAAATGAAAAATACAGCAAATATCTAGCCGAAAAGACGGGTGGACTTTGGTTTCTTATTCCCAATAATTGATTTTGGCCAATTTTTCAAAAGGCGACTAGTCAATTGTTGTTAGACTTCCCCACCAATCAGCGTTTGGTTGCCAATTAGGGTCTAGGTACTGAGCGTGCTGGGATTCCAGCTGGGGCATGAGTTCATGTTCGAGTTGCGACAGACGGTCATTTTCCTTCTCGAATCTATATTCCGGATCAGATTCTGGTAGCTTTGCCCCGGTCAATCTGAGCCAGTCATTCAAAAGTTGACTCATTTGTGCTTTTTTATCAGTGCATAAATCAGCCATGTCGTTTTGCTCACCTTGGTCAACCGAAAGGTCATATAACTCGTCTCTATCGTCCTCATAATAGTGAATCAATTTCCAATTACGACTTCGAATTACTGACGAAGGTTCTCCTCCCTGGTTGCCATAATGTGGATAATGCCAAAATAGATCACGATTCTTCAATGACGGGGAATCTTCGCCTCTTAGTAAGGGTACCAAACTTTCTCCGTCGATTACTTGCTCGGTGGGTATTGGAATATCAGCTAACTCAAGCAAAGTAGGATAAAAATCAATTCCAGATACAGGTACATCGCAGTTTGAGCCAGCTTCTACTAAGCCTGGTACTTGGATATAGTAGGGAACTCTTAGGCCACCTTCCCATTGTCTACCCTTTCCACCTCTTAGTGGCAACATAGAAGAAGCAAAAGAATCACCTGAAGAAACACCACCATTATCCGAGGTAAAACAAACAATCGTATTATCAACGACCCCAGCTTTTTGAAGTGCGTCTAAAACTAAACCAATAGCTTCATCCATAGCCTCAATCATTCCAGCATAGATGGGACAGTCTTGTACCTGACGAACTGGTAAATTACGGTCGAAAATAAAGCGGCTATCTCGAATACCTTGAGCCAAGGCTTTCTGTCGAAATTTTTCCCATCGATTTTTACTGGTTTGTATTGGGCCATGAACGGAGTAAAAAGAAAGGTAAGCTAAAAATGGTTGATTTCTATTACATGTGATGAACTCCGAAGTTTCTTGAGCCAGCCGAATGGGAAGAGACTCCCCAACTGGACCAGGCTGAAGCTTTGGGTTCTGCCAAGGTGAAAAATATCCACCTATGGGGGACCCAACCTTCCATCCTCCTTTGTTGATTTCAAAACCAAAATTCTCTGGGTCAAAACCTTGATCACCTAGATGCCATTTCCCAGCGAAAAAGGTTCGGTAGCCTTGGCTTTTTAGGACTTGAGAAAATGTCAATTCGTTTATATCTAGGTTGTGTTTGTATTCAGGTGGTAAAAGCTTATTAAACCGATTATTTTTACGCCATTCTTTTCCACTTGAAGCTCCAATCCAATCAGTTATACCATGCCTCGTTGGATATTTACCGGTTAGGATACTTGCTCTCGACGGACTGCACACCTGACAAGCGGCATAACCTTGTGAAAATCTCATTCCACCTTGACTGATTCGATCACAGTTAGGACTTTCGTAAAAGTTACTACCTTCCACTTGAAGATCTCTCCAACCAAGGTCGTCAGCTAGGATAAATAAAATATTCGGTTGTTTCATTTTGCTCTCCGATCCTTAGAATACACTGCTTGATTCATTCATACTGGCTTGAATTGGCAAAAATCAGATTTAAAATAACTAAACTGGGTTGTTATGTTTCCTGATAATGAAGAATATATTGAGTTTAAGGCTCATTTTTGAATCCATAATTTGATACTTTCAGAACGAATCAAAAACTGGTCATCAATGATAAAGTGCGCAAAGTAAATGCCATTAGAAACTATTTCCCCTAAATGAGTTTGTAAATCCCAGTTGTACTCCCAACCATTCTTACTACGTCGAAATTCGTTAATCATGGTGACAAATCGGCCATCAATGGTATAAATCTGTACTTTAGGTGGATTTACGGTCGAACATACTAGATGTAAAGTAGATTGTTGAAGTGGATTTGGATATGCCGAAATCTTCCCATTGTAAGAATATTGACTAAAATTGGGTGCAGTTGGCAGCGTGATAGCCACAGAGCGGCTATCAATCTTGGTACCACTTTCACTATCTCCTTCGAAGACATCGACTTGTAGCCGACTAATCGGCTCTACATTAGTACCTTGGTTAATTGAGTAAGATAAAGTCCAGATTTGCTTTCTTTCTGAATCAACAGCACTAATAACCTGCGGTTCCTCATTTACAACGATAGTCGGATCAAATTCTAGTACACCTTCTGTAATTGCAATCGTGATGGTATAAAACTGACTTTGTAGTGGATTGGGCAAAGCATAGATATTACACTTGACCTTCTTTTTTGGTGCCGGCAAAATTTGTACTGTCAGGGTGCGAAAGGCTTTGTTTCCGTCTGGATCAGATACAATTACTAAAATTGTACTCTTAGTGGGTAAAACTGATGATTCGGTTTTCGGCAAAGATAAAATTAGACTATCGTTTTTGATTTCCGCTAAGATATTCTGATCAGGGATAGTGATCCAACTGAGGTTTTGATCATTAGTATCTATATCATCAACATATGAATTTAGTTCATCAATAGTATCTTTGGGTTTGACATTGGATTGAAGGGTGACCGTTGGAAATGGTCTCACAAATCGTGGTGGCTTCGGTGTTGGTAGATTTGCCAACACCTGAATTTCGATTTTACCTATTAGAGACTGTCCACTGGGTTCTGTCTCTGTAACTTGCAAGGTTATTTCGTCATTGGTAGCTCCATTGATTGGGTCATAGTTTCCTAACTCAACAGTCAATTCTGAAGAATCGCCTGCTAACCTAGCACCGATGGTTGTTGGCATTTGGGAAATGCTCCAAGCAAGTTGTTTTTGATCAAATCGTGAAGTTACAAAACTATTCAAATCAATAATTTCTTCAGGTTGATCAATGCTTAAGGTGATTGTTTTAGGTAAATTCAAAGCCAAAGGAATTATTTTCTGTTTTATATTCACCTGAATTTCTGCTTTTTGGCTTGATTGTTGAAAATTATCGACCAGCCGAAAACTGAAAGTGCCGGAACCAACCTGATTCCCAGTTAGAGTAAGTTGACCTTCCTCGAAAGTTGGTATCACGAGTTGATTTTCTTCATTGTATTTAAATTCAACTTGGGCATTTGGTGGATCAATCTCTAATACGATAGGTTTGCTGGTTTCTCCTTTCGTGAGTTCAATGGCTTCAAAGGTATTGTTGATCCTCGGTTTGGGTGGTTTTTCTACTTTTTCCTTGACCGTTACCGTAATTTTTTTTTCTACTGGAGCTATATCCCCAATTTGGGCAATTACTAGAAGGTTAACGGTACCTACAAAGTCAGTATTTTTGGCTGAAAAAATTGCTTCTCCTGTTTTAAGAAAATCCACCTGAATTTCTTTATTCGGTACTATGTCCCATTCAATATCCGACTTAGGGTAATTTTGGCCAACAACAAATTGATTCAGATCGTAGGGATCTGATGTGTTTTCCTGTTCAAATTCGACTGCAGTTAAGTCTTTAATTTTCAGAGGAGGTATAGGTTGTTTGACTGTCACTGTTACTTTTTGCTGGCTGGTTTTCCCATCTAAGTCAGTTGCTTTAAAAATTAGAAATGTCTCACCATCGTTCCAAGTAGCCTTATTGATCAAGTCGACAGTTGAGTTATCTAATTCTACTATAATATTTTCATTATTATCAAAGGACCAAATAATCTGATCGACAGGTTCATCATCTGTTACATACTCAATCAGATCAATGGTTTGGGTTTGCCCATCTATCAAAGAAATTGGTGGGATGTTCAAAGTTGGGGGTTTTTGTGTTTTCAGAACCAACACGTTAATTGAACCACTTCCAATATTTCCTTCTGGGTCAACGGCCTTAAAGTCAAGCTGATAATCACCAACAGGTGTGTTTCCTGAGCTTAGCTCAACAGTATGAGTATTTGGATTGATATTGGCCACCAATTGCACTTTTGAGTTGTTTTGCCTAACTTGGCTGCTCCATTCAATGTCTTCTGACTCTGTATCAGCATCAATGACATAATTATCCAGATCAAGGTTGTTAACTATTTTTTTCTGACCTTGGTAGATAGCGAAGGTTGGGAATTCTTCTAGGCTGACTGTTGGTGGGAACATCGGTTGAACAGTAACCTCGGTCGTACTTGTCAATTTAGCTTTGTTGGTAGCCGAAAAAATAACTGTTTCACTACCCGATTTCCAATTAGGTAACGCTATCAGCGTAACAGACCTATCAGCCTCTATTTGTACTGCTAGTTTACTCCTATCATAGCCAGTGACCTGCCATACAATTAGTTCATCTGAGGTAGTTGGGTCTGTTACAAAGTCATCCAATTGCAGAATACTAGCAGTCTTTTCATTAGACTTGATACGAAGTTTTAAGGGGAAACCAGCTAAAAGGGGTTTTTCAGGAGATTTCACAGTAATGATCACATCTTGTGTATCTTGTAGACCATTAGGATCAACGGCGAAAAACCGAACGGTTTCGGTTACTACTGATTCAGATTGTAAAGAAGCAAACCGTTCCTCGTCGATCTCAATTGTAATAAATTGTTGTCCTTCTACTACCCAATCAATCTGCTCAGGGTCGCTATCCAAATCGAAAATATGTTTATTTAAGTCTAATATCTTTTCTTTACCGAAATCGAGTTCAATTAACGGAATAGTTATGATTGATGGGGGAGCACTTTTTTCAATCAACTGTACTTGAGCTTCTCTTTGATCGGAGATCCCATTTGGGTTAATAACTTTAAAAGTAATAGTCTCCCTTCCAATCCAATTACGTAGATTTTCGAAGGATACATCTCGTGTTTCAGGATCAATGTTAACCGCAATATTTTCATTGCCAGAAGTCTCCCATTCCAATTCCGAGTTTTCAAAGTCGAAATCCCCAACTAGTTCATTTAGATTGAACCGAGAAGGATCCATTCTTGAGCCATCGTTCGTAGAAACTACTTCTTGGGGAAATAGTGGATCTATCACAGGGCCATCAAATTCAGGAATAAAGAGAACCTTCAGTGTTTGTTGATCGGCGTTATCATCGGCATCGCTAACGGTAATTGGAATATCAAAAGTACCCAATCTAGTGCTTTCAACTTTTAAGTAACTACCAATCAAATTAACGAAGAGATTATCGGGGTCCGGATTTGTACCTACACTCCAATTTAAATCAGCTAAACCCGGATTGTCGAGGTCCTCCACCAAGCCGTTTAGGTTGAAATTTTTCCCACTATTGACCCGAATACGCTCCCCTTTATTCGGTATTTTTTCTGAAAAAAGTAATCGAGGAGGAGTAGTCACTTGAACATCAATATCATTAAATGCGGGATTACCTTCGGGATCAATGACTGTAAATCGAACTTTTTCTTGGCCGAACCAGTCTTTATTTGGTTTGAAGGATACTCGGCGGAAGTTTGGATCAATTTTAACGTCGATGCTCTGATAGTTAGAAGCCGTCCACTTGATTGATCGTTTCATTTCTTTCGGTGTTAGTTTTGGGTTATTAAATATAAGATAGTTATCCAATACCAGATCGGTATATTCGGTATTCATTGGAAATTTTATGCTTTGTGGGAACGAATCTTTAAAATCGACAGTTCCTCTCACCGTGATGGTAGCGGTTTCCAAATCGGAAAAATTACGACGAGGAAGTTGGTCTACAATCACACCTGTGATTCGACTAACACGCTCAATGAAATCGAATCGGATGGCAGTATCTTTGACAGGCTGCAAAGTTTTGAATTTTATCAGACCAACCACACTAGGCTCCTTTAAAACAGAAACATCATCACCAATAGCCATCAAGGCTGCTGCATAGTCAATCTGGAAGTTACGCAAAATATTCCCTGGGTCTCCGTGTGTGTCGTTATCCAGTGGCTGCCAACCAGTTGGGTAACCAGGTCCATTCTTAACCGGCTGTAGTCCCGTCAGTTTATCGGTAGCATCAAGGAGCTTTAAGTATTGATCGTCAAAAGAAAGGTAGATCTGAAAACCAGTGACCCGACTACCCTGTGGATCAATATATACTTGAAGGTTGAATTCTTTTCCGCTACCTACGGAAAAGTTATTACGCTCAGTTTCTGCATCTCGTAGAGAAATTAAAACAGCTTTCGCATCCTTAATACAAAGAAAAACTAGCAAGAACAGAATGAAAATAAAATTAAAATACAGCTGCCGCATATTTATACAATCGTCTCACGATACGTGTAGCACGAAATATACCATCTATTTACAAACGATATTTACTCCGTTAAACTATCTGCATAAAATACAAAAAGATTATTAGAGAGTTCATTGATCATTTACTATTTTAGTCAAGCATATGGAACGTCATACCAGTATTCTTTATATAGGATACAATGGTAGTAATTAATTTTTGGGCCTTTTGATCAACATTGTTGCTTAGTCCGATCAGTGTTATAATGCTGCGCTAGCCAACAGACTCTCAACCGAAATCAAATCACAAAACTGAACCTTCAATGGAGAATAATCAAGTGAGTCAAAAATCCTACTCGCCATCTAGTGGCAAATATCCTATAGAAAAAGCCCATATTAACAGTTTAGATCAGTACAAAGAGATTTATGACCGATCGATCCAAGACCCTGAAGCATTCTGGTCGGAAATAGCTGAACGCATCACCTGGTTTAAGAAATGGGATCAAATTTGCGAGTATGATTTTGTTAACGCAAGTGTCAAGTGGTTTGAGGGGGCAACTCTAAATGCTTGCTACAACTGTTTAGATCGACACATTGAAGACGGACATGGAGATGATACTGCTCTGATCTGGGAAGGTAATAATCCAAACGACGACAAGACTTACACATTCAACCAACTTTTGACAGAGGTTAAGAAATTTTCGAATGTACTAAAAGCACAAGGTATAAAAAAAGGCGACCGAGTTTGTCTTTACTTACAGATGATACCAGAGTTAGCTATTGCTGTTTTAGCTTGTGCTAGAATTGGAGCTGTACATTCGGTAGTATTTGGTGCTTTTTCTGCTGATGCGCTACGTGATCGTATTAATGATTCTGAATGTAAGCTACTAATCACGCAAGATACAGCTGTTCGAGGCGCCAAGGGAGGTATCCCAATGAAAGCTAATGCTGATCAAGCATTAACTGAAACACCTTCCATCCAAAAAGTCGTTGTCATACAAAGGACCGGAGACCATGTAGATTTTGATGAAAGCCGAGACGTTTGGTGGCATGAAGCAATGTTGACAGTTGATGATGACTGTTCGCCTGAGGTAATGTTAGCCGAAGACCCCCTATTTATTCTATATACTTCAGGTTCGACAGGCCAACCCAAAGGAGTCCTGCATACAACGGGTGGATACATGGTTTACACGTCATATTCGCACGAGATAATTTTTGATTACCACCCAGGAGATGTGTATTGGTGTACAGCAGATATTGGCTGGATTACTGGTCATTCGTACATAATTTATGGACCATTAGCTAACCGATCTATTACGGTAATGTTCGAAGGTGTGCCAAATTATCCTGATTTCGGCCGATTTTGGCAGGTAGTAGAAAAGCATCAGGTCAACCTATTTTACACGGCCCCAACAGCCCTCAGAGCACTGATGAAAGAAGGTGATAGCTGGGTGGAAAAATACGACAGATCTTCACTTCGTTTACTTGGTACAGTTGGTGAGACAATAAAAGAACCTGAATGGACTTGGTATTATAATATCGTCGGTAATCAGAATTGTCCGATCGTTGATACTTGGTGGCAGACCGAAACAGGAGGTATTCTGATTACACCACTACCTGCTATTTCTGATCTGAAGCCAGGTTCGGCTATGATTCCCTTCTTTGGTATTGAACCTGTTTTATTGGATGAAAATGGGAACGAAGTTGAGGGTAATCCTGCTAGTGGTTACTTGTGTATTAAGTCGCCTTGGCCAAGTTTAATGCGTACCGTTTATGGGGACCACGAACGTTTTCGTCAGACTTATTTCGACCGATTTCCTGGTTATTATATGGCTGGAGATGGCGCTATGCGTGATGCTGACGGACACTATTGGATTACTGGTCGCGTCGACGATGTATTGAATGTTTCTGGACACCGGTTGGGAACCGCAGAAATTGAAGGGGCGATTGGTCAATATGAAACAGTAGCCGAAGCCGCAGTGGTCGGTTACCAGCATGATATCAAAGGGCAAGGGGTTTATGCATACGTGACCTTGATGACGGGTCAATCCCCATCTGAACAAACAATTAGTGGTATCAAGCAAAAGGTGCGAACATTAATTGGGCCACACGCTACTCCAGACAAAATTCAGTTTACTCCATCTCTTCCGAAAACTAGATCTGGTAAAATTATGCGACGAATCCTACGTAAAATAGCCGAAGGTGATACTGAAAATTTGGGAGATACATCTACTCTAGCTGACCCAACCGTGGTAGATGATTTACTATCCGGTAGCGAGTTATAACCTTGGAAACGGGAAGTAAATTGTGGGCTGGCCGTTTCACTAGTGAAATGGACAATCTAATGCTTGATTTCACTCATTCGACTGAGACAGATTCACGCTTAATTCCCTACGATATTTGGGGTAGTCAAGTTCACGCTTTGATGTTATCCCACCAAAATATTATTAACCCCACTGATTTATCACCAATTTTGATTTGGTTAGAGAAAGCATTAAGCGATTTTCACGAAGGTAAATTTGTGCTTGACCCAACTAAAGAAGATGTTCACATGAACGTTGAATCATATGTGATAGAAGGTGCTGGGGCAGAATTTGGGGGTAAACTACACACTGCTCGATCCAGAAATGATCAAGTTTTAACGGATACTCGCTTGTATAGTAGAGAACAAATTTTGATTATTTGTTCTAACCTAGTTGTCTTATGTAAAGCATTTCTCAATATTGCAACCAAACATACGACAACAGTGATGCCTGGTTATACTCATACCCAGCACGCTCAGCCGATCAGTTTGGGCTTTTGGGCTACGGCTTATATCAGTATGTTTTTGAGAGATTTTAAGCGTTTATTTTCTGCTTTTGAAACAACTAATACTAACCCGTTAGGAGCTGGTGCTTTAAGTGGTACTAATTTACCTATAGATCGATCTTTTACAACCGAATTACTAGGTTTCCAAAGTACACACCAACACGCATTGGACGTGATCAGTTCTCGAGATTTTATTGCTGAAACCCTTTCAGCCTTAGCCATTTTAATGACTAATTTGTCTCGATTTAGTGAGGAGATTGTCTACTGGACAACATATGAGTTTGGTTTAATCCAACTTGATGATAGTTTCGCTTCTGGTAGTTCGATCATGCCACAAAAAAAGAATGCTGATGTGGCTGAGCTAACAAGAGGGCGCTTTAGCCAAGTTCTAGGGGCACTGGTCGATTTATTGAGTAATCTGAAAAGTTTACCCTTGGGTTATAATAGGGATCTTCAGGAAGATAAGCCACCACTTTGGCGATCATTTGATACAGTTACCGCGTGTCTGAAAATTCTGCCCAAAATGTCACAGACACTAACATTTAATACCGACCGAATGGCTCAGTTATGTCAAGCCAACTTTTCTACTGCCACAGAGTTAGCCAACTACCTAGTACAGGAAAAAGGTATACCATTTCGACAGTGCCACGATATAGTTGGTAAGGTCGTTGGCCAACTAGTAAAAAGTAATCACACTTTTGACAATTTAGATAGAACTGCAAGTCTGCTTGCAGAAATGTCAATCGAAATTTCTATATCAGATTTAGCTTCCATTTTAGCACCGGGGGAAGCTCTAATTCGAAATAAAAGTACTGGAGGAACATCGCCTAAAGAGGTGAAAGCTATGATAAAAGAATTTGAAAATCAGCTAGAAAACATCGAAACTAGTATACGGTCTCGAACTGAACAAATCGAGTTAGCCTACGAACGAACTCAGCAAATGATAAAAAGCAAAATACAGAATCCATCTATATAAGTTTTTTCCTTTTTTGTGCGTTTTGGCCATACTGAATCATATTCTCTTAAAAAATACTTATTCTTTCATTTTCGTCCTGAAGTTCCAAGATATTTATTAAGAAGTGTAAATATTGAACGATCTTTATAAAAAGTAGCTAAAACATTGTTTAATTTTTAGCGTAATAATTTCTGGACTGGTGAAAATTACTATTTGTTGCAAACCAAATGGAAAGCTTTTCAATGGTTCTTGAAGTGTATTTTTCAATTACTTCTGCAGTAATATAATCCCATTTCTTACATTCATCTCGTTTACGGTGCTATTTTTTAAATCAACCATTTTCATTTTTCCAAAAAATCATGTTATTCCGTAAACGGATCGCTTACCCTAAGCGGTTAAATAAACCAGAGTCAAGTATTATTAGGCAGTACTCTGACCATACTTGATGGCTAAATTCAGCCCTTAGTGATAATACTGAATTAATCACATGCTCTTCAAGATCAATCAAGCTACATGTATGCGTCCAAATATCAAACTTAGTAGAACATGGGATGGATCCATTCTGATTAGTAATATTCAGGAATCAACTTATGCCACACAAAAAACGAATCGCTCTTTGCTTAATTCTGTTTCAGTTGTTGGTTGCTGTACATAGCGAAAACTACCAAAAACAGAATATTTCTGTTTTGCCTTTTTCCGGTTGGAAAGGGAAAAATGCTGCTGGTTTTCAATCGGCATTAACTAATAAAATCATCCACCGAATAATCAATTCTCAACGGTTTAATGTTATTGATCGAGTGAACTTGGAACGAATTATAGAAGAACAAAACCTTCAGTTATCTGGTGTTATCGACGAAAATACAGTAGTACAAGTTGGAAGATTAGCCGGTGTACAAAGGTGTATTATTGGTAATTTTACAGGTAACTCAGTTGAGTATTATCCGGCTAAAAAAAATGACCAAGGGAAAATTATACGACATAGCTACTACGAATCTAACGTTAGTGCCACAATTCGTATGTTATCTGTCGAGAGTGGACATTACGATAAATCCGTGGAAACCTATGCTAGCGAACGGGGAGAAAATGCGGATGCGGCATTTTCAAAAGCACTGGATAAGCTAGCTGAAGCAGTCGTTACAGAATTTGAGAGTCAATTCCCCATTCAGACTATTATCAAACGAATAGACCATTCAACTGTTACCATTGAACGGGGTAAAGATTCGGGAATCAAAATTGGTATGGCATTCATAATCTATGGGTTCCAACCTTCACCAGACGAGATTTTCGACGAAATTATAATTAACGACGACGTCCCCGAAGTTGGAATTATGAAAATTACTTCGATTGAAGCCCGGACAGCAAAGGGGCGTCTTTTTGGCGACTTCAGCGAAGTGATTGCAGGTAATCTAATTCGAGAAACTGATAGGCCAATCAAAATTGAAGCTAACATCTTAGAAAAGTCATTTGGTGGAATTACTATTAATGCTGGTGCTGATTTAGGGTTAACAAAAGGCACAACTTTCAAGGTTATGAAACGACAGAAAGATTTGATGGACCCGGAAACAGGCGAAGTCCATACTGATCAGTTTAAACCTGTTGGAACTGTAATGATTACAGAGGTACACCAAACTTTTTCTCGCGGCCGAATTGCTAAAGGCCGGTACTTCATCCGTCGCGGGATGAAACTGGAACAAACAACTCCCTTTTATGGCTGGTTGGGTTTAGCAGTTAGTTACGGTATGTTTAGCCTGCAAAGCGAAACAAACAATCGAGACAAAGAATATTTTAAAGTCGATAAATGGAACCATACTATCACACCAGTCTCATACACAGAGCGTGACTCATTAGTGAATAGAGGGTATGGACAGACAATTATATCAATGGATTATTCTAATAAGGATGATCTTCCACTAACTGGTTTTCTGCTTCAGGCATCGGCTTATTTAAGGAAACCAATTAGTCAAATCTCGATCGGAGCTGATTTTAATTATTATAACCTCGGTGAAGAATCAGATTTAACATCATCAGGAATAGATTTGAAACTAAGTAAGCACTTTGGTCTTTTACCTGAAATCTTGTTTTTGAGCCCGATTATTGGTTTCGGTTTTGGGTATTGTGAACAGAAAGTTTCCGGCGACATTGTCCAATTACTTAGTCAGGGTAACGACAATAAAGTGACAGCAGAGTCCTACCATTTTATTGTTGGTCTTGATGCTAAGTTGAAATTAGGTAAGCTAGTAGCTTGGGGAAATGCTAGTTACAAAACTTTAAGTTTTACAAATTGGAAATACCAAGTAGATAGCGGCAAGAGATCTGATGATGGAAAAATCCTTACAGAGGATAAGTCAATTGATAAAAAATACGTGGTGTATCCGAGTATAAAGATACCTTATGTGGTGACTATTGGTATAACTGGTGAATTTGACATTCACTTTTTCAACTAATTCTTTAAGGAATTAATGATGAAAAGACTCAGTTTTTGGACATTTTTTTTTATCATTGCAATAGGTTGTAACAAAGCGAGTGTGAGAAAGACTTTTTCTGAAGATTTTGATTTGAAGCATCGATATAAAAGCCAAAATACAATGAACAAGTCAAAACGATCTGTGGTTGCGCCCGAATGGCTAATATTGAGGCCATCTAACGACCTCTATTATATTGGCATAGGTCAAGCTAATATAGATGATAATAATTATACGCAACGAGCTAAAAACCGAGCCTTAGCCCAGGTTGCTGAGGAAATTTCAGTTACGATTTCAAGTGAAATGATCAATACAGCAGTTGAAATCTCGGGCATGCTAGAAAGCGATTTTCAAGAAGATATTCGTACTTCTACTCAGAAAGAATTAGAAGGAGTAGAAACAGTAGGTTTTTGGCAAGATCACCAATTTTATTGGGTCTACTGTAGACTGAACAAAGCCAAATACAATGAACGACAAACTCAAAAAATCGATCAAGCCATACAAATATCATTCGACCTTTACCAAAAAGCCACAAGTCAACTCAACGCCGGAGAATTGGCTAATGCCTTACCGTTATACTTACAAGCTCTTTTGCCTATTCAAAATTATTTGGCTCAATCGTTAACAGTTAAACAGAATCAGAATTCTACTATCCAACTACAAGACCAAATTTATCTCCGGATTCGGCAGATCTTAGGGCAAATAAGAATAAGTACTGATTCTCCCGAAATTTCCGTTAAACTAGGCCAACCCAGTTTCAGTCAGTTAAAAGTCATAGTTGAATCATCAAAACCACTAAGGCAAATACCAATTCGATTTAGCACCATCAGTCTTTCCACCGATCTTATGTCCACTGTGTTAACTGATCGGAATGGAGTTGCTTCAATACGCATAAACCCCAAAGAATTCAATATAGAAGAGACCCAGATTGCGGAGGCAAAACTGGATTTGTCTGCTTTAATCGGTTTTGGCCAAATTACATCGAAATATTTGGAAATGTTGATTGAGGATTTTCCAGTGCCGACTATCAAGCTTATCGTAAAGATAATTAAACCATCAATCTGTATCAAGTCAGTCGAAACAAATATGGGCAAGTCTTCATCTGTATCATACGTAACGGAAAAAATAAAAGAAGTACTCGTAGACAAAGGATTTACATTCAAGGAAAGTGTAGTTGAAGCCGATTTTGTAATTAATTTACATGCTAGAACAAGAGCGGGTAGCGAAGTCTTTGGCCAATTTGTAGCTTACGCCGATTTAACAATAGCCGTAACGAACACAATGACTGATCAGGAGATTTACCACCAGGGATTAGTAAACATCAAAGGTATACACACTAATTATTGGGAAGCAGGGCTAAAAGCGTTGGAAAAAGCTAGAAATCAGATAAACGTAGAAGTCACACCCAATTTACTTATAGCAATCCAAAAATAGTTGATTGATTATCGATAAACGCTAACCATTTTCCCTGAAGTGGATAACTTTATTGATTGCGTTAATATATGCTTTTGCGCTAGCCTCTATAATATCAGTACTAGCTCCGTGTCCAACAAATGAACGCCCTTTTTCTTTTACTTTGACAGTTACTTCTCCAATCGCATCCATTCCTTCTGTTACAGAACGGATTTGATAATCTGATAATGTTGGAGAAAAACCTGTGACGCGTGAAATGGCCTTATAAGTTGCATCGACTGGGCCATCTCCTGTAGCTGCTTCAGTCACTGCTCCCTCTGCGGTTGTTATACCAACTGTAGCAGTTGAAGTAATCTGATTCCCGCTGAAAATCTGAATGTGATCAAATTGGTATCGAGATTCACTCACTAGAACAGTTTCTGATTCGTCTTGCATAATTGCTTCAAGATCAGCATCATGTACTTCTTTCTTTTTGTCAGCCAAAGAGAGAAAACGTTCGTAGACCGAATCGAGTTGTTCTGTTTCAATTTCATAACCTAGTACAGCTAGGCGATGACGCAATGCATTTCGGCCAGATCTTGGACTCAATATAATCTGGCTCTCTTGCAAACCAACCACTGTGGGGTTAATAATCTCAAAAGTATCTCTCTGCTTAATCACTCCATCTTGATGAATGCCAGAACTATGGGCAAAGGCATTGGCTCCGACAATAGCTTTATTGGCTGCTACTGGCATTCCCATAGTCCGACTTACCAGCCGGCTAATAGGTACAATCTCAGTAGTATCAACATCAGTATGAACATCTGCAAAATGATCACGCCGAGTACGAATGGCCATAACAATTTCTTCCATCGAGGTGTTACCAGCACGTTCACCTAGTCCATTCACTGTACATTCAACTTGTCGCGCCCCATTTTTGATAGCCGCTATACTATTGGCAACGGCCAACCCCAAATCGTTATGACAATGAACACTAATAATAACTTGATTAATATTATTAACGTTCTGTTTTATCTTAGCAATCAACTTACCAAATTCTGAAGGTATAGCATATCCAACGGTATCAGGTATATTGATAATGCTAGCGCCTGCTTCAATAGTAGCTTCTATGATCTCAAAAAGATAAACGGGATCAGTCCGAGCAGCGTCCATCGGCGAAAATTCGACTGTCGGGCACAAATCTCGTGCATACGCAACTGATTCAATCGACGACTTCAGAATAGTGTCTTCATCTGAACGCATTATTCCCTTGATGTGAATCTCTGATGTACCAACAAAAGTGTGTATTCTAGGTCGTTTGGCTTCCCTGATTGCCTCCCATGCATCAGTAATATCCTTTTCAATAATTCTTGATAATGCACAGATTTCTGGGCCCTCAACTTCACTGGCAATTCGACTTACAGCTTCAAAGTCAGCAGGAGAAGAACGTGGGAAGCCCGCTTCTATAACATCCACATTCAGAGCGGATAGATGTTTTGCTATTGCAAGTTTCTCATTACCGTTTAGGGCTGCGCCAGGTGTTTGCTCTGCGTCCCGCAACGTTGTATCAAAGATCAATATTTTTTCAGACATCCGTCGATTCCCTATATGTTGCTGTTTCAACTCAATCCATATCGCGACCGATAGCAGTAGCTAAATGTTTCAAATCATTCATCAAAATACTAAATTGGTCTGGAAAAAGAGACTGAACACCATCACCGGTCATCGAATTGTCTGGATCGTGGTGAACTTCTAAAATAAGGCCATCGGCACCGGCTGCAATCGAAGCTTTTGACATTGGAGCAACATAACTACGTATTCCTGTCCCATGACTTGGGTCTGAAATAATTGGTAAATGGCTGAGTTCTTTGATCGCAGGAATGGCATTAAGATCAAGTGTGTTTCGAGTATGCGTTTCAAAAGTACGAATTCCTCTTTCGCATAGGATAACGTTGGGGTTACCTTCAGATAGAATATATTCAGCTGCCAACAACCATTCTTCAATAGTTGAAGAGAAACCACGTTTTAGTATGACAGGCTTTTGTTGTTTCCCAACTTCACGCAACAGATAGAAATTTTGCATGTTTCGTGTACCCAACTGAAAAATATCAGTATATTGGCCTACCAATTCGACTTCGTGTGGAGTCATTACTTCAGTTACAATACCAAGTCCTGTTTCATTTCTAGCACAAACTAGCATTTCAAGAGCAGACTTTCCAAACCCTTGAAAACTATATGGGCCTGTTCTTGGTTTAAAAGCCCCACCTCGGATAAAATTAGCACCTGACATCTTGATCTCTTGAGCAATTCGGACAATCTGTTCAGTGTTCTCCACAGCACATGGCCCTGCAATCACGACCAATTGTCTGCTACCGATTTTGGTTCCGTTGGACTCTATAACTGTGGGTTCATCCCGAAATTGACGGCTTGCCAGTTTATACGGCGCTGAAATTGGCATAGTACGATCGACTCCTTTCATTGACTCGATAGGTTGATTGGCCAACTTGGATTTATCTCCAATAACGCCGATAAGCGTATGTTGTTCGCCTGTTGATTTTTGGGCTTGCAACCCAGCGGACTCAATTCTCGAGACAACCTTGTCGATGTCCTCATGTGTTGCATTAGGCTTCATAATGACAACCATTTTTATACCCCTCTTCTATTATTTCAGTTGTATTTTCTAAACTTATATCTTTAGTACAATTTTTCGTAAAACCGAAAACGCCCATCACCGATTAGTACCTCTTCGATGATGGGCGCTTATCCAAGTCTTTACTGTTTGTCTCTATGTTGTTCCCATAACCCACTTGCGCCCGCAGTCCGAGTAATAAAAGAAATACAAAAAAAATAAACCAAGGTTCCGAGCTGCGTCAGTATCCAAGATCAGATTAGATGCGATTTTTTTCATAGGATATCATTGGCCCACAATTGACGTACGAAGGTCAAACTTCCCTATTCTAGCGAAAAGTCTAATCTGTGTCAAGTGTTTTTAAATCTTCCGTCCTGAACCAGCTAATACATGTTAATATTAAATAATTGAGGACAACGAATTTTTAAATGAGGAATAAATAAATTTTGCAAAAATTTCTTTTTCTGTTACCTGTTTGGATTCATTTACTAGCAATGGCAGGAACTTTTGGAGCAACCGTTACTTGCGCCTTCTTATCACGAAGGGATCCCGAGAACCAAGATGATATAGTATGGCGTATACCACAAATGTTTTTGGGGCTAACTTTTTTAACCGGTTTGGCACTAGTATACTTACGTTTTACATCAGCAATGAACACTGGAACAGAACTAGGTATACATTTTTGGGGTCTTACCAGTTGCAAGTTGGCTTTGCTGTTTATTTCTGGCGCACTTTCGGGAATTGCTAGTAAAAAATCCAAAGCAGGTCAGGCGTCGAGTTTCCTGTGGGTAGGAGCAGCATCTATGTTTGCTGCAGCATCTTTACTTGGTTTAAGTGTTTGATAATCAATCTGTGTCGTTTAATAGCTGGACTATCTCTTTTTTAAGTTTTTTCATAGCATATTGATCATCAGAGTTATAATAACCCCGTATACGTTGCTGGCTATCCGAAAGAATAAAGTACGGGCTATGATTAGCAAGTTCTGTTTTCGACCCAACTTTGAAACCTTCCCAAGCTAACCGGTGGATCTCTTTTTCGTCTCCGGTCAAGAAAAACCATTTTTTATTTTCTATACCGAAGGACTCAGCATATGTTTTCAATCTTTCAGGTGAATCATAAGCTGGGTTGACTGTAATTGAAAGTGATTGGAATTTTGGATTGTTTTGGTGCTGGCGAAAGACCCTAAGTTTCTTTTGTGTCATCATAGGGCATACACTTGGGCAAGTAGTAAAAATGAAGTCAGTTAATGTTACTTTGCCCTCCATTTTATCAACCGAAAAATAACTCGAGTGTTGATCAACGAGCTCAAATTTTGGAATACCACCGAGTATGGGCAAGGCCGCTTCCTCAGGATTATCTTGAGCACGACCGATTAAAATCTGGCGAGCTAAGGCAAGTGTGCCTAGTAAAAAAACCAAAAGAATAACTACAAATCTGAGCTTATTTCGCATTTTCATCGAATGGCATTAGTTAGACAAACTTTCTTTGGTAGCTAAACTCATCCATTAACTCTACCAAGCATCTCCCTCTTCGATTGCTTTTTTTACTTGGTCTTTCTCCCAAGTTTTATATTCATCATGCTCTAACACAATTAATTGGCCAATCATCTTATAGTGCCCAGATCCACACAGTTGAGCACAACCAATCTCCCATTTGTTATTTTTCGTTGGGTTCTTAGGTGAAGTCGCAGTTGGTGTAAAAGTAACGGGAATACTTGTACCAGGAATGGCATCTTGTTTAACACGCATCACCGGTAAAAAGAAATTATGGATGACATCGTAGCTTCCAACGTGAACTAGAACCTTTTTATCGACTGGCACATACAACCGACCAACACTAGCAAAATCATCTTTTGCATTTGGGTCAGAACGATCTAACCCAAGCACGTTACTACTGCCATCAATCAAGGTAGGGTCAGTTTTACCAAAAACACCATCTAACCCCGGATAGTGAATGTTCCACTGAAACTGCTGGCCTAGCGCACGGACTTCTACATCATAGTCGCTACCTTCTTCGGTTGCACTAGCAACTTCCTGAATCCAAAATGGTAACGAAAAAGCAATTAGCAGTACGGCTTCAATTAGTGCGACACCAATTTCAAGGTAGCTAGAGTAATGGCTTTTAACACCGTGATAATCAGCTTTGGGGTTTCGGTTTTGGCTAAATCGAAATAATGTATACACAAAAAAGATTCCCCAACCGACGAACAGTACTAACATTAACCAATGGACATAAACAATTAAGTTATCAACGCTATCGCCATGCGTAGAGGCATTAATAGGCATCCAAATTTGCAAAAATGATTTCATTAATTATACCCTTCCCGTAGAGCTTCTATCTTCGCTGGTGGACTCGCTACTAATTGGCATTTTTTCGACCGCGACCTGAAATTTAGGAAAAAAACACCAAAACTCACAAGCAAAAACCCAATGAATCCGAGTAGAACGAATATGGCACCATTCATGCCTTGCGTCATTTTTGAATTTGGATCTCCGAAGCAGACCGCACAGGCTATGACACTTTTGTTTTGTAAATTGAAGAGCAAAATCGAAAATAACAATGTCAGGCGTTTCAAAATGTATCTCCTGAATTAGGTAAATTTCGGACTTTCCTGATGAAGAGAAACAAATAAACAGTTAGCCCAATACCTAAGATAAAAGATACAAAGGCTGAAATTAGTTGAGTAGCTCCGCCCTGTTTGATGCACCAAACACCGAAAAAGAAGGTTAGAGCTATGCTGATAAAAATGAAGAATGCGTGAAATGCTCTAAGAGACACAATGATACCTCCGTTGAGGTTTACAGCATAAGATAAAGGATTGGAAATAAAAAGATCCAGACCAAATCCACAAAGTGCCAATATAGGCCTGAACATTCAATTCTGTTGGTGAAACGTTCAGGTTCTGTATACCACATTTTTGCGCCAGGCAATAGCAGATACAAGTTAACAACAACTCCGCCAACGATGTGTAATGCATGCAAGCCCGTCATAGTAAAATAGATAGCGTAGAAAGTGTTGGTCTTGGGAAAATACCCATGCGAAAACTTTTCTCCGTACTCAAATCCTTTAATTACCAAAAAACCAATGGAAAGAAGAATAGTCACCGCCATGAACACTTTATAACGCCCTAAGTTATTCATCTTTAAAGAAGCCCAAGACATGACGATTGTTACACTTGAGGTAATTAAAAGAATAGTGTTAAGAGTTGCAACTGGGACGTTAAGTTTTTTCACGCTGTTATGCCAGACGCCCTCAGGCGAACCGATATAAAGCAATATTAAAGTCGAAAAAAGAGCTCCAAATAGCATAACTTCAGAAGCCAAGAAGAGCCAAATTCCCATTTTCCCATTGTAAACTCCAGTATCGGGTCTAGGTTTTACGGTATATGGAATATCCATTGCTACGCCTCCGTTTCTTTCAAAGTCTGTGGTAAGAAGTCAGTATTATGACCTGGAACACTATACTCATAAGGCCCACGATGAACTTCCGGAATTGTAGCGAAGTTCAAATGAGGGATAGGCGGTGATGGAGCGGCGCACCACTCCAGCGTAGTTGCTTGCCATAGATTGTCATCAGCTTTTTCTTTTGAAAACAATGAACCAAAAAAATTGAAGATAAAGAACAATTGGAAGAATGCTAACCCGATTGCACCATGAGTGCTAAAGGTATTAAGATGTAATACCTCTTGTGCATGCGCATAGCTAACTCCACCATCCCACAGCCTACGCGAAACTCCGGCTAATCCCATACCAAACATAGGCATAAATACTAGGTTCATACAAACCATAGAGCCAAAGAAGTGAATTTTACCCAATGTTTCGTTCATTCTTTTCCCTGTCACTTTTGGGTACCAGTAATATATACCTGCAAAAAGAGCAAAAATAGTACCTGGTGCGACCACGTAGTGGAAATGACCTATAACATAGTAAGTATCGTGCAAATGAATATCGCTAGTATTTAAGCCCAGAGGAAGACCTGTTAAGCCACCAATACCAAACATTGGTAGGAAACCAAGAGCAAATAGCATCGGTGTGTTAAACCGAATCGCTCCTCCCCAAAGAGAAATGAAGAAAGCTGTCAAAATTATTACGGATGGAATGGAAATAATCATCGTTGTTGCTTGGAAGAAAGCACTGATGGCTGTTCCCATTCCGGTCATATACATGTGGTGCGCCCAAACCATAAAAGACATAAAACCCAAGAAAATCGAGGCATATACCATCGATTTATACCCCCAAAGAGGCTTACGAGTATTGTTGGCTATTATTTCACCAACGATTCCCATGGCAGGAAGAATCAAAACGTATACTTCGGGGTGAGCTAAAAACCAGAATAGATGCTGCCACAATAATGGGCTACCACCAGAATAATTTTGTACGACATCGCTGACGACTAACCCACTAGGCATGAAGAAACTAGTTCCTGCCACTCGATCCATCAACTGCAAAATACCTGCGGCTTCCAGTGGAGGAAAAGCTAATAGTAATAAAAATGAGGTGACTAACTGAGTCCAGACAAAGAAAGGTAACCTCATAAAGGTTAATCCAGGTGCACGGAGTTGGAATATAGTGACAATGATATTAGCTGAGCCTAGTAGAGAAGAAGTAATGAGAAATACCATTCCCAGAAGCCACATAGTTTGGCCGTCCCAAAAAGCACTTCCACCCGCCAAAACCGAGAGTGGGGCATAAGAAGTCCAACCGGATTGCGCTGCTCCACCAGGTGTCAGAAAGCCAAGCATCATCACGATACCTCCGACGAAATAAACCCAGTAACTAGCCATATTAAGTCGAGGGAAAGCCATATCAGGCGCACCAACTTGTATAGGAACCATATAATTACCAAAAGCACCAACAGCTAATGGTACTACTCCTAAAAAGACCATAATGGTGCCGTGCATTGCCCCTAGCATATTATATTGGTCTTGGGAGATGAAGGCTTTCTCAGGATAAGCCAATTGCCATCGCATCACCAACATAAAACAGAAACCAACCAAAAGGAAAAAGAGGCTGGTGATACCGTACTGAATACCAATAACTTTATGGTCGACGGAAAAAATATATTTCCGCCAGAACCCCTCATCGTGATGATGGTTATGGTCGTGATGATGTTCTGCCATTTCTCGTTCCTCGTTTATTCTAGTCGTTCACTTGTATTCTGTATGTGTACTTTCTTGTTTAGGACTTCGACAGCGTGAAATCAAGCTTAGCTGATTGGCCATCTACAATCTCAATTTCTTTTGTTTGCTCGCCCAATCGCTCGTGCCAAATCTCAACTGTGTACTTACCCGCGGGAAGATCTTTAATTTGGTATTTCCCGTCTTTTTGCGTAACATGAAAAAACGGATGGGAAATAACACTAACATAGCTTTTCATCCATGGGTGAATGTCACATTTAACAAAGAAGGTTTCTTCTGTATCATATGTCCATTCTAATTCACTGCCCTTGTTAACGGCTTTGTTAAAGGCTTTATTTTTTTCAGATAATGTGTGCACATTGTGTGGGACACTGTCTGAATTTTTAAACTTAACCGTCTGGCCAGCCTGAACTCCGAGGACATGAGGAGTGTAAACACAACCCACTTGATCCATTTCAACAGGAGCAGTAGGCGGGTCGTATTTGGCATTACTTGGTAGTCCGCTTTTAATTTTAACAACAACATTGCCAACGGTATTATTTTCACCCAAAACCAATGCTTCCGATATAACATCTGAACTGTGCTGTTCTTTACACTCAGCTACTGCCCCCATATCTACGGTCTTCAACTTTGGAACTGTGCCGGAGAAATTGATAATACCTGAGATAGAAGCCGTACCTGTAGTACTAGTTTCAACGGCTTTTGATTTAGTAGATGTGGTTGCTGCAGAGGGTCTTTTTGGGGGAGCGGGTTGGTCTCCACCACACCCGATGATATAGGTTGATATTAATAATAAAATAAGTACGTTGATCCAAATAAACCCCGTATGGTGGATGCGCTGATTCATTTAATTTTTAATTCTCCTTCTCAAACCTTTCAGCTAGAAAGTGTTCAAATTGTTCAATTTTAGGAGGGATGTCGAACCCCCGGAATTCACATCGGCAATCATAACAAATAGCTATGTCTGCTACGTGTCTGTATAGCAGGATATCAAAAGCGGTGAAAACGGATAAACTACAAATCGTAATAATTAGGAAATAACGATAACCGATCACATAACCGATGATTGCTGGCACTACAAACCCGCCTAAAATAACAATACCACAACCAAGTAGGTGATTGAAATCTTTTTGCCGGTAAAAATATCTACAACCACAAAAGGTACAACTTTCCAACGGAATTCCCTTGGAGGACCAATTTACACCACATTGATCACAGCAGCCAATGCTTGATGATGGCTTACTTTTATATTTAACAGCAAATGGTTCATCGCAGTTGGGACATTCACCTGATATTGTCCGCATTATAGAACTAATCCATACTCTAATAAATAATACTTATAGGCTAGTTCACCCATTAAGATTGAGGTCACGACTACATATAAAATTCCTGTTGCTGATTGGGTCGATTGAACTTTTATGGTTTCATAAACCATATATGTCAGGATCAAGGGGAAAATTATTCCAAAGAACCAACCGACACCAAGCAGTAAACCATCTATCGTTTGCAAAAATTGCAACATTGATATCAGTTTACCTCTGTGGTCAATTTGCAAAGTTAAGGCTGCAAGACCACTCCATAACAGCCGTATGCCGAGCAAACCCCATAGCAGTTTGGTCGCTTTATCTAGCAGCGCGATGGGCAGATCCGTAACGTTTAAATACCAATGACCGAGAACACCAGCAAAAATTGCCGCACACAGAACCAGACTGCCCAAAAATGAGAGTAAGGTTTCGAATTCCCAATTGGGTGAAGCTATTATGCTACGACCAACTACTTGGAACAAAACCATCACACCTAATATTGAAGGAAGAGCAACAATTCTTACCCGAATTTGGCTTCGATTCCAAAACAAAACAGTAACAGTAAGTAAAGCAACAGACCACAGAATGGCCAAGCACCGAATCAGCAATAAATACTGGGCACCAATTAATTCAACTAGATTGGGTAGCCACAAGCAAGCCAATCCGGTTAGTACAGATAAACAACTGAAGCCAAGGTTAAATCTGTAGAAGCCAGTGTTAATTAACTTACTATCATTGACCCAAAAAAATAAAGGGTAGAAGCAGGCAAAATTGAAAGCTGTCGTAATTAAGAGTTGAGACAACATCAGTAGCCGACTCGATGAACTATATTTATTCGGTGTTCAGAACGTACTTCTTAATTGCTTGGGTTTCTGCATCTGGCAATTGCTGAACAACTTGATTGGCACTAAAGTTCAAAACATAATCTCTGAGTGCACGAACTTGGGCGCCATCATCTCCACCTAATATTTCAGGGAATGCGGTACTATGTGTATACCCTTCAGAATCTTTCATTAGATCCTTATATCCTTCATAATAGGCAGGCATCTTGGTACCAGACATCAGGCCTGGTGCATTAGCGATCCAGTATGCCAACCACTCTGGTTTCAGTCGTTGGCTGGCTAAACTCCAGTTTGGTGCTTGATCTTTAGGTAACTTATTCTGGGGTTCTTTATTTCCCATCCAGTGGCACTGACCACAATTGTGTCCATCTTTAGAAACTAGCTTTTCTGCCTCAACATATTCCTTATTAGATAGGCTGATTTGATGTGGGTCGCGAAATACGTTGTTTTGCCAAGAATCGACATCTACCCATTCGAAGTGTTCTCCTTTTGGCTGTAAATAATTGAAGTACTTGATAAGAATGTTGATCTCTTCCTCAGTAAAACTATAAGTTGGCATCCTGATCTGAACCGCCGGTCTAACCATTTCAGGAGCTCGCAAGAAATGATACAACCAATCTGGTTGAACTTTTTGCCCTTCACCAATCAGGTTTGGCGGAATAAAACTCACCAAATCGGCTTTAGCTTCCATTCGAGATAAATCTTCGTAATCAGGTTGATCCATCATCCAGTCAAATAACGCAGTCTTGATCGCGTGCCCGCGGCCTTCGATTAAATGACAGCCTTGACAATTCTTCTCAGCAATAATGCTTTGTCCTTTTTCGTAGAAAACATTTTTTGCTGTTCTAGGCATAATCTTGGAAGCCTCGGCATCTTGCTTAACAAATCCCATTAGAGCTGTAACGATGGCTTCAATTTCCATGTCAGTGAAACCATAGTTAGGCATCCTATATTTGTCTTGGAAGGGTTTGAACTCGTTAACAACATGTACATTATCTAAGTTTGTTAGCTTCTCTGTATCTAAATCCACGATTGCATTAGTTCCCCAAATTCTGGGATTTTTCAGTTTCTGTGTAAACCAAGCGGAGTTAGTGTGTGGTAGATGATCCTTGTATTTTTTCTTGCCTTTTTCATCTACATATTCTGATTGTACTAAACCGAAGTCAAACTTTTTGACCATTTTACTTCCATGATACGTTAACTCGGCTCCGATAGGTTTCGCATCCTCAAATCCTGAAATTTCATGGCATCCATAGCAACCATAATGACTAATCAGTTTTTTGCCGGCGTAACTAAGCTTATCTTCCTCATTCCAACTAGCTAATTGACTGGTTATCTCATCCTTAGTATAAGATCCTTGTAAAAACTCACCAGCAATTGTGTCAAGCATCGTCGTGTTATAGTCAGCTACCGTAGTTTGATCAAACCCTTTTTGATTTAATGAAAGCAAATATTCAGTCAAATCGGCAGCCTCTTGGTTTGTTAACCTCAAATTTGGCATCATAGTATTCGGGTTGTACTCTTGTGGATTTTTGATCCAACTATATATCCACTCAGCTGACGCTTTAGCACCAATACCTATTAGATTGGGTCCATATTCTTTACGGATCTGGTTTCTTTTATCAGCAAGATCTTCTGCTTCCTTGGTAGAATCAGGTGCTACTTGATGACACCCTTGACAACCAAGTGCTCCAAATAGGTTTTTCCCATTCTTTCTATTCCCTACTTTAGGAATTTCACCTAATTCAAAGTCATGGCTTTGCTCGAATATATAGTGGGTCATTGCCTGTATTTCAGTATCATTTCGGATGCCAGATTCAACTTGTTTTTCGTCGTTTTGATAACGGTGATTTAAAAGGAGACCGACACTATCTGTTGGGTCACTATCACCCGAACCATAAAAGGATGGCATCCAAGTGTTATGACGAAAATCTCTTGGGTTTTTGATCCATTTTTTCGCCCAATCTCGATCCTTCAGTTTTGAGGCAACCTTACGTAAAGATGGACCAATATTTTTCTTTTCCATTCTTGGTCTATATTTTTCTATAGCGTGACAGCCGTAGCAGCCTGATTTTTCGATCAAAGCCAAACCTAAGTTTAGCTTGTCTGCACCTTCTAGATTAGTTGCTTCAGAATGACATTTAAAACAACCCGCCTCCGTGTACTTTTTGGGATACATGGGTCTTGGCCAATGATGCATTTGGTGCCAATCCTTCTCTTTCACATCTCCGGAGCCTATCTCACCATGGTGCCACTTCAACTCCTGTTGGTGTGTTGAAGGCATGTGAACGGTAGACACAAAACTGGTACCTCTCCCCCGTCCTGCATGACAACTAGTACATCCAAATGAATCATACGCATGGGGCGAGTTACTACTGACAAACAAGTCTAGGTTAGGATGCGCATTATAAGGGGGGGATTCATCCGCAAATTCCGGGCGGTCCATTCCTTGGTGGCAACTGACACAACGGTCAACTTTTGGTACTTTGACAAAGTTCATGTCTTCGGTTACGTCATTGACAACGACCTGTTGTATGCGATAGTAGGGGTTAGTCAAATCTAGAATTGGTAAGTCTCTGATAGCATCAGCAATTTTGTTAGCAGTACTCATACGGGTCACTTCCACTTTTGCATGCTGTCTAGCTAATAGGACTTTCTCCTTGCCGAAATTTTCTTCAAATCTTTTGTCTACATCTTTCTCCTTCGCTCTTAATTCTTGCAGACGTTTTTCTTGCTTTCGGACTCTGACATCGAGTTTTTCTTGTTCTAATTTCTTTTGCCTAACTTTTTCTGTGTCCGCAGCCAGCTTTTTCCTTAATTCATCTGCATTTCCACCATGCCCAACTTGAGCCTCTTTGTATTCATAAGTTAATTTATTGAGCTCAGCTTTAGCAAATTTATAATCCTGATCTACAACATAAAACGCGTCATTGGCAGCTTTTAAATCCTCTTTTGCTTCATTGTATTCTTCAGCAGCGCGGATTTTCTCTTTCTCTAAATAAGCATCATATAGGCCGGAATCGTATTCGTCACTATCATATCCGACAGCAAGTTTTTCGGACTGTATCTTTCTGAAGTTTCTCTGATAATGTTTCCAAGACCTTTCGTAGTCATCAGCAAACATCCACACTAGTGAAACAAG
>JAYZAL010000002.1:0-47688 GCA_036339735.1 Candidatus Poribacteria bacterium
ACGAAGTAGCTATCTTTCACAGCGCCCTTAGCAATGCGGATGTTAATAAAATCATGAAAACTGGATTTAAAGCTATGACAACTGCGGTAGACCCTAGAAACCGGTTAACCTCAACTTGGGCCCAAATACGTAAAGAATAACGGTATTAATCAACTAGATTTTTGTTAAAAAGGCCCTACATAGTAAACTGTGTAGGGCCTTTTTCCTACTTACTGCATCATTTTTACCAAAACGACTAGGAAATTGATTGATAATTTTACATCTATAATAATGGGGTATAGATAAATGCTACACAAGATACGGTATATTTGTTTCGGTATTGCATTGTTTTATATGGTTGGGGTCAACTTGGGTGAAGCTAAAACGGATATTGATAAGCTATTGGAATCAGCGGTAGGTGTGTGGTTGTTTGATGAAGGTAATGGTGAAATAGCGAAAGATATATCGAAAGAAGGTAACCATGGAAAACTCGTCAAGGCACCAAAATGGATTAATGGTAAGTTCGGCAAAGCTTTAGAGTTTAACGGTAAGGATAATTGCGTTCAAACTGAGCAAAAACTACTAGATAACCTTAAGGAATTCACTCTCTCCTGCTGGATCAAAACAGGAAAAATGACAGGTGGCCGTATCGGTTTGGTGGGACAAAATAACTCACCTGAGTTCGGCTTTAATAACCCGAAAACACTTTGGCTTTGGACTCCCGCTGGCGATCTTCAAGCTCCGTGGAAACATGGAGCACCATCCAAAGACTGGCATCATGTCGCTGGAGTAGCTTCCAAGAAACATTTGAGGGTCTATGTCGACGGTGAAGTTACAGAAGGCGGTGGCGGTGGGCCGTTTGGCTCTTCACCATTTAACGTAAATATTGGAGGCTGTGGCATTTGGGACGCAAATGGTAACTGGTTTACTGGCGCCATGGACGAAGTAGCCATTTTTCATTCAGCCCTTTCTGATGAAGATATAAAGGCAATTGCCAATCAAGGAATTACCGGTCTTTTGTCTGTAAATGCCAGAGGAAGATTACCCGTCATTTGGGCTGATCTGAAAGAGAAACAGTAGATTTCATTTATTCAGTAGAAATAAAAGTTAATTAGCCCCAAGCATAGTCCTTTGGGGCTTTTTTTTGATCGTCTATATTGGAAATTACATGAGATTCCTTTTTGCTTTTTCGACTTTTTTCGTTCTATTTCTTGGGGCGACATACGCTGAATGGAATTTGATGACGGGTGGGGTGCCTGATAATCGGTTTGGGCATAGCGTTATTTGGACAGAAAGTGAGATGATAATCTGGGGGGGGGTCAGTCAAGATCATTATCTAAATGATGGATGTCGTTACGATCCACAACAGGACCGATGGATTCCGGTCAGCCAACAGCAAGCACCATCAGCCCGTGGTGGACATACTACCATTTGGACCGGTCAAGAAATGATCATTTGGGGTGGTTTTGATCAGAATGGCACAGCTCTAAATGATGGAGGTCGTTACGACCCCCAAAAGGATCGATGGATTCCGGTCAGCCAACAACAAGTTCCATCAGCCCGTGGTGGACATACTGCCATCTGGACCGGTCAAGAAATGATCGTCTGGGCAGGGCTTGATCAGGCAGAGAAACCTATAAGAGACGGAGGTCGCTACGACCCCCAAAAGGATCAATGGGTTCCGGTCAGCCAACAACAAGTTCCATTGGCGCGCAGTGGACATACCGCCATCTGGACCGGTCAAGAAATGATCGTCTGGGCAGGGCTTGATCAGGCAGAGAAACCTATAAGAGACGGAGGTCGTTACGACCCCCAAAAGGATCAATGGATTCCGGTCAGCCAACAACAAGTTCCATTGGCGCGCAGTGGACATACCGCCATCTGGACCGGTCAAGAAATGATCATTTGGGGTGGTTTTGATCAGAATGGCACAGCTCTAAATGATGGAAGTCGTTACGACCCCCAAAAGGATCAATGGATTCCAGTTAGCCAACAGCAAGCTCCATTAGCCCGTGGTGGACATACGGCTATTTGGACCGGTCAAGAAATGATCGTCTGGGCAGGGCTTGATCAGGCAGAGAAACCTATAAGGGACGGAGGTCGTTATAACCCCCAAAAGGATCAATGGATTCCGGTCAGCCAACAACAAGTTCCATTGGCACGCAGTGGACATATTGCTATTTGGACCGGTCAAGAAATGATCGTCTGGGCGGGATTTGACCAAGACAACTATTTAAATTCTGGAGGTCGTTACAATCCCCAAAAGGATCAATGGGTTCCGGTCAGCCAACAGCAAGTTCCATCAGCCCGTGGTGGACATACTGCCATTTGGACCGGTCAAGAAATGATCGTCTGGGCAGGGCTTGATCAGGCAGAGAAACCTATAAGAGACGGAGGTCGTTACGACCCCCAAAAGGATCAATGGATTCCGGTCAGCCAACAGCAAGTTCCATTGGCGCGCAGTGGACATACTGCCATTTGGACCGGTCAAGAAATGATCGTCTGGGCGGGATTTGACCAAGACAACTATTTGAATGATGGAGGTCGTTATGACCCCCAAAAGGATCAATGGATTCCGGTCAGCCAACAACAAATTCCATCAGCCCGTGGCGGACATACCGCCATCTGGACCGGTCAAGAAATGATCGTCTGGGCAGGGCTTGACCAACATAACTATTTGAATGATGGAGGTCGTTATGACCCCCAAAAGGATCAATGGATTCCGGTCAGCCAACAGCAAGTTCCATCAGCCCGTGGCGGACATACCGCCATCTGGACCGGTCAGGAAATGATCGTCTGGGCAGGGCTTGACCAACATAACTATTTGAATGATGGAGGTCGTTATGATCCCCAAAAGGATCAATGGATTCCGGTCAGCCAACAACAAGTTCCATCAGCCCGTGGCGGACATACCGCCATCTGGACCGGTCAAGAAATGATCGTCTGGGGAGGACAAAATAAGAACGGTCAAATACTCAATGGGGCAAAATACAAGTTAGAAAGAGATCAGTGGGTTGGAGTACTGACAAATTTGGTTGAGGTTGGCCGATTCCTACATACGGCTGTTTGGACTGGCAATGAGATGATTATCTGGGGGGGCTATGTTGATAATGAAAGAGTAACAGCTTCTGGAGCCGCTTATGTTCCAACCACCAGTAATTGGAAACCAATTATATCTAATATCGAACCTAGAGGTGGACATACGGCTGTTTGGACTGGTAGTGAGATGATCGTCTGGGCTGGAGTCGGCCTAAATAAATATTTGAACACAGGAGGACGGTATAGCCCATCTAGTAATCAGTGGCAATTAACCTCACAAGACCAAGCTCCATCACCTCGCTTTGGACATACGGCTGTTTGGACTGGCAGTGAAATGATTATCTGGGGCGGAACTACGGCTGAAAAACCTTTGAACACAGGAGGACGGTACAGCCCATCTAGTAATCAGTGGCAATTAACCTCACAAGACCAAGCTCCATCACCTCGCTTTGGACATACGGCTGTTTGGACTGGCAGTGAAATGATTATCTGGGGCGGATACGAAGCTAGTGGTAAATTAGCGGAAGGTGGGCGAATATATAATCCAACTAAAGATGCTTGGAGCCATCTACCAACAGATCAAAAACCAGAAGGCAAAATACTGAATAGTTTGGTTTGGACCGGTAATCAGATTATTATTTGGGGAGGATCGGATGGTCAAACACTCCTCAATTCAGGGTGGACATTTAAGACCGGGGAATAAATCCGCTAAGTATCGATCCTAATCAATATTGCTAATTTTTTTTAGCATACTTTGAGCTTGCTGGTGGTCAGGCTCAATATTTAAAATCGCTTCGTACGCTTCTATAGCTTTTCTCTGAGCTCCCAACTGAAAAAATGTTAAACCTAATGCACCATAAGCACGAGTATGGTTTGGATTAATTGATACTAGGCGACTGAAACACGATTTGGCCTTTTCCAGATTCCCCTTTTGAAGGGCTATTAGTCCAATTCGATAAATAGCTTTTTCATCTTCTGGCTCGACGTTGATAATTTTTTTATATTGTTCTATTGCTATTTGATACATTTGCATGTTCCAATAAACTCGAGCAAGTTGGCGTCGGTAAATAATATTAGATGGACTTAAATCGACGGCTTTTTGGTACTTTTTGATAGATCGATCAGGTTGGTTATTTTGCTCATAGATCAAACCTAAATGGTAATTGCACTGAGCTTCTAGGTTGCCAAAATCAGTTTTCTGCCCTTCGGCAATTAGACGATTTTGTAGAGCTAATGCACTTTCCAAAATAGTAGTTGCTGTTGAATGCTGTTTTGTGTGGTACAAACAAATGCCATAGTTAAGCCAAATCTCTGGGTCATTATCAGACACTGAGATTATCATTGAGAATTCTTTGGCCGCGCTTCGGAATAACTGCTGCTTCATGTATCGATTGGCTCGCTCTAGAAACCAGCGAGAACTTAGCCCCAGATCCGTAACTGACTCCCAAATCGGATCTTCTATTTCTTGGTGTTCGGTAGTGGAGGCAGTATATAACTGATAACGATTGGCAGACTCAAAGTCTCCCTGTGCGAAATAAGCCTGAATTAACTTTGTTCGAGCCTCATTTTGATTGGGGTTAAATTTCAATGCCATTTGTAGTTGTTGAGTTGCTTGTTTAAATTGTCCTTGCGAAAATGCCAATTCGCCCAACCACAGGTAAGCTAGCGAGTTTGAAGGGATAAGTTGTTGAAGTCTTTTGGTTTGTTTTTTGGCTGCTTCGATATCTCCTATTCTGCGGAGGGATTGGACTAAATAGACGTAAGCGGGCGTATATTGTGGGTTGATTTTGATTGCTCGGCTCAATGATTCGACAGCTTCGTCAGGTTGGGTAGTGTAAGTTAGCCGGCCTAAAAGATATAACCAGCGGAAATTCTGACGCTCAAATCGAATTGCATGCTGATAGCAAAACAAAGCTTCCGACGACCACCCGTGTACGTCATAAATACTACCTAAATGTCCCCAAGCTTTGCTCAAGAGTTGCGAACTTGAGCCCTCATCTTTCTGAAGTTGATCAATTTGAGATCGAGCAGAAGTAATCAACTCTTTCAACTTTTGGTTTGGCGATTGTGATAATTCAGGTGGTAAGGGTATTGGAATAACTTCGATAATAGGCTCAAAAGTCAATAAGCTAACAACGGTAGTAAAGAGCACAAAGGATAGATAGCTCATCTAGGATTGCCAGTACCCTGTAAAATAGTAATTTGCTGATTTAGGTCATCAATGGTAAATTGCTCGCGTTGGCCGTCGGGCCAATCTATTTCTAATGATCTAACAGATTTGACATCACCTAGACCAAAATGAAGGCGACAATCGTTACTACTCAGATAGCCAGAACTTGCTATTACTTGTCCCAAAAAGGATTTTTTGTCGGTTATCAGAGTAATTTTAGCCCCTAACGCCGGTCGATTATGAGTTATTGCTCGAACTGTTAACCAACTGTTTGTTTCTGAAGACTGATTTTTGAACACCCGAGGTAATTGACCTAATCTATCTAATATCAGGTCAATGTCTCCGTCATTGTCAATGTCGCCACAGGCAAGACCACGGTTAATTTCAATGTTTTGACAGAAGGGCTCCATCCTTGAGTCAACCTCGGTAAAAATACCACTGCCATTGTTGGAGAATAACAGGTTTGGTTCTGCATAAGCATTCCAAAACGGGCTTAAGTCAGCTTGAGACAAAACTGGTCCTTTTTTAACCCTACCATTTGCTATAGCTAAATCTAAATCGCCATCATTATCAAAATCGAGCAAGGCACAACCAAAACCAGTAAAAGGAGCATCACTACCACTAAACCCTGAGATGTCAGTATTATCCATGAAAATAGAGTATTCGGTGGCTAAATAAAGTGTATTAGTCTCACCAGTCAGGTGAGTTAGAAGTAGATCGAGACTTTGATCTTGGTTTACATCACCAATGGCAACACCCATACTTCCCTCGGCTTGCCCATAAGCATTGAAAGCCAAACCGTATAAAATTGCCTGATCCTGAAACTGACCATTATTAAGGTTCACCCATAACTGATTGGCTTCACCATCATTAGCAACATAGAAATCAATGAGACCATCGTCCGTAAAGTCAGCACAAACAACACCTAGGCCTCGAGCTGGTTTGCCTATTCCAGTATCGGTTGAAATTTCAATAAAAGTACCATCCCCCTGATTTTGGTATAGCCGATCAGGTGCAGGATTAAACACCCGTGGGTTGCAATAGTCAGGCAGTCCATGGTCTCCATAGCAAATCTGGGTATCATCGTGTACAACGTAACCAACAACATATAAATCCAAGTCATTATCTTGATCATAGTCGACAAAAGCCGCCGCGGTGCTCCACGAAGGCTGGTTTGAAGTTCCAAATGTTTTGCTAGTGGTTTCTGTAAAGGTTCCATCTCCATTATTATGATAAAAAGCATCTTCGCCTAGATTTGTAAAGTAAACATCTAAATGACCGTCGTTATCAACATCGCCAATGGCGATACCTTGCCCATACCCTTCATCTCCAATATGACTTTGATCAGTGACGTCAATGAATGTACCATCATTTTTTTGCTCAAATAGTCGATTCTTAGTTTTGGCCTGAGTTTGTCCGGGGCGAGAGAAACGGATTTGTAGTATGTCCAAATCACCATCGTTATCATAATCAAAGACAGCAATACCACCCCCAATAACCTCTGGCAAATCGTATGTTCCATCAGGCCATGTAAAAGGTGCTGATTTCAAACCAACTTCATCTGTAATGTCACTAAAAAAAGGCTTAGCGATCTGATTTTGGCTAATCGAAGGTGAGAACCAGAGGAGAGCGACTATAGACCATAAACAAGCGAATTGACCTATTGCGACAAATCCCTTATATAGGCAGGCAGTGATAAATACCCTTAGAGTCTTTACTAAGTTATGTACCATTCGAACGTAGGTGAACCAAACTAAAGGTTTCGGCTGGACTGTTAGGTGCAACAAGTCCCGAGTGGTAAGCTTGAAGGCGAATTAGGTAGAGTCCATCTGGCAAACTCTCAGTTTTCCAGTCGCCCAAAAGGTGGTCAGTTGATTGACTGTTTCCTGAACCTTGGTTTATTAGCTGAAAGTTGCCAGACCCCAAAGCTGCGGCAGCCAACTTCCATCGTTGGATGGATTTACCATTTACCTGACCCAAGATTTTTACATTACCACTGATGGTTGTGAATGGAGGTGGAGATTTTAGTTCAACCCTAAAGTCGTTCTGTAAAACAATAAGCTGGCTTTCAGAATAACTACTTGCAGAATCCAATGAAATAGATTCTGCAGTCGAATAAACTGATCTGCCGTTACCGCCAATAGCGTAGAGTCGGTTTCCTACCATGCCACTTCCACCGTAGGCTCTTCCAATTTCCAAGGGAGGGAATAGTTGCCAATCAGATGTATTTAGTATCTCTGAATTCGGTAATATTTCGATTGTTTCAACAAAAGTAGACGGTTCTAGAATTGTAGGTTGCAACTGGTCCGATTGACTAGCTCTGCGAAATTGCATACCACCAATTGCGTAGATTCGATTGAGTGAGGGACGAGCTTCCACGGTTAGACCGTAACGTGTTTTATGCAGACTAGCTATAGACTTCCACTGTTCAGTTGATGCGTTATAAACCAGTACACTATTCAAAACTTGTTTGTTTATGCCCCCCACAACATAGATTTTTTCATTCAGTTCAGTTACGCCCATACTATGTCTGGGTTCTGGAAGGGGTTGACCAGTCATCCACTGATCGGCTTGGGGGTCATAAATTTCGACGACCGATAGAGCCTCTCCATTATGTCCGCCGATAGCATAGATTAATCCATCAATTATGGCCAACCCCAACGCTCTTCTTGCTGTGGGCATAGGTTTTTTTGAAGACCATCGGTTCAATTGCACATCATACGCTTCTACCACTGCTAAATCACCATCTCTTCCTAATCCACCAATAGCATATATCGTCCCCCCGACCGTTACTGAGGCTAAATGTTGACGAGGTGTAGGCATCGCGTCAATTTTATACCATCCTTCAGTCTCTACATCATAAAACTCAGCACTGGCAGTTAAGCGACAACCATTCCACCCACCAAAAGCATAGAGCCTACTTTGATGACTCGTAACGGAATGTCCCTGCCTAGATGCTCGCATCACTGGCATCTTCAACCAACCTGATGAGGTATTGTTGAAATAAGTAGGAACTCGGACCTGTATTTGTGGGACCACTGTTTTTAGGATTGGTAATTGGTGTGTGTGCCAAGCCAAGAACCCACGTTGATAATTCATTTGTGTTGGCTGGCCAAAATCAGTTGGGCAGTGCTTGATTGAATCTACTGGTATCTGTTGCCAAGAACGACCATCAAGGCTATATTCCCAATTACCTACTTGCAAATCGGGATGAGCGGGAAGAGTATAATGTACTAATACAGTACCCGTATTGCCTTGCACCAAATCAATATCTAGCTTGACTGAACTAGTTGAATCTGAGGCGGACGATGTAATCAAAGACAAGGTCAACAATAGCAAAATCACTAGCATTGTCATTGGAAATGGTCTGTTTTGCATCTCAATCCTTTTATATCCTATCTTTTTAGGTCCACGGATTCACAATTAACGCATACGATACTACCATTATGGATCTTAATCGAGCTCTCTAATCACAGTACCAAATTTTTTCCCTAATACTTCTATACCAGTTGAAACTGTTCCCTGCACCAATACCCTTTCGCCACGCTTAGGAATTTGATTGGACGAAATAACCCAAATTCGGCCACTGTTGTCTTCGATCTGATAAATTCCTGTTTGGATACCAGGTATTGTCAGTGTCTCTTGTACTTTGCCTCTGACAGTAACTAATTGGTCTTTATACCGGTCGATATTTTGTTGAACAGTAGCAATCTTGCTAACACAACCAGAAAAAAACAATAACTGTAAAAAGAAAAAACTCCGTAGTAAGTGAAGATGTGTTGTTGACATACTGACCTGTACAATTTAACTAAGACGCGAAAAAAAATCAGGTTTACCGGTGAATTCGGTTTTAATCCGAAACAAGGCTCCAGCACCGGGCCCATTGGTACTTTTATCATTACCACCAGCAGTAGTTGTATAAATGTCAGTATAATCATCACCACCGAACACAACACTTGAGACCTTTGATGCTGGCAATTCAATTTTTCGCTCTAGATTACCTTCAATGTCAAAACGAAATAATCCATTTCCGTCCCAGCGTGCTGACCACACATAACCTTCCTGATCGACTGTCATACCATCAGGAACCCCTTCACCGTCTGGCGTCTTGACGAAGACCCTCTGGTTACTTATATCACCAGTCTCTTGGTCGTAATCGAAAAGATAAATTTCCCGCTTTCCAGAGTCAGTGTAGTACATTTTTTGTAAGTCATTAGTAAATCCCATTCCGTTAGAACAACCAATACCTTCTAGGATAGGGTGGATTGAGCCATCTGTTTCCAAACGATAGAGAACACCTAATCGCCCCTTTTGTGGCATTGTACCACAGAAAACACGACCTGCTGGGTCTGCTATTACATCGTTGAAACGAGAAGCTTTTTCTTCAGAAATTTCACCTACGACATAGTCAATTCGGTCACCTCGCAAAAAACCGATAGCTCCTCTTGACATGAAAAGTAGCAGTACTCCATCAGGTTGAATAGTAAACCCACCGACTTCCTCGTCGTGAGTGAAAAAATTCTCATGCTGTTGTGTGCTTGGATCATAACGAAATAATCGACCACTGGGAATATCTAGCCAGTAAACTTTCTTCTCTAATGGGTGCCACATTGGGTTTTCACCAGTGATACATTCGTAATCTGCAATTTGTTCAATCATCGATTATGATTCCTTTGATTATGGGTATTTGCTACTCATGCCGTCTGACTTCAATCTAAGATGGGTTCACTGGCCCTAAAAAAACACGACCCTGCATCATGATTTTATCTTGATTGTTTAATTCCGTCAATAGGGATGAGCTGTCGTTGAGATACATGTATTTCCATTAGCCTGAGTCCTCAAAAATTCCAAAATCCAGTCTTTTAGCCAGAAATTGGAATTGTTAACTGTGGTGGTATTTGGCAGATAGTTTAACCTGATTTTCTAAAAAAGATCTGAGTTTGTCGGAAGCGAAGAAAAAGCTTTCGATCAAGAAGTAATCAGTTAATTTTGCAACACCCACTTTATGTGAACTTTTCGAACAACTAGACCAATTAATTAACATTTAGGAAAAAGATTTGATTTATTCTCAATCAGAACAGAAAAATCTCAAAGTAACAAAAGGCCGTTTCTTTGTGTAAAATACTGAAATCGGCGAGATTTATAATTTCAACATTCACGGGAAACAACCATTGTTGATTAAAACGGAATTTTTACTATTAATCTCCACCGTAAACTATGTTAGTCTGGGCGAACAAAAATTAAAAATTATGAATAAAAGCCTAACATGCCATTTTTTATTTCATTTTAATGATACTCGGCGTACATACAGCCATATTGTTCGCGAGGATCAGTGAAAATATGAGTTTCGACAATTCAGAATTTAATCTATTCTAATCATTTTTCTGATGAGTACGTATGTATAAAAAGTCCGACTACGGACCTAAAAAACTGAAAACAAACAAAGAGGACGTAGTTACCAAGAATACTTTTCAAAACAAGGAGTATAAGCCTGATGATTATTGATTGCCACACCCATGCTTGGCGTAAGTGGCCTTATAACCCGCCTGTGCCTGATCATAATAGCCGCGGGCAAGTTGAACAACTGTTGTGGGAGATGGACAGAAATAAAGTTGATAAAGCCGTATTAGTCTGTGCAAGAATTGATCATAACCCCGATAACAATGACTATGTGTATGACTGTGTTCAGAAACACCCTGACCGACTGATTCAGTTTGCTGACGTTGATTGTAGCTGGACTGAAACTTATCATCAGTCTGGATCGGCTCAACGATTGGCAGAATCAGCAAATCGATATAATTTGGTAGGCTTCACACACTATCTACGTAATGATTACGATTGGTTTGATTCTGCAGAAGGTATAAGTTTTTTTGAAACTGCTGCTGAACTGAAATTGATTGCTAGCCTAGCATTAGGAGCTAGTTGGCAGCCATTTTTACGTCAACTAGCAAAACGTTTCCCTTCAGTGATTTTTTTATGTCACCATATGGGTGGAGCAAAATCTAGTGTTTCTCCACCTTACTCAGATTTTGATCAAATTCTGAAATCAGCTGAACTTCCTAACATATACATCAAATTGTCCGGCTTTCATTATGCATCCGCCATTTCTTGGGATTATCCTTATTCGGATACATTATGGATGGCACAAAAACTGTATCATTACTACGGACCTGACCGGCTTTGTTGGGCTTCTGATTATCCGCCTGTTCGGGCACACATGACTTATCAGCAATCTCTGGAGGTTGTCAGAAAACATTGCCAATTTTTTTCTAAAAACGATCTCGACTTAGTTTTGGGAGGAAATATACAGAGGATACTAAACCAAGCAGGGAAATAAACTTATATTCGTTTCCACTAGATATCAAACTTATCTACCTATAATTGATCTTTACAGCTGTTAGCTCACTTTGAAAAAATTAGATGGTTAACCAGTAACTCTAAAAACGAGTCCAGCTCAGGAAGTAAGACTTCTCAAGCTTTATTTCTTGGGTTCTACGTTGCATGACTTGAATTTATATCTTCTGTTACTCAGCTATCGACTTCTGTTTATTTATCAACTAAGACGAAAAAATCTCAGAATGTTTGGATCATAGAATTGTATATTTTTCACTGAAAGTATGGGAGTTTCAAATAGACAACTTGCTTAGACTATTTTATAATTCCCCAATCGACTATGACTCTGATGAAGGATTTTGGACAAATGGATCAACCCAACATATTATGGATTTTTATTGAAGATATGAATGACTGGATGGGCTGTTACGGTCATACTGTAGTACCAACACCAAATATAGACCGTCTCTCCCACTCTGGGATGCGTTTCGACCGCGCTTACATGCCAGCAGGTGTCTGTTCTCCTTCTCGGTCAGCTGTGATTACTGGAATGTATCAGACAACCATTGGAGCACATCATCATCGTAGTTCTCGGTCCAATTTCCGTGGTCAAAATCAAGGTAACTATGATGCAATCCACTTGCCAGAAAGTGTGTTGACTATTCCTGAGCGGTTTCGTCAAGCGGGCTATTACACTTTCATAGAAGGTAAAACTGACTACAACTTTGTTTTTCGTAGTGAAGATCTATACAATCACAATAATGGTAAGATGGGCTTCAAAGGAGCCAGAAGTGGCAGCGATTGGTCTGGCTGCCCGGAAGGGAAGGCATTTTTTGGGCAAATCCACTTAACCGGTGGGAAACAATTTGGTAATCCTAATTTGGAACGGGTTACTGATCTATCAAAGGTTGAGGTCCCACCCTACTACCCTGATCATCCAATTATTCGTGACGAAATAGCTTTACATTATGATTGTGTGTCTCACACCGATAACGAAGTAGGACAAATTTTATCCAGGTTAGATGAAGACGATTTACTGAATAACACTATAATCTTTTTGTTCAGTGACCACGGAATGCGATTACCTAGACACAAGCAGTTTATCTACCAGGGTGGACATAAAGTACCCTTGATCGTTGCAGATATGAAATCCTCCGCTCCAGACTGTGTTAAGCAGAATACTGTGCGAACTGATTTGGTTAGTGGTATAGATATCAGTGCTACATCACTGGCTTTAGCTAATATTGAGATACCAGAGCAAATGGAAGGTAATAATCTATTGGCTGAAGATTTTCAACCTAGACAGTTTGTAGTAGCAGCAAAGGATCGTTGTGACTATACAATCGACAGAATCCGAGCCATACGAACACAGAAATATGGTTATCTGAAAAATTTTATGACTGATCGACCATATATGCAACCACAATATCGAGATGGATCGAACTATATGACTTTATTGCATCAGATGCATGCTAACGGAGAATTAAACGAAACTCAGTCAGCATTTTGGGGTGTACAGAGGCCTGTTGAAGAACTATACGATTTGGAAAAAGACCCACATGAGACCATCAATTTAGCCGATGACCCTAACTACAGTTCTGTTCTGTCAGAGCATCGGCGAATATTAAATAATTGGATAGAAGAAAGTAATGACCAAGGTCAATATCCAGAATCAGACATAGGCCTACGTTGTGTTCTCAATCGGTGGGGAGATAAATGCATCAACCCAGAATATGCAATGTTGAGAAAGAGGTAATTCATGAATCAACAAGATGATGACTCCAAAAAAGAGTTACAATTCACTAGCCGTAAATACCAAGCTGGCGAAATACTGTTTCGCCAATCAGAGTTCGGGGATACGGCCTATATAATCCGGTCAGGCCGTGTTGAAGTTTATCTTGAAGAAGATGATGATATAGTTCCTCTGGAAGTCTTTGGCAAAGGCGAGATTTTTGGCGAAATGTTCTTATTTGGTGGTAAATCTCAAAAACGTACTGCTTCCTGCCGCGCACTAGAACAGACAGAAGTGATCAGGATCAGTCGTAGCCGATTGCTAGCCATGTTAAAAAAAGTTGACCCAATACTGAAGCATATTATTCTGTCCTTGGTTAATAGACTAAAAAAAATGAATGATAAGTTAGGACAGCTGGATACAAACCATTTGACCGATTCGGGTACTTAACATACGGACGATTGCCAAACTTAGCCTTCTGGAAAATTATTTCCTTGCAGAAGGTAAAGGGTTTTCAACTCATTGACTGTATTGGGAATTATACCAATCTTCTAAGTTTGCTCTGGATATGCAGCGAAATCCGACGTTAGTTGGTGTGTCTGTGGGATGGTCACTGTCTCGGCTAGAAATTCGTAAACGGTAAAGTAAGTTATACCAAGATCCGCCCCGTAGAACTTTAGTTACCTGGTTACTGTCTCGCCAATCTTGACACCACTCCCAAACATTCCCCGCCATATCGTACAGTCCATATCCGTTAGGGGAAAAACTTCCTACTGGCGCTGGTTGTTTTTTCCAATCATCCGAGCCACCGACTCCACGGAAATTCGCGTGGTAACGAGCTAGTGTTTTATCATTCCCCCAACAATAGGTTGAGTTCGCCAAGCCACCTCGTGCTGCGTGTTCCCATTCCGCTTCAGTTGGTAAGGACTTACCGGCCCATTCGGCGTAGGCTGCCGCTTCATGCCAAGATACAGAAATCATCGGATGATTATCGGTAGGAGAATAAAAACGTATACGCTGCCAACGATAATTACTAAACGGGTAACCAGTCTCAGATAAGAATCTTTGAAACTGTCCAACAGTGACTTCGGTCACATCCATATAGAACGGGTCCGATTTGCCATTTTTTCTCGGAATTAAGACCATCGATTTGTCAGGTAAGGTATAAGGCTTTGTTTCCCTCACTTCTACGTTTTTTGGTGAGTACGATCGTAACCTTGGGGCTAGCTGTGTTTTATAAATAACAACTGACAAAAACAGAATAATAATTAGTTTATGTGTCATCAGGTTATGCATATTTGGTTGTAATTAAGCCTCATAGTCGGATAGAGGCGTTGCTACAATAAGCTACGTAACTAGTCGCATAGATGCTTGACAAAAGTACAAGTAGATGGTATGATCTAGCGAGAATTTTGTCAAGCGTGGGTTGAGGTGAACTAGGATGGACGCGACATTAACCAACTTAACGGGTATTAGGAACTTTTCTTCCCTAACACGGAATCGGGGCCGGCAGTCGATCACTAACGTTCGGCGTGAGGCTGATCTGGCTGTCCATCAATCGGGTGATACCGATACCAACGCAACTACTCTCCAGTCCCAGTCGCAAGTCGCAGGCGCTCGTCAAGCTCAATTCTCAACTGACTCATATACGGCTTCCGGCTTTAATCGGCAAACCCGAGACCAAAGTCTGCTAGCGCAGCCTTTGTCTACAGGTTCACAGCAAGGTCGCCGAGGTCGAAGGCTGAAAGATCCTGATCGTCCCTTGCCAAGCGTTGCTTCAGCGGAAGAACTAGAAGGCCTTCTAAAGAGAATCGGTGAAACTAACAAAGACTTGCAGTCTGAGTTCAGGACCTTGGATCGTTTAATGGTGGGCCTTCAAGAACAGTTAGACAACTTCGATTCGGATGACTACAAGGATGCTTTTCTGGACTCCACACTAGTTCGGATTGATAGTTTGATCGTTAACCTGGAACGTCTACTACCCAGAGTTGGTGTCCGAGACCAACTAGTGATAGAATTGCAAAACCAACTGGCTCGTTATAGCCAATTTAGTAGTAGGAAGCCGTCCGACACAACCATTGATAGTCAACTAGCACAATCTGAAGGGTTTCTGCTATCTGCAGATCGAGCTGAACAAGCAGGAGTTGTACAGCCAAAGACCGTCATCGGAGGTACTAATTCACTAGCGCTGGCAGTTGATGCTACATCAAATACTATTACACTGAACTATTCACCGACCGAATTTCCCAGTTCAGGTATAGCCTATATAGGAAATGAGCGCATATCTTATACCGGTAAAGATAACACCAATAATCAGTTAACCGGAATTACTCGGGGTGATGGAACGAGGCCGAGTAGTCATTCTGCTTCAGAACAAGTTATGACTGAACAGCAAGCTTTGACCTCTTCGATGGCTAACACCGTAAACGGAGCGTCTCAAGAAAATCGGATGGCAGCTAGTCATGAATTGCAACTCTTAGATCGAGAGTTTGGTGACTACCGGCACATTGATGCCCTGATTACAGACATTGGTAATTATGATCCTGATCAGCCTAAAAATCAGACAAAGTTAGACTTGGATACGCTTGAAAGCCGAGACAAGCTGGTTTCGCGTATTGGTCTTGTTGACCGTCTTCTATTAGAACTAAGAGACGTACCTCTTACACAACCTACTTCCACTGACCCTTTGAAGAAAGAGCCCGTTGTCCCAACCAGTCTAAACTTGGACCACGTTTTAGCTGATGACTCAGTATTAACCTACAGTGAAAGTCTGGGATCTCGCTTAGGCATTCTAGATCAGCAATTAGAAGAACTTAGTTCCATTACTTTTCCAACTGAGGATGAAGTCCCAATTACGTTTGACGGTCCTGACCGTCGTTCTGCTATTGACTCTAGCAGCCGTGTACAACTCGGAAATCCAATCGGTATTCGAATTACCCAAGACTCGAATGTCGTGGAAGGTGCAGAGCTTATGCAACGACGTGGCGGGGTTCATCCCTTCCAAATTGGTGCAATGCGATTGGGTGGGGGCCGACCAGGTGGAATGGTGATCGAGCGTCAACCACTCGCCTCAGAAGGTTTTCAGCAGTTTGCCAAAAATAATACCGGTTTGCTGACCAACAACTACACTTAAAAATTAAATAATAGAGCAAACTAGCGTTCCGTTTTCGCTGGCCTATACCATTAAAAAATGGAGGATTTTATGCCAACCTTGTCGGAGAGTGTGGCAAGAGAGCTACTTTCAGCCCCTATTCGATTAGCTCCGAATACTTACCTGCACTTTTACAATGGAGGTAAATTGCGTGCTGAGTTCATGGGAGAGGATAACCCAAAAGATGATTATTACTCAGAAGAGTGGATCTTTTCTACTAACAGAGCTGTTACTCCAGGTAGAGACAATCCGCCCGATAAAGGGTTAAGCCGAATTGAATTACCATCCGGTGAAGTAGCCCTTTTAAAGGAACTACTGGATCTGTATCCAGAACAGACTCTTGGCTCTAAACATGTCGATAAATTTGGTACTAACTTAGGTGTATTGTTCAAGATTTTTGATGTTGGTGAAGGGGCACACATTCCCATTCATTGGCATCCAACTCCTCAGTTTGCTCAAAAGCATCTCAATTCACCATTTGGCAAAAATGAGGCGTGGATTATCATAGGGACAAGACCTGGAGCTAAAGCTTGGATCGGATGGAAAGAATCGATTGACCCTAAAGATTTTCAACAACTTATGGATAACCAAGACATTGCAACCTTGCGTGGATTAATGCATGAAGTTGAGCCAGAAGTGGGGGAAGTATACTATGTTGAAACACCAATTGTTCACTCTCTTGGGACTGGACTATGTGTTTTGGAACCACAGGAGCCCACGGACTGGAACATATTAGCTGAATGGGAGGCTTTCCCTTTCGACAAAGAAGATGGAAATTTAGGCCTTGGTTGGGATTTAGCCATTTCGGCTGCAGATTTCAGTAAAATGGAGCTGAGTTATTTAAACAATTATATCAAACGGACACCACAACTGATTAGAAAAGAAGAAGGTGGTAGGCAAGATCAGTTGGTACCGAATGAAACTTCAAAGTACTTTCAGGTTTCTCGCCTCACCATTGACGGGACGTTTGACATGGAATCGGGGCAAGGATTTTACTGTTTAACGACGTTAGACGGCGAAGGTAAATTAGTCGGTAATTTTGATGAGATAGAAATTAAACGAGGTAAATCGGTCTTTGTTCCTAGCTGTATAGATAATTATCAAATTGTCTGTTCCGGTAACACACCAATGGAAATCATCTGTTGTTATCCACCATGTACGTAGCCTCTTAAGATTAAGTGGTATAAACACAATTAAACCTAGCTAATTAAGTTTTATTTATCTTTGAGGGAAAAATGGCAAAAAAACTTTCGATTGGTAGTTGGGCGTATGCGTTTGGCCCATATGAGAAAAACCCGGTTCCGTTTGAAACTGTAGTCGTAGAATTGGGTAAACTTGGTTTCGATGGTATCGAGATCGGTAGTTTTGCACCACACATTGAGATTGACGACATTCCAATGAAGTCAGATCGTGAAAAGATTGTTCAACTAATTCAGGACAATGGCCTTGCCGTTTCAGGTCTAGCTGCTGACTTTTGGAGCCACCCTGGCCCTGGGACTGAAGAAGGCCAAAACAATGATTTTTACTTTAAATTATTTAAAAAAAATCTACAACTGGCTCTGGATTTTGGCGCACCTGCTATTCGTGTAGATACTGTCTGTGATAGGCCAGTAGAAGGAATATTAGGCGTCGACCGTAATCTAGCCTGGGATCGAATAGTGTCTACTTGGAGGCGATGCGCGGCGGTCGCTGAAGATCACGGAGTACTGATGCTTTGGGAGTTTGAACCAGGCTTTTTATTTAATAAACCAACCGAAATTGTTGAGCTAGTCAACCAAGTTGATCACCGCAATTTTAAAGTGATGTTTGACACTTGTCATGCTCAGATGTGTGCGACAGTCGGAGCTAGACAATATGGTGAAAAGGAAACACTTGGCGAAAACGGTGTTATCGAGTTAGCCCGTTTGCTAAAAGGAAAGATTGGCCATTTTCACCTAATTGATTCGGATAATACCCTGCACAATGACGAAACCAGTACACATGCACCTTTTGGCGATGGTATTCTTGATTTTGATCAAATTATTCCCTTCATTATGGAAGAAACTGGTTATCAAGGCGAATGGTTTGCTATCGACCTATGTTTTTGGCCTGATGCATGGAATGTGACAGCACAAGCCAAAGAATTTTTGTCGCCTTATCTAGCTCGTTATTAACCGATTCTGTTCTTACTAAAAGTCAGTTTTGGCTCAACGGCAAAGTCGCCTGTAAGCGTTTTACGTTTTTGTTTTTAGTGTCCAGAGTAGAATACTCAATTGGGGTAGCCATGCCATTTTTAAAAGAGCTAAGGTCTTTCTTTTTCTCACTAGATAATGTTAATTAGCAGGAAAATTTGAATAAAGAGACAGCCACTAAATTAATTAAATTTTGGTATTGACGTTTTATGAATCGAATTGGAGTCTTAACTGCTGGAGGCGACACACCGGCTCTAAACGCTACCCTACATGGGGTAGTAGCTCGTGCTAATGAACTTCGTATCGAAGTCTTTGGTTTGTTGAAGGGTTACCATTCTTTATTGACCAACCCTGTACCTTATCTTCGCTTAAATCCCCTGTTCCAGCCTATTCCTGAACTAGACCCAACCTATGGAGGTTCAATTTTAGGTTCTTCCAGGGCTTACGTAGATTCTAACGACCAAAATGTAGTAGATGGAATTGTCGAACGTTTAGAGAAACTGTCAATTAATGGGCTGATTTGCATTGGTGGGGACGGCACACTCAATGCTATGGCGGCTTTGGCTGAACATTTCCCCACAGTATTAGCTCCTAAGACCATTGACAACGATTTGGGATTGAATTATCGAAGTGAGCCAACGGAGTGGAAAAGAAATCAAAAAAATGAGACTTATTCTCGAACAAGAATGGTTAATCATATGAATTTGGACGATATGATTAACTATGTTACGCCTGGTTATGCCACCGCTGTTTTTGTTTCAGCCCAAGGTGTTCAGCGAATCCGGACAACTGCAGAAAGTCATCGCCGGGTTGCTATTATTGAAGTTATGGGTCGGCAATCAGGATACTTGGCTTTGGGTTCAGCCTATGGGCAGCCTGATTTAATACTAGTACCCGAACATCCGTTGCAACAAGAAGCATTAGTGCAAAAGATTAAAGACATATATGATGTCCAGAAAAACGTAGTTATCGTAATTTCGGAAGGGATAGTTGATGATGCGGGAACCATATTAGGCAACATGAATCCGACTAAAGATCCATCTGGTAACATCGTTTATAATGGAGCTGCAGAAAGTCTGAAGCAAATTTTGGTTAGAGACTTAGGAGATGAGTACTTTATTAATCAACGCCAACATGATTCGGCTAGTGATGCCATTTTTACAAGGAAAGTTGGTCATACTCAAAGGGGGGGACGTCCAATCCTTTTCGACCGATTTTATGCATCTCAATTAGGTGGAAAATCAATAGATATGTTACTAGAAGGATGGCGGAATGGTATAGCTGTCCTTCAGCACACTAGCGAAGAAGGCTTTGTGCTAGATAGTATTGACGCAAACATGCTTAGAGATCCATGGGGTGAAATACATCCCAGATATATGCACGCTAGTTTCTACGATGTTGGACGCTTTCAGCCGTCCGAAATCGGCATACAATACCTGAAGCCAATTTTCTCTAACGCTATTGGTGCAGACGATGTCGAAACTATCCGCTCTCAATTATTCGATTCTAGTCACCTGACTCAGCCATATTCTTCCGTCAATGTTGACATTCGAAAGCGTACTCATTATCTAGAATTACCTTAACGATACCAAAAAAGCGATTTTTCTTAATTAGCCAACCTATTTTCAGTATCTTGACTTTCTAAATGACAAGTGATAAAATGCCGGTTCTAGTTGGTCGTGGTTTTTCCCGGAAACCTCGTAACTAATATTAATTTAACCCGAAAAAACAGAGTTTTTGATCAATGAGTGGTACGAATTTCACCCTAGATTTTGGTTGTAATTAGCTATGGCAAATCAGAGTCGAAATGTAATAGGTCAACAAATTGAACTACCGTTTTCTGAATCTCTTCGAATTAGCTATCAGAGTTTAATGATTCGGTTCGGCCGATCGGTGATTACTACTGCGGGTATTACGTTAGGTATTGCCTTTCTAATCTTCGTAGTTATTTCAAACGAAGTCAGCTTATCGACTAGTGCTGGTAGTACCAGCGAGCAGATTATGGATTTGGGTGAGGAAAAAGAAACTGGCATTTCAACAAAAGATAAATGGTTGATCATTATGTCCTTGATTGTCTGTGTAGTTGGTATTACAAATGCCATGCTAATGTCGGTTACCGAAAGATTTCGTGAAATTGGCACCATGAAATGTCTAGGAGCTTTAGATCACTTTGTGGTAATTTTGTTTCTGCTAGAATCAGGGTTTCAAGGCTTTGCTGGTGCATTAATCGGGGCACTGATTGGATTAGTAGCCTCTCTACTAATGAGTTTTGCGAATTTTGGCTTGGACATGTTCATGGATTTTCCGCTTCTGCGTATCCTTCTATGGCTGATAGGTGGATGTTTCTTGGGTATGGTGTTGGCCGTTTTGGGAGCAGCTTTTCCCGCTTGGAGTGCAGCTAAGCTACCACCAGCAGAAGCCATGAGAACTGACATGTAGGACCATTAAAATTCAAGACGTTTGGTTAAGGAACACCTTAAAAAATGACAGAAGTTATTGTCAAAACTGACGAAGTAGTCAAAGAATACCGGATGGGTACTAACGTAGTGAAGGCCTTAAGCGGTGTTAACTTAGAGATTTATCAAGGTGAATATCTGTCGTTAATGGGTCCTTCGGGGTCAGGTAAATCAACGTTGTTTAATATGATTGGGGCCTTAGATCGACCAACTACAGGCAATGTTTTTATCGATGGTCAAAACACATCAAGTCTCAGTATGTCCCAAATCGCTTGGCTTCGATGCCACAAGATAGGATACATTTTTCAGAGTTATAATCTACTACCAGTGATGACGGCTTTGCAAAACGTTACATTGCCAATGATTTTTGCTGGCTTATCGGTAAAAGAAAGAAATGTCAAAGGTGAAGAACTTCTAGAACGGGTCGGTTTAGGAGAGAGAGTACACCATTTGCCAGACGAGCTCTCGGGTGGTCAAAGACAGCGTGTGGCAATCGCTCGCGCTTTAGCTAACGACCCAAATATCATATTGGCTGATGAGCCAACAGCTAATCTCGATATGACGATTGGACGTGAAATTATCACCTTAGTCAAACGTCTAAATACGGAAAATAATGTTACAATTATTTCGGCCACCCATGACCTGAAAATGCTTGATGTATCAGACCGAATCGTAGATATTCGGGATGGAAAAGTTGAACGAATCCGGAATCGGGATGAGATACAACTAGAAGTCGGTGCAGTTGGACACTAGCTTAATCCTGTCATCTAGGTTGAATAATCTCAATGTTCGTTTTGTACCCTCCTTCCAATTTCATTTTTTGCTAATTTACTTTTGGTGTACAGTCTTTTACCGAAATAATATCTGTTTTCTTTAGGAGAATACCCAATGGCGCTTATTTTACCTGATGGTGGAGAGCTTATTGATTTGATTGTGCCTGATCCACAACGGATTGATAAAAACAAAACAGCTCAACACCTTCCTTATCTTGACATCAACGATTATGATTTACAATGGATTCATATTCTCAGTGAAGGGTGGGCCAGTCCCCTACGTGGTTTTATGAGAGAATCTGAATTTTTACAGACACTACATTTTAATGCTATTCGACAGACTGATGGCACGTGGGTCAACCAGTCTATTCCGATTACACTAGATACTACTGAGGAACAAAAAAATCGTTTAGACAAGAGTGAACAAATAGCGCTGCGCTTCGAAGGCCAACCCGTCGCAATTTTGAAGGATCCAGAGTTTTATGCTCATCAAAGAGAAGAACGCTCAGCTCGTACAATTGGCTTAACGAATGTTGAACATCCAACAGTTGAAAGAATTATGGCAATGGGAGAGTATTTAGTTGGTGGTGAATTAGAGGTGCTAAAACCAATTACTTATGACGATGGCCTCGATCATTATCGTCTGTCGCCAGCCGCACTTCGGGCTGAATTTCAGAAACGAAATGCTGATGCTATTTATGCTTTTCAACTACGTAACCCTGTCCATAACGGGCATGCTCTACTGATGAACGACACTAAACGGAAATTGAAAGCTGAAGGCTTCCATAATCCGTTGCTACTATTACATCCTCTAGGTGGTTGGACAAAAGAAGATGATGTACCATTAGACATCCGTATGAAACAACATGATGCAGTCTTAGCAGACGAAATTCTAGATCCCGAAACAACTATTGTTGCTATTTTTCCGAGTCCGATGATTTATGCTGGTCCGACTGAAGTTCAATGGCATGCCAAAGCTCGCATTAATGCAGGAGCTGATCACTATATAGTTGGTCGAGATCCGGCCGGGATGAGCCACCCCAATACGGGAGGTCCCATATATGACCCATTCCATGGAATGAAAGTAATTCAATCGGCTCCAGGTCTAGACCGACTCAAGATTATCGAATTTCGATTCGCAGCTTACGATATTAAAGCTGAACAGATGAGTTTCTTTGATCCCAGTCGAGCGGGTGATTTTATTAGTATTTCTGGTTCTAAAATGCGAGAATACGCTCGAAATGGAGAATCACCTCCCAAAGGTTTTATGGGTGAACAGGCTTGGAAGGTCGTGGCTGATTACTATGATAGTTTACCTAACTAATACAATAATTAGGTTAGATTGACCGCTGATCACATGGAAAGCGAGGGATTCAGAATTATTCATTCTTTCTATGCCTCGTTTTTTTGTACCGGTACAAAGTGCGGCCATATGGTTCAGCGGTTCCTTCGTATTTTGGAAGAAGATTTTTGATTTTGGCTTTGTCTGCAATTGGCCAATCTTCTGGTAGAGACTGTGTTTTTGCTACCATTTGAGCCTTTATTCTTTCTGGTAAACATGAGAAATCAGGCTGGTACCACAGTGTAATGACTGTGCGTCTACGGTCTGATTGGTTGGCGTGTGAAGCATGAAGAAGTCTTGCATCTCCGATTATCAGGTCCCCGGCTGTGACAGGCACATCAATTTCATCCGGCCGGACAGAAAATTCAGCTCTGTCGAGACTATCAGCAGCCGAGATGTCTGCTCGGTGTGGGTTGCCTAGTTGCTCGTGTAATGAGTTATGTTCACAATGGGATCCTGGAATAACCCGTAGGCAACCGTTTTCCCGTTTTGTATCAACTAAATAATACATGAAAAACACTTGTTGAGGATGCCTATCATATGCAGTGGGATCATCCCAAGCAAACCAGTCGTAATGCCAAAACAAAGGTGGGCTATGTGGCGGTTTACTGATAATGTAACCATCAGTGAATGTGGGGGTGTCAAAACCCATCTGCGTAAACAGAGACAAGGAAGTAGGCCAAGCAATCAGTTCTGCGAAAATGGGATCACACATTGTAGATAACATACTACCTTGGGATCGGAACCTGCGTCTCGCCTTCATATCATCTGCACTACATAGTCTATCTGTAACAATCTTTAGTCGTTTTAACAGTTCAGGAGCCAAAACTCTCGGAACAATACAAAATCCATCTTGTATCAATTGGCTGTACTTTTCTTTTGATTGCATTTTCAATTTCTAAACCCTATAAATCAATTTTACGTAGAACGGGGTTAAAAGGTGTTAACCCAACAAACACAGTGTCCCCCGGCCTAAATTGATGAACCTCATCTTTGTCGACTATCACTTGAACAGAATCTATCCCAATTAAAATTGTTAGAACGAACATCACATCTTGTTGATTAATGTCGATGATTTTTCCGACGAATTCACATCCACCATTGATAGCTTTCTGGTCAGTAAATATCTCAGCTGGCTGACCTCGCTTTTCGATTCGACCTTGTTCAATGGTAAGAACATAATCTGACATTTTTATAATTTCGGCAAGGTCATGGCTGATCAATATTGTTGTTAATTCATATTCGTAATGTAGACAAAGAATATACTGCTGCAGTTTGTGTTGCATATCAACGTCCAGTGCCGATAGTGGTTCATCCAACATCAGGATTTGTGGTCGTTGAACTAAAGAACGAGCTAAGGCAACTCTTTGTTGTTGGCCACCTGATAACATATTGGGTTTTCGGTCTTGTAAGTCTCCAAGTTCTACAAGTTCAATCAGGTCATCTATTATTTGAGGGGCTTGGCCTTGTGTTAAAGCAAAATGAAGGTTTTGACGAACAGTCATATTAGGAAACAGTGCATAATCCTGAAAAAGAAAACCAATACTGCGCTTTTGTGGAGGTCGATCAATATTTTTCTTAGTATCTAGCCATACGTCACCATTGACCCAAATATACCCTGTGTCAGGATGCATCAAACCTGCTAACATTCGTAGAATAGAAGTTTTCCCAGCACCAGATTTACCGTAAATCGTTACAAAACTGTTGGCTTCAATTTGAACATCAACTTTGAGTTTCATCAATCCATCAGATGAGAATAACTGCTTTTCTAGGTTGAATTCAATCATACTTTCACACGACTAAAGCTACCATTATTAACGAGATATACCAATAACAGGATAGTAAATGATAATGCAAATAAGATCAGCGAATAGATGTTAGCTAAACTATAATTAAGTGATTCTACTTGATCATAAATAAAGATAGATGCCACTTTAGTCTTTCCAGGTATATTTCCTCCGATCATCAAGACTACTCCAAATTCACCAATAGTATGAGCAAAGGATAAGACTATCCCAGTCAACAGTGCGGGTTTGATATTTGGCAACAAAACCTTAAATAGAGTCGTTATTTTTGATTTACCTAATATGTAAGAGGCTTCAGCCAAAGAAGGAGGTAAATTCGACAAACCAGATTGTATCGAATGAACCATAAAAGGTAGGCTATAGATTGTCGAAGCAATAACTAACCCATGGAAAGAGAAGACCAGACGAAGACCCAACCAGTTATCGATCCACTGGCCAAATTTATTAGATGGACTGAAAACGACCAGCAAATAAAAACCTAATACAGTCGGGGGAAGAACTAAGGGCATACTAACTAGTGTTTCAATCACAGTTTTAAAGTAAGATTGAGTTCTAGTTAACCAATATGCCAAAGGGATGCTAATAATCAATAAAATTATCGTGGTAATGCTAGCTAGTTTGAAAGTTAAAACTAATGGTTCCCAATCGATCATTTTATCAATATCAAATTGTTGGCCTTTATCATAGCCGTGATTTCAGAATCGACCTTTAATTCTAATCGGTTGACAGAAACAGTAGGTATAACTGAGGTCAACATGCCGATCTCAGTCTTCAATAATAGCCGACTCATTAATAAACCAGATTCGATAGTGTAGATCTTTCCAGCTAACCGATTTTGTAAACTAATATGATCAACTAATCCTGTTGAAATGATGACTTCTGTTGCTTTAAAAACTACCTGAATGGGGTTGCCGATTTTGAGATGGGGAGAATTCTGTTGCGTTTGCATCACAATAGCAAATAATGTCACAGTCCCAACTTTAATGCTAACAAATGATAAACTATTCTTAGTCTCAATATTTTCGATTTTCCCAGATAATCGGTTCATTTGATCCTGTTCATAATTCGATTATATTGTCCAGAGAGATTACTCGTCACATAACCAAATTTCTCTAAAATAGTTTTTGCTTCCACAGAAAACAGAAACTCTGAAAATTGCTGAGTCTGATAAGAATTTTTTGACTTATGGTCAATTATAACCATACCTTGTGCAATTGGCTCATAAAAACTAGTTGAAACTTCTACCCATTGACCTTGGTCAGCCAATCTCTTAGAGAGGACAACCGACTTAGCAGTAAATCCGACTTCGACTGCCTGCGACAAAATAAACTGGTTAGTTTGAGAGATACTTTCACCAAAAACCAGTTTAGCTTTTATCTCATCATATACATCATAATTCTTCAACGCTTGCATAGCTGCCAAACCATAAGGTGAGGTTTGTGGATTGGCTATGGCTATGCGATTAATATTCACATGAGTTAGTATTTGGTCTGAGACTTTTATATAGTCACACATACTCCAAATAACTAATTTTCCGTAAGCATATACTTTTGGTGGTTTGAGGGTCGATCCAGTATCGAATAAAGACATTGGATATTTCATATCAGCTGAAACAAAAATGTCAAATGGGGCACCTTCTCTTATTTGAGCGGCGAGTTTACCAGATGAACCAATAATAACCTGGCAAGGAATACTGGTATGATCTGAGAAAGTATCTACTAGTTCATTGATGGCAAATTGCATATTTGCTGCTGCCGCAATGGTTAGTTGAGTAGTCGGTTTGGTTGATACTGACGAACTTGTATCTGTCGATTTGCAGCCGGTTATATTACCAGATAGAAGAGTATTTACCAATACAAGGAATACAAGTTTAATTTGAATTGAACGGGTCAGAAAATGAATCATGTGAACTCGTTCTGGCAAGAGAATCAGAAAATTGAATTTAGACCTGTACGACCAATACACGGGAAATACCTGAAAGATCAGGTACAAAGTCGATCTTTTGGTATTTTTTCGAACAGTGAACAAAATCTTCAACGTCGGGCCGTTGATCTTTTCCAATTTCTATTGCTAGGCGACCGTTTGGTCTTAAATAGTTGGGAGCCGATTCAATCAGTTTCCGAATCAACTGTAATCCATCTGGCGGTGAAGTTAAAGCCAACTTAGGTTCGAAGTTTCGCACGTCGGGAGGTAATGTCTTATAATCCTGACTTGAAATATAAGGGGGGTTAGATACAATCCAGTCAAACTTATTATCGACGTTTTCTAGAGTAGACAGCATATCACCTGATCGAAATTCTATCTGACTTTGATGCCGAGTGGCATTAGTCTTTGCTACAGCGAGAGCTTCGATGGAAATGTCAGTTGCCACAATGTACCATTCAGGCCGATTAAAAGCTAAGCTAACAGCAATAACTCCACTTCCGGTTCCAATGTCTACCAAGCTTATCGAACCATGCTTGCTGGTTCGATCAAGCACATATTCGACTAGAATTTCAGTCTCTGGCCGTGGGATTAAGACACGCGAATCGACATAAAAATCGAGCGACATAAATTCACGGTGGTTGGTCAAATAGCTGATTGGGGTGTGTTCTTTACGTCTTTGAACTAGTTGTCGAAATGCTGACAAATGATCTGGGAAAACGGGCATCTCAAAACTTAGGTATAGTTGCAATCTACTTTTTTGCAAAACGAAACCTAGTAAGACCTCAGCATCAAGGCGAGGCGTTGTAATACCACTTTCCCTAAAATAGTTCTCAGTCCACTCAACTAGGTCGAGAACAGTCCAAGTTTTCACTTCGGTTCTTGAGACTACATTGACAAGGTTTTTAGTTTTTCTGTACTATCGGCAGCGGTTAGACCGTCAACTAGCCCCTCTAAATTTCCGTCTAGCGTTGAGTCTAACTTATAGAGTGTAAGGTTTATACGATGATCTGTTACCCGGCCTTGTGGGAAATTATAAGTGCGGATTTTTTCGCTTCGATCGCCACTTCCTACCATCGTTTTCCTAGTTTGAGCACGTTCGGCGTCTTGTTCTGCCTGTACCTGTTCCAAAAGCCTAGACCGCAAAATTTTCATAGCCTTGGCTTTATTTTTATGCTGAGATTTTTCGTCCTGACACGAAACGACTAAGTTAGTGGGTAGGTGAGTAATACGAACAGCCGAGTCAGTGGTATTGACACTTTGCCCGCCAGGCCCTGAAGAACGATATGTATCAATACGTAATTCGTTAGGGTCGACTGCAATATCTACTTCTTCTGCTTCTGGTAATACGGCAACAGTGACAGCTGAAGTATGGATGCGCCCACTAGTTTCGGTTGCAGGAACCCTTTGAACTCGATGTGTACCGCCCTCAAATTTCAGTTGGCTGTAGGCTCCATGCCCTTCCACGATGAATACGACTTCCTTAAACCCCTTCAAACCTGTCGAGTTAGAGCTCAAAATTTCTGTTCGCCAGTTTTTCTTTTCAGCAAAACGGGTATAGGTACGAAATAATTCGGCTGCGAAAAGACCGGCTTCTTCACCACCGGTACCAGCTCGAATTTCGATAATCACATTCTTGACATCGTTAGGGTCTTTGGGAATTAGCAAAAGCTTGAGCTCATCTGCCAATTGTGCTAATTTCTTTTCCAGAATCTGGACCTCGTCCTCGGCTAACTCCTGTAAATCTAGATCAACTTCTTCTGCTGCCATTGTTTGAGCATCAGCTAGATCCTTTTGGCATTCTTGAAACTCCCTGTAGGTAGTAACAATTGGTAACAGTTCAGCATGAGTTTTGGTCAAGTGCATTAAGTTACGACTATCAGCGAGCTGAGCAGGGTCCCCGAGGGATTGCTCAACTTCCGAAAGCCTAGATTCAATCTGACGCAGTTTGTCGTCGAACATGAAGCTTTGATCCATAAAATTTCAATAAATCAAGTTTGGCTTAGCTATTATCTACTCAGAGTAATGCCTATTTTTCGCTACTTTCTGAATCGTTATCAATTACTTCTTCAGCTTCTACATCAATGACAGTTTCATCATTTTCCGTAGTTGAAGTTGCCTCAGGCTCAACCCCGCCGCTTTCTGCCCCAGCAGCAGCCTGATCTGCAGCAGCTTGAGCGTACATAGCTTCTGCTAATTTGTGTGAGGCCTGTGTTAGAGCTTCGGTATCGGTTTTAATAGCTTCAATGTTATCGTCTTTCAGAGACTCTTTCAATTTATCGATTGATGATTGAATTGTATCTCGTTCTTCCGATGAGACTTTATCACCATATTCAGTCATCGACTTTTCTGTACTGTAAACTAACGAGTCAGCATTATTTCGTACTTCTATATCCTCTTTTTTACGTTCATCTTCTGCTGCGTTACTCTCAGCGTCTTTGACCATCTGATTAATTTCTTCATCAGATAAGCCACTAGAAGACTCAATACGAATATTTTGTTCTTTACCGGTTCCCTTATCCTTAGCAGAAACATTAACGATTCCATTGGCATCAATATCAAAACTTACCTCGATCTGTGGCATCCCACGAGGTGCTGGTGGAATATCATCTAGATTAAATCGACCGAGAGTACGGTTATAAACAGCTAACTCACGTTCTCCTTGCAGAACATGAACATCGACTGATGGTTGATTATCAGCTGCAGTTGAAAAAACCTGACTTTTCTTGGTTGGAATAGTTGTGTTACGTTCTATCAATTTTGTAAATACGCCACCGAGAGTTTCAATACCCAGCGATAATGGTGTCACATCCAGTAAAAGGACATCGCTGACACCTTCATCACCAGCCAAAACACCGCCCTGAATAGCTGCACCAATAGCGACGACTTCGTCTGGGTTAACGCCTTTGTGGGGTTCTTTGCCAAAAAACTCTTGTACTTGTTCCTGAACTTTCGGCATTCTTGTTTGCCCACCGACCAAAACAACCTCGTCGATATCGGACGCATTCATTTCAGCATCAGCTAGCGCTTGTCGGCAAGGTTCTATAGTTCGCGCAATTAGCTCTTCAGCTAGTTGTTCCAGCTTAGCGCGAGTCAATGATTCGTTAATGTGCTTTGGCCCAGTTGCGTCTGCGGTAATAAAAGGCAAATTGATATCGGATGTCAAAGCAGTTGACAGCTCACACTTCGCTTTTTCCGCAGCTTCTTTTAGTCTCTGTAGTGCCATGGGATCCTGACGGAGATCAATACCATTGCTGGATTTGAATTCGTCAGCCAGCCAATCGACAATTACTTGGTCAAAATCATCACCACCTAAGTGGGTATCACCATTTGTGCTCTTAACTTGGAACACCCCATCACCGATCTCTAAAATAGAGATGTCAAAAGTTCCACCACCTAGGTCGTAGACTGCAATTTTCTCTTCCGAATTTTTATCTAGTCCGTAAGCAAGAGAAGCCGCCGTTGGCTCATTAATGATTCGTAAAACCTCTAAGCCTGCAATCGTTCCTGCATCTTTTGTCGCCTGACGTTGAGCATCATTGAAATAAGCTGGAACTGTAATAACTGCCTGGCTAACTGGTTCTCCCAAGTATTCTTCGGCTGTTTCTTTCATCTTTTGCAAAGTCATGGCCGAAATTTGTTGCGGTGCTAAATCCTCGCTACCAACTTTGATACGAACATCATCTCCGCCAGCTTGCACTACACGATAGGGAACCTTCTGAACTTCGCTACCAATTTCATTGAACCGGCGTCCCATGAAGCGTTTAACTGAAAAAATAGTATTGTCGGGATTAGTAACAGCTTGCCTTTTAGCGACAGCTCCAACGATCCTTTCATCTTCTTTGGTTATAGCAACCACGGACGGGGTCGTACGATGACCTTCTGCGTTCGGTATGACCTTTGGCTCTCCCCCCTCGAGAATAGCAACACAAGAGTTAGTCGTTCCTAAGTCGATGCCAATGATCTTACTCATTTTCTATTTGCTCCTTTTCTTCTATTGAGTTTGATGAATTGTCAGTTGATACCGGGTTTCCGTTAGAGACAACAACCATTGATGGTCGTATTACCCGATCGTGCAAAGTATATCCTTTTTGAAAAGCTTGAATAATGTTATTTTGAGGAACGTTATCAGAGGGAGCCATTGAAACTGCTTCGTGCTTTTGCGGATCAAAAATTTCACCTTCAGTATCAATGACAGAAACACCTCTTTTCTCTAAACTGCCGAGTAACTGCTTTTGAATTAATTCGACGCCCTCCCGCAATGCGGTAAATCCTTCGGCTGTCTCTATATCAGCTTCCTGGGCCGCACCAACCGCTTGATCTATACTATCTAGCACTGGAACTAAGTCTTTAACTAAGCTCTCAGTAGCATACTTCAGAAAATCTTTTTTCTCACGATCAGCTCTCTTTTTCAGGTTATCATATTCAGCCATTTTGTAGAGCATTTGTTTTTGTTTTTCATCGCTCTCGGCTTTAGCATTTTTTAATTGTTCATATTCTTCGGCTGACAGCATTACGACATTAACTGAGTCTTCATTATCTGATTCATCCGAGCTTCCTGATTCTGGCGGTTCAGAGTTAGTCGAATCAGTTGGATCAAGATTTTCTTCTTCTGTTTTTTTTTCTTCATTTCCTGTCATCAAGTACTCCATCGGTATTTCACATTTTAAAATGTAAGTATGAATTATCGATCAAGGTGGAATTGCCGAACGGACAAACCTATCATTTTGAGCAAAAATTTGTCAAGTGAAAATAGGGTATTCACCTAGCTTAGGGTTATTGACGATCTTTGAGCACCTTGGTATCATGATCTTGATAGCAAAATGTACGCCAAATTGAATGGTATAACCAGCAAAGTGATTCGAAAAAAAAACTGCCAGAATGACAAGTCAGGAGAGTTGGAGGGTTGCCATTCTGGCAGCCCTCCAACTGCGTTAATTTTCAAATCCAATTCTTTCTTAGGTAAACCTGACTTTTTAATAGTTTTTGTTTTCCTGTTTGTATCATTTCTCTTAAATACCAACAGTCAGATTAATATCGAAGAAATAACACGCTGACGGAAAACTTGGCTTAAAATATTTTATCGAACTCCTCAGTCGTGGCTTGGTTATGATTGATTACGATAACGATGGAAGTACATTTATTGACTTAATGGATGAAACTCAAATTAACACTGGCTTAATAAGTGAATCAAAAAGACCGGCCAGTCATATTTCGAACTTCCACAAGTCGCCAAAACAAGTGTATTAATTGGTTAACTATTAAGTTAATTGGGTCTTAGTGTAACCAGAATACTATTGGCTCTAATCTTACGATTTTTGTGAGTGACTTGTCAATTAGAAGCAAAGTAATGAGGTCAAAAGTGAATCAATTTATGTTAATCAAAATGACTTGCGTCTGCGTTTAGGTTTGGGAAAAGCAAAAACGGTTGACTGTATCGAAATTAGATAGCCTAGTGGCAATCGGCGAATTATGGAAAAGGTCAAGGTCAGCCAACTTTTAACTGTGATAAGAGGAAGAATAAATGAGAAACATCATTGTGATCTTAACTGATACGTTTCGGTATGATAATTTAGGTGACCGGGCTGCACGACCTGTCCACACACCAGAGCTAGACCGGTTTGCAACTGAACGAGCAACTTCAGTAGAGCATTTTTACATGAATAGCTTTCCTACTATTCCCCATCGGACTGATTTTGCTACCGGTGTTTTGGGTTGGCCTCACTATGGTTGGCAACCAATTGATCTTAGTAGTCCTAATCACATTGCTCGAATCCTGAGCCAGCAAGGCTTTGCGACTCAGTTGATTTGCGATTGCCCACATCTCTTTAATGCTAGATTCAACAGCGGTTTTGATGCAGCTTTTCAGCACCGCGGTCAGGAAGGCGATCTTCCACGACTTCACCTAAATGATAAAATTCAAGAAATTGTCCCTTTACAAAAAACACGCTCTCACCCGAATTTTAATGGGCACACTTTACCTAACAAACACAGATGGACTAATCGTTATTACGAATTAGAGGTACAGACTTTTTCTGCTAAAACTAGTGAGACCACAGTTCAATTTCTAGAGGAAAATAACCAACACAATCCATTTTTCTTATGGGTCGACTTTTTTGATCCTCATGAACCTTGGGATCCACCAGAGTACATGGTTCGCCGTTATGATCCACATTATGACGGTCCTCCTATGTTGCACCCTAATTATGGTCCTTCTTCAGCATATACTGAAGCAGAATTACGCAATTTATGGGCTCACTACGCAGCAGAATCTGAATTAGTTGATCGACATATTGGTCGGGTTTTACAAAAAATCGATGATCTGCAATTATGGGAAAACAGTGTAGTAGTAGTAATGGCAGACCACGGGATATCAATTGGTGAACACTATCGAACAGGAAAATCCAATATCGACCCGAACGACAATCGATTTTGGCCAATTTATCCGGAAATTGGACATGTTCCCTTTTTAATTGCTGGCGCAGGAATTCCCAAGAATAAAAGTTTAGATTTGATAGCTCAACCAATCGATTTACTGCCAACACTTTGTGATTTAGCTGGTGTTACACCGATACTTCCGCAAGAAATTGACGGTATCTCCTTTGCTAATCAGATTCGGAATAGCCTACATCAACATAGAGACATGGCCATAAGCGGTTGTCACATTAAGTCATCTAGTGTAAAACCAGAAAGAGCAACAACCCCCTTTTTGATCACAAAAGAGTGGGGGTATGCACCCGTTGGTGAAAGGGGAACCCCTGAACTATACGATTTAAAAAACGATCCGCTAGCCACGAATAATCTAGCCGCAAACGGATTAGAAATAATTTCGGAGTTACATCAGCTATTTCTCGGCCACTTGGCCGACCACAACGCTCCAACAGATTTTATTAACTTATGGAAACTTAACGCTCAGACGAGTAATGGTAGTTGGGCTACTGACTATGAAGATTAAAACAAAATAATTTCTTTAGTCCCCACAATTATTTTTAAATTTTCTGCTCCAAACCAGTTTTTTAGAAAGTACCAATTTCAAAAGCAAAAGAGCAGACCTAAAACGGGGGGAACGTTAACAGATCTGCTAGACAAATCTAAGTAGTAATTAAAAGACTCGAGAGATAACTAATTACTATCGTGCTTGCTGGGGGTGAGATGAACCCGAATCGTGTCGACATTGTGACGCATCATTCCTTCATAGGTTGAATGATTGTGTTTATCGCAACTTTGTAGAGTTTGGCTGCTATCTAACACACCTCCGACCAAGATGGGACCTGCTAGGGAGACTTTGTGTCCTTTTGAAAGTATCGATTCTTGCAAAGCCTGCATTGACTTTCGAGAGGTTGTATTATCCCAAAAAATAGTAGTTAGTTTTTGAGCCATAATTTTGTAGGACAGTCTTCTTAGGTTTGCGATACTCGCTTCTTGTCCCTCTGTTCCCATCAGTCCATCAGTTTCAAAACCGTAAGCTTGACCAAAATAGCCAAGGGCATTATGTGAGGTAACCAACAAACGGAGATTCGTAGGTATTTTTTTACTTTGGAACCGAATATACTGGTCGAGTTCGTTTAATTGTCCGAGGTATTTGTTAGATGACATGTGGTAAAAATGAGCTTCGCTTGAATCAATGACCTTAAGACTTTTTTCTATTTGCCGGACAACCATCATCCAATGATTAACATTTAACCAAAAATGGGGGTCGTAGTGGTAGCCACAACTATTTTCTGCATGAGAATGGGAATGATGGCCATCGAATTGATGGGAGGATCGTAGAAATTTTTTGGGCAAACAATCCGACACATCTACAAGATAGACGTCTTTTGGAAGTTGGCTAAGTACTCGTTTAAGCCCATTTTCGATGCTAAGTCCGTTGTAAATAACCAAATGAGCTTGGGAAAGATGTCGAATGTCTTCCGTCCGAATCTTATAGTGGTGTGGGTTACTTCCCATCAACGATCGAACTGTCACTTTATTTTGTCCGATTTGTTGAACAGTATCTGCTAAGATTGTTGTAGTAACCACTACACGTAATCTGGCTTCAACTTTTTCTGGAAGAAAAAGCCCCAATGCCATACACCAAAAGATCACTAAACTTCTACCTAGAATTAGCTTAGACCACTCCATGACTTTACTCGATATAGAAGCACAAACCTAAAAAACGACACTCAGAACCTAGGGTGATGTTATACAGTAACATTACTCCAAGTGTCAAGTGAAGGTAGCATGATCAGTTCTTCAATCCGATCTTCAGCTTCCGGTTCATGTTATAATCAGCGTGAAATTTAATCTTTGGATTAAGGTCGTGAATTATGTCTTATGAGTTGGAAGACGAGTTTGGTGATATTATTAAGAAAGCTCGAAAAGGGTTAAATTTAAGTATTGAGAGATTAGCACAAGATACACAAATTCTCCATACTCAAATATCCAAGATGGAAAGTTACTCCATAAAACCAACAGCCGGTCACGTCGATAGGCTTGCCAAAAGACTGGGATTGTCGGCTAAGAAATTGCAACTGATTGCTGAAGAAAATTGGACTCCAAACCCTATACCTATCGGTTACGATTCAAAATTATCTGTTTTAAAAATAAGTAATAAAGTCAATGGGTGGCCAGTCCATGCCTATGTGCTAACATGTGAGAAAAGTAAACAGCTTGCAATTATTGATACTGCGGCGAATCCAAAAATTGTGATTAAAAGAGTCAAAGGATATGGTTTACCCGTGTCAGCTATTCTACTGACTCACGCCCATCAAGACCATGTTGGAGGGTTGTCTGAAATTCAACGAGTGTTTGATGCTCCCACGTATATCCATCGAAATGAGCCCCAACCAACAAGCGAGCGAGATTTGATGCTTGTAAGCCATGGAGATATTATCTCGGTTGGTGCTTTATCTATACGTGTTCTGGATATACCTGGTCACACTGCTGGAGGGTGTGCTTTTCAAACTCGAAATACGGTATTTGCAGGAGATTCTATTTTTGCAGGTTCAGTTGGTAACGCTTTTTTAGCTTATGATGATTTATTGAATAACATTCGTAAATCGATACTAAGTTTGCCCAATGACACCTATATTTTCCCCGGGCATGGGCCTTCAACAACTGTAGGCGAAGAAAAAGCTCACAATCCATTTTTTGCAGAGTTTTAAATTCGGGCTAAAAGTAGTGATAAAGCACAATTTGATTTGCTTGTTTTTTTTTAGTCTAGTTATTAGTAACACAGAGGCAGATAACTTGGAAAAAAGAATAAATAAAAGCTTATCGGTAATAATCGATGGAGATAAAGTGCCTATTCGTTACTACGATTTTTCTGTTGAGGGCTCAAAGAACACTTCCAGTGATGTAATCCTGTTTATTCACGGTTTTCGTAGTAATGCTCGTTATTTTTATCCTATTGCATCGGCATTTTCCCAGGTTGGTTACCGATCTTTTTCACTTGAATTGCCTGGCTATGATAAATCAACTTGGGGGTCAACGACTGAGCTAGTGAACTATGAACTAGCAACATATGGTCGGTATGTTGCTAGTTCTATAGAAGCAATATCAGGTGCTGAGGAGATTGACTTAACACACCTAACTATCTGGGGGCATTCGATGGGATCCAGTATTGTCTATAGAGCAATAGCTGACCAACCGCATTTATTTTCTTGCCTGAAATCGATCGTTTTTGAGGCTCCTGCATTTTCTAACAGCATCACCCAAGTTTCAAAATTTGCCATCTGGCTATCAACCAAAATTCTTAAATTTGGTGATCGACATGATGGATCGGCACCAAAGTGGCTGAAGTGGTTAGGGATCGGAGGTTCGACTGATAATTATCAAGTTTTTGCACAAAACGCTTATTCCATGCTAAAACCAGAAAACAACATAAAGCAAGAAGTACTAGAACAAATTGGAGTGGAAAAAGTATTTTGGTTATGGAGTGCAAAGGATATAGCTGTCTACTCCCCTCCTCCCGATTTCATTCCGAATGAGCAAAGCATTCAGGTTTTTGTTGGCCATAGTATTTCCCATCGGGCACCAAAGAAGATTTGTGAAACGATACTAGGCTGGCATTCTAAGACACGTGTTGAAGTCGGCCAATAATGCTAATTAGTTGAAATTGTTCAACTGGCCTCAACCCCAAACTAACTTAATAATTATTTCGGGGTGTACACTTCTAGAAATTCGTTGATCCAGATTAGACAGGTTAACGTTACCAAATCGCGGTAATTATGTAATAATACGACTCAACAGAAATCAACGATGCCAAGTGTACAAGAACAATTATATATTCTTTTTTCAATATTTAGAATTACTCCTGAGATCTTAGTTTTCTTTTCAATGGTCCTTTCTAATGGGTGTTTCCCGTATAATCTACGTTTTTCTTTGTCTCATTTCTGTCCTGAATGTAAATCTAACTCATTGAACTAAAGTTTTCGAGCGACAAAGTTAACTCGATCAGAAAAGAGACTTGGACGGCTAAAAGTGTACATATCGTACATACCAAGAACTTCGTACCCACACTTTTTGAGTATCTTTTTAACTAAACCGTTGTCAAAAATACGTTGTACATGAAGTTCTTCAAAGCGCTCGAATAAATCACCATCCCTTATAAAAAATGTTAAATTGGTTCGGCAGACTTGATCCTTTTTTGAATACAGGTTCTGCCAAATATAAGCGTAGTCTTCGTGATTTTCAGCGAAGGTTTGAGCATGAAAGTGACGTGTAATATTGCGTTCAGTTGTGACATCAAAAATAAACAAACCACTTGGCCTAAGATGATCGAGAATTCGGATACATGCAGTAGCAAAATTCTCTTCATCCTGCATATAGTTTATACTATCGTAGGTACAAAGTACTGCATCGAACTGCTGGCCTAGATTAAACGTTCTCATATCACCATGGGCTAACTCAACTTTTAGTCCCAGATTGGAGGCCTTTTCTCTGGCAATAGTGATCATTCCTTCAGCTAAATCGATCCCGGTCATTTGAAAAGATCTTTCTGCTAGAACGAGTGTCAGAGCAGCAGTACCACAAGCAACATCTAGAATAGTCCGTGGTGATTCACCTTGTTGATTAAAAATACTTTGAATATAATCAGCCCACCGCTGATAATCAACATTGTACATAATTCGGTCGTAAGCATAAGCGAATCGCTCGTAAGCTGGAGCTAAACCGGTCATAGATCAATTATCTCCCAATTGATACTGTTACTGGTGTGTTCTAAAACCAACTGCTGTATTAATCATGGTGAGCAATGTTTTTACTTCTTCTGGATCAGATCCATCAACTAGAAATGCATAATCAACAGCAGACTTAACCTTACGCCAACTAATCTGACCTGACACCAAACTCATCGGCATCTTCTGTACTACTACTTTCACTTGCTTGATAGTTTGAGTGACTTCGTTTTTTTCTATGCTCGATGGTATTCGCGAAACGAACTGAGGCTCAAATAGATCAACTGCAGCTGAAATAAACCAACGGATCGCATACCATTGAATGATGAATAGTATTAGAAGGACGACAAGTGCTACCGTTAGTAGGTTAGCACGATGACGCCAAATCCAGTTAAGGCTTGATTCCATCTGACATTTTTCCGAGCAGTTGACAAATATCGTTTAAGAGTTACATCGCGAGGCGACTGCCAAGTCTAGCATACAGAACATAGACTTTCAACGACCAACCTGCAAAAGATTATTATTTTGAGGTAAAATAATAGAAGTAGTGCTATCAAAGAGTATTCATATATTATATCAAACAAAATGGTGATGGAACACGAGTCCAGTTGTCAAAACGCAGATTTTTCTTCTGAACTATTTTGTTTTTTAAGCCTCAACTTCAAAAAAGAGTACCCCCAGCAGAAAAATGAAGTAGCGTGGTAGAAATTATGCTAATAATGATTCAACAGCAGATCTCACTGCTAGTTGAAAGCAACAGATTTTTGTATCATAAGTTAGATCGATTATGAAAAAGAACCCACAAAAACTATTACATCCGCCGAAACAGTTTACCTTTCGCTCTGTAGTCAGCACTATTTGGGTTTTATTCCAGACAGCCTCGATATTAGGAATCGTTCTTTTTTTCTTCTCGACTGGTATGATTGGTGGAGTAGTAGTATCTGCTTGGAAATCTGTTAGGGTAGTGGATTTGACACAACTTGAGTACCAACAGAGTGATACATGGAAACAACACCTCGAAATTTATTCGGCTCCTTGTACTATTCAAAAAGGTGATTCTATTAGCTTCGTTTTAGAAAAAATTAATCGCTTATCTTATGAACAGGTAATCCCAAATCAGGTTAGAAAAGATAGCTGGCAACCGAATCAATACTCCCTAGTTCTAGACAAAAGTAAACGAAATGGACTCATTAATCTGTTTGCGCGACCATTTCATTATCCCCGAATGGATCAATCAGCTAAAGATTTGATTTTAACGATTATCGATGGGAAAATCAGCTCTATCCAACTTTTAAATCCTAGCCCTAGAAATATTGTTAGCTTTGAGTTGGAACCTGAGTTGATTAGCGAAATTTATGATAGAGGTGGAGAAGCTCGTGAAATTGTGAGTTTAAACCAGGTACCCGATAGCTTACTCACTTCGTTCTTAGCAGTCGAAGATAAACGTTTTTATGAACATTGGGGCATTGATCCAATAAGGGTTGCCGGAGCTTTTTTGTACAATCTAAGAACAGGTCAATTGCATGGTGCAAGCACTATAACCATGCAACTCAGCCGCAACATATATTATGACAACCGAAAAATGTGGCTTCGAAAGGTCAAAGAGTCCCTCCTAGCAGTGAGAATTGAGGCAAAATATTCAAAAGACGAAATTATTGAGAGATATCTTAATTTTATTGACTTGGGGCGGTATGCTAACCGAGATTTAAAAGGGGTTCAGGAAGCTGCAAAGAGCTATTTTGGTAAATCCGTTTCTGAGCTGGAATTACATGAGTGTGCAGTTTTAGCTGCAATTCCCAAATCCCCCACTCGCTACTCACCTATTCGGAATGCTGATCGGTGTAAAAAGCGCCGAAACTTGGTTTTAAAATTGATGAGAGATAACAGCTTTATTACCCAAAAGCAATATCTGAAAGCGATTCAGCAACCGTTAGAAATACAGAGACAAGACCTCTCCGGGCAAAAAGTGGTCGCTTATCATTTCTTGGATCATGTACATAATGAACTTAAAAAGATAAATAGCCTTAGCCAGCAACTTTACAATCAAGGATTGAAGGTCTATACGACGATTGATCTGTCCATGCAGAAGATAGCTAATTCTTGTGTAGATGAACATTTGAGAGAATTAGACCGCGACAAAAGTAAATATCCCAATCTACCGGACTATGATCAGAATAGAAATAATCCAAATGGCATTGATCCCATTAAAAATTACTTACAAGCCGGACTAGTTGCTATCGAACCACAAACAGGTCACATAAAGGCAATGGTTGGTGGACGAGATTATTATGTTACCCGCCAAACAGTGAACTTCTATAATAGAGCTGTTCAAGCAAAAAGACAACCGGGTTCAGCCTTCAAGCCAATTGTAGTCGCGGCATTATTTAATCAACCATCTCTTGCTACTCCGGCAACAGTCGTAAACGATGAACCATGGTTTACGGAAGATGAACCAGGTGAGATTTGGGCGCCGCGTAATTATAGCGAACGCTATTTTGGTAATGTGACCGTTCGAACAATTCTCGAAAAGTCAATTAATATTGGCATGGCCAGATTAATGAATGAGACTCCGGTGGACCCAAAAACTGGACGGCCAGAGGGAATTATACGAACTCTTAAATTATCGAAGGAGATGGGGATCGAGAGTAATCTAAACCCTTTCCCCGCATTAGCTCTTGGAGCCTCAGACTTGACTCTATTGGAGATTACTTCAGCTTATGGAACCTTCGCGGACTCCGGCCGCCACGCTAAACCTATTTCGATTCAGTATGTGGAAAATAGGGAAGGAGAAATTTTGATTGAAAACCAAGTCAGGCAAAAACAAGTACTGAAACCGGATATTGCTTATACCGTCACACAACTACTTTCAGGTGTTATCAAGAATGGTACTGGGCGGCGGGCTAGAATTATGGGCTTAAAAAGACCTGCAGCTGGAAAAACTGGAACCACAAATGATTTTGCTGACGCATGGTTCGTTGGTTATGTTCCCAATATGGCGGTTGGAGTCTGGGTTGGCTTTGATGACCAACAAAAAAGTGCTGAACAGGAAGGGGCTAGCGGAGCATTACCCATTTGGACAAAATTTATGCTACATGCATTACGTGGACCAGTCACTAATTTTTCAAGACCAAGCGGTATAATTTTTAGAGAAGTAGACAAAGAAACAGGCCTGTTGGCATATACAGGCTTGTGTCAGCCAGAAAATATAATACGAGAAGTATTTTTAGTTGGTCAAGAGCCTAAAGTATTATGTAATGCACACCAATAAGTGAGGCCGTAAAGCGCCCTGAATCCACAAAACTCTAGATTATAAATTGTTTACTCCCTCTATCAAGCTAAGGAAAGAATGTCGGCTTTCACAAGAGCCAGAAAAAGAATAGTTATCAAACGCCTAGAAATAATCAAAATACTAATCGATCCATTATACTTCCGCCCAGAGACAAAAGAGTCGTGGTATTAATCTTGAGAAAGATGAGCTTTTTCCGGTTTTATTTTTTACTACTACTAGTCTTATATCAAGCAAAGTCAGACGAATTTATACTAATTGATCGTATTCTCGTAGATGTAAATGGACATGCTATAACTCTCAGTGCATTGGAAAATGAATTAGCTTGGAGACAAATCCAGCAACCAACTCCAATTACCAAAAAGAAAATTATAGCCGATTTAATTGATCAAGAAATAATGTTTCAGGCTGCCGATCGGTCAGGAATTCTTCTCGGTCGATGGGATAAGAAAGTAGCTGACGAAATTCAGCGTTTACGTGGCCAACATGAGTCTGAAAAGCATTTTTTAGATTATCTAACCAGCAAACAGTTGACTTTAACAGATCTGACCGATCGGATAAGAAGACAATTTATTTTACAAAGTTTTATAAATCGTCAATTCACCAATCAAATTGATACTGAAAAAATTTCTGAAGCAGCAAAAATCTACTATCAAAAGAACCACTTACAATTTGTTCTGCCAGCTACAATACGATTTCAATACATATTGATAAATATACCCGATTCTACTTCGGGCAAGATAGCTAGCCAAGCTCAATCTCTGGCTCAAACGATTCACCAAGAGCTGATAGATGGTAAAACTTTTCGACAGATTTCGGACCAATACAAGAATAAAACCAGTTTATCTGATCAACAACAACCAACAATCAAAGTCATACATGAACCACAAACTAGACATACCAGCACAAAATTAGAAATTGACATAGCCAAAATAGATATTAGCGGCATAAGCCAACCTAAGCGAACCGTTGACGGATACTTAATCGCGAAACTATTAGGAAAATCCCCCTCCTACCAACAACCATTCAAATCAGTAAAGGAACAAATCGAGGAAAAGCTTATCGAACAACAAATCGAAATTCTTTTGGATGATTGGCTAAAGAGTGAACGGCAGAATAGTAGTATTCAAGACTTTAGCCAATTCGAAGAGCGTTAATTCTTTTCTTTTTTCGGTTAGGTAAGGGTAATATGGGTGCACAGATCCACAGAATATGGGGTTGCCTAAAATAGTAAATTATTGTGGATTCAAAGGTTTAGAAACTTTTATGTAGAATGGCTAGCTCTTCGATAATCTGAGCGGCCCCTCTTGTAGGACAGATAATTGGAATAAAAGCGATTTTCTGCACTAGCTTAGCCAGTCTAAAATTGTTGGAGGTTCAGCTGTCTCTCGATCATTCATTTACTAATTATATTAAATTGTCGGGCGTATATCCTCAATACATTGTTACCACATTGTATTGATTATTACTTGCCAGATCATGGATCATTCTCTCCGAATTAGACACTAATTTTGGTGAAATACACTTCAGATCAAAGAATAAGCTAGCTTTATGCAATTATCTCGAAAATCAAGCAATGTTCTACTTCACACTAATTGCGCTATTTCTACTTAGGTTCGACAAATGAATTTTGCTAAAACTAATGTCAACATTCTCTTCTAAATCGATCAATCGATTGGTACAGAATCTTTTCATGGCTTCTAAACAACTAAAAATAAGAAGTACTGGAATAAAAAACAGTGGTATTATTCATTCGAACTTACCACACACCGAAACCCATATATGTAGTTCCTATTAGTTGGATAATTACTAAATCGATTGTCTATCCGAAGACCACTGGTATAGCTAGTCCAAGAACCACCCCGTAAAACTTTAAAATATTGATCTGTATCGTACCAGTCTTCGCACCATTCCCAAACGTTTCCTGAAATATCATAAATTCCATAGACATTCTCTTCCAAACTTCCCACTGGAGCAGTAGACGTACCCCATATATCCTTACCACTAGTCCCTTCATGGTTGGCATATTGCCTAGCCACATTTTCCTCATCACCCCAAGGGAATTTTTGTCCAGTCAAACCACTTCTAGCAGCAAGTTCCCACTCTTTTTCTTTTGGTAATCTTTTTCCAGCCCATTTAGCATACGCCACTGCATCACTCCAGTTAACATAGATCATCGGGTGCTTAGGACTAGGGGAGTATTTGGTGACATTATCCCAATTACCACTATACTGATAACTGCTTTGTTTCACAAATTCCTTGAACTGTCCTACCGTAACCTCACATACGTCCATGTAGAAAACAGGATCACTAAGATTCCGTGAAGGAATTTTCACCATTTCAGATCCATCTTTCTTCCAAATGACTTTTCTATCTTTGGCCTCTTTCAGATGTTCTTGACTGTACTCAGGAAACTGACGATCGAGAGGTGAGCCGTTTACAACACAAATAGTAATAAAAAATACTAAAAACGTACCACTAAATATTTTCATAATCATGATCTGCTTTGTTTTTTAATAATCTCTGTTTTATTCTTTTAAAACACTATTCAATAATTATTTTTTGATGGTGTACGATTTTTTCCAGTCATCCTGCTGTTTCGATAAACAGACCTTTTATTGTTTCTTTATGAAGTCTGGTTCTTTTGAAACCATCAAATCTGTTGTAATTGATCTAATCTCCCAAGACTACAAATTCTTATTATCAGCTTAATTTAAGATTATCTTCCTAATCCTTACCGATTAGTATTGACAGGCGCCCACTACTAGCAATTAATACATACTAATATTTGGATGTAACTGCCAGTATTCCCTAAAACCCCGATCTTATTTCAGCAAGAATTTTTTTATAATTTCTTGCTGAAGTAACTAAGTTTTTAACTTAAATACAACCTAGCCACTTCATGACTTTATCAATGCTTAGTGCACAAATCTAACAACCAGTCCATATCTTTTATGCATTCCCAGACATCCGTTTCATCCACCAAAAGGCCACATTATTCCGGGGCACCTTTTAAACCTTCTACTGCTCTATTCAACTAGCTCAACTCTGATATAGCTTTTTAACCCCTATTCCACTTGGTAGTGGACTGCCTATCGACAGCAATCCCCTCAGGTTGCGTAAATGCATCACTACTGCTACTATCATCATATCTACTGCTAGCAGGTCTACCTCTCGCTGATTACTAGGCAAGCCTCTAGCCTTTAAGTAGACAGTACACAAGGCACGCCGATTGGCCCCCCACTGGCACATTCTGTAGACAAGGATGCTTCTGATACATCTCTTCTTGCCATGAATCACACCTGTTAGTGGATGCTGTGTGTAGACGTGCAGCTAATTCCGCTAGCCGTCGCATCCTGATTTCTGTGTTGGATTCTTGCTTCTGGCCAGCAAAAACTTCAATCACCCAATTATCAGCATACCGTTTAAGTACGACTTTAGCAGAGCTGAAGTCTGCATTTGGGCAATTCAACGGTGAAAATACCCAACGAGTCTGCTGACATCCCTTCCTTAAGTTCACTGGTTTGGCAAGTAGACGGATCCAGCTCAGCTGGCCATTTGGCATGCTTGATCACAAAAGCCGAAATTTCGTCCATTCTAGCTTTTCTAATGACTAGGGAGTCCCACAACCCCAAACCAAGTCTGGTGTATGTATTGACGGTAAGCTGCTATCCAGATTCAGCACGAATTGTTGAGCCTCTTTTACTCTCCGCTTCGTCTTTTCTACACCCGATAAGAAACACCATATTCACTTTCATATTCACCTTGTACTAGTTACAGTAGCATAAAGGTATAGATGTAATAAAACAAGTTGATACATTTATCCATTCAATCTAATTTAAATTACTTTCTCTTTTTTCCTGGCCCGTTATCTAGCTTGCAACGGCCAAATTTTTGTTCGTTTGAGAATACTTTTCTTAATCTTACAAATCACGGTGTAGGCTGGGTCAAAGACATTACCCACTTCATATTCCACGCACTGACCCAGAAGAATATGAGCTGACTGTTTCTCCAGTCCTAGTTCCACTAGCCATTGAACTAATTCGGTAGTGGCATGCTGTAGCGCTTGATCCAAGGGTCTGGCATTACCAGCGGTTAAAAGATAATCTGTATTTTCTGCCCTTGGCCAACCAATAGGGTTCATATTGGTCGCCTTAATCAATTGGACGGAAAACTGAACATTAAAAGAAATCTCGATTCCTGTACCAACAATTTCACCATCGCCTTGAACTGCGTGGCCATCGCCTAGATAAAACAATGCGCCAGGCACAAACACTGGTAAATAAACTGTTACTCCCTCTGAAAATCCTCGGTAGTCCATGTTACCACCATGAGTAGACGAAGTAGCAGTCGAAATTGCTTGTCCTCTCGGTGGGGCTACACCGAAACAACCAACCATCGGAGCCAAAGGTATCGTAAATTCACCTAACTGCGTTTGGGGAGAAATTAAGGTTGCAGTCCATCTATCAATGTCGATGTCCCATTCTGCGGTACCAGCAGTGGGCATTTGCGATGTAACATAGCTTGGATCGAGGACATTAGGAGCAATGACTGTGGCAGATCGACCTATTTTCCGGTTAGGTGTCAATCGATCAAAGTGAACGACTAATCTATCACCAGGAACTGCATCTTGAATATAAAATGGCCCTGTCTGTGGATTACCTCTTTCCGTTACGGCTTGATCATGTTCATCATGACCAGCATTATCCACAGTAGTAGTAATAACAGTATCACCACTTTCAATATGTAGTACTGGCTCGTGAGCACCAATAGCGGTATAGTAAATGGTAGGACGAAATTTGTGAATTGCCATTGGGTTACCTCCTAAATTTATAGTTGGTTAACTTTTTGCATGATGGCGTAGTTCTTATTCGGCAAAAACTAAAATCTTGTATCGAAGTTATCTTGACCGATTGAATTCTGGTATCTTATTTTCTCATTGTAACACTTCAGGATTGACTGGGGCTGGTGGAGTTTTGTCAGCAATTACAGAAATTAGGTTTTCAACCGCTAACTCTCGCATTGCGAGGCGAGTTTCCTCGGTTGCAGTACCAATATGTGAAAAACAAATAACGTTTGGCAACCTAACAATGGGATCATTTTCAGCAGGCGGTTCAGTCTCAAGGACATCAAGTGCGGCACCGGCAATTCGATTTGATTGTAGGGCTCTAGTCAAAGCAGACTGATCTATTAAGGCACCACGAGCGGTATTAACCAAATAAGCAGTTGGTTTCATTAATTTTAACTCATCATCACTAATCATATGATAGGATGAGTCATCCAAGTTGGTATGTAGACTAACAAAGTCTGATTCTGATAATAAGTCATTTAATGTTCGGTATGTACTCTTCGGAGCATTGGGTTCAGCTACGTCAAATACGTCATGCCATAATGTATGCATGCCTAGGGTCTGCATACGTCTAGTGACTTCTTGACCAATACGACCGAAGCCAATCACCCCCAACGTTTTGCCCTGAATATCATTCCCTAGAGCTGGCATTTTTTTACGCTTGGCCCAACCACCACTTCTAACATAGGATTCATATTCAAATAGTCGCAAAGATAAAGAAAATATAGACGCCATGGTCAGGTTAGCAACTGCAGGTGTTAACACTCCTGGTGTATGACAAACAACAACACCATGTTTGGTTGCTTCTGAAATGTCGAAAGGGTCATAACCTACACTAGTGGTTGAAAGAACTCTTAACTTTGGAGCAGCATCAAAAAAAACACTATCTGCACGCACACGGGGTGTTAGTAATACGCCTTCAACATCTCTAATTTTTTGCAGTAACTGTTCTCTTGGTGCTGTTACTGCTAATTCCTCGACTACGGCTACTTCCTCAATTTTCTTGGTCAGGTGTTTTTCGATAGCGACATGAATGAGGACTTTGGGTTTAGTAATCATGAGTATTACTCCTAGAAGCATGGGAAAGCTTAGTAAGCTAGTAGATCTTTTCGATAAACGTATCTACTGAGAGAAATTAGAAAAATACCATTTCAATGTTTTCCTTTCCCAAAGTTAGGCATAGTTTAAGAAATCTATCCACTTTGTCAAGATTGATCAGCGAGATCTAAAACGAGCAAACGGGCGTCCTTGTGCCTTTGCTACCCTTTTTTTTGAGTACTCGTAGGCTTGGCTTCTAAATGTAAACCGCTTTTTGCTATTATTCGGCTTATTGTTTTTGGGCTCAATCGGAAAGCGAGTCACTTTATATTTTTTTTTAATACCTAGTCTTACTTTTTTTGTTTTGTCTTTTGAACTAGGAGGTACTAACTTCTTTTCAAGCCCACCAATAGTGAAAATTCTCATCATACTCAAGAAAACAATAGAAAAAACTTTAACAAACCACTTCACAATACTATTAATCT
>JAYZAL010000003.1:0-48499 GCA_036339735.1 Candidatus Poribacteria bacterium
TTTGTGTGGAAAGATTTGAACTGCTGGAGGGCTTCTAAGCCAGACATTCCTGGCAACTGTACGTCCAATAGGACCAGATCTGGTTGGTGTTCAGCGGCTAGACGTAAACCATCTTCCGAATTACTGGCGATTAGAACAGTATAGTTCAGATCTTGAAAAAATTGCTCGAACGCCCAACATATGTTAGAGTCATCATCAATAACAAGAACGGTATTCATAGTTATTCACTACTTTACCTACAGTGAGAGCAATAGCCTAAAATCTCGTAACGATACTTGAGTGCTTGAAAATTGTGTGTATGGCAAATTTCATTCTGCCGAGCTTTAACTTCTGGATCTTGAAATTCAATGATTTGTGAGCATTGGATACAAATCAAATGAGCATGCTGACTAGTATTATCATGAGCGACTTCATACAAAATGTTATTGTTCGCATCAATAATTTCAGTCAGTAATCCACTTTTTACTAACAATGGAAGCGTACGATAAATAGTTGCTTTAGAAGTTTTGTGGCCATTCGCAATCATTTGAAACAAGAGATCGTCAGCTCGAAAATGCGTGTGAAAAGATATGGACTGCTCTAACACTAGCCGTCGCTCTGTGGTCAGCCGAAGATTTTGCGTTTCTAGATAATCCTTAAACTTCTGGATTTGTTGTCTACTCTTTTTCAATTTATTTATTTTTCTTCTATACGTTGTTGAATAGGGAGGAGCTTATCAGATTTAACCATTTCCCAAATTTGATCTAACTGTTCTAAGCTATAGTCAGTTAACTGGTGTCCACAAGCAGAAACGTGAGCTTCCATTTGATGAAATCGACTTTCAAACTTTTGGTTGGATTTACGAAGTGCAGATTCAGCCTCTACATTCAAAAATCGAGCTAGATTAACTACGGAAAATAATAAATCGCCGACCTCCATTTCCACTTGATCTATTGGTCCATCAATTAAGCAAGCCTCGATTTCCTCAATTTCTTCTTTTAGTTTTGGCAACACTTCAGTCACATTATCCCAATCAAAACCAACACGTGCAGCTTTCGTTTGCAGTTTTTCGGCTCTTTGCAGACTGGGTAAGGCAATAGGTACCCCATCCAGTGCCGAGTCTCTATCTTGGTATCCTTCTTCGCTTAGTTTAATTTTCTCCCAATTTTGTATTACCTGATTGGTATTTTTCACACTAAGATCGGAAAATACATGGGGGTGGCGACGGATTAGTTTTTCTGAAATTTTTGCTAGGACTTGTTCTATATCGAAGTTGCCACTTTCCTGACCTATTCGTGCCTGAAGCATGATAACCGATAGAAGATCACCAAGTTCTTCACAAATCTTGGCTGAGTCATTACTTTCAATTGCCTCAATGATTTCATAGGTTTCCTCTAGAAGGTTTGACTTCAGACTTTGGTGTGTTTGTTCTCGGTCCCATGGACAACCGTCTTCACTTCGTAATGTGGCAATAATAGACTTGAGTTCTTCAAATAATTTCATTTATCTTTCTATTCAGCCTCAATTTACTTAAAACCATTAAACAAAAAAAGCCCAGATAAACTATCTGGGCCTTCATACTCACGATTCATTATTAGAACTAAGCTAGAGGAGTCGCGCGTAATACTCTACAATCAGCTGAATATCTAAGGGAAATGGAACTGATTCAATCGTTGGCAGTGCAGACACAGTGGCCGTACGCCGATTTCGATTTAAGTCCAACCAGTCAGGACTAATTAAGCTAGGATTTTCCATAGAAACAGCCACACACTCTAGATTCTGGCTTTTTTCTTTAAGACTAATAACTTCACCAACTCTGACCCTATAAGATGCAATGTCTACTTTTCTGCCATTTACTTGAAAATGACCGTGATTAACCAGCTGACGCGCCGCAGGAATAGTAGGAGCGAAACCAGCTCTAAATACTACATTGTCTAATCTTCTTTCCAGCAATTCCATTAACTTATCACCAGTCGAGAGCTGGCTACGACGAGCGTCGGATACTAGACGACGCAGTTGCTTCTCACCTAGTCCATAATTGAACCTTATTTTCTGTTTTTCCGTCAAACGACGACCATAATCAGAGACCTTGCGACGAAAGTTATTACCATGCTGCCCAGGAGGATAAGTTCTCTTCCTCCTTTTCCGTGTTAGTCCAGGCAAGTCTGCATCTAAGGCTCGACACTTTTTGAGTCTAGGTCCAGTGTATCTACTCATCTACTTCTTATCTCCACCGTGTTCTTTTATGTGTCCGACTAAACTAATTGAATTATCTTTGATAGATCAACGAAAAGAGGTAGATAGTAACATTTTTTCACCTAGACCGCAAGTACAAAGTGATAAGTAAGTAGTCAATTAGTGGTGTGATAAAGAAACAGCGCTCCGTACAATCTCAGGGTCGTTAGACAACCGCTTAGCAGCTTCGATAACTGTCTGGTGATGATGTTGCATTTCTTTCTGGATTCTATTCAAACGGTTTAACAAAAAAGTTTGATTGTTTTGATAAATGGCTTTTTCAGTCATTTTTGCCAAATACATGAATAGTTGATCAGCTTCGCTTCGCTCAATTTCAATCGTTATCCTAAACCCATCACTTAAACTCACGTTCATTTCGGAAACTCTTTGTTCGTGCTCGGTTAAATCATCTCTAATTTGGCTAATCGAACCACTAGCAGGCAAATCGTGGATCCGCATGTCTAAGTCAAAAGCCGCATCACAGAGGCCACGACCAAATTCTATCAGGACATAATGCTGCCATTCTTGGGTGCTCATTGTTTCCCAAAAACGAGCGACTCGATCATCAATTCCTCCCAGCAACAAGGACAGCCGAGCATAAATTCTGGCGAACCGTAGTTCAATGTCTTGACATGCATCAAATGCATCTCTAAGTGTTAAATATTTATCAGTCATGAAACAATTAATGGTAAAAACATATCTAGAAGGATCAATTTGCCTTTACCTCCTCCATTTTTCTTTAAGCGATAGTCTATTCTATTTGACTTTTGTATCCTGTTTGTCTATTGAACTTGTTTTGTTTTTAAAATTAGAACCATATATCGTATGTGGTTAAATGCAACAGCATAAATACTGGCCAGCGAACAAACATAAGGCCTTATTTCGTGATTCAGTTTACTTATAAGAATCTGGCACTCACATCAAGGAGGTGGAACTTTGAAAATAAAGACCAAGAACGATATCGAGTTATTAAGAGCCCCCATTCAGTAATACGCCAGCAAGAATACTACATCGATTTTAGCCAGCAATAAACTGAGAAGGCTAGCTATTTAAACTGATTTTTTGTGTGGTTTAATTTCCGGCTGACGCGATGCCACTTTACCTACACAGTTGATCTTCTTGGAAGCGTGTCAGCTCGCGCATTCATTGCAACTAGAGTTTTTGCTAACCTCAATTAAGATGTAAACTTTCTAGTATATAGAACCTTCCGGGCCAGTAACAACTTTATTTATCAGGTCGTTGACCAAGAGCGAAACCGAGTGTACATTTCATCTTGTTGCCAAGAAGTGTCTAAGTTAGATTCATATGAGTCTTTAGAATCGAACGAAAATACACTCTATCGTATGTGCCCCAGTTCTATTACCATTCGAGTTCTAGTTTCTCTGCTTTTGGTAGTTAGTTAGCTGCAAGCACAAAAAGCAGATCCTTACGCCCAAATTTTATCACGACGATCCATTGATTCCAAATCGAATCTATGACAGACGAAAAAGCTTGCATACAAGAGATAAGTTTGTCAAAATAGGACCTTGGATCGAGGAGGTAAATTATCTTCTATGAAAGAATTCTTGAGAACAACACGGCGTGTTTTTCTTTCCCGGGCGAGTTTGGGTTTGGGGTCAGTTGCTCTTTCTCAACTCCTGCCCCAGCAGGTATCCAGCCTTACAAACCCACAATTTTCACCTCGTGCTAAGCGAGTGATCTACCTTTTCCAGAGTGGTGGCCCATCACAACTTGACCTATTTGATTATAAACCTATTTTGAATAGACGAAATGGGGAGGAACTGCCTGATTCAATTCGCCGCGGCCAGCGGCTAACGTCTATGTCTGCTAATCAGGCAAGCTTGCCTTTGGCGGGTTCAACCTTTCAGTTTAAAAAAGAAGGACAGTCAGGAAATTGGGTTAGCCAATTACTACCTCACACTGCTGCGATTGTAGATGACCTCTGTTTCATTAAGTCAATGTATACAGAAGCCATTAATCATGATCCTGCTATCACCTTTTTCCAAACTGGTTCGCAAATCGCAGGCAGGCCATCTTTAGGGTCTTGGCTCAGCTATGGTCTTGGATCGCTAAACGCTGATTTGCCAACTTTTTGTGTGTTAGTTAGTAAGGATAAAGGTGGGCAGCCGCTCTACTCTCGGTTATGGGGTAGTGGTTTTTTGCCTTCACGTCATCAGGGGATTCAATTCCGGTCAGGTAAGAATCCTATACTCTATTTGACTAATCCAGATGGGATCTCGCAAAAATGCCGGCGTATAATGTTGGATCGATTACAAGAATTACATCATCTAGAGTTTGATCGTGAGAGTGACCCGGAAATTCAAACAAGAATAGCGCAGTATGAAATGGCATATCGTATGCAGACCTCTGTACCGGAAGTGACTAGTATAGAAGATGAGCCTGATTATGTTTTTGATATGTATGGGCCGGATTCGCGCAATTTCGGATCCTTTGCATCCAACTGTCTACTAGCTCGTCGGCTTGCGGAGCGCGATGTTCGGTTTATCCAGTTATATCATCAAGGTTGGGATCAACACGGAAATTTACCTAGTAGTATTAGCCGCCAGTGCCAAGAAACGGACCAGCCAGCAGCCGCTTTGGTTCAAGACCTCAAACAACGAGGTATGTTAGATGATACTCTGGTAATATGGGGCGGTGAGTTTGGTCGCACCAATTATTGCCAAGGGAAATTAACTAAAACTAATTATGGCCGTGATCACCACCCGCGCTGCTTCACTGTTTGGATGGCTGGTGCTGGAATCAAACCTGGATATTGTCACGGAAAGACAGATGACTTCGGTTATAATATAACTGAAGATCCAGTCCATGTACATGATCTGAATGCAACGTTGCTCCATTTACTTGGAATTGACCATGAAAGGTTGACGTTCAAATACCAAGGCCGCCACTTCCGTTTAACCGATGTACACGGACGTTTGATTAAGCCAATTTTGTCTTGATCTGAGTAGTCGTAATGATATTTGTCTATATATCGATAGTTACGCAGTTTTTGAATTTTCGATGAGAATTATCGCTGGGCGTTTTAAGGGAAGGCGGTTAGCTAGACCGAAGCACGCAGTTGTCCGCCCAACAGCAGATCGGGTGAGAGAGTCTTACTTCCGCATAGTTCAGAGTCAGATAGTTGGAGTAACCTTTTTGGATTTATGTGCTGGTAGTGGTGCGATCGGCTTAGAGGCGTTTAGCCGTGGTGCTGAACAGGTTTTTTTTTTAGAAAATGACTACCGATCAGTTCGACTGATTAAAGACAATCTCGAAAAATGTGGTGTTTCAGCTGACGATCATCGAATTAAGCTGCTGCCTGTTGATATCCTGAGGTATCTGAACGGTTTTGATATTACACATACACAGTTTCAGATGATTTATTTCGATCCACCGTACGATTCAGACTTTTATCTCAAGTGTCTTGATCAAGTCAGTACGTCACATATACTGGTAGATCAGGGAATAATTTGTGTTGAACATGATCAAAATAATTTTCCTACACAAATTGGGCACCTAAAGCAAATCAAACAAAAAAAATATGGAAATACCCGTTTATCTTTTTTTAGAATGGAAAAATAAATATTCTGATGGGCAGAATTGGTATCACCGTATTAACAGATATTTTCGAAGACAGATCACTGAATGGCTTTAATGAGTATGCATGCAAATCATATGACTAATAGAAAATATCCGATGGAGAAGTCTTAGATGTCATTTGTATTTGTATGCATACCGTTTTTGTTGATTAAAAATTCCCCCTTTTCGGGAAAACTGATTGTATCCCGCACGAATTTAGCGAAGTTAACAAACTTACCGATTTTAATACCGGTTGCTACACATGAAATTGCGGACCATGATAGGGGTAATATGGTCGATTTTTCTGACTACGATGTGAACATTGTCAGTATTAGTTTTGCTAACGACATGGTATAAGTTGTTTTTTCGCTTTTATATTGAAAGTAAAGTGATGGATTGGGTTAGATCGATCCAAGACTAGTGTTGTCAGAGATATTGATGGTAATTCAATAGGTATGAATTTTCTGGCCAGATAGAAGAACATAGTAGTAACATGAATGGTTAGCCTTACGAATATAGATATTTTATTTGTGCTTTCAAAAAGTAGGAAGATTTCGAAAAATATAGAAAATTATAAATTAGGGCTAAAAAGCTTACAGTTAACGCTTTCGGCTAGTTGATTCTTCAACTAATACAAGCAAAGTTGTCACTGTGGATAGGATGTGAAAATGAAAATTAGTGTCCAAATTGGGGACTTACGAACAATCGAAGTTGATGCTATTTGCTGTCCGACCTTTGAAGGTAATAAATTAGATGATATCGGTAAAATAATTGACCGATCAACAAATGGTCAAATCAGTCATCTATTAACGCTTGGAGACCATACTGGTAAGATAAAACAATCTACTATTTTGTACAGCAATGAAGGAATTACATCTCCACGTGTCTGCTTGGTTGGCCTAGGTAAGCTAAAACGACTAAACCTGGAAGCCATTAGACAAGCAACAGCAAGTGCTTTAAGAAAAATACAAGAGCTTGGGTGTAAAACTGTTGCCTGCTCAGTATCTGTACCAGAAGCAAGTGGCGATCAAATTCAGGCCCTAGTTGTAGGCGCAAAATTAGGTTTATATCAATTCAATCAGTATCAAACTAATACTGACACTGAAACCTCTATTGAAGAATTATGTTTGCTGGTAAGTAGTGAATTAGGGCGTGAAACAGTTGAAAAAATAGTTAGAAAGGCTGAGGCTATTGCTGATGGTACACTCTTTGCCCGGGATTTAACTAATCATCCTGCCAACAAGTTGACTCCAACCGATTTCGCTAATAGGGCTCAGGATCTTGCGGCCACCAGTAACTATCTGGAATGTCAGATTTTTGATCAAGTAGAACTAGCGAAAAAAGGATTTAATGCCTTGCTAGGTGTCGCTCAAGGTGGACCTCAGGCACCAAAGCTAATTCAGCTGACTTATAAACCTAAAAGCCCACTTAAAACTGAAACTGTAGTTTTAGTTGGTAAGGGAATCACCTTCGATAGTGGAGGATTATCATTAAAGTCTGGTACTGGAATGATGACAATGAAATCAGATATGGCCGGAGCTGCTGCTGTTATGGCAACTATACAGGTTATATCTCAAATTCGTCCTAATCTTACCGTGATTGGGCTAATCGCAGCAACCGAAAATATGCCATCAGGCACAGCACAGAAGCCAGGTGATGTTGTTAAGTCATTCGGTGGAAAAACTATTGAAGTTCTTAATACAGATGCGGAGGGTAGATTGGTCTTGGCCGATGTTCTTGGTTATGCCAAAATTTTTGAGCCTAAAGCTGTCGTGGATTTGGCGACCTTAACTGGCGCAGTGGTAACAGCATTAGGTCGGCATGTTGCTGGGATCATGGGGACTAATCAACAATTGATTGACCAGTTGATCGTCGCGGGTGAAGCCACCCATGAACGCCTCTGGCAACTCCCACTTTTTGACGATTACGATGATGGTATTAAAAGTGACATTGCTGATGTTAAAAATATTGGGGACGGTACCGCTGGGGCTATTATTGGTGGCGCATTCCTCAAACATTTTGCTGATGGTTATGCTTGGGCGCATATCGATATTGGAGGAGCCAGTGATTACCAAAAAGGATCTGCCTACCTACCTAAGAGTGCTTCGGGTTATGGCGTTCGATTATTGACTCGGTTTCTCTGCGATTTTGTAGCTGACTAAATCTAAAGTCTTACAGCAAATTGTAAACAACCAATAAAATAAGTTGTAATGATTGGGAACTAATCGGCATTTAGTATTTTCTTATTTGCCTCACGACTTTTAGAGGGTGTGTTTGTACGTAGCATCTAGTTTAGTCAGTGTGAGTAAGAGAATTTGCCCGACTGAATCCGAGCTGATAGAGGAAGCTTTAACAATTCTATCTAAATACTTGGTCGGTAATCTATTTTAGTTTGGTTTTGGTGATAGATCAGGTTCTTTCTACCAGTCGGGTTTTCGATTAAAGCGGCATCATCCCAATGACAAACCTTGTTTTAGAAACAATTTGAACATTTTGAATGTATCTCTCCAATAAGACGAACAAAAATAGAGACTTGTTATCCTGACCCTAATTCCAATGATAAGCTTATCTTCACTAAATAAGATTTAGCACAAAGACAGGCAAACTGATTTGGGATTCAACTTTCCTGAGTCTTAAACCAGAGTAAGTAGTTAGAAGTGCAAGACATACTGATCCGATTAATTTAGATTATACTCAGGGTAGTTTGGTCTATTGGTTACCTGATTCGTTTTATTTAATAATAATCCAACTAGAGTTTACATCCTGTTAGCCTTGCGACCTAGCTTTGACAACCAAGATCTGATCTGTCATAATCGTGGGGATTTCGTTGTCTCGTTACCTCATTACAAATGAGTTTAAAATAAGTATGTTATATAAGTGAGTCATTCATTATGAGCCAGGAAGTGCGTTTTGGTGTTGTTGGTCTAGGTATGGGTATGAACCGTTCTAATCAGGTTGTTGATACTGATGGGGCTAAGTTGGTTGCTGTAGCCGACCTCGATGAGAACAAATGTAAAGTCGCCGAAGAGAAATTTAGTTGCGACAGCCATACTGATGCACTTGAAATGTTCGACCGAAACGATATCGATGTAGCTTTTATTATGCTGCCAAGTGGGTTACACGCGAAATTGGGTGTCGAAGCAGCCAACCGAGGAAAGCATGTGATTACGACCAAACCCATGGATGTCAATTTAAAAAATTGTGATACCTTGATTCAGGCTTGTGAACAAAATCAAGTTCAACTATTGGTCGATTTTCAAGAGCGTTATGGAAATAAAAATCGAAAGATTCAATACGCTGTGCAAAACGGTTTGATCGGTGAAGTCATTCATTGTGAACTCAGAATGAAGTGGTATCGCCCTGATAGTTACTATATAGGTTGGCACGGAACATGGGAGTTTGACGGCGGTGGCTCAATTATGAATCAGGGCGTGCATTATGTAGACCTAATGCTTTGGTTTATGGGAGGGGTTAAACGGGTGATTGGTGCTCACTATGACGTATTTGCTCATGAGAATTGCGAAACTGAAGATTTAGCCACTGCTATTCTAGAATTCAACAATGGTGCTATTGGAACCGTCTATACTACGACAACTTTTCCGAAGGAGGCTGGAACTGTGTCCATGATTAACATCCATGGTGATAAAGGGGCAGTTGGATTAGGGCCTGACGTTTGGGCGTTTATCGATGGTGAACCTGATATCAGTCTTCCCGATCACCCTGTTAATGTTGTAGATGATGCCGTGCGTGCTATTCGTGAAGGTCGTATGCCTGCAGTCAGCGGCCAAGAAGGCCGTCGTTCGGTTGAGCTCAATATGGCAATCTACGAATCAGCTCGTACTGGTCGATCAGTTTCTTTATAACTTCAATCACATTTACGATGTGGTGTCGGATTATATAGTTATGAGTGAAGTGTCAAAGAAATTATTTCTGTTGGACGGGATGGTTTTAATATTCCGTTCCCATTTTGCTTTCAGTCGCAATCCGCGTATTACCCATCAAGGACGAAATGTGTCAATTCCTTATGGTTTTACCAGTACTCTTGTCAAGATTTTAGAAAAAGAGAAGCCCACTCATATTGCAGTAGTATTCGATACTGCTGGTCCGACACAACGTCATCTGATTTTTCCTGACTATAAAGGACATAGGGATAGTGCACCTGAGGAATTAGATACTGCTATACCGGACGTTGACCAAATTCTAGGTGCGTTTAATATTCCCGTTTATAGATTAGGAGGCTATGAAGCGGATGATCTTATCGGAACCATCGCAAGAGAAGCCGAAAAAGAAAAATTTGAGACTTATCTGGTCACAACCGACAAGGATTTTGCGCAATTAGTCACTGATACTACTTATCTTTATCGCTTGTCGTCCCGTAGTGATGCTGAAGAAATCATGGGGATTGAACAAATTAAAGAGAAATGGAAGGTTCAACGTCCTCAGCAAGTGATCGATATTTTGAGTTTATGGGGAGATTCTTCAGATAATATTCCTGGTGTAACTGGAATTGGAGAAAAGACAGCACAAAAATTGCTCGCTCAATTTGATAATTTAGAAAATTTACTAAAAAATACCGCTCAACTTAAAGGTAAACAACGGGAAAATCTGGAAAATGAGTCGAGTGTCGCTAAATTATCGAAACAGTTGGCAACTATAGACTGTAAAGTACCTTTTGAATTTAACTTTGAAGATATGCGTCGTCGATCGCCAGATATAACAAGACTCAACGACATATTCATTGAATTTGAGTTCAATCAGTTAGGTAAAAGGGTATTCGGTGATCTCTTTGATCGACAAAAAGATGCGGCCAAGGCTGAACTTTTACAGACTATTAACGATATAGAGGTTAATTATCAATTAGCCGAAACGGCCGACGAAAGATCTAATCTAATTGGTTTGTTATCTCAGCAGCCAGCTTTTTGCTTTGATTGTGAGACAACTAGTTTGGACAAAAAAGAGGCTCAATTAGTTGGTTTAGCCTTTTCTTTTGATGCACAAACAGGGTTTTTTGTCCCACTTCCGATTGATCAATATGAATGCAAATCCATTTTGACTGAATTTCAAACACTATTCGAGGATACGGGGATCGAAAAGGTGGGACAAAATCTTAAATACGATCTTACCGTTCTTCGATGGTATGGTATTGAAGCTAAAGGCCCATTTTTCGATACTATGATTGCACACCAGCTGATTGCACCTCACCTGAGACATGGAATGGACTTTTTGGCCGAAACCTATCTTAAGTATTCTCCTATTCCGATTCAGGCTCTAATTGGAGATAAAAAAGATCAGCAACGTAGTATCCGAGAAGTTGCTCCTGATGAATTGATGACCTATGCCATTGAAGATGCAGATATTACTTGGCAACTACGATCTGTTTTTGCTCAATTATTGACAGAGTTCCAGCTGGAGCGAGTCTTTTATCAGGTCGAATGCCCTACGATACCAGTCCTAGCTGCGTTAGAGTTTAACGGAATTAAGACTGATTCCATAGCTTTAAGTGATTACTCTTTAGAATTATCTCAAGAGATTATGAACCTGGAGCGAAAAATATATGATTTGGCCGGCACGCGGTTTAATCTTGATTCACCAAAGCAAGTAGGCAAAATCTTATTCGAGGAATTGCAGCTAGAGTCTGACCCGGGCAAAACTAAAACAGGCCAATACAAAACCGATGTGAAAGTCTTAGAACGATTAGCGCCAAATCACTTAATTGCTCAACATATGCTCGACTTTCGGGCTTGTCGAAAATTAAAGAATACCTATGTAGATCAGCTGTCAGCTTCTATTTTTCAATCTACTGGTCGTATTCATACAACATATGAACAAGCATTCACGGCAACCGGCCGTATGCAATCACATAGTCCCAATCTGCAGAATATACCAATCAGAACTGATCGAGGCAAAGAAATTCGCCGAGCCTTTATTTCTAGAGACCACAATCATTCTATTTTATCGGCGGATTATTCGCAAATTGAGCTACGTATTATTGCAGAACTCAGCCAAGATCAAGCACTAATCTCAGCTTTCGAAAGTAACCTAGACATTCACACCGAAACAGCTGCTAAGATTTTTGACGTGCCCTTTGATCAAGTTGATAGTGAAATGAGAAGGCGTGCTAAAATGGTAAACTACGGAATCGTGTATGGCATTTCACCTTTTGGATTGTCGCAACGATTGGCGATTCCGCGAGGAGAGGCCGTTGAGATAATTGATCAGTACTTCAAACAATTTCCGGGTGTACCAGTTTATATTGAAGAAACGGTCGAATTCGCTCGTCAATATGGTTATGTCAGGACAATGACTGGCCGAAGGCGTTACCTTCCTGATATTCAGTCTCAGAATGCTACCATGCGGAATGGTGCGGAACGTAATGCTGTTAATTCACCAATTCAAGGTTCTGCTGCAGATTTAATCAAACTTGCTATGTCCAGTATTTACCAATCTATCTCCAAACGAAACTTGAGAACTCAGATGATTCTTCAAGTTCACGATGAGTTACTTTTTGATCTGCACAAAGACGAACAGGATATAGTCATACCGCTAGTTGTAAAAAAAATGAAAACAGCACTTTCAATGTCAGTACCAATTGAAGTCGAAATTGGTATTGGTTGTAACTGGCTAGAAGCACATTAGAAAATATAGAAAACTATCAGTATGGACCAAGAAAAAAGAGATCAACTAATTGAAGATGGATACTGTTGCTTCCCACAAATTTTGGATTCCGAAATTTTGAAAAAAACTCGTCAGGTTAGTGACCATTTGATTAACCATCAAAAAACCGACCACTTCGAGACCCAAAAATCAACGGGTAGTATGATCAGCGTTTACGATGACCCATTTTTCGCTGAATTGATTACTTACCCTGAAGCACTATTTGCTTTAAAACGACTCGGTTATTCTGACCCGCGTTGGTCATCAGGGTACATCATTAGCAAACCGGCTCATTCTCCGCCACTATTCTGGCATCAGGATTGGTGGGGATGGGACGACCCTATCAGCTATACCAAGATCCCACAACAATTGTTTTTGATGTACTATTTAGTCGACACTAATCAACAGAACGGATGTTTACGTGTAATCAAGGGATCACATCTGAAACGGCACTCTCTGCATACTAGTGACGGAGAAGCACATACAGCTAACTGGAGTCGTTATTCTCACCCTGAACACCCAATTTATCAGTCGGTGGCCGAAGAAGTTGCCGTGCCTGTAAGTGCTGGAGATTTAATAATTGGGGATTCTCGCCTAATACATGGTGCTTACGCTAATGAATCGGATAAGCGAAGAACCGTTATCACACTTTGGTATCACCCAGAATACAGTAAATCGCCAGAATCAATAAGGGCCCATTTGAGTCGTAAACAATCTTGGGTGTCTAGATGGCCACCAGAGGCCCAAAAACGGGTGCAGCATTTAGTGCCAGATTATTCAGGGGATTGTGAACCATTAACCTGGAATCGAAACCCTAGTTACAGTTACGAAACCTAATTTGTGGCTCTGACTTTTTCTTGACAGAAAATGGTGCCAATTCTATAATAGGAGCGTCAGTTTCTGACGTCATCAGCCTGAAGTTGATTCTTACCTCAGTTCAGTCAATCAGCGTTTAAAAATAGAGACGATGCAGATACCATTCATGAAGCTTTGTGGTGCTGGGAACGACTTCGTCGTCATAGATAATCGCCGAGATGTCTTACCAATACCGTCTACTGAATTCGCCCGTCGGGTGTGCCACCGCCGATTATCCGTTGGCGCCGATGGCTTGTTATTGTTGTCAGAGAGTATCTCAGCTGACTTTCGTATGGAATATTTCAATGCTGACGGTAGTCAAGCGGAGACCTGTGGCAATGGTGCTCGTTGCATTGCTAAATTTGCTCATCTCAACGGTATCTCTGGCACAGAAATCCGTTTTGAAACTGTAGCGGGGCTATACCACGCCGAAATTTTAGGCTCACAACAAGTAAAAGTACAACTAGGTAACCCACAGCAAGTACGAATAAACTTCCCTCTGAAACTAGACAATGAACGTTTGTCGATAAGCTTTGTTAATACGGGGGTTCCACACGTAGTCAATTTGGTGACGGAACTAGCAGCCATTGATTTAGCCCATATGGGAGCTAAAATTCGCTATCATAAAAGTTTTGAGCCAAAAGGAACCAATGTTAATTGGGTGAAAATTCAAGGCAGACATGATATTGGCATTCGAACTTATGAAAGAGGAATCGAGGGTGAGACGCTGGCTTGTGGAACTGGTTCCGTCGCTGGAGCTATTATTGCTGTACTGACAGGTAATGTTGAAACACCTGTGGCTGTGAAAACCGCTAGTGGAATAGTACTGACCGTCCACTTTGCCCACAAGATTGTAGGCGAGAAAATAGAAATTACCAATACCAGCCTAGAGGGGGATGCTAGGCTAGTATGTCGCGGACAACTAACTTCTTCTGCCTGGGATTATTAGAGCTTACTTCACACAAGGAGATTTTGATGTTTGAAGGTTCTTTTGTTGCTATTGTAACGCCATTCAATACTGATGGTTCACTAGATGAAGGAAAGTTACAAGAATTAGTCGAGTTCCAAATTCAAAATGGTACACATGGTGTTGTTCCTTGTGGGACAACTGGTGAATCGCCAACCCTTACACATGATGAACACGACCGTGTAGTCGAATTGACAGTTACAGCTGTTGACAATCGGGTTCAAGTAATCGCTGGTGCTGGATCTAACTCGACAGCAGAAGCTTTGCGTTTGGTAAAACACGCTAAATCCGTTGGAGCAGATGGTGCACTGGTCATCACTCCATATTATAACAAACCAACTCAAAACGGCCTCTATGCCCATTTTATGCACATTGCCGATCAAGTTGACATCCCAATTATTATTTACAATGTACCTAGTCGAACGGGTACGGATTTACAAACGGAAACCTTAGCTAAATTAGCAAGACACGAGAATATTGTTGGCCTTAAGGAGGCAACTGGGCAACTTAGCCGTGCAAGTGAAGCTGTCAACGCTTGTGATGATCACTTTTCAGTTCTATCAGGAGATGATGTGAATACATTACCTATACTATCAGTTGGTGGCAAGGGGGTCATATCAGTACTCGCAAATGTAGCACCGAAACCCGTTGCAGATATGTGTAATGCATTTCAAGCTGGAGATCTAAAAAGGGCACAAGAGATCCATCATCAGACAATGAAATTATCGCTGGATCTATTCATAGATACAAACCCAATTCCAGTCAAGACAGCATTACAAATGATGGGGAAATTGAATGGGTATATGAGGTTACCACTTGCTCCAATGTCCAAAGACGATTGCCAGGTACTGGAAGCAACGATGAAAAGTACGGGGTTAAATTTACTATAGTCCAGCAGCAAGCAAGATACAAAATCGAAATCTAAGATCAAGACAAAGAATTTGGTAACTAGTATCTAATAATTGGTTTGTTTCTAGGAAGGGGTATGGATTCGCTGATCTGTGATTTTACGACGCGACCTACTTTCCTCTCTACACTAAGTCCTAGGCAGGTTTATTCCTTCGACCTGATATTCTGCATCGTCTAACCTCTGGAGGCTTTGCTACTGAACGGCATAGTATGATGCCAAAGTCAAAGGCCCCGTTTTGTCCTCAGCTAATCAATTCCTCATTTTTACGCTTGTATGTTTAAAAAAGATAATGTTCTGTAGGTTTAGATGTCAAAACTTTTTTCTAACTCTTTAACCTTTTGCAATCAATTCAAGTATTCAATATGGCTTTGTGCTGTTTGGGGGTTCTTATTCAGCCAGACAATAATTGGTGAAGCCAAAATAATAACAGTGGATTCAAGTATCGGACAGTCAGTAGCCCCGGGTGGACAGACTGTGTTCAATAGTATCCAAAAGGCAATTGATACTGCCAGCAATGGAGATACCATTAAGATCAAGCCCGGAATCTATAAAGAGTCTATCACATTTAGGAAAAATCTAACATTAGCTGGTTCTGGAAGTGAAAAAACTCGTTTGGAGTTTGATCGAGAGGGTTTAGTTTTATCTGCGAGTGATGTCAAACGGGCCAACATTCAAGGATTGACTATTGCTTACACTGGCCAAGGTCAAAGATCAACACTTTGGTTTTTCCGCTCTAATATTATCCTAGAAGATTGTACAGTAAAAGGCGGATTCTATTCTGGGATTTATATTACAGCAGGCTCAAACGTAACCATTCGTCGATGCCAAATCACGGATAATCGACGCATAGGTATTAACATAGCTAATTCGACTGTGCGCTTGTTGAAATCTAAAATCAGTCGAAATGGGCACTATGGACTAAAAATTACTAAATGTCGGGATACAGTTGTGGAACAGTGTGAAATACATCAAAACAAGTGGAGTGGAATCTATATCTCTGATGGAAAATCGGAAGAAAACGAACCAATATCCATTGTAACTCTCAGGCGAAACACTATTCAATCAAATCAGCAAGATGGAATTGTCGTTCACATGACTCGTCAGACTATCGTACATCAAAACTGGCTACAAGACAACATAGGAAACGGTGTCAAGATAGAAGAGACTGCTGGTCAACTTATTGGTAACTTAATAAGCGATAACAAAAAAAACGGGATTATTGTACGTAATTCGCCTAGTATTCTGATACATCATAACACCATTGCTTCCCAGCAAGTTGGGTTGGACCTGCAAAACGCCAAAAAGTTGGATGTTAAAAACAATATCATTGCTTATCATCAGACTGGTGTTATTACTAAGTCTGTGGTTACTGCTACCTTCGATCGTAATAATCTTTGGGCTAATCGAAAACACTATTCGAACCTAAAACCCCCAAGTGAAGATATACAATACAATCCCAAGTTTGTTTCAGTCGAAAAAAAAGATTATAGACTATATGATGATTCACCTATGATCAGCAATGCAACTGACAAGACTGATATTGGTGGTTTTACTCATTCAAACCCAACGGACATAATAGAAAAATCACAAGCTAATAATACTCGTTCGGAATTCCAAACGACAGAAAGATTTCTACCCCAACCTCTACCAATCCAATCCGAAATATTAGAACAGCCCAAAACGCCAGAAAATAATGCCCAGCCGCCTGAATTATTACTCGCCTCCCCAACTACGCCTGATTTTGTCGTGCATATTACTCATCTGCAAAAACAACCCTACTTGATTGAAGTTGGGCAAACGGTCAAAATTTCAGCCCAAACAGTCTTCCCCAAAAATGATTTAAAAATGGTCAATTGCCAATTGTTGAGTGATAGAAGTGAAAAAATATCTGGTTTTGTATACCAAAAACAGGAGTTAAACTGGAAAGCTAGTTCTGATCAAATAGGTTCGCAGACTATTCGCTTTCAGGCAAATCAGCTAGTCGTGGACGTACGATTTTTTGTTTGGCAACAAAAGAAGCCACCACGTATTACAAAAATCAATGGTAATTGGATAAACCGAACTGATAGCCAAAAGCCAGTTGAATATGCAGTCCCTGCCAATAAAGAAAGTAAATTAGTATTTGAAGCCGAGGGTGGGGATTCGCTTAAATTCTCTTATGTATTCCTGCCTGTTGGGGCAAAAACGAAAGAAAATATATTGACTTGGAAGCCACCACGTAGCCTTGCAACAAAATCGAGGGCCAGAGCATCGACTACAAAGAAAAACAAGACTTCCCTCATCGAAAAACAGTCGGCAAAATTCCCACTCTTAGTCGTTGCAGAGAACGGTAATGAAGTAGATGTTCTAGACCTAGTACTGATAGTTGAATTAGATTAGTCACTCGCCAACATATAACCAATGAATACACCAAGACTGGTTGTAGTCAAAATAAGAATAATCGCACATAGAACATATTTCCAACTTGTTGAGACCGACTCTTGATTACTATCTGCTTGAGGGCTAATGTTGTTTCCTTCCGATTGTTGATGAAAAAAATCATTGTTTATAGTTTGGTTCTCAATCAGAATATCGGATTCAATAACGACTTTTGGATCATGCTGTATTGTTTGGTTTAAGTTCGAAGATCGTGGTTCATCAAGACCGGCGCCTAGCATTTCGCGTCTTCGATTTTTAACTTTCTGTTTTACAATTTCTTTTTCTGCTTCTGATAGTGCCATTTTTAATCCTCCGAATCAGTAGCCTTGAGGATTTCTGTACCGATTCCTTGCGAAGTAAACATCTCCAACAACAAGGCGTGTTTCATACGCCCATCAATAATGTGTGTTTTGCGAACCCCAGCTGAGAGGGCTGTTGTGCAAGCTAATACTTTAGGTAGCATACCTGAACCAATAATTCCCTTTTGAATATATGCATCAATTTGGTCAGTATCAAGTGTTGAAAACAACGTTGACTCGTCGGTAGGATCAGATAAAAGCCCCCTCGTATCAGTTAGCAAGATCAACTTTTCAGCCACTAGAGCAGCTGCGACTTCACCAGCTACAGTATCCGCATTAATATTATAGGCACTTCCATCATCTCCAATACCATTGGGTGCAATGACCGGAATATAATCCGCAGATTTCAAAGTGTGTAACAGATCTGGGTTCACCCGAACGACCTCGCCTACATAACCAATATCGATCTGCTCAGCTATTCCTTCTTCGGACACAAGAGTTGGTGAATATTTCTTTGCCTGGACTAGGCAAGCATCCTTGCCACATAATCCAACCGCATGTCCACCATGTTGATTGATCAGTTGAACAATTTCTTTATTGATTGAACCGGCCAATACCATTTCGGCAATTTCTACAGTCTCATGATCTGTTACCCTCAGGCCTTGTACGAATTTAGACTCCTTACCCATCCGTTTCATCATCTGACTTATTTTAGGGCCACCACCATGTACGACAACCGGCTGAATCCCAATATATTTCATTAAAACAATATCTTTCATTACTGAATGTTTCAATGAATCATTGGTCATAGCAGCTCCACCATATTTAATCACTACCGTTTTTCCTGAAAACTGCTGTATATAGGGTAGCGATTCAATTAAAATCTTCGCTTTATTCACTAAATCGGTTTCTTTAAATGCCATCAATATGATTTCCGCTTGGTGTATTGATTAAACCACCACTAGGGCTTGAAGCCGTAGCATATAATTTCTGTGGAATTCGACCAGCTAAAAATGCTTCTCGTCCAGCTTCAATAGCTTTTCGCATAGCAGACGCCATCAAGACCGGCTGGCGCGCTTTTGCTATTGCGGTATTGAGCAAAATTCCGTCACAACCTAGCTCCATTGCAATAGTTGCATCCGACGCTGTTCCAACCCCCGCATCGACAATCACTGGAACTGAAATGATATCTCGAATAATTTGAATATTATAAGGGTTACGAATGCCAGCTCCGGAACCAATAGGTGCTCCCAGCGGCATAACTACAGGACACCCTAAATCCTCTAATTTTTTACAGGTTATTGGGTCGTCATTGCAGTAGGGCAAAACTGTAAATCCATCCTTGATTAATACTTCAGCGGCTAAAAGAAGTTGTTCAACATCAGGGAATAGAGTCCTGTCATCTCCAATTACTTCTAGTTTTACCAATTGAGTCTCAAGAGCATCTGCCGCGAGTTGAGCCGTTAGTATCGCATCTTTCGCCGTGAAACAACCAGCGGTATTGGGAAGTATAATTATTTTTTTTTGTCTCAATAACTGAAACAGATCTCCTTGATCTTGATTATCAAATCTTACTCGTCGAACAGAAACGGTTACTATTTCTGTTTCACTAGCAGCAATAGCTCTGAGCATAACTTCAAAATTAGGGTAACCAGAAGAGCCGATCAATAAACGAGAAGAAACAGTTAGATCTCCTATCTGTAGTCCCTTATCCACCTTGCACCGCCCGAACGATTTCCACCTGACACCCTGAAAAAACTTCGGTTTTTGGCCAAAGTTGGCGATGTACAACCCGATGATCAAGAGCTACAGCAATACCAGCCTGTTCAGGTTCTAAATCTAAGAGTTGTAAAAGCTGATAAAGATTCAGTACATCTTCAGGAAAATTTTTTGTTTCGCCATTAATGTATAATTGCATAAATCTGGATTTAATAAGACCTCTTGTCTGTTTTACTCAGGTTAAGAGTTTCAAATCTGGAAATGTTAAACGGTTTTATCACTTCTGACACTATACCAGTTAAGACAAGTTGCGAAATTTCGTCACAGGTAACCGGTGTAAGCAAAATACCTTTTCGAAAATGACCAGCGGCCAAAATTAACCCATCCACAGAAGTTAACCCAAGAATTGGGGCATTATCTCGGCTCGCGGGTCGTAAACTTACGAAGGTATCAACTATGGGAAATTCGTAAATACCTGGAAGTGCTTCCCATGCCCCACGCAATAGTTCGAACATACCACCAGCTGTCAGATGAGTATCAAACCCTTGTTCTTCAACAGTAGCGCCTACTACCAAGGAACCATTACTACGTGGTACTAGATAAGCGTCTGGGGCGTAAATCACATGAGATATGATTGGTTCTGCTTCCATTTGTAATCCCAGTATTTGGCCCTTAACAGGTCGAATTAGGTATTGGTATGATTTTGGTAGGCCTTCAACTTGACTCAGCCAAGCTCCTGCGGCTACGATCACCAAATCAGCTGGAACAAATTCTGAATCGATATGGATACCGGTTACCTGCTGATCTTTTATATTAATTTTTGTTACAGCTGTCTGCTCAAATAGCTTACCGCCAGCTTTCTGAAAAGCAACAGTCAGCGCAGCAGTCATCAGACGACCATTAACCTGTAAATCGGAGGGGCAATGGATGGCAGCCACTACCCGTGGAGAAAGAGCTGGCTCCAACGCACGAGCCTGATTGCCAGTTAACCAATCCACTGGCAAGTCGAAGCTTTTTTGCATTTCAAAGTGGTGTTGAAGATCGGCTCGGCCATCTCGGTCCAGAGCTACCATTAATGTTCCTTTTTTGCGGTAGTCAATGTCGATTTGACTTTCTTCTTGCAGTTCACGGACCCACTCAGGGTAACGATTAGAACTTTCTAGGCCGAGCTTTAGTAATTCCGCTTCTTGCGTATGCGCTTCTGCGAGTGGGGATAACATTCCTGCTGCAGCCCAACTTGCGCCACGACCAACCTGATTACGTTCGTAAAGTGCAACTTGGCAACCTAGACGTGATAATTTCCAACCAATTCCTAGGCCAATTACCCCGCCCCCAACGATAATGATACGCACGATATTTCCTACTAATTACGCGCCGAATGGTACATTAGCTATTCGAATAAAGTCAAGGCTGAGACGGATACTAGAGTCAACTAAGACTTTTTCTATTAGATCAATCGCTTAGCCCTGAGAGCAATAACCATATTCTTCATTTCTTCGATGATTTGGCACTCTTTTTTAGCAGTTGTATCAAGAACAGAAACAGGTACAGATGTATTATTATACTGATGATTGTTGATCCACATACGATCTGGATGATCTAATCCTAGGTAGCGAATCGATAAGTAATGTTCTGCTTGTTGAATCGATTCTTTTCCATTCAAAATTTTTCCTTGTTTTTTAGTTTCATAACTAACACTATAGCAGCGGCCTGTTTTTTGATTAACAATCGTATAACCCGCTCTACCTATGGATTCATTCCAGCATTCTTCAAAACCATTTGTAGGTATACGCTCTCTTAATTCTTGAGCGGATCTAACAAGGGACTCTTGGCCGATGGGATTTCGGACCACAGTAACATCATCTTCTGTTGTTCGGTGAGGAGCTAAGCTTTGTGTCAAATAGACACTATCCAAACTGTAAACCACTCCATTCTTAATGCCTTTGGCTAGATTCAGATGGCACTCAGAAATTTCAGTGTCAAATGGATGGAGCTGGTAGAGTGAGCTGCTAGAAAACATAGCTCTTAATTCTTTGCGACAATTAATACTAGACATTCGGCTCTGAGGTGTTGAGACCTCCAAAATTAACTGATATCCAACCAGTAAATCTCTTACGACTCCTAATTCCGATTCTTTTGCTTTAGCAAGATAGGTCAACCCGGTCTGACTTTTGGAAATTAGTCGACTAATCAGGTACTTTCGGCGGAGTGATTTTATTTGTCCTGAAATTGATTTGAACACTGGTGGTGGCAGTTGATCGATTAAGATTTTATGTTCCCACCGGCTGCCACGCTCGTGTGTGAGAATCTGTAGTTGTTGTATTTGTTCCTCAGAACGAATATAACCAAGAGTAGTAAAAGGATCAAAGGTAGTCCGGTAGCCATCCGTTTCTGAATCGGTCAAAACACAGTCTCGACGCTCATAACGAGAATAAAGACCGAACTGGAATTCCACTTCACCAAATGGTTCTATCGCTTCCAATAGATCTCGTGCAAACTCGTTACCACTCGGATATTGGCTAAAGATAGCTTCGGTTTTTTTTGGGTTGTTGAGTCCATCGAGAAAATGACCAATGGGAATTCCACTCTGGCTCATATTTGTACCAAAGACTTTTGTTTTACTTTTGAAGGGGGGTTGTTTCAAAAACAAGTCTCTTTGTGCCGTTAGATGCTGTGCGGGGTCCGCTGATAGGTTCGAGATCGTTGTTGCATCTCCAAAAAAATCTTCCAGTAAGTCGTAATTCCCACTTTCAATTACATCGTCACCCCTTTTTAGCTCGGCAAACTGAACAAGATCATCAGCCTGATAACAAAGCGGAGCACTCGATGAAAGATTATCGTAATTACTTCGAGTGAAACGAATACGTGGTTTAATTCGCATGACAGGTATTAAACCATAGTTTTTCAGTAGAGCATATAGGGTAACAGTATATGATTCGTCATGGATTTTCTGTCTCAAGATCCCTTGTTTACTAGTTCCTTTGATCAAATGAGATTGGACCGTTTCACTGTCGTTAGAAAATATCATCATTCGGTGTTCTTCTCGACTATTATCAACCATCACTTTCCTTTTTATTTTTGGCTTTTACCCGTAAGACAACCTATCTTTATTGTACAAACGTCTCTTTGGGCCGCCATAGTCGAATCAACTGCCCTCGATTTTTATTGTTCAAGCACAGAATCTCGGTCCAGTTGTCTATAGGTAGGTATACCTCAGCTAATGCAGCGGTTGGCATAGTTTCATGATTACCGGTAAGTTCATCTATCAGTAGTTCTAGACCAGGGTTATGTCCAATCACCATCACCCTAGCGTGATGATTGGGCAAATCAGATAAGTAAGACATATATACCCATGGCTGTGCTAAATAAAATCGGTCAACTTCAGTAATCCCATGAACGTACTGGCTCGATGCCGCTACTAAATTAGCTGTTTGTCGAGCTCTCTTAGCTGAAGAGGTTAAAATTAAGTCAGGAACTAGTTGCTGTTTTCTCAGCAGTTGCCCTACTCTTGGGGCATCTCTTTGCCCACGTACGTTCAAAGGCCGATCTTTGTCTGAAATTGATGGGATGTCCCAACTCGATTTAGCATGTCGTAAAATCAAAACAGTTTTTGTTGTAGAAGGCATCATAGCAAATCATACTGCGGATACGTCTATTTTTCAATATACTATTTAGCTAATGGTCGATTAGTGTAATGCCAGAGAAGTAAAAACAAATTTACAAACCAGCCCTCACTAAATATTGATTATCGGTTTTATTTGACATTGCCTCTTGTCTATTGTAGCCTATACATCTTTAGTTTACCATCACTGTACTTAGGCTAGTTTCATGAATGAATTTAACCCGGCTGAAATTTTGGATTCGCTTCAACCAGACTTCAATCGATTTTCAGGGAAACACCTGATTTGGGTTGTTCTATTCGGGTTAGCCGTTTATGGTCTGGCTACATCTATTTATACGGTTCCTGAAGACTCTCGAGCAGTCGTTTTGCGGTTTGGGCAGTCTATTGAACAGAAGGAATCAGGACTACATTTCAAGCTTCCTTTTGGTATCGATCGTCAGTATCCAGTGCCCGTGAAACGGATATTCAAGGAAGAATTCGGATTTCGTACACTTCAAGCTTCGGTTACTACTCAGTACGACACTCGGGATTATCCTGGTGAATCTTTAATGCTGACTGGAGACCTAAATATTGCTGACGTGGAGTGGGTGGTTCAGTACAAGATTTCTAACCCAGAATTCTATCTTTTTTCGATTCGTAACCCTGAGCAAGCCCTACGGGATTTAGCTGAGTCGGTAATGCGGTTAGTAGTTGGGGACCGAACAGTGACCGAAGTCTTAACCGTTGGTCGGAGTGAAATTACACTGGAAGTCGAAACAAAACTACAAGACTTATTAGAAGTTTATCAAACAGGTCTCCGAGTAGAGAGTGTAACGTTACAAGATGTGAATCCACCTGAAGCTGTCAAGCCTGCTTTCAACTCGGTCAATGAATCAAAACAGCAAAGAGAACAGCTTATAAACGAGGCACGTGAAGACTACAATACGTCCGTTCCAAAAGCTACAGGGTTGGCTCGTAAGGTGATCACTGAGGCTGAAGGTTATGCATTAAAACGAGTCAACGAAGCTCGTGGAGACGCAGACCGTTTTACAGCCATCCTTGGTGCTTATCAAAGCGCTAAATCAGTTACTCGTCGGCGTTTGTATCTAGAAACAATGAGCCAAGTTCTACCAACTGTAGAGGAGATATATATCATCGATGGTAAGCCTGGCGCACCACTACCAATTTTGCAATTGGGACCAAAAGGGAAATAGCTATTATGGATAAGCTGCTAGTCGCTTTTGCTATCATACTTTTGTTCATTATTCCAACTGTAACCAGCACTTTTTACGTGGTCAAGGAGGGCGAGCAAGTAATCATTACCGAATTTGGTCGAGCCGTTGATCAAAAAACTCAGGCAGGGTTGCATTTTAAAAAGCCATTTATACAAAATATTGTTTCCTTCAGTAAGAGAATTCTGGAGTGGAATGGGTTGCCTAACCAGATTACTACCAAAGATAAACGTTTCATTTGGGTTGATACCACAGCTCGGTGGCAAATCGTAGATGCATTAGCTTTCTATCGTTCTCAACGCAATGAGGATATTGCACAATCTCGTTTGGATGACATTATTGATTCCGCCACACGTGACCTAATTACAGGGCAGTTACTAATAGAAGTTGTTCGAAACTCCAATCGGATATTGAGTTTAGATATGTCAAGGTTGGCGGAGGAGGATCAAGATGCTCCTATTCCAACCGAAGAAATTGAAGTGGGACGAGAACAGGTCACACAAATGGTACTAGAGAAGGCAAATCAGAAGTTATCAAAAGAATTTGGTATTCAGTTGATAGACGTGAGGATCAAGAGAATTAACTATGTTGATGAAGTTCAGCAGAAGGTTTTTTCTCGCATGATTTCGGAACGGAAACAGATTGCGGCTAAATACCAGTCTGAAGGCGAAGGTGAAGCGGCTAATATTCAAGGTCAAATGCAAAAGGACCTAGAACAAATTCAGTCAGAAGCTTATAAAAAAGCCGAGCAAATTAAAGGACAAGCAGATGCCGAAGCTATCGAAATCTACGCTTCGGCACATAACCAAGACCCAGAATTCTATGCTTTTTTGCAGACATTGGAAACATATGCAGCTACCATTGGCAATAACTCTAAACTATATCTTTCCACGGATAGTGATCTTTACCAGTACTTGAAAACTACGGGAACGACTAGCAAACGGTAAAATTGGTCTTAATAAACTAAACTAGTGGTCCAACCGATGTGGGAAAATCTAATTCTCACCGCTACAAACTCCGCTCAGGCAGAGGTCTTCGAGAGCCAACTGAAACGGCTTCGCCGAGCTAAAGTTCTAGACCCAGAGGTTCGCACTTGGGTTATTCCTGATCCAGATGGACAGAGAATTGGTAGTGGAGGCGCCACTTTTAATGCTTTGGCCACTTGCTTCCCACAGGGCATTGGCTTCGATCAGAAAACCTTGATGCTTCATTCCGGTGGTGATAGTCAACGGATCCCGCACCAAAGCTTACAAGGAAAGATATTTGCTTCACTGCCTGCCCCAGATTTTTCAGTATTCGAATCTATTTATCAAGTACTAAGCCAGATTGGTCAGCAGTTAGAATCTGGTATCGTAGTTGCTTGTGGTGATACTCCCCTTCGATTTTCTGGTCAGCCTAAGCTTCCATCTCAAGATTTTGACATATTAGGTATTGGCCATTGGGCGGACCTTGATCTGGGTACGCGACACGGAGTCTATCAAACTGCGAAGCCCGAGTTTTCGAAGTCCCAAATTTTACATCAGGTGAAGTCTGTGTGGCAGAAAGCCTCAACCGATTTACTAAAGCAATTTTGCAACAATGACCAACAGGTAATCATTGACACGGGTGTTCTGATTTTTCAAGGTCGATCTATTGACCAATTACAAGATTGGACCATGGAGTATAATCCGGGTACTTTTGTGGATTTATATAGTCAGCTACTACCCCAGTTTATAGCAGACCAGTTCACCGATTTTCGAGCGTGGATACCAGAACAATTACATTTTTTCCACTCAGGGACAACTCGTGAATACTTTGATTTTATCGATAATTCTGAGCAGACAGTTAAATTTGCTGTTCCTTTAATTGAACCCACTGACAGTTGGGTAGAAATTTCATACAATGTTGACGATAACCCAAAAAAAGTTGATGATAAAGCTACCTTATTTGGACAACCAATTTACCAATGGCTTAGGACAAATTCTCATTCAGCTATCAGTATTTGGCCATATGAAGAGGAACGCTCTCTATGGAACGCTCGACTATTCCCGATTCACAGGGGAATCCAAGATAATGACTTTGGTTTATCTCCAGACACAGCTTTTCCAAATTGGTATTTGGACCCAGATGATAACTGGCTAAAAAGTAAACGATTGTCGATTGGGGAAGTCATGAAACTGGCTGATAGACATAAAATTTTCAAAAATGAGCAGAAGATTGAGGCCGAAGTCTTAGCATCCAATATTGTCGACAGAATTGGAACAGATAGTGATTTTCGTTCTGAACTCAATCAGATACTAACACCGGAAGGCAGTCATATTCTTATCGGTAGCTTAAGTAAACAATTAACCGAAATTGAGAACCCACTTTATCAAGCACGTTTGCACAAGGTAATTTCAGACTTGTCTGATAAGATGGAGGATGACAGGCTTAAAAAACAGCATTTAGAATTGGCCTTCCAAAAAATTGCACAATCGGTATCAGAAAGTATGGTACTGGATCAAAAGAACTCCTCATTCAAGAAAAATCAATTTTCCAATTCCAAAACTATAACTGTCAAGCTACCAGTTCGAATTGACTTAGCAGGAGGTTGGACTGACACTCCGCCCTATAGTTTGGAGCGGGGTGGTGCCGTTGTCAACATGGCAATTTTGCTGAATGGGGATTATCCGATTCAAGTACAAGCTAGATGGCTAAATCAACGAATAGTAAGGTTTCATTCAATAGACCAAGATCAACTACTAGAGATTACTGATTTTGATGAACTTTATAACAGGCCAAAAATTGGTAATGCGCTAGCTCTGCCACACGCGGTTCTGTTAGCTGGGGATATTTTGTCAGTCTTGAATATTTCAAAAACAATGGGCCTGGAGATTACAACTAGCTGTAATGTGCCAATGGGATCTGGCCTCGGTACTAGTAGTATTTTAGCCGCAGGCTGCGTTATAGCAACTTGGGGACTAATGGAACGTGAATGGAGCCAAGAGGAGTTATTTAATCAAGTTCTGTATGTCGAACAAGTGCTAGGTTCTGGTGGAGGCTGGCAAGATCAAGTAGGTGGAATTGTAGGTGGTGCAAAATTGACAACCACCGAAGCCGGAATACCTCAACATTTTTCAGTTCAGCAGTTGGCACTTACAGGTTCATTTGCCCAAATATTGCAGGAACGAATGATTCTTGCATACACGGGTGAACAAAGAATTGCCAAAAACATTTTAGAGTTGGTGGTTGCTGATTGGCTTTCCCGCCGAGTAGATCTAGTCGAAACCCTGAACAATCTACGTACTAATGCTTACCAAATGGCTATGGAAATTCAAAAAGGAGATGTAGATAAATTCAGTCAATTATTAGTCAATTATTTTGAAGGTAAAAAAGTATTGAACCCACAAACTACGAATCCACAAATCAATAGACTGATTAACCGTGATTATTGTCTCGCTTGGAATATTGCTGGTGCAGGTGGAGGCGGGTTCTTGATACTTCTTGCTAAAGATGCTGATTCGCGTCGCTTGATGGAGCAATATTTAATTGACTATTCTGCTACGATATATGATTGGGATTTTGCTAACGGGTACGTCGTTGATTCACTCCCATAACAAGTATTTAGTATTTTTTCTTAAGGAGCTAAAGACTCATTCGTAGAAAAGATAACGCCAACTAGTATTCTCCTGTTTTCGAGTCGCATGGTCGTGGAGTGATATATAAGTGCTACAGAATGGCCTCGATTACAACGGGATAAGATCAAATTATGAAGAGAGACTAACTTTTCAGGTCAACGGGAGGTAACGATGCCGGTTAAGTTCAAAAAAACGCTTATTTCAGAAGAAACCTACGAAACAGCTGCAGCTTTCGACGTTGATGGTGATGGAGTTTTAGATATTGTATCTGGAGGTTGGTGGTACAAAGGTCCCAATTTTAAAGAGCGTTATAAGATATGTGATGTTATGCCGGATGGTGAATATTACGATGATTTTTCCACAATCCCTCTGGATGTTAATGGCAACGGGCGTACCGACTTTATTACAGGTGGTTGGTTTGGTTGCCATATACGTTGGGTGGAAAACCCAAGAGACCTAAATCAAGAATGGGTCCAACATATTATTGCTGATTGTGGTAATGTTGAAACCACTAGGGCTTGGGATGTTGATGGCGATGGTCTGCTTGAAATTGTACCGAACACCCCATCAACACCTCTGATTGTCTATAAACTGATCGTAGACACAAATGGTCAAGGACAAGGCGAATTTGTGAGACACCAAATTTATGATTCCGGCCAAGGACATGGTCTCGGCTTCGGTGATGTTACTGGTAACGGTCGTGGCGATTTTATACTCAATCATGGCTGGTTAGAATCTCCCGAAGACACCTACGGTGGAGACTGGAAGTTTCACGCTGATTTCGATCTTGGTTCGGCCAGTGTACCGATTTTGGTAGTAGACGTGAATGGAGATGGTCTCAACGATCTCATCGTTGGTCAAGCTCACCCTTATGGCTTAGACTGGTGGGAGCAACAGATTAGTTCGACTGGTAAACGAACATGGGTGAAGCATCCCATTGACCCCTATAATTCCCAATACCATGACATCCAATGGATCGACATTGACGGTGATGGTGAATGTGAATTGGTAACTGGTAAAAGATATAGGGCGCATTGTGGTAATGATCCGGGGGCCAATGATGACCTTGGCATCTACTATTTCAAGTGGAATGGCAAATCTTTTTCAAAACAAGTAATCGACTATGGTCCAGCTGGAACTGGCTCAGGTTGTGGCATCTATTTTCATGCTGTGGATATTAATAATAACGGTTTGATAGATATAGTTGCACCGGGGAAAGATGGACTCCACCTGTTTCAAAATTTGGGAATTACCTAAGGAAAAATAGGACATAATTTCTTGGTATTTAACACCAAAATAAATTTGATCGAGAAGAAAAAACATATCATGGTCTTTCTTCTCGATCTGATTATAATTTGTAGACAAGATTAAAGATCGGTGATAGACTTGTGGTCATTTTCGAAATTTATGATGTGTGATTAGGAGTACAAACCTGTATGAAGAAAATATTAATTGTTTTAACCCTAATTCTATCCGTGGCCTTCTTGGGACAAACGGCTGAAATTACAGATGGCCTAGTACTGTATATGCCGCTGGATGAAGGGACTGGAAAAAAAGTAAAAGACTTGTCGGAGACAAAAGCCGAAGGTGAATTGAAAGGTGGAAAGTGGGTTGATGGGAAATTTGGCAAAGCTTTACAATTTAAGGCGGCTCAAGAAAAGGTAGTTGTGGATGATAACAAAGCCTTCCACATTGAAGGTGCAATCACTCAAGCAGCTTGGGTTCAATTAGATCAGTTGCCCAGTGCTCACGCCATTGTTTTCGGTACTCGGTCGGGAGGTGGCCGTAACATTGGTTTTGGTTACGGAATGAATCCTGGTAATGGAATAAAAGTTTGGACTAATGACAAAGGCGGCGGATTTAAAGATATCAATGATAACAAGACTAAACTCAAAACCGGTACATGGTACTACTTAGCTTATACTCATACTGACGATGATAAAGGTATGGTTAAGATTTATGTAGACGGGAAAGTCACTTATGAGGAAAAATCTGGTAACCCAGTTGCGCCTGCAGGCTCACCTGATGTAGTTCAAATTGGAACTTGGAATGGTGAAAAATGGCCCGGCATCGTGGACGAAGTTCGGATGTGGAATAGGGCTTTGTCCGCAGAAGAAATTCAGTTTAGCATGGAAGCTGGTGAGGAGAAATTCATGGCAGTTCAACCAACAGCTAAATTAGCTGCCACTTGGGGAAGACTCAAAGTCCAATAATAAAACTTACATATCATTTGGATTAGCAAATACCAGCCGACCTTACCTATGAGTAACGGTTGAGCTGGTATTTTTTTGATCGTTTTCCAATTTTGAATTTAATCTTGAGAAATGGATGAAGTTTCGCCAACAATATGCAATATGGAGGTAAAACTAAATTTTGAAGAAAGATATGTTCTTGTGCGATCAACAAATTATGCAGTGGCAGACAGATGGTTATCTTTTACTAAAACATGCTATTCCAAACGTACTGATCGAGGCAGTCAAACAGCAATTTGCTCATATGGTCGATAGCATCATAAGTGAATTACAAGTAGAAGGACTCATTCAACAAGATGGTTCAGATTTACCTTTTGAAGAACGGCTACATACTGTAGCCGGAAATTATGCCAATCGCTTCGGCCGCTCTTGGCGTCAGCAAGTACTAGGCCAACCGATTTACGATTTGTATCGAACCCCAGCTCTAGTGTCTGCTATTAATCAAATTACGGGTGCCGATGTTATAGGCCATCCAGTTTTTAACGCACGCCCTAAGTTGCCAGGTCAGCAACTGACAGTGGTACCATGGCATCAGGACAGTGGTTACTTTGGTTCCGATAGCGAACAGGCTCTAATCCCCACTGTTTGGATACCTCTGGTACCTGTCGATTCGACTAATGGTTGTCTGCAGATAGTAATTGGCTCGCATCGCCTAGGCTTACTAACACATCATACTGAAGCAAGAGAAGGCCAGTTTCTAGAAGTAATGGATCAATTTGTTGACAAGAGTAAAGTTGTAACTTGTCCGATGGAAATCGGGGACGCACTACTCTTCCATAACTTAACCTTACATCGGTCAACAGCTCACACGAATAACAAGACTATCCGTTGGGCTATTGACATTCGTTATTTACGGGATGGCGATGATGGTGGTAGTGTATATTGGAACGACCCAGAATTTAAATGGGTGATATCTAGTCAGACTCAGCCTATTACTTCGTTTGAAAAATGGCTGTCAAAATGGTAATTCTTTCTCATAACCATAAAGAGTACTAAGATGAAAAAGATAACTGACCATCTAGTAGAATATAGAGAAAATGGGTTTACGGTCTTTCCTGGTTTGTTTTCTGAGAACCAGATGCAAGAATGGCGCAAAAAACATACTGAACTAATGTCAGACTATGATCAACGAACATGGTTTGGAAATATGCTAGAGTATGCTCCTAAGCTGATGTGGCCGGCAGTTAGCCACCCCATCTTGCTTGATTTTTTACAACAAGTGATGGGTCCTTTTGTTCAGCTAGATAACTTGACTTTAGCTGCGTTTCCTTCAATTACTGAGGATAATGCCAATGGGGTTGTGTCTGGCTGGCATCGTGATCGATGGGCTCATTTGCCACAGGAAGGAGTCTATACAACACCGCTGGCTTCTAATGCGATTAGTTACTTACAGGATTTAACAGACGATTTTGGTCCACTACGGGTGATCATCGGCTCTCATCGTAAACCTATTACGATTGAGGAAGGTGAAAGTCGTCGCCGACCACACCCTGATGAAACTCTAATACATATGAAGGCGGGCGATGTGATAGTTACCCACAATGGACTGATTCACTCAGGCTCACCAAATACTTCTGGTCAATTACGTTACTTTTTCAGTATATATTATAACTCGTGTTGGCTCAAGCATACGGATAATCATAATGGTCCCCTAACGCAACAACTACTAGCAGCCGCTCAGGAATGCAACAATTATCGGCACATGCGTCTTTTAGGAGATGACCCGCAGATGCAAAGTCGCTGCAATTCTGGTTTTTTACTAGCAGACGAATCGCAATGGCAGAAGTGGATTGAGGCGGATTATCAGGCACTAAAAACTAATAATTGACGTTCTAATTTCAATGACTAACTGAAGGTTGGGTTATGCGAAAGACGATCGGTATATTTACTCTTTTAATTGCAATTTTTTTACTGACTGGATTACTAGAATCTAATTTCTTCAGCAAAAAATCGTATTTTTTTGACGGCGGAAACATCTTTAATATGGCCAAATGGACGGGTTTATTTGGAATTCTTGCCGTTGGTGTTTGTTTTGTAATTATAACAGGTGGCATTGATTTATCAATTGGCTCTCTGATTGGCTTAACGGGTGCTTTATTTCCACTTCTTTTGGTAGGAAAAGGTCTGCCGATTTTTACTGGCTTTGCAATTGTTCTTACATTGGCTATGACAATTGGATTAGTCCACGGGCTACTTATTACCAAATTAAAGCTACAACCATTTATTGTTACCTTGTGTGGCCTTTTTATTTATCGTGGTATAGCCCGCTACATGACGGGTGAAATGAATCAAGGATTTGGTAATAGCTTTGGCAATCTACGTCAGTTGGTTAAATTTAAAGTCTTTGGCTTTATGCCAATGCCATTTATGAATTTAATCATTATTGGTATTATTGCTGCTGTATTTCTGAATTGTACAACTTATGGACGCTATTTGCTAGCTCTAGGAAGAAACGAAAGTGCGGCTCGTTATAGTGGCATTAATACTGATCGTATGGTAATAGTTGCTTACATTATCTGTTCTCTGTTAGCTGGTGTTGGTGGCATTCTATTTGCCTTAGAGCAAAATTCAGTGCAGCCATCTACCTTTGGTAATTTTTATGAACTTTATGCTATTGCTGGTGCAGTTTTAGGTGGATGTAGCCTACGTGGGGGAGAAGGTGCAATTTTGGGAGTAATTTGTGGGGCAGCAATGCTGGAGGTTATTCGTAATGCTGTCATATTTTTGAATGTGAAGACCGAATCCGAGTTTACCGTTATCGGTTTTGTCATTTTAATCGGGGTAACGGTAGACGAATTGGTTAGGCGCTTTTCTGAACGACAAATTAATATGCGCCACCAAAAAGAAATTGGTACTTAAAGCATGATTAAACATAGCTATTTCAATCTTTCCCGTACGTCAAAACTATCACACACCTTCGAAAAGATAAAATTAAGCTTACTTTTAATAAAAATCGTTATTGTACCGATAGCGATCGGTCAAGAGACGCCAAATTTCTTGGATATCACAGAACTTTCCGGTATTACTTTCAAACACAATAGCGGCTCATTTGGCCAAAAATACCTCCCGGAAACTATGGGACCAGGCTGCGCTTTTATTGACTATAATAATGATGGAAGACAAGATATTTTGTTGGCTAACGGTAAAGATTGGCCGAATCATGAAACCAGTCGTCGACAAACTATGGCTCTTTATCGGAATGAAGGAGACCTAGATGGAAATGGTGTCCCAGAGTTTTCAGATCAAACTTCTGCGGCCAAGTTGGACGAGTCGAATTATGGCTTGGGTTTAGCGGTAGCAGACTATGATAATGATGGAGATGATGATTTTTACTTGAGTTGTTTGGCAAACGACCGACTGTTTCAGAATCAAGGAGATGGAACATTCATTGATAAAACGGAGACTGCAGGCATCTACAACCCTGGTTTTGGTACCAGTTGTGCTTGGTTCGACTATGATGGGAACGGTGATCTAGATCTTTTCGTTGCTAATTATGTGGATTGGTCTATCGAATCTGATCTCTTTTGTACATTGGATGGCACACATAAATCCTACTGTACACCAGAGTCGTATGATGGACAATCGAGTAGGCTATTCCGGAATCGAGGAGACGGTACCTTTTCTGACATCAGTCGAATCGCTCGTATTGAGGATCAAGTTAGTAAGTCTCTTGGTGTGTGTATATTCGATTGTAATTCTGACGGGTTACCTGATATTTTTGAAGCAAACGATACTCAACCCAACAAACTGTACCAAAATAACGGGGATGGAACATTTATCGAGCAAGGAATGATCTACGGCGTGGCCTTTAGCGAGGATGGTAAGGCTACTGGTGCAATGGGAGTTGATGCCGGCGATTATGATGGGTCAGGTCGTGAAGGTTTAGTCGTTGGGAATTTTTCAAACGAGATGATTAATCTATACCATAATGAAGGTGGTTTTTTTATTGATGATGCGCCTGTAGCTAATGTAGGAAGTAGTAGTTTGTTGACCTTAACTTTTGGATGTTTTTTCTTCGATTTTGATCTTGATGGTCGGCTGGATATCTTCGCTGCTAACGGTCATTTAGAGGACGAAATTAATACAGTACAAAGTGAAGTAACCTACGCTCAGCGACCACATCTATTCCGGAATACTGGTAATAGCTCCTTTCTGGATGTTGTAACTGATGCTGGTGAAGATTTACAGAAGCCAATTGTTGGCCGCGGTGCAGCTTACGGTGACATTGACAATGATGGGGATTGGGATTTGCTGGTCACGACCTGTGAAGGGCCGGCCTATTTATATCGTAACGACACCATCATAAATACAGAGGTACTTTCTAATCGTTCGTGGATCAAGATTAAACTAGTTGGAAACCAATCCAACCGAAATGGTATTGGAGCTAAAGTTACTGTTAAAACGGCCGGGGGCCAGCAAACCAGAACACTACGTTCTGGTGCAAGCTACTGTTCGCAGAGTGAGTTGTCAATTATATTTGGGTTAGGGACGAGTAAAACGATAGAGCAACTAACAGTGGATTGGCCACTATCAGTGGCAAACAAAAAACGTCATCAGACTCTATTAAGTAATATTAAGGTCAATCAACATCTAACGATTCGAGAAAGTAATTAAAATTTACCATTAAAAAATAATAGTTTTGAGGAGGTTTATAAAAACGTGGAAATTCGTAACCAACTGGGCGAGAAATTAGATTACACATTAACCGAATACCCTGATTCTCCATTTACCGTTATCATTGGGCATGGAGTTACTGGTAATAAGGATCGACCTTTTCTTGTTGCTTTAGCTGAGGCACTGGATTTGGCCAAAATTACTAATCTGAGATTTTCCTTTGCAGGTAATGGCAATTCTGAAGGCGATTTTGCATCTGCAACAATCAGTAAAGAGGTCGAAGATTTAGGTGCTGTTTTGGATAAGTTCAGTAGTCAAACAGTTTGTTATATTGGGCACAGTATGGGAGGCGCTGTAGGTTTGTTACGAGCTAGTCAAGACAAACGAATTCGGCTTTTGGTATCGCTAGCTGGAATGGTGCGTACCAAGAAATTTGCCGAAACTGAATTCGGGCAAGAAATACCAGATCAAGGCTTCATGTGGGATGAACCCAGTTGTCCCTTATCCCAAGATTATATGGACGATCTGTGCAACATAAACACTCTGGAAAATATAGCCAATCAGATCTGTATTCCTTGGTTACTAGTACACGGTACTGCAGATGATGTTGTTTTGATGGACGATTCAGAAACGGTTTTTGACAATGCAAATAATCCCAAGAAACTGGTTGTAATTAACGATGCTGACCACGTGTTCAGTGGTTCAGCACAATCTCAGATGATCGACACCGTAGTCAACTGGATTATTGAGCAGAAATCGAATTAGAATATCAAGGAGCAAATAATCCAGCACTTTTTACTTAGCAACTCTAGTAACTCGTCATCAAGATGAATTAACTAAACATACGTAAAAAATCACATTAATTTAGCCAATAGCTCGAGACAGGTCATACCATTAGTCAACTGATGGTAAAATGGGATCAGTTGATCAACAAAATGTCGGTTCTGGCTCAAATTGACTGTTGTCGTAGCTCCAGGTGAGGACCAAAGATCAGTATTAGACAGAATTGACTCTAACCGTCGACTAGTATCGTTTTGTCCGAAAGCTCCTGACAAGGCTTGCTGAATTACTCGGTTAGGGTCAGAGATAGGGTAATTTTCTCCCGTGTCAGTTTGACCCAAATAGGTGTCTCCTTGTTTTGTAACTGGTGTTAAAAAGCGTAGTACAGTAGCAAACGAATAAGCAAATGCTAAATGAAATTGGCTAGAAGATTTTGTATAGTTGGGAGAAATAACTATATCCGCAGCTCGTTCTCTCAATTTAACTGTTTCATTGACATTAATACGAGCATTAGTATCCTCGATACGCCGAATACGATGTACAAAATCCATTGTGTATTCAAGTGCTGATCGTCCTGGAATCGGAATGTCCTTAGAGACTAGTTCGGCATATCCGGTCATCAATGCTTCTAAGTGCGGAGAAAACTTGGGATGATTGGCAGCTTCGTTGACGGTTTCAATCCCAGACAAAAATGCCTTGTGGGTAATACCTGGTACGTGAACCGAATTTACTAAAAGTAATTTCCAGTCGTGAAAGGAATCAATAGGTTCAGAGGTGACAATTACTCCCAGTGACTCTAGTTCATCAAAAGGTACACGCAAACGCTTATTTGTATCTTGCAATACAAGAGATACAACCGGTAATGATTCGGTATAGGTAATCAGGTCATCTTGTTGGCCTATTTGATCAATAGCAGCTTTTTGAGTTTGATTCGGTACTATAGAAGATTGTGGTACAATTCGATCCCCCATTTGGTCTAGAAAATCGACCTGATTTTCCAGCCAATGAGCAAAATCAGGTGTTGGCGCTTGGTAATCATTAAGTATTATGTCCCGAAGGACTTGGCCGTTGTGGCGAATATTATCGGTATTCATAACGGAAATTGAACTATCGGATCCATGGTGTTCATGATAACGTACGAGTGTTTGGTGTAAAACATCCATAGCAATTTCGCCTTTTCCAATACCAGCTTCCGTCACGCCGACAAGAATTAGATCGAGGGGGTTTTCCACCTGTTTCAGGAACAGTTCTCTTCCTTTTTCAGTCGAAAGGGTTGTCGCCCCGACTACACTCTCTACCTTTTTGATCTCTGTGATTTCATTTAGGTCAAAGACAACCAAATTGTAAATGCCATTTTGTTGATTGAATGCTTCGGCTTTGTCTGTCCCACGTGGCTGGCCAACGTAAATCCCCCCGTGGTAACGGTTGTTTTTATTTAGATAATCGATAAACTCATGAGTCAAAGCCCGTTGCAAACCACCAGCGCCAATGGCCAAAACTTTTATAGGGTAACGCATTATATTTTCTTTTTTACCTGCTAATAGATTCTTTTCTCTGTACTGAAAAAATTCGTTTCTCCAATTTTTTTTACAAACTTATAATACTTGCTCATTGATTAAAGAAAACAGAGAGTTTCTGAGGACTAACATTTTGGGTTACGCGATCTGTATATCCATCCCTTCTCGTAACGATAGATCAACAGACGCAAGAGTGGAAGAGTAACTCTGAATCTTGATTTTGTCAAAGTTAGTATTATATTAACGATAAGGCTTCTTATTGGTACCATTCGTTCTATCTACTAGTATTTTTTAATTCTTGACTTCATCAAATTAAATATGGCTAAAGTCAAAAATTGATCGGCGAAGGTTATAGCTGATGCTACCAATTCACCTGATAATTTTTCCAATCAATACTTGATTTGCTGCACTGACTTATAGTATCAACTGTTGAAAAATCGGAAAGTCACAAAATTGATATGGACTTAGTTACCAAGGCCTATTGCAATCGCCTTGTTACAGATTCTACATGTTAGAATAAAGAAGAGATATTCGTGAATCTCTCTGGGTAAAAATACATTATTGTCTTATTTGGGAAACAATCTAGTTTACATTGTTCATCCATCAGGCACAATTCAAACTTGGTAGAACTCGAGAGTAAAATCATTTTTGGCTCCAACACATATCTAGAATTTCTATTGAATGGTTCTCCTTGCTGAACGCACTCTGGAGAACAAAATCTTACTGACAACCTAGGTTAGTTAATCACCTTCTAAAATCCTCTATACCACCTTGGGTGGAGGTTGTCAGTATCTCGTGGGAGCCAATTACGAGTGCAAAAACAAAAATGAGCAACATACTCGGATCGAATAGTGATGCGTCATCTGCCATACAAGCGTCCGAGGAAGATAAACGAGCGAACTATCTTTAGTAAATGATACCTGATAAAAGAACAGCATTAATTTTTTTGAATGGGTTTTACGATACTCGTCAACTCCCTTTTTATCGAAAAGCAATTCAATCTGCAATTACAAATGGGTATTTGATCGTTTGTGCCGATGGAGGCCTTCATATTTTTGAATGTTTGAACAGAACTTTCGGACTAGACTTGTGGCCTACATACTTGATTGGCGATTTGGATTCGGTCAATTCAAACCTTTACTCAAAAGCAAGTACTAGTATCAAAACCGTCTCAGATTGGATCGGGCATACTGATAAGGATAGTACTGATGGACAACTCGCAGTTGAATTAGCCCTGAGGGAGTTCGACTTCAATTACCTCTGTATCTATGGATCTTTACCCCATAGATATGAAACTGACCACTTTTTGGCGAATCTAAAACTGTTAAGACTCGCAAACAAGATCAGACCGGATGTACAAGTAGTTTTGAATGACCCTCAACAAGCCATTTATCGCCTACGGTCCAAGCTGACGATCAGGCGCCATACCAGTGATTCGACTGAACAAATTTCATTGATAGCACACGACAAGAATGTTAAGGTCCGCTATTCCCAAGGATTACGTTGGAACTTAAATGGGTTATGGATTGATCCAGACAAGCCGACTGCAGTCCGAAATGAATTTCAATCAGACGCAGAGGAAGTTATCATTGAACTTGAAGTTTCTTCAGATCCCGTTTGGGTGATTCATAACTTTTGAGTTTCTTTATTTCAGACTTTAGTCTTTCTGAATTCTTATGTATCAATCATTCATAAAGAATCATGCCGCGGATATTTTTACCAGCATTTAGATCATCAAAAGCTTGGTTGACTTGGTCCAATGAGTACGTTTGGGTAATTAACTCACTCAACTTGATTTTACCTTGATCATACCAATCTAAAATACGTTGCATATCAAGACGCAAGTTTGCTGATCCATAAAAAGAGCCAACTAATCGTTTCTCGCTTCGTACTAGATCTTGAGCTGGAATCTGAATATTAGCCGAAGGCTCTGCAATTCCAATTACCACTGTCATGCCACCTGGGCGAGTCACTTGGTAAGCTAAGTGGGTAGTTTCTGGTTGGCCAATTACTTCAAAAGCATAATCAACGCCCTTTCCATCTGTCAATTCTGTCATGATTTCTTTCGGGTGGGTGCGAGAAGCATTAATGATATCTGTAGCACCGAATTGTTGAGCGTAATCTAACTTCTTTTGCACTAAATCAATGGCAAAGATGCGTTCGGCTCCGGCTATCCTTGCTCCTTGAATCACGTTCAGCCCAACACCACCAACGCCAATTACAGCAACCCATTCACCAGATTCTACTTGAGCTGTGTTGATGACTGCTCCTATACCTGTAGTTACACCACACCCAACTAGGGCCGCTTTTTCTAGAGAGTAATCTGAAGAGATCTTAATTAGACTATTTTCTGAAACAACAGCATAATTGGACATGGTTCCAATTCGAGCCATCTGTGGAATTGACTGCCCACTCCTATTAGTAAATCGACAAGTATTATCTAAAAGGAAACCACTGTTAGCCAAAATTCCCTCGCATAGAACGACTCGATCAGACTGACACATTCGGCATAAACCACAATAAGTTACAAAAGATAAAATGGCGTGGTCTCCCGGTTTGACATAGGTTACTCCTTGCCCTACAGCCTCAATTACTCCTGCCCCTTCATGACCTAGAACAATAGGCAGATCGTAACGGATTGTACCTTTCACAACCGACCAGTCAGATTGGCAAATACCACTAGCACCCATTCGGACAAGAACTTCGCCATCTTTTGGGGGTGCCAAATTTAGATCTTCGACGACAACGGCTCCACCATACTCATATACAACTGCCGACCTACACTTCATTTCTCACTCCCGTTATTTGTATTAATTTATCCTATTTCCCACTTTCTGAGAAAAATTACATACAGAATCTCCGAATTCGACTCCAAGATAGCATATATTTATGCCTGATTTTTACAAAATTTAAAGCGAAAAACTCTAATCTCCTTTTATTCAGCTCAAACAAAAATCAGTGAGGTTAATATAAACGGACTCTGAAACGTCTTCTATATTAGTTCAGGAATCTAAAAATTAACCTAGGAAATATTTACTGATTAGCTGTCGACGTTAATCAGTTGATGTAGGTTTTTGGGTGAGCTTAATATAGCACAGTCAATTCTAAAGAAACTCTATTTTTTTGATACTGAACGAATGATATAATAGTTGCTGAGTGTTAATATTTTTTTCGAATTCTCAAATATTATCGTACGATGTCAGATAGATTAATCATTAAATAGGATAATGTAATCTGGATTTTCAGTTGTCGTAAACGTTGGTTGATTTCATTCCGTTGATTTCTAGTAGGCATCGAAAGTAACACTCTGGTAGTTAATGTTGTTTCGGTGACCAAACCAGAGGCCAATCAAAAGTGCTAACAAGGGTTATTTTTGATCGTTATTCTTAGTTACTTCGGTCGTTTTTCTGACATTCTCGTTGATAAACGATTTTTGCTTCACTCTTTTATTTTAGGCTTTTTCGTTCTTTCCTTGGCCTGGGGCGGAGTTATAACCAAGGACGCCGCACTAACACAAGCGTATGAGAAAGTTGTCACCGGTAATTCTTCTCCTCCTTCTACCTTCAATTCCAAAGATAATTCGAAACGAATCTTTCTAGAAAAACCAAAAACTTTACAGCCTTGGCTACATTCACCAACTCATCTAAAATCTCACGCATTGAAAGATGAATTGGAACCACCACACTATATTAGGCAGTATCTTTACTCTTTGAATCGATGGAAACGTGTTCCCCAGTTTGTAGACCTCAGTGAATTATGGGAATACGACCCCAATCAAGTAGACAGTGAAGTCGATCAAGACGGGTTTGACCTTCCTCTCAACTCAAATCTAAAAATTACTGGTCATAAATCTGTTACGGTTGAACTCAATAAGACACATTACTTCGGCCAAACTGATCGCTATAGCTTTTACGGTATGAATAGTGGGTATAGTAGCTCATATAATTCTGGCCTCGATTTAGGATTGAACTCATCTTATGGGGATTCTTATTCTAGCTATGGTAACTATGGTGGTGGATATGATTCTTTTAGCGGAGGTGGTTTCGGTGGTAGTAGTTATGGTGGATATGGAAGTGGCTTTTCAATGTCTCGCGGTGGCGCACCTAGAGCTAGTGGTATTAACATTCGTCAGACCCTACAAGTTGGATTACACGGGAGAGTCGGTGAACATACTCACGTAGAAGTCGATTATAGTGATTCAGGAGGTGACTCATACGGAGGGAGTAGTTATGGCGGCTACAGTGGTGGTGTTGGTGGAGCTAAACAGCAAAAGATCCGAGTCTGGTATGAAGGGAAACCTGAAGGTATCCTGAGACGAGTCGCCTTTGGCGATATTATGCTTAATTTACCAAATACACGTTTTCTAGATATTAACCGCAATTTATTTGGTTTGGAAGCTATTGCAGAGTATAAAGGCGCCAAATTAACAGCCTTTGGTTCACGTTCTAAAGGCATAACAGACCGGCGAAGATTCAGAGGTGAATCTCGCCGTGCCGGTTATGGTAGGGGACAACAGGTAGCCGACCATAATTACGTCAAAGAGCGGTTTTATTTTATTCAGCTAGGTGAAGATGGGTTACTTCATGATTCGTATTTACCTATCAAAAAAGGTAGCGAGCAAATCTATATTGATGATGGAGTTGCTAATAACAATCAGGGCGGACAGAGAACAGTAAATGGTTATTTCAATCTACAGTACCCAGGCCAGGACTACAATATTGACTATGAAACGGGAGAGATTGAATTTCTTATTTCGATGTCTCCTAGTTATAAGATTGTGGCAGCATATGAATATCTTGGAGACGGAACTGGCGTTGTTGGTTCACCTAAGAATGTTTTTGTTAATGAAAATGATGACACTCCTACCACTGGAGAAAGTCAACAGAAAGGATATGTAACTCTAAAAGACAAAGCCATTCGAGGTACTGAGTCTCGGCGCGTGTATAACCTGGGAAACAGAAATATTAATCCGAGAGATTTCCAGCTGACCATTTGGCGCCAAGGTGCAGGTGAGGCATTCGAGACAAAACAAGGAGAGATCCCTTATGTTCAAATCTTTGGTCTAGATAAAGATGGGGATGGCAGAGTCGAGCCAGAGTATGTCGATTTTGATCGTGGTATTCTAACATTTCCAACTTTCCGCCCATTTATGATTGAAGATCCAGAAAGCCCTTTCTATCAGTATAGAGATCAACTTAACAATGAAGCTATTTACGCTGAGAACACACGTTATGGTGATCAACTTTACACTATTCAAGCTGACTACGCATACCAGTCTAATAGCCACAACGTAGGTTTGTTTGTTATTCCTAAAAGTGAAACTGTCCGATTAAATGGCCGAAAGCTACAAAGAGATATTGATTATATGATGATCTACGAAGTGGGAACACTTCGCCTAATGAACATTCAACTAGATGAATATGATGAAATTGAAGTCGAGTTCGAGCGTGCACCTTTCGGTGGTTCATTACAACAGACTGTAGCGGGGGTTTGGCTAGAATATCAGTATCAACCAAAAGAAAAAAAATCTACTGATGTAAACACTTCTACCAAAAAATTTAATCGTTTTGATCGATTGATGGGACGGACTAGTCAAACTACAGGCACTTTTTCTAAACCTAATTCTACAATAGGAACGACATTTGGCTCAGGTCAAATGGGGAGAGGATTTGGTGGGAACCGGTTTGGCAGCGGTTCTTTTGGCTTTGGTGGATCTTCGGGGTTTGGTGGTGGATTTTCCTCTTCAAGTTTCGGAATGGGTGGTCGTTCAAGGCGTGGTATGTATGGTACAGGGGGACGAACTCATTTTAATCCTGTTTTTAAACAAGGATTGAATTTTTCAACTGGTTACATTATTAATACGGGACAAAAACCAGTTGAGGTCCCCAACCCAAATGAAGTTCCCAGCCGTTTGCAAGCTTTTAATTTAAATACTAGTTTTGGCCAACAATTCAATTTAGCGTGGCTAGTTAACCCTATACCTTTTGTTTTTGTAGATGAATTTCCATTGATCTTCAATTTTAGTGGTGAGGCGGCATTCTCACACAATAACCCTAACAGTGTGGGTCTATCCATGGTTGACGGTATGGAAGGAGCCAGAGAAACGACTGCTATTTCAACTTTCAAGCATAACTGGAGTATGGCAAGTATCCCTTATAGTCAAGATGGAATTTCTGGTCAACAGCTAATTCCACCGACTGTAGAAAATAGAGCCGTCTTTCGTAAACTAGTTAGCGATGAAAAGGATGAAAAGGCTATCGGTAACTACATGAGAAACAAGCGTCTTCCTGCCTCAATTATTAATCCGATGGCACGTTCAACTGAAGAAATACTAATCATGGAAGTTGGTTATGATTTCAGTGATGTTATTGAGGAATGGGGTGGATTTTCCTATGGCATCTCTTCTGCTGGTGCTGATTTTTCTCAGCGCCAATTTTTGGAAATGTGGCTTCGTACTCGTGGTGATGATGATGTTATTTTACATATCGATATTGGTGTCGTTGCTGAGGACGCCGACCAAGATATGCGTCTGGATAGTGAAGATTTACCTAAACGACTAGATGATAATAATGGAGACGGCAAAATTGATGCTCTCGATTTAGATCTAGAAAATCTACCTCTTGAACACAAGTACCGAGCTAATGGTACATTAGATACTGGTGAAGATACTGGTTGGGATTATAATCCGCAAAGTGGTTTCCGGTCAGCTCTTCGTCTCGGAGATAACAATAAAGCCTTAGATACTGAGGATCTCAACGGAGACGGTGTCCTAGATGATATTAATGCTTACCTGGAGATTTCTATACCTTTGGATCAAATTCCTGATCAATGGATTAAACGTAAACGAAGTAATGGTTGGAAGTTTATTAGTATTCCCCTAACAGTTGCTGCACCCCATGGGGATCGAGTTCCTAATTTGGGCTATGTACAACATATACGATTTTGGTTACAGAAGAACCAACCGGGTTCCGTGAATGGACAACTTCAATGGTCTTCAATTGAGCTTGTTGGTAACCAATGGGAACAAGGCATTGTTACTCAAAATGGCTCACCAGTAAGCGATACTAATGAAAAGTTCGTAATTTCTACAAAGGATAATTATAACTTTGATGATTATCAAGGTGCTTATGATCAACTCAAGGATGGCAAATTGTTTCGTAAACTTCATCCTTACACGAACGTGAACTTTTCATTTGATTCATCACATCAAAAAGAGCAATCACTGGTACTCAACTATAATCTCTTACCTGACTCATTTGGTATTACCTCTAAACGACTGCGTGGACGCCAGCAAGGAGAAGGACAAGATTTTTCTAAGCATAATAAACTCAATTTTTGGTTATACGGTGATAAAAGCCAGGCGACTTTCGTTATGCGGTTAGCTTCAACTGGTATTAGATCTAGTTATCGATCTTCTTACTACTATTCTTCGAATGACCCTTTCTCTGATCCACTTAAAGACACCAAAGATGAAGTAAACGTATTTGAAAATTTAACTGATTATTACGAATTTACTCTTCCTATAGATTTTGAAGGATGGAAATTAGTTGAAATCAGTTTAACAGATGAGCAGAAAAATGAAACGGAAAGCAAAATTGAATCGAAGCCCTCACCAACTCAAATAGAAGAAGCAAATGACCAAGAAGACCTGAAAGAATCAAGCACAAAAACATCTCAGCCCGATGGTCACCCAGATAGTTTCAAACTCCGGGGGCAAAATAGTAATAATTTATCGATAAAAAACATTGGAGGTGTTTTATTAGGCTTAAAGAATGATGGTCAAAATGAGATTAGTGGCGAAGTTTGGGTTAACGATATCCATTTGAGTGATCCGTTGGTCAAATCAGGATGGGCGAGACGTGGAAATTTGTCAATTGAGTTGGGGCGTATACTCAAAATTCAAGGTGGTTTTGCTGGACAAGATAAGGATTTCGAGAGTTCTGCTGGTCAAACAAGCAGGCAAAGTATGTATGATCGTGGCTATAGTACCACTAATAATGATTACAATCTTAACAGTGATATTACTTTGCTGAGTTGGTTACCCATTCGATATTCGATTAGCCATCAGGAGACTGAAACAGAAAATCGGAGGGGTTCAATTAGTTCATATCAAAGTGGGAAAAGTGAAACCCTAAATCGTGATATTTCGATACAGTTCAGCCGTCCAAAATGGCCGATGTTGGGCTTTGCTTATAATAAGCAAGATTTTTGGAATGAACGTCAAGGTTCACAATTAAGTGATCTTTATACAGGAACTTTCCGTTACAGTATTGGACAACGTATTGGATTAGATGTTCAGTACCGGCATGAAGATGTCGACTCCGATACATCCACTGCGAACTCAACAAACACTAGTCGCTCTAGTTATGGTGGATATTATGGGTATAATCAAGATGAAAAAGTAGATACAGGTTCAGTTTCTTTCAATCTACAACCCTTCGATAGCCTTAGTCTCAACACGCGTTACGATATCAGGAGAGAATTAGAAAAAAAAGGAAGCAGACAATCTTCTAGGTCTTATAATTCTTACGGAACTTATTCATCATACGCTAATCAATCGATTAGCAACCCGACAGAGCAAGAAACCGAATCAAAAGCAGATAGTGAAGAAATTTATACATTAGCAGCTAGGGAACACCGATTTTCAATTAATCCTCGTATCAATAGGGACTTACTTGGTTTACGACCAACAATTACCAACCAAGTTAGTTTTAGTGAGAATTGGTTCGGTGAGTCGAAAGACGCATCAATCAATGCTAACATTCGTTTGGGGCTTGGTATACGCCCAAAGTCTTGGTTCGGCTGGCTATTGAACCCTAAACCTAATACTAGTGAATCTAGCGAGCTATCATTATTCGAAAAAAATACAGATGAAGAACAATTTGAGGAAGAGATTAAGCAACAAGATAGACTAAACCAACTAGAAGATATAGGAATTACCCAAGAAAGTGTTGAAAATGCTGAAAGCCTTAAAGGCGATTGGATACAAAAAGAAAAGAAAAAAATGGATCAAAAAATGGCTTTACGAAATGGCCTGGACCAAGAAAAAAGGACCGGATTATTTCAAAGAAGTCTTGAATCATTATCATTAAATACTGATATCAGTTTCAACACTCAAGACTACCTCCGACAATTAGAATCTGGGGATTCTTTTCGTGATATTCTTGAGTTTGATGAAGGAGATAAGCGACGTTCACGAGCTAGAACTGGTACTCGATACAATTTTCGTGCTTCAGTAGATCCCTGGTCTTGGGCATCAATCAGCGGAAATTATTCACATAGTGATAGCTTTATGAAGTCTTCCAGTACCTCATCTAAATCAAATACGACTAGTTATGATAGTAATCTCAAGTTATTCAATGCTAAGAATACTTCTACCTTGCAATTACGTTATAGATATATGACGCGAGACCATAGTAATATAAATGCTAGAATTGGCGGAAGCCTCTCTCATGAACCTTCGATTAGCTGGCGCCATGCTTGGCAAGGCGGAAGTAGAACTACCATTGGTGTACGAACAACTCTCCGTGACCAAGAACGGGCTGGCATCGATAGCTTATCGTTTATAATCACACCTAGTTTCAATGTAGATTACAAACTTAGTATTGAAAGTGGTATTCGTATTCCCTTTCGACGGAAAGTCATTAAACTAGAGCATGACCTTGATTTGAGTAATACGTTCTCAACAGTAATTCGTCGTGAACAATTTGGTGCTAACAGAGAAGAGCGATCAGAACGTTATGAGACTACGGTACAAATGCGATATAACTTGAGCACCAAACTAACGGCTAATTTGAATTTAGGCGTTAGTTACAATCAAGATCATGTAGAGGAAGGACGCGATTACTTGTCTATTGCCAGTTCATTAACTGTAAGAGGTGAGTTCCGGTAGTTGGTCATTTTAACACAAACTAACTGGGTGCCAAGCTAACTGGTGCTAACAGAGAAGAGCGATCAGAACGTTATGAGACTACGGTACAAATGCGATATAACTTGAGCACCAAACTAACGGCTAATTTGAATTTAGGCGTTAGTTACAATCAAGATCATGTAAGAGGAAGGACGCGATTACTTGTCTATTGCTGACAGTCAATCTAAACACGAATTTTCAGGCAAAAAAAAACCCAGCAACGACCTACTTTCCCACGGGGTCTCCCCCGAAGTATCATCAGCGCTGAAGGGCTTAACTGCCGTGTTCGAAATGGGAACGGGTGGGACCCCTTCGCTATAGTCACTGGGTAAATCTTAAATCCGCCTGAACAAAAAATAAATTATGTACATCAGGCTTATAATTACGGTGCATTCACCTAATGTTAGATGAATGCGATTCTATGAAACATTGAAAACTGTGCTTATATTTAGCAAGGACCTTGTTAAAGATGAACGAAATATTGCAAAAAAGTCAAAGCCTTCGGATTATTAGTACCAGTCTGCTGAATATGTCGCCACACTTACACACCTGGCCTATCAACCTCCTTATCTCGAAGGATCCTTATCAGATTAACTCTGTGGGAAATCTCATCTTGGGGTGGGCTTCACGCTTAGATGCTTTCAGCGTTTATCCCTTCCAAACATAGCTACCCAGCGGTGCCACTGGCGTGACAACTGGTGCACTAGAGGTTTGTCCACCACGGTCTTCTCATACTAGCAGTAGCTCCCCTCAAATTTCCTGCGCCCATAGAAGATAGGGACCGAACTGTCTCACGACGTTCTAAACCCAGCTCACGTACCACTTTAATGGGCGAACAGCCCAACCCTTGGGACCTGCTACAGCCCCAGGATGTGATGAGCCGACATCGAGGTGCCAAACCGCGCCGTCGCTGTGAGCGCTTGGGCGCGATAAGCCTGTTATCCCCGGAGTACCTTTTATCCGTTGAGTTACGGCCTTTCCACACAGTACCGCAAGATCACTAAGTCCTACTTTCGTACCTGCTCGACATGTCTGTCTCGCAGTCAAGCTCCCTTATGCCTTTGCACTCTACGCGTGGTTTCCAATCACGCTGAGGGAACCATTGAACGCCTCCGTTACGATTTGGGAGGCGACCGCCCCAGTCAAACTACCCGCCTGACACTGTTCTTGATCCGGATACACGAACCAAAGTTAGAATTCTAGGGCAACAAGAGTGGTATTTCAAGGACGACTCCACTGAGGCTAGCGCCCCAACTTCAAAGTCTCCCACCTATCCTACACATGCTACACCAAAACCCAATATCAGGTTATAGTAAAGGTTCACGGGGTCTTTCCGTCTTTCTATGGGTAACCGGCATCTTCACCGGTATTACAATTTCGCC
>JAYZAL010000004.1:0-41451 GCA_036339735.1 Candidatus Poribacteria bacterium
GATTTAAAATGTCAAAGCTTAGATCTACTGACCTCGTAAAAATAGAAATACTCTCTTTGATAACAATACTACTATTGTGTTGCTCAATAGATTATTCCTATTCATCTCAGGAAGCACTAAATAGTGTTGAACTCAACGGTAACTTTGTTACTGATTGGTGGGTTATGGAAAAAATTCATAGACGCCTCCCAGAAGATGTTCATCTTAGCCAGGTAACTCTTCCTATTCTAGAAGATTTCCCGCTTGATTTAGACTCAAAAGAGACCCAGAAAAATTGGCACCTTTATAGATCTCCAGATTCAGTTGTCAGATTATTTGGGGGGCATGGCGGCAAAAAAATTCATAAAAAACAGGCACAAGATCAGCTGTTGACAGCTTACGCTTACCAAAATTTAATCAATAAAGAAGAAAAAAAAATCTGTGTCTCTTTGGGTAGTACTGACGAAGCTAAACTCTGGTTGAATGGACATGTATTAGAACCAACTGATAAACAGAAGAATCCGAAATTTTTGATTAATCAGTATTGGGTTAACTTGCCTGTTGGAGAGAATTGGATATTGATTTCCATACCACATGAACAAGGCCACGGTGGTTTTACTTTTCAAATTGGAGGTACTCCTCTAATGCAAGCAAAAGTGAGATCTAACTTGGTTCGAGAAACGACCACCTTTCAGTTTTCAGTCCTAGGGTTTTCATTAGCCTTAGGTATTTTACACTTTTTTATTTTTTTATTTTATCGCTCAGAACACGAAAATCTGTATTATGCTATTTATGTCTTGTTCAGTGGATTCACTTTTTTTCTTTGGTTCTCATCTGCTGAGCCATACTTCACCCATCCCGTAACAATATTTTACGCTTCCTTTGCTATTTCTTGGCTAGCCGCCTTGCGATTTGTGTACTCAGTTTCACTACGCTCACTACCTAGACAATTTTACCTATTTCTTTTTTTATGGGTACTAGTTTTTATCAGTAAAATTCCCTTACAGCTTAACTTAGTTGCCCCACAAAATTACGAGCTCTTTCAACGTATTTACCACATAACTGCGATTACTCAGTTGATTGAGATGTTTCGGGTAATGGCTAACCTCTATCAACAAAAAAAAGAGCGGTCTGGGATTTTAATTCTTGGCATCCTTATATTTGAGCTGACCATTTTCTATAATGTATTGATCGACTTCGGAGTACTTAACAAACGGTCATACTCACAATTGATAGTAGCTACTGGTTACGCTTTTAACCTAGTTTGTTACTCAATTTTTTTAGCAAGAGAAGTAGCAATCAATAACAGACAGTTACATACTCTCAACAAAAAATTGACCCAGATAAATGAGGCTATTTTTCGTTTTGTACCAAGGAAAATGTTGTACTATATTGGCGAAGAAGATATTGTCTCTCTCAGCCTAAGTGCCCAAAAACAACACAATATGACTGTTTTATTTGCAGATGTAAGAGATTTTACAACTTTATCCGAAGGTATGTCACCATCCGAAAATTTTAATTTCATTAATGTTTTACTAAATGAGATTGGACCTATTATTCGTCAAGAAAATGGCTTTATTGATAAATACATGGGAGATGCCATTATGGCACTGTTCCCCGAATCTGCTGACGATGCTGTCAGAGCTGGTATACAAATACTAAAAACCGTAAAAGCATTTAATCAACAGCGCCAATCATCAAGAAAGCCTCCTATTAAAATGGGAGTTGGTATTCATACTGGAGAGTTAATGCTCGGTATTATCGGTGAAAGTGAAAGGATCGAGGGAACAGTTATCTCAGACGTGGTCAACATCAGTGCTAGATTAGAAGGTTTGACGAAACGATATGACTGTGAAATGTTGGTTAGCCAAGAGACCCTTGAGTTACTTATCTCAGATAATGATTACCGATCCCGTTTTGTAGAACGTGTAAAAGTTAAAGGTCGACAAGGAGTAGTCAATGTCTATGAGATATATGATGCGGATTCAGAAAAATTGAAAGCTAGTAAAGCTAAAACAAATAACCAACTGCAAGTTGGTATCAGTCATTATTACCAAGCCGACTTTAGTACCAGTACGAAAGTTATGAAAGATATCTTGTCGACTTTTCCTGAAGACCCAGTAGCTAAACTCTATTTGCACCGATCACAGCATTATTTGCAAACTGGCACCCCTGATAACTGGAATGGAATCTTTCAAATGGAGCATAAGTAATCTAAGCTTCTAATATTGCGGAATACTAATGATTTTCTGAAGATAGTTATTTCTGGTTGGTCCAATTTTGAGTTGTTGGTTATTTATTATTTTGTGAACTAGATTGTTTTGCATCTATGTTTTAGGCAAAACTGAGATAGGTAGAGTATACTAGTGAATCACGAAGTTTTAACCAATTAATACATGATCGATTGAGTCTGGATTTCTGAATCGAATCTATTTGGTAAAATAATCTTGCGTCGATTATATACCGAAAGCCTATTTCCATTTATGTGAATCTGATTAGTACTTAGTACAAAAATCACTACATCTGGAAATGAGAATCTATTTAAAAATAAACATGGAGCAGCCAAAGATCAGCGGTAATGATCTTGAGTTCTCAAGTTAGAAGGTGTCGACAAAATAGCAGGGGCGTGGTGCTTGAGTTTTTCAATATGATCACTAAGCTTCGTACTTAGTTATACTTACATTTCTTAGGAGAATAAGATGGTTAATGTTGTAGTTGTTGGGTATGGATTTGCTGGACGATGCTTCCATACTTATCTAGCAAATTTGGCAGAAGGAATGTCGATTTATGGCATTGCAACGAGGGATCAAAGTCGCCAGAAACAGGCAAGTACAGATTATCCTGCGGCTAAGATATACGCTCATTTAGACCAAGTATTGGATGATAAGTCAGTTGATTTGGTAATATTAGCAACTCCTCATCATGTCCATGCTGAAATGGCAATTCAGGCTATGAAAGCAGGAAAGCACGTGGTAACAGATAAGATCATGTGTATGAATGCTGGTGAAGCTGAGGCGATGATCGCCGCAAGTAAAGAAAACGATGTGCTGCTCAGTGTTTTTCATAACCGCCGGTGGGATTGGGATTACCTAACAGTCAAAAAAGCTATCGCCGATGGTTTATTGGGCGAACCGTATCTCTATCAGGTCGGTATTATGAGGTATGGTGCACCAGGTGGTTGGCGTGGTTCGAAAGAACAAAGCGGCGGTATTCTTTTTGATTGGCCAGCTCACTTTGTTGACCAAGCCTTACAATTGGTTGACTCATCAGTTGTAAGTGTTTTTTGTGATATACATTATAACCATCATTGGAATGTTGATATTGGTAATTACGCCAATCTTATTTTGAAGTATGAAAATGGTGCTCGATACCAGATTGAGATTAGCAATCTTGCTCATGGACCGAAACCAAGATGGTATATAGAAGGAAATTTGGGAGGACTCGTTAAATTCGGGCTAGATCCGCAGGAACCAGCGATGATTGCAGGTAATATTGACGCTGCTGAGCAAGTACGAGAAAATTTTGCTCAGGTAACAACTGTCGCTAGTGGTAAAACAGAAGAACTGACTATTGAGCCTTCGCGCGGTTCTTGGAAATCCTATTACCAAAATATTGCTGATGTGCTAAATCACGGTTCCGAACTAGTCGTGCGTCCAGACCAAATTCTTGAAGTCATGAAAGTCTATGATGCTGCCATGAAATCTTCAGAAAGTGGTCAGGTTATCTCTTTATGAAGTAATAAATACAAGTCAAAGCCGTAAACGAACTATGAACAGTTTCGTTCTCTTTTTGAACAACCTTCATTAGATGAATACCTAATAAAGGCGAATAGTGTAGAACTTGACTTGGCGGGAGCCATTGGCACAGTCGTTGCTTAATGTTTCGCTTGCTAAACTGATATATTTTTGGAGCTACAACGTGAACCAAATTGCATGGGTACTCGTTTTTGTTTTAACCTGTACTTTTCTTTCATCAGCACAACTTTCACCAAATCCAAATGACCTAAGTAATACCGATTTAGATACTACTTTCGATCAATACCAAATGCGCCGAGAGTTAAACTCTCGTGTCCTAGAAACTATTAATCAGGGTTTACGGTGGTTAGAGCTACAACAAAGTACCGATGGGTTATTTCACAACCATCCTGGGATTACAGGTTTGGTGATTACGGCTTTCCTCAGACATCCAAAAGATGTCTATTCAGAATCATCTCATCCATTTATCAAAAAATCGCTGTCAGCCCTTTTAGAAATGCAGCAAGAAAACGGGGGCATTTACGATGTTAATAAGCAACCAGCATTACCTAACTATAATACTAGTGTTGCCTTGATGGCACTCTCTGCAGCCAAAAATAATGCATACGAAGAAGCAATTAGTCGGGCACAGCAGTACATTAAAGGAAACCAGCAAATAGACGAAAAAAGTCCATACTACGGTGGTATTGGTTATGGTAGTCGTAGCGATGTCTACGATTTGTCTAATTTGACATATGCTATTCAAGCCTTGAAGGATAGTGATGAAGATGATGCTGAGGTGTGGAGTAAAGCAGTTAAATTTTTGGAACGCTGTCAAAATAGAAGTGAAAGTAATGATTTGGCTTGGGCTGGCGATGATGGTGGATTTGTATATGCCCCAAGTGGTGAAAGCAAGGCTGGTGATACCAAATCTTATGGTAGTATGACTTATGCTGGGTTGCTTAGTTTTATTCATGCAAAAGTTGATGCTACAGATCCACGCGTTGAGGATGCTTTTGAATGGATTCGAAATAACTATCGAATTGACGAAAATCCAGGAATGGGCCAACAGGGTATCTTTTATCACTATCATACAATGGCTAAAGCTTTGACTGTCTATGAAAAAACCAAAGGTGGTTTTTTGACCGATGTACAAGGGCAGACCCACTTCTGGTTTAAAGATCTAGCAGAAGAACTAATGAATCGAAAAATTGAAGATGAACTCGTTGCTAAAGAAGATATTATAGATGTCACGAACCCCGGCCAACTTTTGGCCAAAAAAGGTGAGTTAGTAAAATTGTCCTACTGGAAAAATGAAGAAAGTCGGTGGATGGAAAGGGACCCACTCTTAGTAACAGCTTACGCGATTTTAGCTCTTGAAGTTGGTTTAAGTATAGAATAAGAAATAAGGGTCTTTCTCTTCATATGATGTGGACCAGATGGTTCAGAACAATTCTAGTTTGTTTCACGCTATTAATAACAATAGCAGTTCGAGGTGAAGTTTCAAATACAAGCCTGACTGATGCGTTCGATTACTACGAAGTCAGGAGAAGCCTAAGCCCGTTAATTATTGACAGTATTGACCAAGGTTTGCGGTGGTTAGAAATTCAACAAGGTCCAGATGGATTGTTTCACGGACAGGTAGGTATTACTGCCTTGGTCGTAGCAGCCTTCTTAAAACACCCAGAACAAAAATACAACCTGCGTACGCACCCATTTTTGCAGAGGTCAGTCAGCGCACTAACAAACTATTCAAATTTAGATGGTAGTATCTGTGACACGAGCTTACTACAGATGGCTCATCCCAGTTATACGACGAGTGTTTGTCTTTTAGCACTGGCAGCTACCAATAGCCGTAATTATTATCAGCAAATTCGAGATGGTCGAACTTTTCTCAAAAGTTTGCAAATGGTACAGATCGATAGAAAAGATGAAGATAATAGTCGATATTTCGGTGGAATTAATTATGGTATTGATCAAGAGGCGAATTATGACTTATCTAACTTGAGCTTAGCTTTACTCGGACTGAGTGAAACACGTAACTACATGACAAAAGTAATGGAACAAACATTGCCTGATGACAGCTCATTTTTGAGTAATGCAAAAGAATTTATATTTAATTGCCAGTCCAATGAAGTTAACGAAGGCTCTTGGGGAACCAATCTTGGTTCGAATCATTATGGAGGGTTTGTTTATTCACCAAATGGTGAGAGTAAAACAATGATCACCGGCAAACCTTACGGTAGTATGACAGCCGCGGGTCTACTTAGTCTTATGCATGTGGGTACTAAGAATGGGCGTGTAAGAGATGCTTTTGAATGGATTTGCAATAACTGGCGATTAGACAAAAATCCGGGTATGAGTAAAAATCAAGCAACAAAAGGACTATACTACTATTACTATAATTTGGCCTTGGCCTTGGCTGCCTACGAAGAAATACGAACGATAAAAAAAGGTCAAATTATATTTGGACAGGGGCAGCCCAAAACTTTTTGGTTTCAGGAACTAGCTGAAGCTTTGATCAAAAGAAAAATTGTTAATTCGGTAGTTGCAAATCAGAATATTCCTGATCCTGCTAACTCAAACGAGTCCATTTTTTATGTTGGTGATAGAGTCGATTTGGCTTACTGGCGTAACCAAAACAGTTTTTGGATGGAACGGGATACAGTACTGACGACGGCATATGCAATTCTAGCTTTAGAAGTGATAATGAGTACTGAGTAGTCTTAGTTTTGATGAATTGTTAAACTTGTAAAAATTCCTTTTATGCGGTGTTAACACAGCTGTATAAACTGCCATCTGAGGAAGCCACTAGGATCAAATGATGATGTCAGGATATCAAGCGACGCTTGAGTATTATGTAGACGGATAACTTAACAATACGAATTCCTGATTTTTAATTGTTCTGCCAAAAAAACTTGATTAGTTGTCAATGAAATTTGTCGCCCAAATATTGAGTTACTTTATGTGTGCTTGTTTGGGCTTACAGCCTTGGGCCTCAGATATACCAATCGGATTACCACCTATCACTGTTACACCTAGCCAGTTTACTATACAATCAGGAACAATCCTTAATCAACGACTATCAAAAACCGAGATTCAGTCATTTCCCTTGGTCGATAACGATATCCTGCGAGCAGCACAGGTCTTTCCTGGTGTAGTCTCTCACGATTATAGTGCTAGGTTCAATGTTCGAGGTGGCGAACGGGACGAAGTTTTAGTACGTTTGGACGGTATGGAACTACGAGAACCTTTCCATTTACGGGATTTCGGTGGTGCAATTTCGATTATTGATCTCAACCTGATTCAGCAGTTTGATTTGATGATGGGCGGTTTCCCCGCTAAATATGGCGATACAATGTCAAGCGTGGTTGAAATTAAAACCGATAGATCTATCCCGGAAAAGAGTGTAGGGTTGATTAGTCTGGATTTACTGAATGCTACAGCTCAATTGGAAGGACCAATTGGTCATACTGGTAGTTGGTTACTGTCGGCTCGTCGTGGTTATTTTGATCTTTTACTTGATTTGATTGAAGCCGAGGATGTACCGCGGCCAACCTATGCCGACTTATTTGGTAAGCTCTATTGGGAGCTAAGTGATGAAAATCAAATAACATTAAATGCAATTTTTGCTCTAGATAATAACCAGATGATACCGGAAGAAATGAATTCGAAATTGACTTCAGAATATACTAATAATCTATTTTGGGGACAATTTCGAAGGACACATAGCTCGAAATTCTGGACTCAAGCTTATATGTTTTCCGGGTTCCAAACCCATGATCGACGATACGACTACAACCGTTATGATGAACGAGAATTTACCTTTGTTGGAGGTAAAATAGAGTCGACTTATCTTCAAGCCAAAGACTCAGCGATTAACCATCAACTTGATGCTGGCCTAGAGTGGCGTTGGACAGAAAGTATATACGATTACCGACTAAGACAGTCTATGCAGCAAATAAATGCTGAAGGTTGGGATTTCAAGGCATATCTTCAGCATGAGTGGCAAATATCACCCTACGTAGCACTTAATACAGGTGCTCGGGGACTATATCGGAAATATCAAACGAAAAGTAATGAACCAAATCCATTAGGTTTTGATCTGTCACCAAGATTAAGTTTAGCCCTACGACCATATCAGGGCATGGTAATTCGATTGGCTTGGGGGAAGTACCATCAGCCGGTTAGTCTAACTTCTATTCCTATCGCTCGTTATTCTAGACTAGTGAATCCTTCAGAAGTAGCGAGCCATTATATAGCTGGTGTAGAATTAAGTGGTGATCTAGTTGGCGTATATGACAAGTTTTTAGTTACTGGTGAATTGTACAGGAAAAAATACGATAATTTAGTAGGAGAAGTTGAAGATTTAGGCCGAAAAAGCCAAAATCTACGATACCCGAATCGAGGGTTAGCTATCGGTGGCGACGTATTGTTTTCTAGTCTGGTTGCCAAAAGGCTGAAAGTTAGTCTGGGCTATTCCTATGGGAAAGCTCAAGCCAGTTTAGCTAATACTGATACTAGTTACTTTCGCGACTATGACCAACGACACTCAGTTTTAGCAAATTTAGGCTGGCTGTTTTCCGACGGTTGGTGTTTGCATACGACCTGGTCATTTCATACAGGTAGGCCTTATACCGAGTTGAGAGCTGAGCCGATTTGGCTAAACGGTCAACTCAAAGACTGTGAGTCTATGTTTCATGGGCCTATCAATGCTAGTAGATTGCCGAATTATCATAGTTTGGATCTACGTTTAACCAGAACAAAAAGTAATCAGAAACTATCACTGAGTTGGTACGTTCAAGTACTAAACCTTTATAATCACCAAAACGTTCACGAATATGCAGTGACTGCTGTCTATAGGGACGATCAGAATCTGATTCTGGATTGTCAAGTCGAAGCAGAGCCACTACTACCAGTTTTGCCACTGTTTGGTGCCGAAGTCCGTTTTTAAAGCCGGCATTGTAGAGATTTTTCAGAACGACAAAAATAGAAAAAGCTTAGGAGTTATAATTGAAGACCAGTCAATTTTCAGTTTTATCTTTTGCCATTCTTTCAATTCACTTTAAATTGAAACTTATTTTGGAAAAGAGATATTGTCAATGCTAAGACTCGTCAAAAAAGTTTTTCAAGATTTACTTGACGGCTATCCGTTCGAGAGACCCTACATCCCCAAATCTGCACCCAGTGCTGAGGAGGCTATTTTGCCCTTCAATCCAGCTGATTACTCTATTGAGCCAGAAGTATTAAAACAAATGATAGATGACTGTGAGGACTTTGTCTTGCTAGATGTGCGAGAGGTATGGGAAAACAAAATTGTACAACTACCAGAGACCATACTAATCCCACTAAAAGAATTGCCAAAGCGAGTGAATGAGTTATCTTTGCGACAGGAGATCGTGGTGTATTGCCATCATGGAGTAAGAAGCCTCGATGCAGTTTATTTACTCAGGCAACTTGGATTCAAGAAAGCAACTAGCTTAATCGGTGGGATTGACCAATGGTCTCGCGAAATTGATCCTACAATCACCCGATACTGAATCAACAACCCGACGGAGTCTGTAACACTTACTCAGTCGGGTTGTTGATTTGAATTTTAAAATTTTTGCTTTCTAATCCATAGCGATTCATTCTACTTTGTAGACGTCGGCGGGACATTCCTAAGAGTCTAGCTGCTTTTGTTTGTACTCCACCGGTCTGATGAAGTGCAGCTTCGATGTAAGACCTAATAATCCCTTCTAGGGAAACTCCATTTTGCGACAAATCAATTTTCAAATCGACAGGTGGTATGGTTTGGTCGAAAATCTCATCTGGTAGGTCTTGGGTGGTGATTTGGTCGCTTTCTGACATTAGATAAGTTCGTTTGAGACAGTTTTCCAGTTGTCGAATGTTACCAGGCCAATTACAATTCTCCAGAGCTAATCGAGCAGAAGTATTGATTGTTTTTGAATTTACCATAGGATACTCCTGACCAAATTTGGCTAAGAAATGGTCTATTAGTAGGTTGATATCTGTTCGTCTTTCCCGTAATGGTGGCAAATGCAGTGGGATAACATTTAATCTAAAATAGAGATCTTCCCTGAATTGTCCTTGTTCAACAGCTTGGATTAGGTCTGTGTTGGTAGCAGCAATGACACAAACATCGACCTGTCTACCTTCTACTGAACCGACACGAAAAACTTGTTGGTCTTGTAGAATTCTCAGGAGTTTGCTCTGAATGTTCAAGGAAATATCGCCAATTTCATCCAAGAATAATGTTCCGCCATGGGCAGTTTCAAACACGCCCGGTTTATCTTGGTCGGCTCCAGTAAATGCACCTCGAACATGGCCGAAGAGTTCACTCTCGGCTATTTCGTTCGGAATAGCATGGCAGTTCACAGCTACAAAACGCTTTTTGGCTCTCGGGCTGTAGTCATGTAGAGCACGAGCGACTAAATCTTTACCCGTTCCGGTTTCTCCGGTTATGAGTAGCTGGTTAGCACCCAGATCGACAATCCGATGCATTGTTTTTAAAAGATCTCGCATGGATTGACTTTGCCCAATTATATTCCCAAAATGAGCACTAGGATAACAGTCTTCATCTTCGATTACTTGTTCTGACTCATGCACTTGTAGTGATTTTTTCGTCAGAGCTCTCTTAATTTCCTTCTTCAATTCCATCGTGTCAATTGGCTTTTCAAAATAGTAAAATGCGCCCTCATGCGTAACTAATCGAATCGCATCTTGTAATTCTGCGAAGGCAGTCACTATTAAAACGGGTAGTTTGGGCCACTTTTTTTGAATCGACTTTAGTAAGTCGCGACCTGATATTCTACCCATTCGCATATCGCTGATGACTAAATCGAATAAATTTTTCTCTAAAAGTTCTAGTGCTTGTTGACCACTTGAAGCAGTCATGCAATCGTAATTTTCTTTTTTCAGAATTCGTTGCAAAATAGTACGTTGATTTTGATCGTCATCGACAATTAAAATTTTCGTCATTTAATTTTCTCTGAACTTAGGATGATGGGACCCTGAAAGATACGGTAAAGGTTGTGCCCATACCGACTTGGCTTTGTACCTCGATTTGAGCTTGGTGCGCCTTGATAGATTGATGTGCAATAGCTAACCCAAGACCGATGCCACCTTCATTCTCACGTGTGGTGAAGTAAGCATCAAAAATACGCTCTTTTATACCATTAGCAATACCCACACCAGTATCTCGAATTTGCAACACGACTCTTGAGTCAATAGTAGATTTTTTTAACTGTGTTGACACAAACAGACGACCTCCTCTTGGCATTGATTGAATACCATTCTGCATCAAATTAACTACTACTTGTCGAATAAGTGTGGCGTCAATATTAATGTCTGGCAGATATGGCGCCATTTGCTCAACGATTTTAACACAGGCTTCCTCAGACATTAGTCGTATCCCCAAGATAACTTCAGTTATTAAGCGGTTAATAGATGTTAGTTCCAAGTTTAGCTTTGGTGGACGGTTCAAAGCTAAAAAATGATCACAGGTTTGTCGTAAAACTTGAGTTTCGTTGTGAATTATTTGCAATGTATCTCTAGCTTCGTTAACGTCTTCGCTGTTAACATTCGGTTGAGAAAAAATGACTTGCAAAAGCTGAGTAGACATACCAATTGTATTTAATGGGTTACGTATTTCGTGGGCAGCACCAGCAGCGAATTGTCCTAGAGCGTCTAGGCGTTTCTGGTGAGAGGCTTTTAATTCTTTTAACATTCTCACTAACGCAAATGTAGCTTCACCAATATCTCCTGCTTGGTAAGATAATTGCAAAGATGGAAGATCGTCAGCCTCGGCAAATCGAACAATTTGTGTGAGTTGTTCCAACGGTCGCAGAACTAATCGTACTGTAGTTACAACAATAACCAAGCAAAGTAGAAGAATAGTCGCAATAATCGCCCACAAATGTCGCCACCGAATGGATTGAACGTAGTGATTAGTATCAGGGGAAGAAAATAAAACTTGTATCACACCGGAAATGGTATTCTCATCTGAGTATTCGTTTAGCCAGTCGACTCGATATGGTACGATGATTTCACTCCCATAGCCTTTTTCAGGAAGTTCAACCATATTATAAACTTGCATTGCCTTACGTTGAATTTCAAATAAATCAATTTCGGTGAAATTCATCAGGTGAGCTGGGGTCTTTCCCGCAACCAAACTAGCAGCAATTTTAGCGTTTACTCCATCAGTGACGTTTATGTCTACAACATGTGTCATTTCACTAGCTGTTGATTTTATTTGACGTAGAATTTCTTCAATTTTGGGTTGATGAAACCCTTGTTGTCGTTCAATCTCTTGCTCTACCTGAACACGGATTCTATCAGCAATTTGACGTAGCATAGCTCCATTCTCAACGTTCCGTAGATGTAAACGACGCAAGTCCCTTTGACCAGCAAAATCGTTTATTAAGTAAAATGTTCCCAATATCACTAAAACAGATACATTGATGATCAGGGCATATTTCCACTGTAGTTTCATAAAACCAGGGATGTAGCTAAATTATTATCATATGCATATTAAGAATTAGTATAGCATAGGATCAATTTATCAATTATGAACATCTGTAGGCTGGTTAGAATTTACTTGAGAAAAATAGATCAAATAAGATATGCTCAAGAATGTATATAAGGTAACTAAATCCATAAGCTTTTTAATTTTTGAAAACTTGGAACACTAGACCAAAATGGACATTCAGATCATTCAACCAACCCCAAAAAAAGTAGTTCAAACAGATGAAAATAATCAAGCCGGTGTCGACTTGTATGGGAACATAAAACATCATAAAGTCGAAGATGTTAAGATCGAAGTTATGTCAGATAGTGATTGTCACCAAACTTTAGAAATTGGGAAAGATGGCAGTTTTTCGGGGGTAATTCTTCTACCTGTCGGTTGGCATAAGCTCACTTTTAAAGCTATTCAAGAGGGAATTATAATAAAACAAATCCAAATTGATCAAATTGGTGTGGGTGAAGTTTTTGTTACTGCAGGTCAATCTAACTCGGCTAATCATGGGTACCCGTGCCAAGAAACAACTTCTGGTAATGTAATGGCTTTGGGGTTAGAAGGGTGGCAGGTGGCCAACGATCCACAACCAATTGCCACGGGCGAAGGTGGCACACCATGGCCTCTCTTAGGTGATCAGTTAAGCCAAAAATTAAGTCGGCCAATCGGTTTTGTCTCGGTAGGCTGGGGGGGGACAACAGTAAATCAGTGGCAGCCATCGATCCAAGATGGTCTCTATTCACGATTAAGGGCAGTATTAAAACAACTCCGGCCCAATGGCTTAAGAGCCATTTTATGGCATCAAGGTGAGTCGGATACCATACTTGGGACTTCATCAGATGAATATGCTAACAGGATGGAAAAAGTTATTCGTCAATCGGAAATGGACATTGGTCAATCCGTGTCATGGTTTATAGCCGAGGTCTCTTATATTGGACCTGATCATCAACACAAACAGACTGAGATTATCAATGGACAAAGAAAACTCGTACGAAGAGGTTTAGCCGCAGCAGGACCTACGACAGATGACTTAATTGGTGAACAATATCGTTACGATAGTATTCACTTTGGCCAGGTAGGACTGGAAATACACGCCCAAAAGTGGGATGCATGCCTTAGCCGTTATTTTGGGTGGTAGGCCAAGGAAGAGACATTTAGTAATGAAAAAAAGAAAACTGCCACCAAATAGAGATCCTTTATAGCACTGATAAAAATATATGAGAGAGCTTTTTGCTTTATAAATATATATACAGTTATAGATTTTAGATAGTCTATTCATCTAATTTATTAATAATGTCTGGCAAAATCAATTGTGTTACAGTTTGACATTTTTCCTATGAACCTTCTGATCTAAAATAAGTGAACACCACAACCAATCTGATCTTGGGCAAAATTATACACGAGGTGGAATCACGCTTGTCATTAGCAAGTCTCCATTTGCAGCAAGCAAAGATCATTTCTGGCTTAGTAATGGTCTTTGTATACACATTAGCTTTGGTGGTCATTTTGGGTTTAGTAGATTTGCTAATTCCGTTACCTTCTTTTGCAAGGTTTACAATCCTAATTTCCCTTGCTATGTTATTTGTCTGGTCCATTTGGTTTCGTGTGGTTGTTAATTGTATTCGATCATATGGCTCTATTAGTAGAACAAAGATATCCTCAACTGGAAGAAGATCGATTATCAGCACTTGTCCAAATAAGTCAGAATGAGCCTGAAGATGTTGTTCAACGTCAGATCTGGGATCGCTTAGCTAAAGACGTAGGAAGTGCTATCAATAATATAGATTTTACATCGGTTGTTGATCTACAATATCGGAACCGGATTATTTTTTCCGCAATCCTTCTTTTGATGGGTATCGGATTATTGGTAACGCACTTTCCAGAACAGACAGAGACTTCTAGCTGTCGTATCTTGATGCCTTGGCAACGAAGTTTACCGGTCTTAGCCACGCAGTTTTGAACCTGGTAATGCCCGATTATTAAGAGGTAGTAGCTTACTGCTTAGTGTTAATACCAGTGGGTGCAGGGAAAAGCCTATTTATTATTGCTATTTTCCAAAATCTTGACCGAACCGAATCTCGTGTCAAGCAAAGTGAATCTTCAAGTGTGGAAGTTTTGTTGCACCAAACGATTGAAAACCAGTTTGCTTATGAACACCTCAATTTGCAGTCAGATTTCAGATATTACCTATTGATCGATGGGAGAAAATCTGAAATGTATACGGTGCGGGTTTTTGCCCCTCCAGTTTTAGTAAACATTGATGTCGACTACCAATACCCAACTTACACTGGGTTCCAACCCATAACCCAATATAACAATGGCAATCTAGAAGGAGTTGATGGTACTTTCGCTACCATTCGATTATTAACTATAAATTAAAAAATAGCCAATGCTAATATCCAATTCAACCCAAATAAGCCAATTCCGATTAAAATTTTGGATACTAACACTTTACAATACCGCTATCGTCTACGGCTAGACGAACACACTACTCAAGATCCAATCGAACAAACATACGAAATTAGAATAGAATGTGTGGATGTTTTTTCTAATAAAGAACCAATCAGTTTTACCAAATACTGGTAATGTCCGATAAAAAGCCAACAATTAAAATAACTGAGCCTAATCGGGACCTTCGTGTGACGCAGTTGTCTGAAGTGGTGATCAAAACTGATATAGGAGACGATTTTGGGTTGTAATCGGTTCAGTTTTTACATCAAAGGTGTGGCGGAAAAACTGTGGTTCTCGAACCTGAATCGAGCGATGAATGGAACTTTAACGTGCAAATAAGTAAAAGGCGACAAAGACAAAAGTATGCTCTGCAACTCGAAAAACTTGACCTTTCTAGTGATGATGTGATCACCTATTCAATTTTAGCACTTGACACCTTGAATCAACCTATTTATTCAAATATTTATTTTATCGAGATTAAACCACTGAACGAAAAATACCAAAATAGAACTGGATACTTGACTGGATTAATAGTTGATGAGTCGTTGTTGGAATTAGTTAAGGAGCAGAAAAATGTTATTCGGCAAACGTGGAAATATATATTATTTAACTTCCCCAAAAATACATCAGTTCAAACAATCAAAAGAGAACAAAGCACAATACAAAAAAACAACAGATATTAAAGAAAATTAAGCGCTCCACGGTAGCTCTAACTGTTGAACCAGAGGTATTATTACTAATAGGAGAAGCCTGTGAGAAAATGAAAATAGTGATTGATCAACTCGCCAATAACCGACTACAGTCAGCATTAATCTCCCAACAGTCTGCTTTGGAAAGACTAGCCAAATCTACTACAAAGTTGAAAACGCTAAAAACTTACGCAAAAAAATGGGATATGGCTGGCTATTTTGAGCTAGAAAAAATAAGTCATTCACAAGGTCAGCTAGAAGCAATTCAGCCTACTGAAGATTCGCAAATTCAGCAACAATTACAGGTATTGTTACATGCGGTTCGCAAAAAACAACAACAACAAACTCTGACTGAGTTGTATCAGGATTTAGCTCAACAATTGACCAAATTAGCATTCGATGAGCAGAATATTACGAAGAGAACCAACCAGCACCAACTAAATCTGGCTCAAATAACCCAAGATTTAGTTGGTCAAATGCCTATTGGATCTGAATTTTTGTCCAAAAAACAAATTCACCAATCCTTCAGGTTACATCTAAAATCAATGGCTAAACTGCAGAGTCGAGTTGCACAAGAGATCAATCGATCTCAGATTCGGATGGCACTAGCTTTCGCTACAAAAGCCGGGGATAAACTAGAAGAAGTAGTACAACAATTAGAGCAAATTCAAATTCAGCAAGTCCAAAAGGCATTAGAACAGGTGCAAGTTGAACTTTGCAACCTAATGGAACGGCAGAAATGGCTACAGGAATGGACAGCCAGTTTTGATCAAGCGGTATCTCATCAAGGGCAAAATGACTACTATCCAAATTTATATGATAGTAAGAAACCTATAGAATTGACCCAAAACCAAATTTACATTCAAAAAAAATAACGATATTGAATACCGTCTGTCCAACCTCCAGGAAAATATGGAACAAAGTAAACAGACTGAAGCGCCCCAATCAGTTTCGAAAACAATTGAGCGATTATCCCAAGGTGGTATTCAGGAAGTGACAAGCAAAATCCAAATAGACTTGGGTCGAAATAAATTTGATGAAGCCCAACAAAATCAAGGTCAAATCGTTGTTTCTATGGGAATAGCTGTCGAATATCTTTACCAAGCAGAAGAAAAAATGATTCAAACCAACTTAAAAAGCCAATGAAAAGTCTATGTCTATCCTCATGGTTGTCGAAAGAGTCTAGCCGATTGCTATTGGAAGCAGTAAACTCTTTGTGCCAAATTTCAGATAGTAAACTATCTGTTAATGGCGAGCTTATTATTAACAATATCCGTCAAGTCAAGCAACTTCTAAATCTTCGGTTAGCAAAGATCAGAAGAAGAGAGAATTTATCTCAGCTATTAGCAGGTAAAGTAGATGTTGAGTATTGTCACCCTGTCAAACAATATTACGAGGAGATTTCCCGTTGAGTAAGAGAACAAAAGTAGGTTTAACCTCTTCCCAAAGACTACACTTTGATATTTATGGTTTTGTCGTTCTAAAGCAGGTACTAACCAAAAATGAGATTAGAGAACTTTATCAATCGCTGCAGTTAGCAAAGTCAATGATTGATAAAGGTTCTGAACTTTCTCCTATCTATACTCATCGTATCGGGAAACATCATATACTGATGGGTAACTTAATCCAGTACCATAAATCATTATTAGACTATGCGGTTCATCCTAAATTGATTCCATTGGTTGAGGATGTTGTGGGTGGCGAAGTACGACTGGAAGAAACCGAAGCCATCATTAACCGAAGAGACCCAGAAAAGAACCCTCCTAAAGTAAATTTGCAAAGATATCAACCAACAGCTTTTCATCGAGGTACCAAACATGGTTGGGGGACATATATCGAACAAGACAAGTTTCACTGTGTGTTTGTTAAAACCTTAGCTTATCTAACTGATGTAGGACGAGATGACGGTGGAACTACTCTAATTCCTGGGAGCCACAAATTAACTTGGCCCGAAAAAGATATAGTTGAAGCCGCACTAGCAGACGATAATCTTCTTTATCAAATTGAAGCCAAAGCTGGTGATATATTATTATTTGCTGAATCATTGATTCATAGTACTACTGCTATTCGTTCTGAAAATGAACGAACAATTTTAGTTGCTGGTTATACACCGACTATGTTTCAGCCTTGGCCTGGGAATGAGGTCGACCCTGAATTTATCGCCTCACTACCGCCGGAAATTCAGCCTATTATATCTGGTAGCTCCAGCTGGCACTGGCGACGTAATTATTAAAAAATCACAAGAATAAAATAGAAATTAATTTGGAAGGTAAAAAGATGCTAGAGGAACTAACAGTTGTTGTCGATGGACAAATTTATGCTCCGGAAATACTTGATCAAAAAAATATTTTCATTGAAGGAGGAAAAATTAAAAAAATCTCGACAGATAAACCTCCTAACCACGCAAAAATTATAAATGCTGATGGGTTGTTGGTAATACCCGGCTTAATAGATGCTTTGGTGCATGGTGGTGGCGGGCGACACACGATGACTGGCGATCCGGCAGATATTGCTCATATTGCACGCACTCACGCTAGGCACGGAGTTACTTCTGTGCTGATGGCGACTTCATCAGCTAAAATGGAAGAAATTGAGGTTTCTTTAGCTGCAATTGCTCATATTGTCGATAATCCAATAAAAAATGGAGCTAACGTGTTGGGGGCCTATGTAGAAGGTAAATTTGGCTGTTTAGAAAAATGTGGAGCACAAAACCCCGACACGATGAGTCCACCTAATTTTGAAGAGCTTCACCGAATGTGGGAGCATTCTGACGGAACCTTGAAGGTAATTTCCATCGCACCTGAAAGGGACCCTGGTTTGGCTTTCACCAAACACTTGTCTGACCAATCAGCAGAAAATTATAATGATATAGTCGTTGCTTTGGGACATACTAATGCTAGTTATGATTTGGCAAAATCTGCTATTGATAGTGGAATCACAAGGGCCACTCATACTTTTAATGGTATGAGTGGAATGCACCACAGGCAATTGGGTGTTCTAGAAGCAGTGCTTGCAAGCAACAGTATTCACGCAGAGCTGATTTGCGATGGTCACCACGTTGCTCCAATCTGGGGTAAAAACCTGATTAGAATAAAAGGAGAGGAAAATGTAGGTTTAGTGTCTGATTGTTTAGAATTTGCAGGTATACCCGCCGAACAATGGCAGCAAGACTTCATTTGGCACCCCGAAATTAATGCTTGGCAGTCAAGAAAAGAACCTGAACGTTACATTCGGAATGGTGCTATGTGGAATGATGTTGGAACTGAGGTGGAGACTCTATACGGAAGCAAAATTACTTTAATGGAAGGATTACGAAATGTAATCAGCTGGGGTATCCCATTAAATAAAGCAGTCATGATGGCAACTCTTACTCCAGCCCAGAATCTGCGAATCGATAACAAAAAAGGATCCATAAGTGAAGGCCGGGATGCTGATTTAGTTTTACTCACCCCAAACTTAGAAGTACAGTCAGTTTTAGTCAATGGTCAATCAATTGAAATTTAACGATTTTTGAGATTTTGGAGCCATTCAAGAACTTGTTGGTGACTAGTATGGTGTTCTTGGTCTGATGATCTTACCTTATTTTTTCTATGATTTTCAGTAGATGTCCTGCTAGCCGTGATGGGTTCTAGAAAAGGTTTATCTTCAATTATCTTACGTGAAAATTGGGTTTGGTTGTCACCTTCTATTAGCCTAAGCTCTTTTTCCACCATTTGTGACTGAATTGGTCCCTTCAGTTGGATAAAACTAATCGCTCTTTGCCAAGCGGCGATAGCTTTTTGTTTTTGTTTTGTGCTTTGGTAGATCAATCCTAGATAGGTGCAGGCAGCTGAAAAACGGGGAGAGTTCGGCCGGTTCCGTAGAAAGTCTTGAAAGGAAGTGAGTGCAGAATCCCAATCTTTTTTCTGGTAGTGAATGACAGCAATTCGAAACTCAGCCTGATCTGCGAAGCTGTCCTGGAATCCGTCTCCCAAATATAATTCTTGCTCAATGTGTTTAGTTGTCAACTGATAAGCGGGTAATGCTAAATCAAACTGTTGTAAGTGCCGATAGATTTCGCCTAACTGAAAACTTGCTTGCATTGCCTGAACTGAGGAAGAATATTGGTGGGTTAGAGTGCTGTAAAGTTGGATGGCTTGACTAATATTTTTATACTCAAATAGATAAATGAGGCCCATTCGGTAGAGAGCTTCTGCAACCCAATCCGATTCAGGGTAGGTCTTGACTAATTGTCCATAGACATCTAGTGCTGGTTCTAGGTTTTTTAGTTCATGTTCGTAAATCGCCCCTATTTGTAGCAATGTTTGGGGACACTTAGCGGTTTTTTGCAGTTGTTGGATAGCCGCTTGTTTAGCAATTTTTGGCAGTTGTTTTTTAACTTTTTCAGCATACTGAGTAGTTGGGAAGTCAGCGATTATTTGATAACCAATATTCAGAGCAGCTGAAAAATTTTGCGCAGAAATAACAGATTCAAAATAGTGCAATTCTTTAGCTGGTAAGTTAACTTCTAGTTGGGTAATTTTCTGGTTAAGTTGAGCACTAATGGCCTGTTTATCTAATTGGTGTTTGGCAAGCTCACCCAAATTAGCTGGTTCCAAGTCTGGTAAATATAGGTTGATAAAGGTCTTATAAGCCTTAATGGCAGAACGGTAATCTGCAGTTTCAGCCTTACCAGAACTTTCACAAGCAACCCCTAACCAGTAAAAAACCGCGTACATTTTCCAAAATGATGGATAATGGTTAATCACTCGCTTCAGATGTGTACGCGCAAGCCTAAATCGATTTGCTTGACAGTAAATTAGTGCAGTTTGGTAAATTGAATCAGCGGCAAAAGAGCAGCTAGGATATTGATTTACGACTTGCTCGTAAGCTGTAATTGCGAGATCGTTCTTATGCAAAACCTGGTTGTAGAGATTGCCAATTCGCCAAAGTGATTCTGGTGCAAACTGACTTTCTGGAAATTCTAAAAGAACTTGTTGATAGTAGTCGATCGCTTTTTGTGGTTGATTAAGAGATTGTCGAAACAAGTCAGCTATTCGAAATTTAGTTCCTGCATTGTTGATTCTAGGTACAAATGATTGTTTTAGGAGATCATGATACTTCTGCTTTTTTATCAAGGCATCTTGAATTCTACGAATCCTAAGCCGTGCTGTTTGATGTGCGAAGTGGTCTGGTGGTACAAATTCTAACAATGATCGGAAGGACTGAATTGCTTCATCATGGCGACCTAGCCTGCAAAAAACGTCTCCACGCTTGATCTTTGCCAAGAATCGATCATCGGCAAAACCTGAGCCTGATAAGGAAATGATCTCTTCGAACGCAACTAAAGCTTGTGAATACTGATGTGTATACTGGTAATAGAGTTCACCTAATCGATGGTTAATGTCGTTGATCTCTTCCGGAAGTTCGGCACGATTTTTTAGTGTAAGTAAAAGTCGCTCTGCGCTATCATAACGACCAGACTGAATAAGCGAGTTCAGATTTTCAATCTGGGCTGTCGCTGATAGCTGAAAAGGTATAAGATAGTAAATGAGAACTACTGAAGGCCAGACAATCAGTAGTTTTTTCAAACTAAACAAGGATGAAATAAAAGTAGTAGTGAATTAGTGCGTGAAGTTACCAGCGTTGCCTTTGAGCGATCTGGATCTGTTGTCCTGCATAAGATTCCAATTCCGTTCCTTGCGCCTGTTCTTTTACTAAACGAAGAATACTTTGACTCGTTCGACTATCATTCTTCAGATATTGCATAGCATTGGCTTCCTCTATATGCTGGCGCAACTGCTCCTGACGAAAAGTTTCTAACCTAGGTTTAGAAATTGATTCCGATGAACTTAGGTCGTTTTCCAGTACTAAGTATTTCCAACCAGCAGTAAACAGGACTACTGTAAGTACTGTCAGCCACAACAAACGGTAAATATTTAGGTTAATCCAAGAAAAGTGAACGATTTCTTTTAGTCGAATTAGTAGGTCAAGATGTTCATATTTTCGGAACCGTCCCTTGACTGTATCGGACTCATCGGCCGAGGTATCTCCCTGAATCGCTAACCGTTTGTAAACTTCGATTTCGATTTGGTCCAAGTCGACTGTGTGTAACAGATTTGTTTCAGTTAACTTAGCCACTTGACCGAAACTATCCAAGTATTCTTTACAGTCCAAGCATTCTGTAGCATGGACAAGTAATTCCCGGTCCAAATCGGCATTTTTGTTCGAATAAGAGTCGAGTATTAATTCTCTTTTCGGGCACATATTAGCAAACCTAAATTTCTCCTTTATCCCACATTGGTTGAAGGATATTTTTTAGTTTCTTGATAGCTCGATGCAGGTGGATTTTGACCGTCCCTTCAGCCATACCTAGAATTTCTGCAATTTCTCTAATTTGTAGACAATCATACCGACTCATTATAAATACGCTTCGCTGATTGGGAGAGAGTTGCTCCATTGCATCTCCAATTATTCGATGTCGGTCTTTTTCTAAAACTCCATTTTCTGGATTGCTACGGCGGTCCATTGAGGCTGGTTCATCGATGGCAGAATTTTCGTCATCCAGATAGGCTGTAGTCCGACGTGATTTAGCACGATAGTGATCTATTGATAGATTGTGGGCAATTCTATAAATCCAGGTGGTAAATTTGGCCCTTGGCTCCCAAGTCCCAAGTGCTCGGTAAATCTTGATAAAAACTTCGATTGTTAGTTCTTCAGCATCTTCGTAGTTTTTCACAGAACGCAACAAATAAGCATAAATTTTTTGCTTATAGCGACCCATTAGAACATCGAACGCGTCTTTCCTTCCACCCTGAAAGTGAGCCACTAGCATTTCGTCGGAGAGTTTATCCATAATTCCCTTCCTCAGAAATCATAATTCTAGCTAATATTCTTCTGTAAACCGATTTAATTATGGATGTATTTGTCATTTGCAAGTAAAGTTAGAATTCAACATATAAGCAAATCAGTGTTGCTATTTATTAGTCTAAAGACAGCACACAATTTCATATTACTATATACTCCGACGACGGCACATAGCTAGTCTCTCGAATAAATGCTGTTCGATTTGAGGCTTAAGTTAGAGCGGTACAAGCACTGCTAAATTCAGGTTCTTTAACAACAAACCGTTCCAGCACATCAGATATTCTAGATTCTAAAGAGGCTAACGATATCAACTGTGACCGATCGACTTGCTTGATAGTGTAATATAAACAGTTAGGCATACAACGCTTGTCTTTAGACTAACGTTTACAAAATTTAGATCTTGTAAACGTATTTAGTGTTCACTCATTCAACTAAATACGTTTAAGTTCAAACCGGATCTGCATCCTTGGATTTTGCCAAATATGATTCACGAATCCATTTCTCTAAAACTGTATCCGGATCCTCGACAACTTGCCTGGTCAAGACAAACCGGCTTGTGCCTGTATTCTGCTTGATTAAGCTCAGACCATGTTCATAACTTTCAAGAACTTGAGCGCAAATTTCTTCTACTGTCTGTTTCCCAGTCATTTGGCATATGATAGACGTAGCTTCATCATCAAATGAAATCTGCATGTTATGTTTTTGTTTAAAAGCGATTTCGTATCGGCGAACCTTCTCTACAGCTACTAATCGGCTATTATAACCTGGGTCAGATAAGATCTTGGCAAGCTCAGTCTGTGGCTGATGAACAACATCAACCGTAACTACGAACTCATCAATGTTAGTCGAAGGTAATTCGAACTTATAGTCACGTAGTATTTTCTCACAAACGGTCATGAGCGCTCTTGCACCAGTTTTTTGTTTGTAGGCTTGAGCCGAAATAGCGTGTAGCGCCTCATTAGCGAACATAACATTGATACCGTAAGCTTGAAAAGCCCGTTCGTATTGGCGGATGATTGAGCCTTCTGAATTGCATAAAATTTTGTATAAGTCTCTGGCTTCTAACTCCTCGCAAACTACCTGGATTGGCAATCGGCCAATAAATTCTGGTTCAAAGCCAAAATCGATAAAATCTTGAGAAGTCACATAATGCATATACTGAGCATCAGCGTCATCAATCTGAATCTCTGCGCCAAATCCAATATTTTTTTGATTCATACGTTTTTTGACGATATCTTGTAATCCATTAAAAGCGCCACTAATAATAAACAAAATATGTCGAGTGTTAACCATTTGCTGATCGACTTTACCTTTGGATTGAAATTCCATCATTGTTTCTAGTTGGGCACTGACACTTCCGCTGGCTCTCAGATCAACTTCAGTTTCCTCCATCAATTTTAGCAACCCAAACTGAACACCTCGCCCGCTAACATCTCGTCCAACGATATTGGGAGGGGTTGCTAGTTTGTCGGCTTCATCCAAGTAGACTATTCCATATTGAGCTAACTCAATATCACCTTCAGCCTGAGAGACAAGATCTCGAATCAAATCATCCACATTGGCTCCGACATAACCGGTCTCGCTAAAACGTGTAGCGTCAGCTTTAACAAAGGGAACACCAATCAATTTAGCAATGTGCTTAATCATGTAAGTCTTGCCGACACCTGTGGGCCCCAGAACAATCATATTCTGCTTGGAATAGTCGAACTCTGACATTTTGGGATCATCAAGGCAGGCCTTGACGTGATTATAGTGATCGCAAACACCGATAGATAATGCCTTTTTGCCTTCATCTTGCTTGATGACGAACCGATCGAGGTATTGCTTCACTTCTCTGGGTTTATAATCAAATTTTAGGTCAGCTGCCGTTCGTTTTTTATTTTTCGGTGGTGTTATTGATGAGGTTTCTGATTCTACACTGGGGGAAGAAACAGAAAATTTTACACTGTCGCCGTACTTCTGTTTGAGGAAAGACTCAAATTCTTGCTGAATTTCTTTAGGTGTGGGTAACTTCTTTTTTTTATCATTATCGGACATAATTTTGACTATTCTAACTCGGATTGAACCACAATTTTGATTGTAGTTTCCGACTTTATTTGGTAATTACCGTTCAAAGCTTCGAACCCTTCCCTTATCCGAGATAACGGAAGAACGTGACTAACCATTTCAGCGAATGGAAATTCGTTTTTTTCCAAAATAGGTAACCCACGAACGAAGTGCTCGTAAGTACTCCCCCATACGGCTTCCAAACGCAAATTTTTACGCATCAGAAGTTGGTTTATGTTGAAATCTATTGAGCCCATATCAACAAAATGTCCAACCTCGACAAAAGTGCCTCCATAGCGTACATAGCTTAATCCTTCAGGTGTAGCAGGCAAAAAACCAGCACATTCGAATACCACGTCGGCACCTTCCCCGTTATTAGTGTGTGATTTTAACAATTCGGCACGATCATGTACCGATGGAAAATCGTCAATATCGATAGTAACATCTGCTCCCATATTATGAGCCAAATCTAATCTTACTTTAGGACCACCAACCACAATTATCTTGCTAGCACCACTAATTTTGGCGCAGATGAGCGTCACCAACCCGATCGCACCTGAACCTTGGATTACGACTGTATCTCCAATCTTGATACCACCTCTCATCGCCGCGTGAACACCAATAGTGAAAGGTTCAGTTAAGACAGCTACCTCAGGTGGAGCTTTTGTCTTTAAAAAGCATGTTTTCGGGAGATTTAGATATATGTAGTCAGCAAATCCCCCACTAAAATAGGGTGGGATATCCGGTTTAGTTCGAAATCCATACGCACCGTGGTCGGGAACACCAGGTGCGAAAACAATACGGTCCCCTATTTCGATTTTATTTCCCAAATAATCTGTTTCCACGCCGGACCCAATGGCTTCAATAATTCCCACATTTTCGTGGCCTAGCAGAATCTCTTCTCCGAAACCATTTTGCCAGTTATGTAGATCAGTCCCACATATACCTGCCATTTCTTGCTTTAATAGGACCGTATTGGGCTCCGGATCGGGAACTGGGTAGTGGCGAATTTCGAACTCTCGTCCACTTGCAACGACTGCTCTTCCCATTCTTGCCATTTTTCACCTCTTCATTCCACCTTTCAGCGTATCAACATCGATATCCACCCGTCACCATTTTATGATATTTCACATAGAAAATCCAGTTTTTGAACCAATCGATTTGATAAACGTGCTATGATGTGCAGGCTTAGCCGAATTAATTGATTATGAGGGATGTTAGTTTTACCAAGTTCAACCAAGGCTATTTTTCTTATTCTATTTAGCTTTCGTTGTTTGACTTTTCTGTATTAAAATCCAATGCTAGGAATATATGTGTTTTTCGCACACTAAGCACATGCTAGTATGTATTGTTGATAAGTCTGAACGAAACGAATAGCAACCGAAGTTTAACGATTTACGCCTTGAATAGTGTTGTCTTTTGCTTTTTATGTCAAATTGATTGGAATAATGGTAAATTCAACTAGAAAGTTCTGTTTGAACACAGATAGCCACTAAGTCCGTGAATTATGAATGTGTTTTTTGTGTATCTTAGTACTGAGAAAGTCTATAATCGAAAAAATTAACAGTGATTTCAATTTTTAGCTCTCATTATTCAGATCAGAAATCAAAAAGGCTACAGGAGATCGCAGCGAGTCTTTATCAGACTTATAACCAAGTAGAACTACTAGCACTTAGGATTGAGTCAGTAGATCCTCAAATTCTGTCTCAGTTGTCGGGGCGAGGGTTTGTCAATCGAGATATACTAGAGACGATTCTAGGTAATTTGCTCGAACTAGTAGCACCAGGGTCGCATAACGCTGTAGCTTTAACGAAATTAAAATCTACCTTTAGGCAATCCCTAGAGGAGATGGTTGATCAGCTTTATGCTATGGTCGTACAGTCTTTTTTAGCCGTTGGTGATGCTGATGTTGCAGAAGAGATGTCGGTTGCTACAACTTTTGACTTTTTTCGGCGACTGCCAAAATTGAAGGAAAGGGCTTTCTGGAATCGTTTTGCTTCTTTGAAGGATCCGGCAGTTTGGGATGCTTATCTAAACCGAAAATATAAAAAAAACTTGGATCCTCATGACTGTGAATTCGGAAAGTCAGATTCTTTAGCAGAAGTTAACATTAGAAAACGTATAGATCAATCCATCCTGGAAAGAAATCCACACTCTTACAACCGATTCTTAGCCGAATCAAATTTCCAGCAGGCTTTCGACTATCAGATGCAACTGGTAATGAGTAGTTATCCCGGTTGGAGAGTTCAGTTTTATCATGATGTCGCCCACTCACTGGCTACGTCGAGTGTTGGATCTGTACCACTTTTACCTCGAGTAATTTCTGAGTTAGGTGGTCGATATTACCAAGCCGATCTTCACCCTGAAACACAAATTGGTGATGCTAATTTCTTCGATCATACACACCGAGGTATCACTACAGGTCAAACCGGTGTCATTGGCTCTGGCTGTGTGATTTATCCGTGTACACTAGGTGGGTTATCGGTGAAAAATCAAGCTCGGCACCCGACAATTGGTGATTTTGTTCAGATTAGCACTGACGTTGGTATTTTTGGTCGGGTGGATATCGGAAATTATTCAGTAATTGGTGCAAACACTGAGATATATGGTCTAATTCAGGTCGGTCGTGAGGTAAGAATTGGTTCTTCAGTTGTGATTGGTACTGTAAAGCCCGGCGCAACAGCCAACCGTTCAGAAGTTCAACCTGGATCGATTCGCATTGGCGATCAAGTTCGGATCGGTGATGGGGCCGTAATTGAAAACAGTGTATCCTCTGATTTGATTATTCCCCATAACTCGACTATTCCAACTCGTAGTTACGTAATAAATGACGGGGAAGGGACTCCGAAATTTGTCAGCTAACTCTAGAATTACTTCATACAATATAACCTTAGACATACAAACTAATGCATGAGGCAAGACAAATGGACAACATATGGTTATTTTCGAACCAAGGAATTTTAGACACGAAGGGTAATCAAGTCGACAATGTACCATTTCAAGAGCCTGTTATTGCCAGCGCTGTCAATAATGATCAAATAGCTATCGTTGTCGATTGGCATCAAGTTTGGGTTTATCAGGATAAACGCTGGGAGCAAATTGCTAAGACAGATTGGAAAGTTCAATGTATCTGTTGGATGGAAAATGGTGAATTACTTGTTGGGACTAATGAAGCTAGAGTTGCAACACTTAAAAACAACCAACTTAATTTTTTGGCTGGCTTTGACCACGTTCCTGACCGAAAGTTGTGGACAACGCCCTGGGGAGGACCACCTGATATACGCTCTTTTGCGACAGCTGCAGATGGAACACTCTATGCCAATATTCACGTCGGCTGGATTGCACAATCGAAGGATAATGGTCAATCGTGGAATAATCTCAAGGAGGGATTAGAAATGGATGTGCATCAGGTCGTCGTCAATCCCAAAGATCCTTCGATTGTCATTGCAGCCACGGCAAGCGGGTTTTATTACAGTCATAACGCAGGGAAAACCTTTGCTTGTACAAGTCAAGACTTACCTCACCATTACCAACGTGCTTGTGCCGTGTTTCCTTCTGGAAAAGTTTTCTTGACCTCGATTTCTCGCGGTCCGAGTGGTGGCTCTGCTAACTTATATCGTAGTTCAGACAACGGACAAAATTGGCAACAAGTTAAAGGGTTACCCAGTCAGATTGTGCGTAACATAAATACCTTCCAAATTGTTGTAACTGGTAGAGAATCAGCTCTGGTAATTATTGAAGATAATCAACTTTATGAAACTACAGATTTAGGGGTTAATTGGCGCAAAGTCGAAACTCAATTTCCGCATTTGTATGGAGCAGTCGTTGTGCAACAATCACTCAATTAGTAGGATAAAATATGATTTTTGATCTTATTCTTCAGGGTGGAACTATAATCGATGGGACTGGTCACCAGCCAGCATTTTCTGCTGATATTGGTATTATTGGTGAACAGATCGTGGCTATAACTGATCTGAGTGAACATATTCGTTCTAATAGATACAGTCAGGTAATAGACGCAACTAATCAGGTTATTTGTCCTGGTTTTATCGATGTACATGTTCACTCAGAAATTTCTCTTCTTGGTGGTCGAGACCAATACGCAGGCATTTTGCAAGGAGTTACAACACAACTGCTCGCACCGGACGGCTTTGGGTGGTCGGGATTGAAGCCCAAAGCAGCTCGTCAATTCTGGCATTACACACAATTTGCATACGGTGAATTACCTGCCGAATTGCAAAATCTCAATTGGCCACATCCAGAAGATTATCTCGATGTATTTAGAGGACGAATACCTGCTAATGTATGTCCTCAAGTACCGCATTGTGCAGTCCGTTTAGCTGTAATGGGCTGGGAGAATCGTCCTGCTACCGTGGAAGAATTAAGTCGTATGGAACGCTTGACCGAGATCTGGATGGAAGTAGGAGCTGTAGGCATATGTCTCGGGTTAGATTACCAGCCAAGTGCAAACGCTGATATTAATGAGTTAGTCACGCTATGCCGGACAGTTCAATCTCATGGTGGCATTTATGCTGCTCACATCCGTTATGAACTCCTAGGTCGTACAAAGGCGTGGCAGGAAACAATTGATATTAGTCGCCAAGCTAATATACCGGTTCATATTTCACATGAACGTGTAGATTCAACCACGCGAAATATATTAGAACAAGTCGATCAAGAGAGCATTGATTTGACTTTCGAGTCCTACCTATATCCTGCTGGTATGACCCATCTGGCAATGCGTTTGCCAATGGATTTGCAAATTGGCACTCCTGCAGAGATGATCAATCGACTCCGTCAGGACAAGGCTAAGGATAGGGCTATCCGCTTTCTGGAAACTAATTTAGAAACTGATCGATCGATTATTGGCTATACAAAATCTGGCAAGTACGTTGGTTTGCCGCTTTCCTTAGCCGCTAAAGATGCTGGCCAGCCTGTCGCTGAGTTCGCCTACAATTTAGTTGTAGAGGAAGAAGGAATCGAAACCTTAATCATGTTCTGGCCAATACCACCGAATGAAGCCGAGTCAGTATTAAATGAAACCGCTGTCCACCCTCGAATGATGGTCGCTAGTGATGGTATATACGAAATCCCCCACCCCCATCCTAGAGGGTATGGGTGTTTTGCCCAATTTATTCGTAAGTTTGTGAGAGAAAGCAAATTGCTAACTTTGGAGCAAGCAATTTGGAAAATGAGTGGCTTCCCAGCAAAACGGTTTGGGTTAAAAGGTCGGGGGGAAATCAAAGAAGGGTCGAGTGCGGACTTAGTCGTGTTTGATCCTACCAGCATTGCTGACCGATCAACCTGGGCTGATCCAATCCAACCTGCTATTGGCTTGAATTATGTTCTAGTTAATGGAGAAATCGTTTTAGCCAAAGGAACAATTACTTCCCATTTGCCAGGACGTATTCTACGCCGATCGTAAGCGGAGCTATAGAGTAGATAACTTAAATAACCGTTGAGGTTGCGGATGACGTGTTGTAGGAATTCCATGCTCTTGGCACCATTCTTTAAGTGGGTTTCTTGTTCCACCGGGTAGAAATTCTTCTACTTCTTCAATGGGTTCACCTACTAAATACCGTTGGAGAGGAGTTAACTTGTCTAGGAAATCTGTTGCTTGAGTAACAAAGTCCATTGGTACCACCCATCTATAGCCGTAACCAATCATAATGGCTTTTCTGACGCTCGGACCACGATGAATGGCTCCAGCGTGGAACGTTCGGTTTTCGAAAATTAAGCAATCACCAGCTTTCAGGCTTGGCTCAACAGCAGTAGGAGGATCAACTTGTCCTTTTGGTAAGTTCAGGTTACCTTCCAAGTGGTTACTGCCTGCAGCAACCATTGTCGCCCCCCTTTTCGGTTTTCTAAGATCGGTCAGATAGTAAGCACATTTGACTAGTAGGCGGGGAATGGCCGCGTTACCCATATCTCTTGTGGCTTGCAGGTAATCGCGGTGCCAACCGGGATGGCGATGTGTGTCCGGGAGGTTCGCTGGATCGGGGTATTTGTAGATAAGATGTGAAGTCATAATTTGTAAGTTTGCTCCAAGCAACTGCAGTACAACTGGTAAAATTTCTGACCAATCGATCAGGCGAATAAAGGCATCGTCTAGCGTAATCGAATTTCGAAAACTATCGTACTGATCCCCGCCTTTCTGCCGAAGTTTAGTCCGGTTACTATGGATTAATCGATCACCAGCTTCAATGAGTGTAGAAATAGTATCTTCATCTAGAACATTTCGGATAATCAAGTATCCGTTTTGGTCAAAAAAATCAATATCTGTTTTACTAACAGCTTTGAATTCGATCATAATTCTTATCTCTTTTTGGCTTTTTGCATTCTAATAAGAATGTAAGAAATTTGGTAGCACTATTACTGTAATTTAATATAAGACAAAATCAAATTATTTATCTTTTGAGAGTGGCCCATTTAGTAGCTAGTTTTTCTCTAGACTCTACGACGAAAAAGACGCCCTTCTGCATATCTGATTTAATTTCATCTGTAGTTAGTGCACGATCATAAATTGCTACCTCGTCAATTCTTCCGACTATGCCAGGCAGACCGGTTTGAGCTTTTCCTATATGAAGCTCAACTTTTTGGCTAGTGATTTCCCTACCTGGAATTTTCAAAGAGGCATCAAGTTTTCCATTCACGTATTGTTTGATTTCATTTCCATCATACATCGCTACTACATGGTGCCATTTTTCCAGCCTAGGTTCAGTCTTTTGTAAATTACGGGTTCCTTGCCATACTGGTAGCCCGATCCAAGTTTCAATTTTGGCTGCAGCCCCTAAACTACTCCATTGCATGCAGTAACCACCCACATTAGCAGCGGTTCGTCGGCCTATCACATTGGAATCTTTTTGATTCACTAAAGGAAAAATCCAAGCTGCTATAGTAATAGATTTAGTAATATTAAGTTCGTCAGTTGCAGGTAACTGAACTAAGGAATTTGAGTCTTCTAAAGAAAGGGCTCCACCAAACTTACCATTTTTCACAAATTTGGCGTTTCCGCTTAGTTTTCCTCTTAACCCGCTTTTACTATGATCTTTAGCTATTTTACCTTTCTCTTCATCAAATGCTAAATAAAGCTTTAGGGATGAATCATTATTGAGGGCAATGCTATCAGACAAGAGAATAACTAAAATTAATAAAAAGCAAAGCATTATCAGCCAAAAATATCTCTTAACCATTAGCTATTCCCTTGAGATATACAGAAATTTATACCGACCCTATAGTAACTAATCAGCATAAATTTATCTTATTCTTATGTTTTTAGGATTGGTTGTCAAGTTTTAGATCTGATCTGTAGTAAGTTTCTTTTTCCTTTCGAATAATCTGTGATAGGATTACGTGGGGTTACGCAATGACGAATTAGAATTAATGATGTTGTTATCAATCCCCTAATATAGGATAAGCGTTTGGTATGATTACATCAGCCAAATACAAAACTTCCAACTTTTTTATCTGTAAGAAATGGAATGATCGCAGCTACCTTTATTAAACCTTACTCGATCAAGCCGCTACCATTCAAAATTGGTAAGCCTAATTTTGGAGAAGTCTTGGTTAAAGTTCATAAGGCAGGAATTTGTGGGTCAGACCTAGCAATTGTTTCAGGACAACATCCGAGGGCTCGGCCACCGATGGTGGTTGGCCATGAGTTTTCCGGTGAGGTAGTTGAACTTGGTAATAACGACGATAATCATCTCCAGATCGGCAGCCGGGTTACGGTGTTTCCTCTACTGGTTTGTGGTAGTTGTTACGCTTGCAGAAACAAGTTTAGTCATGTTTGTTCTACACTTCGTTTGATTGGATTTGATCGGGCTGGTGGTATGGCGCAGTATGTGACAGTACCGACGGATCTGATCGTTCCACTTCCCGACACCATTGATTATGAGATTGGTGCTCTAATTGAGCCACTAGCTGTCTGTATTCATGCAATCAGCATGTCAAAAGTTCAAGTCAATGATACCGTTTTTATTTTGGGTGCGGGCCCAATAGGTTTACTGACTGCTATGCTTTTGCAGCAGAAAGGTATTAAAAGACTATATATTAGCGACATCGATTCATTCCGGTTAAACATTGCCCGAGATTTAGGAGTCAACGCCTTGAATAGCAATGATAGCGATATTTTGTGTTTTGCCGATGAACAAACCAAGGGTAATCTAGCTGATATGGTTTTTGAGGTAGCTGGAGTTCAGTCAACCGCCGACCAAATGACTAAATTAGTACGCCCAAGAGGGTCTATAATCAACGTTAGTGTGTTCAAAAAAGCGCCTGTAGTCGATATGCGGGCAGTGAATTTCAAAGAGTTACGAGTTATCGGAACTAGAGTATATACAAGGGAAGACTACAAAAAAGCTCTCCGGATTGCTCCAGATTTGCCCCTAGATAAAATTATCACGCATCGCCTACCATTGACAGAGGTGGAATCAGCATTTGAAGTTGTCTTTAAACAAAAACAAGTTTGTAAAATATTGTTAGACTGCTCAACTTAGAAAAAGCAAAGGTGTACTGATCTGATGAATTCACCATTAAAGATTGCCGCCGTAATAACAGCTTATTACCCACGTTCACACGCTGATGTGATTGCTACCAAGTTTATGGTTGGTTTTCCTACCGATACAGGCCTGATACTGCCGCAAACACACTTAGCTTCAATGTACATAGACCAGAAGCACCCGAACGATATGGGTTTTGAATTGTCTGACCAACATGACGTGCCAATTTATCCAAGTGTCGTTCAAGCATTAACGCTTGATAGTAGTGAGTTAGCAGTTGATGGTGTGTTGTTGATTGGTGAACATGGGAACTACGCATATAATGAATTAGGACAGCATCTTTATCCACGTCGTTATCTATTTGAACAAATTTGCGGAGTTTTTGCCACTAGTGGTAGATCAGTTCCAGTTTTTTGTGACAAACACTTATCATATAATTGGTCGGATGCAAGTTGGATGTATCAACGTGCTAAGGCTCTAAAAGTTCCGTTAATGGCTGGATCATCTTTGCCTCTGTGTTGGCGGGACCCATACTTAGAACACCCAAAAGAAACGCCAATTGCGAGTGCATTAACGATTGGGTATGGTGGTATAGAATCTTATGGCTTCCATGCATTAGAAGCGATACAATGTATGGTAGAGCGTCGTATAGGTGGTGAGATAGGGGTAGTTTCAGTCCAAACATTAAGTGGTTCCAACGTCTGGGAGGCCGGCAACCAAGGATTATGGGACTTAGAGTTGGCTCGATCAGCTAGTAAAACAATCGAGAGCCACAATGAAGGCACATTAGAGTCAACAACTGACCCCACCCTATTTTTGATAGAGCATCGGGATGGACTCAAATCTGCGGTTCTGATGCTAAGTACTATTGGCTTTGCTTATGCTTGCCGAGTTGGATCTGAAATTCAGGCAACAGAGTTCTATTTGCAAGAAGATAATCCCTATAGTCATTTTAGTTATCTAGGTCTCAATATTGAACAAATGTTTTTATCCAACAAGCCTCAGTACCCGGCTGAGCGGACCGTACTAACGACTGGTATCTTAGACATGGCTATTCAATCTCTACACCGTGGAGGTATACGTCTTGAGACGCCGCACTTATCTCATTTGAGTTACCAGTCATATGAAAAACTTCCTCTTCGGCCTGTAGGTCCACGCCCAAGAGGTGCTACTCTTGAGACTTGGCCTCCAACTTATAAATCTAGTTGTTAGAGACTTATGTTGCAAACTTTAGCTCCAGTTGCCCTCGTATTACTGCCAATATTAGTCTTCATGATATACGTTTGGTGGTCTCGAAGGTCCCAGTTGAAATCCCCCAGAACTGAGAAACTATCTGGCCAGAAATTGCAAATTGACGGCCGAGTAACACAAATCGAAAGAGAATTACTGATAGATAATGGTCAGTCCTATCCTCGTTATCGCTTGTCATATGATTGTTGTGATGGGATTGTGCGTTTTTCCATCTGGCATTACGAAATCGATGACCCTTTAGCTGTACTAATCAGCTTAGAAAAAGTACAAGAAGGGTCGACAGGCATAGTTATGGTTCACCAGGATCAGGAAAGGGATGTCGCAACCGGGTTTCGTGTAGGCTTAACTACCCAAGTTAAGATAAACTAAGCTTAGGTATTAGTTTATAAGTTGTCTAGAAAATTCGTATAAACAGTGCCATTAAGAAAACGGTTATCTTGCATAATCCGTTGATGTAAGGGCGTGGTAGTTTTAATTCCTTCAATTGTCAGCTCACTCAAGGCGCGACTCATCCGAGCAATAGCTTCCGAACGATCATCTCCGTAGGCAATCAACTTACCAATCAGTGAGTCGTAATAAGGTGGAATGGTATATCCTGTATAGATGTGTGTGTCCATTCGAATACCAATACCACCAGGTAGTAAACAGCGTTGTATGACACCGGGAGATGGAGCAAAATTATTATCAGGATCTTCGGCATTGATTCGGCATTCGATCGCATGACCTGTGAATTTGATATTTGATTGGGAGTACATCAATTTTTCTCCACTGGCTAAGCGAATTTGCGCCTTAACCAAATCAATCCCAGTAATCATTTCACTAATGGTATGCTCGACTTGAATTCGTGTATTCATCTCTAAAAAGTAAAAATTGTCATTTTCGTCAACAACAAACTCAACTGTTCCTGCATTACGAAACCGAATGGAACGACACGCTTTGAGAGCAGCTTTCCAGATTTCAGTTCTGACTTTTTCAGGTAAAGATGGGGAAGTCGCTTCTTCGACTAACTTTTGTCGCTTACGTTGAATTGAGCACTCTCGATCGCCGAGATGGACGATATTACCGTGATTATCACCTAAAACCTGAACTTCAACGTGTCTAGCATTTTGAATCCATTTTTCAACATATACATCTCCGTTGCCAAAAGCAGCTTCAGCTTCCGATTTAGCAGTGTGGAAAAGATTCTGTAAGCTTTTGCTATTCTGAGCAATTCGGATGCCACGACCGCCACCACCAGCAACTGCTTTGATTCCAATTGGGTAGCCAATCTGCTCAGCGATCTTGGTTGCTTCCTCAACTGTTTCTATGACACCCCGCTTCTTATTCCGCCGGTTACGAAAGCTATTGCGGCTACCCGGAACTAGTTTTAGACCTGCTTTGGTTGCAACTGCGCGAGCCTCCGCTTTATTTCCCATGTGTCTTAGGTGGTCGACTGAAGGACCTATGAAACTGATATTATGGGCTTCGCAAATTTCTGCAAATTGTGCATCCTCAGATAGGAAGCCCGCTCCAGGGTGGATTGCATCGGCCCCTGCAATTTCAGCAATGGTTATAATATTGAAGGCTTTCAGATAACTAGATGAAGGGAGTGGTGCACCAATACAGTAAGCTTCGTCGGCATACTGAACGTGCAAAGATTCTCTGTCTGCAGTAGAATAAATAGCTACAGTCTTAATCCCCAAGTCCTTGCAAGCACGCATAACTCGCAGAGCAATCTCACCTCGGTTAGCAATCAGCACCTTTTTGAACATTTCTCACTCACCTGCGGCTAAATTTTTTTGATTCTGAATAAGGGTTGGTCAAACTCAACTGGTTCACCATTGCTACCTAAGATCTCCAATATTTCACAATCAACCTCAGCTTTAACCTCGTTAAAAATTTTCATGGCCTCAATTAGACAGATTGTATCGCCAATCGAGACTGTATCACCAACTTGAACAAAGGGCGGGTCCTCTGGCGATGGTGCACAATAAAACATACCGGGCATTGGGGACGGAATAGAGTTTTCCGCAGTAATAATAGCCTCAGATGATTCTAAATTACTTTCATTTGATTGTTCGATGTTTAGAGGAGGAACTAACTCTTGATTGATTGTCGGATTAGTAGTAGCTAAGGGTATATCTCGTCGAACTCGGATTGAAATTTCACCCTGACTTACTTCAACTTCAGACAACCCCCTCTCTTCCATTAAATCACAAATTTGCTCAACATATTGAATAGGTAGGGTAGATTTGGTTCGATTCACTTTTCCCATCATTATTTCTCGATTTTATTTAAACTATTAGGCACGCTCAACATAGCTACCATCACGGGTGTCAACTTTTATCATAGTCTGATTTTCGACGAATAAAGGAACTTGTACTACAGCGCCAGTTTCCAGCTTGGCTGGCTTTGTACCGCCACTAACGGTATCCCCTCGTAGCCCTGGATCAGTCTCTACGATTTGTAAAACGACAAAAATTGGCAATTCAATGGTAATGGGTATATCACCATCCATTTTAACTGTGACATTCTCTCCTTCCTTCAGGTACAGATTGGCTTCACCGATTAATTCAGTCGAGAGATCGACTTCCTCATAGCTCTCATTATCCATAAAAGCGTAATTATTACCATCAGTATACATATACTGCATTTCACGACCTTCTAAGCGGACAGCTTCGACTGTTTCATTAGAGCGAAAGGTACGATCTAAAACTGCACCATCTACTACTCGTTTAATTTTTGTACGAGCAAAAGCGCTACCTTTCCCAGGCTTAACATGCTCACAGTTAGTGATAGTATAGAGCGTGTCGTTGAGTCGAATGACAAGTCCGTTCCTTAAGTCATTGAGTGATGCCATAAATATTTCGTAGGCTACATACCACCTGATGCGCTGTAGCCACTCCTTGGTTTGAGGCTGTAGTTAAATAATAATGGAAAACATTTTAGACTTTACTAGATTAATGAGCCTACCGCTTGCCGAATTGCTTGTTCTTGATTCACTGTTGTTACCGGCATGGGAGAACGTGGCCGCCCCGCGATTCGGCCTTGTAATTCCATAGTAAATTTGACATTTGCTGGCAAATTATCACCAGAAATGGCATTCCAAATTGGTAGCAGTTGCTCGTGCAGTTGGAGTGCTTTTTGGTGGTTGCCAGCTTGAACTGCATCCCACAACTCCACCGAAGTTTTTGGTACCGCTGTTAGAATAGCAGCAATCGCTCCATGTGCGCCGAGCATAAAAGAAGGGTACATCAAAGCATCCACGGCCGACATGATTGTGGCTTCTTCTCCTACCAGCAATAGCAAGTCAGCTAAAAGCTTCATGTCTTCAGCACTCTGCTTGACACCAATGACTCCATCGACTTCCCTGATGATACGTGCCAATAGTGGGGGAGACAAATAGCTCCACGGTACAACGTTGTAAATAATTACTGGTAAGTTGGTCTGTCTAGCTATCTGATCAAAATGCCTGACAGTTGAATCATCGTCAGGTCGAAACAAATAATGGACAGGTGTAACTTGCAAGGCTGCGACACCAAGGTCAGCTAGTGCTTTCCCTCTTTCAATAGCTGATTGAGTACTGTCGGTAATGATTCCAGTAATAACAGGTACTCGGCCATCAGCAGCATTAACTGCTACTGCTGAAATTTGTTTTGTTTCGTCTGTAGTTAAGGTATGTCCTTCACCGGTACTACCACAAACAGCGAGTCCATGTACCTCAGCTGTCTCAATCAAATAATTTACATCTAGTTCAAGTGCTGACTCATCCACTTGTTGATCTTCCGTAAATGGCGTAACCATTGGTGGTACTATACCGTGTATTTTTGCCATTGCATTTCCTTTTAGTACTTTGTTTTAGATATTAGACTCGGGGGAACCAGTTGAATCTATACTTGTGGCTGGACTTAGGTGCTGAATCATTGCAGTCAGAGCCAAATCGTAACTAAAGGCACCAAATCCAGCAATAGTACCCATTGCAATAGGAGCAATATAAGAATGGTGGCGGAATGATTCTCTACTATGCACATTAGACAGGTGGAGTTCAATAGTCGGTAGATTGACTGTGGTCAAAGCATCCCTAATAGAGACGCTAGTGTGTGTGTAAGCTGCAGCGTTGATCAGAATTCCATTAGCCCAATCGATATGTTCTCCAATAACACTAACTATTTGCCCTTCGTCATTGAATTGAAAGATCTTCAGGTTGACATTCTGTCGCTCAGCCACTTTGGTTAAATGCTGATTGATATCATCGAGTGTTTGGTATCCATAAATTTCGGGTTGCCTCCTTCCTAGAAGATGGAGATTTGGACCATGAACCAGTAAGATATTCATATCATTTAGCTTTCCGACACATTTCGATCGCTTTCATAATTTCGCTATCAGAAATGTCCTGGTGAATTTTTGCTTGGCCTATTTTTTGAGCTAGAACTAGCTTTAATGTACCACGGCTGGATTTTTTGTCCAAATGCATAGTCTGAAGTAGATCATCGGCAGAAATACTGCCTAGTGACAAATCAGATAGATTTAAAGGAAGGCCAACCGCTTGCAGAAGACGGTTTTGCCGTACAAGGTCAGTTGGCTGTAGAAGTTCTAGGTTGACAGATAGTTGCGCGGCACAATTCATGCCAATGGCTACAGCCTCACCGTGGCGACATTGATGATAGTCGGCTAAGGTTTCGATGGCATGACCAAAGGTATGTCCATAATTCAACGTCGCTCTAAGGTTTCTCTCTTTCTCGTCATTTTCAACAACCCACGCTTTGTCCCTGCAGGATTGAGCAATAGCTTCGATTAAGATATCAGTCTTGAGGCTTAACAAGTCAGATAGGTTTTGTTCAACCAGTTCAAACAAGGATTCATCCATAATCATTCCGTGTTTGATAATTTCAACAAAACCACAACGGACTTCACGCTCAGGTAAAGAATCCAGTGTCTCTACATCAATTAGAACCAATTTCGGTTGATGAAATGAACCGATCAAGTTTTTACCTCTAGAGTGGTTGATAGCCGTTTTCCCTCCGACACTAGCGTCAACTTGAGCCAACAATGTGGTTGGCACTTGGATCCAACGAATACCACGCATGTAGGTTGAGGCAACAAAGCCTGCCAAGTCACCAATTACGCCACCACCGAAGGCAACAATCACTGATTGGCGGTCTAGTTGATGCTCAATCAAAGCATCCTGAACCCGCATGAACCACTCGATTGATTTATTCTGGTCTCCTGCAGGCACAGTAATCCAAATTGGTGAATTCACAACTGGTTTTAACCCTTTGACCATTTGATCACCAAATAGCTTAGCCACTTTGGTATCAGCGATAATTGCCACCTTACTTGGGCTATCGATCTGCTTGGTAATCATTCCCCCAATTTGGCTTATTAACCCTTTCCCAACCCGAATAGGGTAACTATCATCACCAAGATCAACGGAGACTGTTCGACTAAAAGAAGGAGGATTTATAATTTGCAAAATTCAACAGATTACTAGTTGTTATCCATATACAATCATTCTATATAGGAAATAATTTCATTGGCAACTCGGTCAACAGAAACACCAGTAGTCTCAATTTGGTGGTCAGCCAATGCGTAATAGGGGGCACGCTTATCCAAAAGCGTTTCAATTTTTTTCAGCGGGTCTGGCCCACGAAGCAATGGGCGGCTTTGGCTACTTCGAACTCTGTCCCAAATGGCTTTTGGTGTAGCGTTCAGGCAAAATACCGGACCTCCTGTCCTCAGCAAATCAATATTGCTTGACCTCAGTACAACCCCACCGCCAGTGGCAACAACCTGATTTTTCATCAAGGCAACCGATTTTACAGCTTGGCTCTCCAAGTCACGAAAGTAGACCTCTCCGTGTTCGGCAAAAATATCAGAAATCTTGGCCTTACTGGTCTGTTCGATCACATCATCGGTATCAATGAAGTGGAATCCTAACTTTTGGGCTATCACTCGACCTACGGTTGATTTCCCCGTTCCCATAAAACCCACTAAGACGATGTTGGCAGACAGCTGGCGCAATTAGGTATCATACTCCATCTTTTATGGTCTATAGTAGTACAGACACACCACGCCCATTGCTACTAATAGAGCGACAATGACAAATTTGGTCTATACCCCTTTGCAAGAAAGGAATTATAACATAATCTGCGATGCATCCACATCAATAATATCATATCTTGAACTTTCGTTGGCAATCAGTTGATAGTGAATAAATCGGCGATCCAATTACTTGATCGATTAGTCCAATGCGTTGTATAGACAGGCATAATAAATGGAACTGGAGTCAGAAGTAAGATGGTTTACGATATGGTGATCATTGGTGGGGGAATCAAAGGTCTTTGTACCCTCTATCATTCGCTGAGACTGGGCTGTCGCTCGGTAGCTCTCGTAGAACAATTTCAGATTGGACACGTAAAAGGCAGTTCTCATGGCCAAAGCCGGATCACCCGAAGCAGCTATGTTTCTCCGGTTTATGTCCGGCTAATGCATCAAGTACATAGTGAAGAGTGGCCTCGGCTACAAGCCGACACGGGAGCACATCTCTTGCACCCAACACCAGGCTGTATTTGGGGACCAGCAGGAGGGCAAATACAGAAATATGCCAAGTCGGTTTTGCAAACTGGTACTTCTGTTGAACAAATTGATGTGCGAACAGCTCGCCGTCGTTTCCCAATGTTCCATTTCACAAATGACGATCTCGTTCTGGATGATACTACATGTGCATTAGTGGATGCCCAGACTACTATCAAATCGTTAGCGAGAATATGTGTAGAAAAAGGGGCAGACCTACTAGAAAATGAGGCAGTAGTGGAATTGGACCTGAAAAGAGATCCAATTCAGGTGCGAACTAACCGTGGCGTTCTGATGACAAATCGACTGGCCATTACCGCTGGGCCTTGGTCTAGTCAATTATTACCAGAGTTATCCAGACCGCTTTCAGTCACAAATCAATGTGTCGGTTATTTTGAATTGGCTGGTGAGCCTAACCAGTTTCAGGTTGGTCAGTTCCCCGTGTGGATCTATTTAGGTTTAGGGAAGAATAATACTTATTATGGTCTTCCTCAATTCAGCCATGAAGGCATCAAGCTAGCACGGCACGTGACCATGGGACAAACAGCTGATCTAGACTCGCTTAGACAATCTTCTGATCTGGCAATTTTGGATTTGAGACAATTTTTGAACCGTCATTTCCAACATTCAATCCAGCGATTTTGTCGGGCCGAATACTGTCTTTATACCAATACTGAGACAGAGGACTACCTGATTGATTTTTATCCAGAAAAATCCAATGTGGTAGTTGGTGCAGGCTTTTCAGGACATGGTTTTAAGCTAGCACCATTGACTGGGAGAATTATAGCTGAGTTGTTGATTTGCCAAAAAACTACCGTACCTGAGTTTGAGGCCAAAAGTTCAAGAGAAATATTTAAATGGGTTCGTTAATCGAAAGAATTATG
>JAYZAL010000005.1:0-112683 GCA_036339735.1 Candidatus Poribacteria bacterium
GGTGTCGATTCGACCAAAGTGTATCGTTACGATATGCAAACTACTTTGGGTGAAGTGGTTGAATATGATCTATCTGGACTTGGTATTACTAAGGTCCAAAATATCACGGTATCTCATCCCACATCCTCACAGACTATTTTATATGTAACCGATTCGGAAGACAGTGAAAGAGTTTCAGCTTTTGATATTTCTACGGGGACACCCACCCCAGTATCGATGACAACCGTTAACAGCGCTGATGAAGTTTTTGTTGGTCGAGATATCAACGGCGATCAGATAGTTCACTTTGTAGATGACTCAACCATGTACACCATGAGTGACCTGACAGCCACTAATTCTTTTATGAGTGCGCTAAATATGTCAGAAGATAGTGGAACTGCGGGTAAGGATTTGATAGGTAGCTTGAACGGTGTTGAGTTTCAGAGAAATGCCAATGAAAACAGGGATCTGCTCTCAGGTGTAACACTGAATTTCAAAGGAACTACCAATGTTGGTTCGCCTATATCGGTAACAGTTGAACCAGACTCTGACTCAGTTGTAGAATCAGTCAAATCATTTGTAGACCAATATAATCAGACTGAAACAGCATTGCGCCAAGCAGTTAACGCACAGCGAATTTTCAATCCACGTACTGAAGAAGAATTAACACAAGGCGTCTTAGCTAACGATACTATGCTTCGAAGTCTAATGATGAGATTGAGTTCTATTTCTTCACTACCCGTAGTTGGAACAGGGGCAGTGAAGCGCCTGGGAGACCTTGGAATAAATAGAGGACGAGCTGGCTCAGTCTCTATTGACCAAATCAAATCTGGTTTGGAATTGAAACTGGATGAAGGTAAGTTGAGGTCAGCCATTTCAGCTAACCCTGAAGGGGCCGCTTCGGTATTTGGCAGTATTTCTTCTTTGGGAACAAAAGCACATCGCCCAGTACCAAAGGATACTGAAACCACTGTTACAGTGAGCTCTGCAAACTACTCCTTACTAGAAACCAAGATTGGAAAGCAAGTTTTAATCAAAAATGGTACTACTGGAGCAACCGTTCCAATGACCTTATCAGGAGTAAATTCTTCGGGGAAGCAGCTGAACCTAACTAGTGGTACTTTTAGTACCGCTGACTATAGCGGATACCAACTAGAGTTATTGGTAGATAATACTCAACCGTGGCATTCCATTCCGGTCAACAGTACTACTCCCAACTCGACAAACAAAGAAACAGTTTTAAAAATTAATGATGGTGGAACAATCAATACTCTGAAAGACCAGCAAAACTTAAACCGAGTTGCTAATAAGCTAAACAGTGCTGTTGATTTACAGCTCAAAACCACTTTAGGTTCAGATATATCTAATAGCGCCACCTCAATTACCCTGAGTGATGCTAGTAGATTCTCAGACTCCGGAACCATTGTGGTTTCGCAGATCAATAGTGGTAGTCTGCAATATGAAGTCATGAACTACACTAGCAAAAGCGGAAATACACTGAGTGGCCTCACTCGCGGCGTTGATGTCAATACCACGTATACCACATCTCCGACAGCTTTCACTACATCGAATAGTGCGAAAGTTGCACAAACACTATTTACAGTAAATGTAACCGATGTCGATATGGATGAGAGTTTCGTTACAGTTGGTAGTTACCTAGATACCGATATTGTTAATCCTAGCAATTCAACGATTGTATCAGTTGATGGTACAACCGCAGATATCACCATGACATCCATCGAGCAGTCCGCGGCTAATCGTTCGCTTATGAAAGTCGCCCCCGGTTTGATCAAGGACTTTTCTATTGGATCGAGACTACGTCTGAAGCAAGGTAATAAAACTAATGACTTTAACATTCTGACATTGGATACTAACCGAGTGTCGGGCTTCAATAGTAAGACAATGCCACCCGCCGGTGGAAGTAACGGAAACATCACCAAATCGACTAATACTTCAGGCAAAATTACAACTACTAGTGGCAGTTCTGGAACCACAGTTATGACAGTCTGGGCTGACGATCTCCGGTCATTTATCGGTCGGTCAAGGGTGCTTTTGAGTAATGGTACGCAGGACGAGGAAGCAACTATCAATAGTATAGATTCTAATACTCGATTGTTAAGTGACTACACAAATTCGACTTTGTTCGTAACAGGTGGTTCTACCAGTCAAGCAGGTATTACTGCAGCTTCTTCATTATTTAATGCAGGATTAAATCTAGGTACGGGGTCAAATAAAGGAAAATTTGAGGTTCATGTCGGCGACGCTGTTAATGAAGTCGACTTATTCGGTGGTAGCTATACTGTAGGCGCAACTATATCTCTTTCGACTTTGGCCAGTCGAATCAACAGTGTTTCGGGGGTGTCAGCGTCAGTTACTGACTCCAATTATATTCGGGTTGAGGCCGATTCGAGTGTGGCTGGAGTAAACTCAGATACACCGATCGTAATAACTGGAAAGTACACTAGCGCTTCCAATTATGGAATTAATCTTTTTAGCCCAACTAATCGAAACGAAGATTTAATCAAATTTTCAGGTATTGCCGAGGTCACCTTGAATACACCAGCGAATGTACCTAACTTAACAGGATTTAATACTATCAAAGCGGCTTATAACGATACCATGCTTGTACAAGGTTCTTTACCTACTATGACCACAGGTGATTTACTAGTCGAAGGTGTAGCTGAAAGTACAGAAAATACTTTAGCGGCTTATACTAGGTTATCAACTGGTATAATCGGCAAACGATTACAAAATATCGTATCACAGGCCAAGAGAGTTTATGAGGATATGGATACCTTCGATGACAAGATTCGCCAAAAAGAACTCAAGCTGCTCCGTGAGTATGGTTCTCTGGAAGCCGCTCTAGGTGAAACGCAAGTCCAGTCCCAGTATTTAACGGCACAATTAGCAAACCTACAATCTACCGCACAATCTATTTCGAAGCGGAAAAAATAAGCTGCTTCATAACTAGCAAAGAGGCCTAAAAGGTGAAGATCAGTCGTCCCCCACTCGATGCAGTGTCCGCCTACAGCTCAACTAAAGTTGGTCGGGAAAAATCCGATCGAGCCAAGCGGAAGCCAGCTAGCCCAACGTTGGAAAAACCCATTTTTGAGTTGTCGGAAGAAGCCCAGTTACGTAGTCAAGCAAGAGAAGTTGCTGAACAAGCACCCGATATTCGGCCGGACGTGGAACAACTCATCGCTGAAATTCAAAAAAAATTGAAAGACGGTTCGTATTTAGAAGAGATTTCAGGGCAGGCAATTGTCGAATCGATTAAGGCAGCCCTCAAAGAAGAATCGGAAGCACTAAAATCAGAATCATTACCTAGTGACCAGCTAAGTTTAGATCCTTAGTCAGTGTAATGTGGCTGACCTTTCGAACGAATTCCCTCAATAATGTAGTATAAGGCTGGCATTACAAATAGTGTCAGCATTGTAGAAAATAACAAACCAAAAATGATCGTGCTGGCCAGCGGTTGCCAGATTGGAGACTTCCCACCCAATCCCAAGAACATCGGAATTAGACCGGCGATTGTAGTCAAGCTAGTCAATACAATTGGTCGAAGTCGTAAACGTGATCCTTTCAAAACAGCATCTCTCAAGTCGTCAACCGCACCATCAACTTCTTCCTGGTCATTAGTGCTTGATTTGTGGTTGCGCCTCTGGTTAATAAAATCGATTAAGACAATGGAGTCATTGACTACGATACCTGCTAGTGCTACTACCCCAAACAAAGCAATTAAACTAAGGGTTGACTGTGTAATTAGTAAACCAACCATAGCTCCAATAACGCCGAAAGGTATAGCAAACAAAATAATGAAGGGTTGAAGAAAGGATTTGAATTGTGCGCCCAGGATAAAGTACATCAACATCACACCCATCGGTAGAAGTTTTAGGCCCAATTCTTTGAAGGATTCCAATATTTGATCGAACTCACCACGAAAATCTAGACTATATCCAGGATAACGAAATCCTATATTCTCAAAAGCTGTTTGTAATGCCTGTGTAGCAATGGCTGGGGTGGTTACCTCCCGATCAACTGACGCGGAAACTGTAATTGACCGCTCGACATCAAAACGTTTAATATCAACGAGGCTTTCTTCGCGACTAAGCTGAGCGATATCTTTCAAAGGCACGGATATGCCACTAGGGGTGGCAATCATCATCTGGCTTAATGCATCAACTGTGTTCATTGAATTTTTTCCGTATTTAACGACCACATCTATAGCTTCATCGGCATCACGGTAAACCGTACAGATATTTCCCTCAATAGCATGTCGAACATTATTAGCCACTTGAAAAATAGTTAAACCAAATTGTCTTAATTTTTCCCCCTTTGTCCTCAGGCGTATTTCAGGCTTGCCCGACTTGAAATCGTCTTTTACATCAAAAACTCCATCTATTGAGTTCAATTTTTCCTTCAATTGGTTTGCGATGGCGACTAACTGTGGAATTCGATCTCCTTTTACCTTGACTTCAACATCTTTCCCCCGAGGTGGTCCACCTTCTTGCTTGTCAAAATAGATTTTTTCCGCTCCTGTGATCTCAGTCATTTGTAGTCGTAAGAATTCAATGATTTCATCACGGCTTCTATTGCGTTCATCTTTAGGGACCAATTCCACCAAAACTTCAGCCACATTAGAACTAATACTGGTCCCTTCTAGCCCATTTGTTGGAGTTTGCAAACCAATATTCGTGACTAATGCGACATACTCTTCTCTAGGTAATGAGGTTACAACCCCTTCTAATTTTTCCATGAATCGGGTAGTTTCTTCTATACCATAATCAGTTGGCATATCAACCTTAATGTAGAACTGGGGAAAATCCTCACCTGGAAAAAGTTCTTTAGGTAAGGAAATGAAAGCTAAAATCGAAAAAACGAATGTTCCTAGTACAGTTCCGAAAACGACCACGTATCTCCAATCAAGTATTCGATTTAACAATTCAACGTATCGATCTTGAATACTAACAAACCAATTGGAACGGTTATCCGAATTAGAATCATTATTGGGTTTACTCCATTCGGCAATGTGGGCAGGTAAAATTGCAAACACCTCAACTAGGGACGCTAATATAACCACTACCCCAGTTATTGGTACTACTCTCATGAATTGACCAGGAATTCCGGACATTAGGATCAGTGGGAGAAATGCTGCCATCGTAGTCAAACTAGCGGATAATACTGGCCATGCCACCTCTTGAGCTCCTACTATAGCAGCCTTTGTCGGTGGCAACCCTTCCTCGATCCGACGAAATACATTTTCAATTACTACAATTGCATCGTCTACTACAATACCAATAACCAGTATTAGACCAAATAATGTGGAGGCATTTATACTAGACCCCATGAGCTTGAGTATCCAAAGTGCGCCGAGAATAGCAACAGGGATACCAAGAGCTGCAAAAAAAGCATTTCGACTACCCATGAAAAGCCATAAAAAGACAACAACCAACACTAAACCCAATAATGCGTTATTTTGTAAAATCCCCAACCGTTCCCTTAGAAGAACTGATGAATCGTTGACTAGTGAAATTTTGGTTTCTGGCGGGAGTTCGATTGGAATCAGTTTGGGTGATGTTTTTTGAATAATCAGGTTGGCTCGATTAGTTTGCCCTTCTGTATAGGGGGCTACTATTTTACGAATTTGGTCAATTATTCTAATTGCATTTCCATCATTTTTTTTCTGAATAGTTAGGCTGATTGAAGATTGACCATTGATTCGAGACAAAGTGCGCGCGTCCTGATATGTATCTCGAACGCTTGCTACATCTTTCACCCGAACAGGAGTGCCATATGCGGTGACTTTGATGATAGTTTCTGCAATTTCAGCCACTGAACGGAATTCGCCCATGGTCCGTACCAGAAATTCGGACTCTCCGACTTCTAATACACCTGCTGGAAGATTTAAGTTTCGCTGACTTAAAGCTAATGAAACTTGTTCTGCAACCAAATTGTATGATTTGAGGCGATCGGGATCTACCTCGACCCAAATTTCTCGATCTCGAACCCCAGCGACCTGAATATTAGAGACTCCATCAATTTTGGTAATCTGTTTCTCTAGAACTTCAGCTGCTAATTTCATTTGGCTTTCATCCAGATTTCCTGAAACAGCTACAGTAACCATAGGAACACCATTACTGATGTCCACGGCTACGACTTCGGGTTGGTCTAGAAGCTCATTTGGTAAATCCTTAATTCGGTCCACAGCATTACGTAAATCTTGTACCCGTTTATCAAAGTCTCGATCACTGATTTCCTCAAATTGAACACTAATATCTGAACGACCTTCAGACGATTTGGACGTAATTAAGTCAATTTGATCAACTTTTTCAATTGCATCTTCAATTTGAGCTGTAACTAGCTTTTCAACGGTCTCAGCCGAAGCTCCGGGATAAAAGGTACTAATTCTCGCTGTGTACGTAACAATTTCCGGAATTAAATCTCTGGGCAAGGTAAACCAAGCGTATACACCTAAAGCGGTGATAATTACCATTAATAAGTTAGACAGAACAGGATTACTAACAGAAAGTTTGGGGATTGACATAAACTAAAATTTAGCTGAATGGATTTCAGTATAACCTGATGATCTCACAACCATCATCATTGAAGATATAAGATAAGAATATTAATTTATACAATAACTAATGATTTAATGAAAATTCAGCAGAATTGAGAAGGGACCAGTAAAGATCTTCGTAAGCCAAATTTTTGTTTCTATAAAGACTTTTTTGTATATACCGGTCAAAGTAACGAATTTCTTTCGTTGTTGGTCGGCGGGAAAGTACCGTCAAATAAATTTCACTGACGCGATCAGCAACAGTCCGTTTCTTTTTCAATATGTAACTCAAATAACTTCCTCGTTCGTCATGGTCAGCACTATCATTTACTAAAGGACCATTAATCATCATTAATGCTTGTGGGACAGTTCCATTAAAAGCTTCAATCTCTTCCATTTCACCATTGTCTAACAAGTACAAAAATCGTCGCATATAGTCTCTTTTCATAGACTCTAAACGACCTCGGTTTCGCCTCTTCTGTTGTCTTTCAAACCCGGTGGCCTGCAACATTGAGTTGAAAAATTGTTTGGCTGTCAATGGCTTGAGATAAGCATGAGAATAAAAATCTTCATCATTCTTATTGTTTTTATTCGTTTGAGAACTGCGTTGATAAGCATCGGTATTGAGTATGGTTTTCATCAAATAATTCATGTCATAGCCATGAATCCTGAAATCTTCAGCCAGCCAGTTTAACAATTTTGGGTGTGAGGGTGGATTCTCTTCACCAAACCCATCGAGTGGTTCAACAAAACCTTTTCCCATTAGCTGGGTCCACACACGATTGACTATAGCCTGACTAAAATATGGATTTTTTTTGTCGGTAATCCACTTCGCTAAGACCTCACGCTTCTTTTTTTGCGGTCCATTATACTTTGTTCCATCCAATAAAATGGGCTGAGAGTTCTTTGATTCGCCTGGTATGCTTATTGATCCTTCATGTTCGTCTACGATATCATAGCCAACAATTCGTCGATTTCCGTTCACGTCGTTTTGGTAAATTCCCTTACTTTTAACGTTAGTCAAGAATGCAGCCATGTTGTAATAATCTTCCTGATACCACGCTTCGGTTTTGTGGTCATGACATTGTACACAGTGCATTGGCAACCCCAAAAAGAGTCGTGAGATATGAGCCGTTAAATCGACAGGTGACGCGTTATAACGTCTGATATAGTAACTAGCCCCATTTTGTCGAGTGTCTCCGGTCGCAGTTATTAATCGTGAGACAAATTCGTCGTAGGGAGTGTTATTTGCAAACTGTGCTCTCACCCAAGTCTGTAAACCTTCCTGGACATCTGTTTGATTATTCTGTTCTTGTCCGATTAACCAATTTGTCCAAACGCCTGACCAATAATCGAGGTAAGCGTCGCTGTTAAGCAACTCACTAATTTTTTGGGTCCGTTTGTTTTTGCCTTCGTTTTTAAAAGCAAGAATCTCATCTGTAGTTGGAATCTTACCAGTTAAATCTAGATAAACCCTTCTCAAAAACACTTCATCTTGTGTTTGAGGGGATGGTTTCAATTTTTTTTCTCTGAATTTGAGATTTAAGTAACGATCAAGATGCTTAGTACTGGAGGATATTCTACTTTCAGCCACTCGAGGCATAATAACTAGCATCAAAATTATAATTATATTGACTAAGCTATAGAATTTTTCTAATTTCATACCAATACCAGTGAGATTAATTAAAGAGGAACGAATCGATCGGTGTTAGTTAGTTATTCAGGAAGTTTTAATATACTTCCGTCAGTCTAGGAGGGAATCCAGCATCCACCTACGTTTGACTAGGTACTACATCCTTTTTCAGTATACCATAGACCATGAAATCGTGCCACTTTTGCCCGATTAAAAACCCCTGCCTCCGGCAACCTTCTAGCCGAAATCCTGATTTTTCCAGAACTCTAGCTGAAGCAGCATTTTCTCTTACACAACCCGACTCTACTTTGTGTAGAGATAGTTGACTAAAAGCAAATTCAACTACACTTGATAAGGCTTCAGTCGCATATCCATTACCCCAACTTTCAGGGAAATAACGATAACCTACATGACCAATTCGGCCAGCTTCGCTTGGATTGAAGCCAATCTCTAAGCCGCACATACCGATCATCAATTCTTTGTTTTTTAGGAACACTACAAAATGGTAGGCGGAACAAGGCTGTTTTTGTTGATTTCGAATCCAACGCCCGACTAGACGATTTGCTTTTGCTAAGTCAATTGGCTCCCAATACTCATATCGGGATGACTCAGGTAATGAGTATAGTTGGTAAATCGATTCTGCATCCTGGTGTGTAGCTGTGCGCAGTAACAGTCGATCCGTCTCTATTATGGTGCTTATTTTTTTATCCATAAATACATCCGTTCTAAATCAACAGATCTTGTTGACTTACTGCAATTAAATTGTTATAACGCACACTGTGATTATTTAGTCATAGGATAACTAAGATCAAAGTTTATTTAAAAGGAAATCAGACACATGTTAAGTATCAATTTGGCTGGCAAGATAGCAGTAGTCACCGGGGCTAGTGGAGAACTTGGCCGTGTGATGTGTCGCACGCTTGCCGATTGTGGCGCTGATATCGCTATTCACTACTTTCGTAACCAGCAAGAGGCCGAATCTTTGGCTGAAGAAATTACAAAGAAAGGCAGAAAGACCATATTAGTACAAGCAGATGTAACCGATCAAGAGAGTGTTTTTGCGATGAGAGATAAAATAGTAAAAACACTCGGGAATCCACAAATTATTGTTAATAATGCAGTTGTTCAGTACTCTTGGACGAGTGTATTAGACCAAGCAATTGATGATTATGAAAGTCAATTTCAGTCTTGTGTGTTGCACAATGTTTTAATGGCAAAAGCGTTCGTTCCATCAATGATTGCAGCTAATTATGGCCGTGTTATAGGTATTAATACAGAGTGTGCTATGCAAACTTTTAAGAACCAATCCGCATACGTAGCCGGGAAGAGAGGAATGGATGGTATCTTTCGGGTTTTGGCCAAGGAAATAGGTGAGCACCAAATTACAGTTAACCAAGTCGCTCCAGGTTGGACGATTAGTGACAAAGACCGAAAAGATGGTCTTAAACGCCAGGAAAGCTACGAGTCCAAAGTACCGCTTAACCGCCGGGGAACAGACCAAGAAATTGCCAATGTCGTTGCCTTTCTGGCATCCGATCTTGCTAGTTATATTACCGGTGCTTATCTGCCTGTTTGTGGTGGTAATGTAATGCCCCGTATTTAAAAACTATCCGTATGCACCATGATTTAAGAAACCTAGTAATCTTTTGAGTCGATCATCCGCATTTCTGTAAACATGTTCAGGCATAACATAATTCATAAACGGATAGTATTTATGACCAATTAATCGACGCGCATATGTAACCTGAGTAATATAACGGTTGCGACTGCTTCGGTTAGGACCGCCTCTATGCCAGACTTGATTATTAAACATGATGACACTACCCGCAGGGCCTAGATTGTGGTGGACTTTATCTTTCCACGGTGTACTTTCAATTTCTCCTGAAGGAGGGCGAGCACCAAATAAATGAGAACCAGGAATGACTTCAGTCCCACCATGTTCTACTTTGGCCACATCAGTCAAATAGTAGTTAGCAGTAAAAAGTAGAACTGGCAACCGAACATTTTTAGGTGGTTGACCATCTAATACTTGATAATGTAGTCCATCATCTTGATGCCAACCTGTAATTCCACCACCAGGCCTTGTGACAAACGAGTTGTTGTGAATGACATGGCAATGAGCTTCAACGAGAGCCTCGGCGAAACTGACAATTGGTTCCAAGTCAAATAGGTTTAAATTCGCCTGGCTATGCTCAAACATCCGGTGGCATAAGTGCATCGATGAGCTTGCGTTCCCACTATTCAAGCCATTTGGATTGTTTTCTAGAGACCATTCTAAATCTGAACGCAATTGCTGACAGTGGTCATTTTTCAAAACCTGAGGTAGAAAGAGAAATCCTTCTTTGTGGAATTGTTCCACCCAATTTTTTATCTGCGATTGATCTACATCATAATTGGATTCAAATCGTCGATAGCTAATACTTCTTCCTTCCATTTTCACTCCTAGCATTCGAGGATTGTCTTAACCATAAAAGCCTATCACATTTTCAATTTTTGGTTTTTCTCTGTTACAAAACCAGAAATTGAATCAAGATAGTATACTGGGATTTTATTGGCTGAACATGCCCTATTTTCTGTTCGTAAATAGATCGGCTAACTAAAAATCCAGTGCAGCAAATCTAACCATGACATAAGAAACGAACTTCAAGTTAGTTTCCAGTTAAATCCCGCCAGATTCGGTCTAGTTCACCCCGAATAGCCTGAGCATCTTTCCAAAGATCTGGGAAAATTGATAAAGCATAACCAGGTGGACCTTGTTCCGGGCACGCATACATAACATGGTCTTCGGTGGCTGATTCTAGCCAAGTTTTGATCACCATTTCTGCAAAAGGCAACCAATCGAGGAATTCTGGGGTGAAATTTCCATCATGATCTAATGCTGAAACCTGGCAGTGGTGGCCATTAAATGGACGGAAGTGAAACTGGGACGCATATTGAATCAAATCTACCCGCTCTGCCAAACGATCCCAGTAAGGTGGAGATATATGCTTGATTATAGCCGGATGTGAAAAATCCCAAGTAATTTTCATCGGACGACCTTCGGATTGCTCATATCCTTCAGCTAATGCATAAGTCTTTTCTGGTGTTTCGGTACAAGTATCTCGGTGAACTTCAATCCCAACATCTAATTCTAAGTCATCAGCTATGCGAAGAACTTCAATTGCTAAAGGAACTGCCATTTCGGTTGGCGAATCATGGTCGAGCATTTGTACGTTAACACAAGCCGAACCAACCGATTTGAGTTGTTCCAACTCGGCTCGAATATCGCTATTCAATCCAATATCGTGGATAGCACAAAATACCAATCCGGAGTTTTCTATAAGTTCCGAAGTAACTTGTGAAATTCGACCAGCGAACCCTGTAAAGCCAGCAGAACGGATAGAATCTAGTTTTTGTTCTAGATTCCACTCACTACCCTGGTTGCCATAACCAGTCAAGGTCCAAAGACTCGCTACGTGATGAATTGTTGGTTTGTTGTCCATTGTACCTCCAAAGAATAAAAATCAAAAAACGGACTGAAAAAACCAGTCCTGACGACATAAAGAATGGGAACTATATAAGATCTCAGTCAGTTGCTTCGTCTTTATCAGTTGTTTCGTCGTCCTTATCCTCATTCTCAGTCTTGGCTTTTTCTTCTAAAAAATTCTGCTTTTCTACTGCAGATTCTACTAGCTTTCTTGCGGTTTCCAAATCATCTTTTGATACTAGGTTAACTAATGCTTCGATTGCTCCCACTGTTGATAACTGTACGGCTTTCCCCACTGGCTCTTCTAAGTGACTTAGTAATTTTTTCTTCAGCTCATATTCCCAGCCAAGATTAACTGTTAAATCTGGACGCTCAGTCATTAATTTCTCCGCCGCAACTTCAGATATCTGGGTTTTCCATAAGTAGACTTGCTCCAGTTTTTCGAGTAGTTTTAAATATTCTATCGAGGCATCACTTACCTCAGTATTAAACAAATTCAAGTAGACCAAATTCTTTAAGGCTGGTAAATGGGATATACCAATGTCCCCAACGTTGGTGTTTTCTAGGTGTAGACGGGTCAGGTTAGGATAATCTACCAATTTTTCCAACCCCGAGTCAGTTATTTTAGTCCCGCCAATATCTAACCAACGCAATTGTTCCTTAAAAGATTCCAAGTAGGAAAGTTGATTATCGCCAATTTCATCAGCAATTTGGCTAAAATCAATCTGAATGAAATTTGTGTCCTGTGCTATCGGAGCCGCTAATGCTCCCATTTGTACAAGGTTAGCTAAAGAATCCTTGTCAGCTGGTGGTATAACCTGTTCGACGATTTGATTTTTCTCAACTTTTACCTCTTCCGCTTGCTTGAACTTAGTACCCTGACTAATCCAAAGCCGAATCAATTCTTGGTCTTCGGCGGAAAGTGGAGGCCCGAAATTGGATGGAGGCATTACTTCATAGTCATCTTCAGGTAACGTCAGACGTCGAAATAGTTCGCTGTCTACTGGGTTACCAGCTACTAATAGAGAATTATCAAAGTTAGCCTCTACAATATTGGCAGCCGTATCCAACCGGAGCCCCTTGATTTGTTCATCTGGGCCATGGCAAGTAATGCAATTTTTTTGGAAAATAGGTAATATTTGCTTGTCAAAGCTGACAAGATCTCCAACAATACTTTCTATTTCTTCTTTATTATTATTTTCGCTGGTTATAGATGTGGAGCTAGACTGATCCTCTTCAAAATTCTTGAAACTAGGCCACTCAGCTCCACGGTGAATCCAGTGGATAATTTGTATAGATTCTTCAGCTGTCAATCGGGGTCTATCTGTTCCTGGAGGTGGCATACTTCTGCTGTCTTCCACCGGCAAGGTGATGCGTTGAACAATAGTACTTGCTAGTGGATCATTGGGAATAATTGCGGCGACTCCACTGTTTCCTCCTTTTAATGCACTGGGTCGATCATCTAAACGAAGTCCACTTTTCTGCCGATCTACCCCATGACAGTCGAAACATTTGGTTTTTAATAATTCCTGAATCAAATATGATTCTTGATCTGCAGTTTGAGATTGATCTTCTGCTGATACACTGTACACACAAAATGTCAGAGAAAAAATTAGTAAAGCTGCCCACATGCAGGTGGAAGATAATAAAATTTGCACAAGATTATGATTTGATCTATCCATAGTATTACTTATCCTGAGGTAACTTATTAGGGGGCGCAAAAATCAGGCTAAAATGTCATCAATAACTTTAGCTTCTTCAACACCTGTTAGTCGGTGATCCAACCCCTGAAATTTAACCGATAGAAGACGGTGATCAACACCTAACTGATCAAGAATCGTAGCATTCAGCTGGTGAATGTGAACTGGGTCCCGAACAATGTTATAACTAAAATCGTCGGTTTCACCATAGACGATTCCTGGCTTAATCCCCGCTCCTGCCATCCAGACTGTGTAACACTTCGGGTGATGGTCTCGCCCATAATTTTTTCGAGTTAGAGACCCCTGACAGTAGATAGTTCTACCAAATTCCCCGCCCCAAACCACGAGCGTATCGTCCAGCATACCTCGTTGCTTTAGATCTTGTATGAGCGCCGTTGCTGGTTGATCAATGTCTCTTGCTTGATTAGGTAAATCACCAGTGACATTACCATGTTGATCCCAGCCTCTATGAAAAATCTGGCTGAACCTAACACCACGTTCAGCTAATCTCCTAGCCATTAAGCAGCAATATGCGAAAGTGCCGGGTTTGTGCACATCAGGACCATACATATCCAATATGTAGTCTGGCTCACTGGAAAAATCAGTTAATTCAGGGACGGAAGTTTGCATTCGAAATGCCATTTCATATTGCGAAATTCGCGCGTGTATTTCCGGGTCTCCGACCTCTTGGTAATTTTTCCTATTTAGTTGATTTAATGCGGTAAGCATTTCTTTTCGGGTTTGAGGCTTTACACCGTCTGGGTTCGACAAAAATAGAACAGGATCACCACTACTTCTGAGCAAAACTCCTTGATGCTGAGAAGGCAAAAAACCAGAACCCCATAGCCGGTTATAGAGTGCTTGAGCTGATTTCCTTCCGGTCCACGTAGCATTCATTACTACAAAGGCCGGTAAATCTTCGTTATCACTACCCAACCCGTAACTCAACCAAGAGCCTAAACTGGGTTTGCCTGGTAGCTGGTCACCAGTACAAATATAAGTGATAGCAGGATCATGGTTGATAGCTTCAGTGTGTACCGTCTTTATAATTGCTAAGTCACTAACCATGGTTGAGTGGTACGGTAGGAGTTCACTTACCCAAGCCCCGTCTGCACCATTATCATATTTCTTGAATTTATAGACCGATGGTGCTATCGGAAATCTGCTTTGTCCTGACGTCATCGTAGTTAGACGCTGACCTTGACGAACAGACTCTGGCAACTCCTTGTCGAACCAATCGACCATCTTAGGTTTATAATCAAACAGGTCCAATTGTGAGGGAGCTCCTGACATAAATAAGTAGATAGCTCGTTTAGCTTTTGGTGGGTTGTGAGGCGATTTCAAAATACTCTTGTTTGATTCGCCTGCGATTGATTGGGAAATTGACGGGCCCATCAAAGTTGACAGGGCGGCTGTACCCAATCCTAAGGCAGCTTTACCAAAAAACTGGCGACGAGTCTCGTTATGTAAATAATCTTTTATGGGTAGCATTGGTAGGCCCTCTCTTATTATCCCTTTGTTAAAACCTCATCCAAGTTCAAAATTAGGTTTGCAATCATTGTCCAAGCTGCTAACTCTACGACTTCAATGGAATCGTCGACTTCGGATTCGCTGATTTTTATTAATTTCATACCAGCATCAGAATCTGACTCAAACTGATGTAGATGCTTTTGCAGATTTTCTTCTAAAATGGCTAACTCTTCCGTATCTGGTAGCCGAGCAGTTGCTAACTCAAAGGCAAAGATTAATTTTTCCTGAATTGTTGTTCCACCTTCTTTGATAACACGCTTAGCAAAAGCTCTAGCCGCTTCCACAAACTGTGGATCATTCATTAACATTAAGGCTTGTAAAGGTGTGTTAGTTCGTTCTCGACGAACAGTACACACCTCACGAGATGGTGCATCCATGATAGCCATTTGAGGTGGAGGTGCTGTCCTTTTCCAAAAAGTATACAAACTGCGGCGATGAACTTTTTCTTTACCCGTATCCGATACAAATCGGGCAGTATTAGAATCAGTATAGGCTACAGCATTCCACAATCCATCTGGTTGTGGTGGTTTCACACTTGGGCCTCCAATTTTTTCATACAGAAGGCCACTAACAGCTAAAGCCTGATCTCGAATCATTTCAGCATCTAAACGAAATCTTGGGCCACGGGCATAAAAACGATTCTCAGGATCTTTTTCTAGCTTCGTGGGGGTTACTTCGGTTTTCTGCTTGTAAGTATCTGAGCTAACAAGCAAACGCATCATTTGCTTGACATCCCAACCGGTTTCAATTAACTCAGTCGCTAACCAGTCAAGTAATTGGGGGTGGCTGGGTCTTTCACCTTGACTACCAAAATCTTCTGCTGTTTTGACAATACCAGTACCAAATACCTGTTGCCAAAATCGATTGATAGTTACCCTGGCTGTAAGTGGATGGTTTGGATGAACCAACCATTTGGCTAAACCCATTCGATTTGGAGGATTATTATCATCCATAGGTGGTAAAACTGCAGGTGTATTGGGCTGTACTTGTTCTCGTCTCTGCGTATAGTCTCCTCGGTGTAAAATATAAGCTCCACGCGGGGTTTCCCTTTCAGCCATGATTAATGTGGTCGCAATAGAACCCTCGACCTTAGACTTCTCCATTTCCTCTTGTTTGATTGCTTTACTAATTTCTTTTAAAGTCGAATGACTGGAGACATTCTGCCGGTAATAGTTTTGTAACTCTTGTCTTTGAGCTTCAGAGCGATCGGATTCGGATAATAACACCAAATCGAACAATTGTGCTGGAATCAGTTCAACCTTTCCGGGTAAGTTGAAATAGAACCCCGAAGCACCACCATAGTTTATGATTTTAAGTAAAATTTTATTTTGTCCTTCTTTTAAGGGGACAACCACTTGATCTTGATCTGCCGCGACTCCCCGACTAACATCCTTACTGAATATCTCTAGGCCGTTAGCCCAAACCTTTATCGCATCGTCACTTCCTAGCGAGAAAGTAACCTTTTGGTCGGTAAAAGAATGAATGTTACGGTACAAAAACATGGCACTCGTATCTGGTATTTGAATGGAATGGATTTTCCCATCAATATACTCTTTTTGCTCTTCCCAAGTAAGTGTTTTCTCCCCTACCAAAAATTTCTGATTAATATCTATCTCTGATTCCTCTGGTGGATGAACTTCGGCGAAATTTTCCACTGGGAAAGGACCCATCGCATACCAGTTCTCAGGAAGTGGTAACTTTTCCATCTCAGCATATTTACTTGATTGTGTAACAGCCAAACGTATTCGACCGAAATTATGCTGACTGTGCGGGGATTGATGTTTAACCAATAACCTAAGGGTGATGCTTGCATTTGTACCAAAGGTTTCACGGGCCAAGAAAATCGCTTGCCGGCTTTCTCGAAGCTTAAACCCTTCTGTAGCCCAACCTGTTTCAGCATTCCCATCAATAGCGTTGACAATCTTAAAATCACCATTGGGCTGTTCATGATCAGCCCATGCTTGACTGAAAACAATCTTTTCCCATTGATCAGGTTGATCAACAGTGGAAAACTCAGCTTCAAATTCGCTTAATACAACATTACCGTTTTCGCTTCTACCAGCCCCCTTGTGGGGTAGGGAATCATCGACTAGACCCTGTAGCCTAATACTTGTGTAACGACCTGCAGGCAATTTGGCAGAGATTTCGTACACTTCGTGATCTGGATTTGCACCACTAACTAGGACCGAATTGTCATTCAACAATTTAAGCTTGGCACCACTAGCCGCAGAATAGGAAATTGGTTGTAAAATTGTCCATCGGGGCAATTGACTTTCCCATTTTTTTTGATCAGCATCTACCTCAGGCATTGGTTCTCGTTGTTTCGTTCTCAGTTTGCTTAACTTTTGATTAATTTTTTCTAATTCTTCTTTTTGGTCAGTTGTGGCAACTTTTACGACAGGAGGTACAGCTTGCGCATTACCATCCATTGCCCGTTCGGTAATATTGTTAAAGTAGGAGTAAAATTGATAAAATTCTTTTTGTGTGATGGGATCAAATTTGTGATCGTGACAAGTAGCACAACCCATAGTCAGCCCCATCCAAACGGTTGAGGTCGTACTAGCCCGGTCAATAGCGTAACGGACATAGTATTCTTCATCGATTGATCCACCTTCGCTAGTGGTGACATTGCAACGGTTAAAGCCTGTGGCGACCTTTTGCTGTAATGTAGGGGTTGGTAAGAGATCACCAGCTAACTGTTCAATAGTAAACTGGTCAAATGGCATATTTGTATTGAATGCATTAATGACCCAATCCCTATAAGGCCACATTTGTCGGAAATTATCTAAGTGCAACCCGTGTGTGTCCCCATAACGAGCAACGTCCAGCCAAAAACGTGCCATGTGCTCACCATATTGAGATTTTTCAAGTAGTCGGTCAACTAAACTCTCATATGATTTTGAACTTTTATCGGCAAGGAAACGATGAACCTCGCTTGAGGTAGGCGGCAAGCCTGTTAAATCGAACGTAACTCTTCGAATTAAATCTCTTTTATCCGCGATTTCAGAGGTAGTTAAGCCTTCAGAGTTCAAGCGTTTTCGAATAAAAAAGTCAACTGGATGTCCTTCCCAATCATTTGGTATTACGGGTTTTTGGATCGGATCTAGGGACCAATGTTCCTTCCACTCTGCACCTTCCTCAATCCAAGATTTCAGCATCTCAATTTCTTTCTGAGACAGAGAACGCTCAGAGTGAACTGGTGGCATCAGATCTTTTTTGTCTTTCGCTATCACGCGAAGATATAACTGGCTTTGAAGTGGTTTATACGGCGTGACAACCGATTGTTCCCCACGCTGCTTGAAAGCCCCCTCTCTTTGGTCTAGTCTCAAATTAGCCTGGCGTTGTTTTATGTCCGGACCATGGCAAGCGTAGCACTTATCAGACAAGATTGGCTGAATATCTCGAGTGAAGTCAATTTTTTCGGCCGACACAAAATTCGGAGAAAGAAAATAACTAATCGCGACTGCAAAAAGTAACAGCCAATACGCGGAGATCGACAGCCGCCCCAACTTAAGTTCCCTGAAACTCATACTATTACCCACATACCATTTCTGTTCGTGAAGACATTAATTTTCCGAACTTGAATTAGAAAACATTCCCATTATTACAAAGGCAAAATAGCTTGTCAAGACAAAAGAAAACACTTGTCTTTTAGCCAAATACTATCTTGACAAAGAGAAGATTCCATTGAGTTGGAAGGCTTGCTTTTATTGTCTTGCGTATTTTCAGGCATTCTGCTATAATCAGCCACCATGTGGTAGTCATCTGCATTGTATTTGCCACCTGTGAGATAGCGTCAAAAACGATACGGGGAAAATGGTAGTATGGATCGTCTAAAAATCGTATTTGTTACATTGCTTCTTTGTTCTTTTTTCTTACTTGGTTTATCGGCTGACAATCATAAAAAATCGAGTGAAACTCTGAAGATCGCTTGGGCTGAGTGGGCTCCCGCTGATTACTTACAAGAACTGTCTAAAGATTTTACTAAAGAAACCGGGGTCTCAGTTGAGATTATCCAAATACCCTGGGTCAGTTTTTTAGAAAAAATATTTACCTCCTTCAGTGGGAAGAGTGATCTTTACGACATTGTAATCGGAGATAGTCAATGGCTGGGTGTGAATTCTAAAGGTGGACATTACATAGAACTAACGGAATGGATTAAAAATAATATCAATATCGAGGAAATCTATGGTCCAGCCATGACAGCGTTTGCCGAATACCCCAAGGGAAGTAAAAAGTATTGGGCATTGCCAGCGGAAGTAGATGCTAACGGTTATGTTTATCGAAAAGACTTATTTGAGAACCCGGTAGAGCAAAAGTCTTTTCAATCGAAGTACGGCTACGAACTCGCGCCTCCCAAAACCTATATCCAACTGCGAGACGTTGCTGAATTTTTCACACGTCCTGAGCAGAACTTATACGGTATTGCTACTTACTATAGCAAGGGAGGAGATGGGATTACTATGGGGTTTCAACAAGTGATGTGGTCGTTTGGCGGTTCTTACGGAGATCCTGAGACCTATGAAGTTGATGGATACCTGAACAGTGAAGATAGTCTTAAAGCCCTCGAATACTATAAGGACCTTATTCGGTTTTCACCACCGGACGCACCCAATTACTATTGGCAGGAAACTTTAAAGGCTTATACTTCTGGTCAGGTTGCGATGGCCATGGATTATTATGCTTTTTTCCCTGGCGCAGTTGACCCGAAAGAAAATCCGAAATATCATGACAAGAGTGGTTTTTTTATAGCACCTGCTGGACCAAAGGGTCATTACATTAGTATCGGTGGTCAGGGAATGTCTGTATCTGCATACTCAAAAAAACAAGATCTCGCTAAAAAATACATGAAATGGTTTATTCAAAAGCCTGTACAAGAGAAGTGGGCTGAGTTAGGTGGATTCACTCCAAACAAGGAAGTTCTCCAGTCAGAAGCATTTCTAAATGCCACCCCTTATAACAGAGCCTTTGCAGCAAGCTTCCCTTATTTAAGAGATTTTTGGGCTGTGCCAGAATATGCAGAATTATTAGACGCATGCCAGTCTAATTGGAATGCGGTTATTGTTGGGACTAAATCACCTCAGAAAGCTTTGGATGCTATAGTCCGTAAGCATGAGGAAATTTTTGAGGACGCTGGTTACTATGACTAAAGTGAACGGTGTTGCTTGTAAACATTTGTTCCCTGTTCGGTGATGTGAGTTGGCTTTATTGTCAGGTATAATGTCAGATTTATAAGGAATTTGGCTAATTCAATTATCCTGTATTATTAAATAAATTAGAGGCGGAAATATAGTTCACCCTGCTTTAAGGTCGAATTTCCCCGCATGTTATTAAGCTTGAGCCTTTGAAAGAAGGAGTTCTCTCTTGAACGAAGCAGAAGCACGAGAAAACACTGACGACGAAAATAACGAAGAGCTTCAGACTGCTGAAGAATCTGCATCTGAAGAATCTGCATCTGAAGAATCTGCATCTGAAGAATCTGCATCTGAAGAATCTGCATCTGAAGAATCTGCATCTGAAGAATCTACATCTGAAGAATCTACATCTGAAGAATCTACATCTGGAGAGTCCGAATCTGGAGAATCTACCGAAGATCCTGAGATCGATGAAGAAGAAGAAGGTGTAAAGAAAATTGCCCGCTCACCAATGCAGGAAAAGTTGCTAGCTTTTGTTAACAACCCAGTGGTTAGCAGCTTAATGATGATTGCGACAATTTATGCACTGATTGGACTGGATTTTGTCGCTTGGTTCAAAATGCCGAGTAAGTATGACATGATAATTGATGTCACCTCAGCAATTGCATTGTTCCTATTTTTCGCAGAATTTGGCCTCAAAACCTATGCGGAGCAGGGTTATGTATGGAGCTTCTTCTTTTGGCTTGATTTCGTTGCTGCTGTATCCTTAGTTCCAGACGTACCTTGGATAGTTGATCCTATAAAGAATTACTTTGGTCTGGGTGTGGGGGGGTCGGCCCTTAGTTTAGCCAGAGCTGGCCGTGCTGCCCGTGCAGGAGCTAGAGCTGGTCGAATTGCTCGAGTATTTAAGGTTCTTAACAAAATTGGTCCTTTCCTAGACCGATTGAGGGGTAAAGGCAATGATGTTGAAGGTTCTGATGATGACGATTTGGAAGGTTTAGAGCCAAGTGCCATTGGCAATGTTTTTTCTGAAAAAATGACACAAAAGGCAATTCTTGGTGTAATGGGTATGTTGATCATGACATCTATGTTCGACTATCAACCCCCAACACCTTTCCCGGAATTTGCACTTCGATCCTTAGAAGTCAAAAGCGACGAGCAAGATGACGTTATTGACAGATATATTGCCAATACAAAAAAGGTTGACAAAGATGGAAAATTGATCAACCCAGCATTAATTTACCTCGCAGTTTCTGGACTGAATCAGTCTGAAAATTCAGGTCAAAAAGATGTCGTTGAGAAAACCTGGAAAAAAGACTTAGTAAAGGACATTTACTTTGAAGGAGAGGTCATCGCACTTAATGCGGATGGCGGTGTTTATGTTGCGCTGAATAAGCCTAGCGACGCAGAGAAATTGATGCGTACCGGAAATGTATTCCACGTGAAGGTTGGTGATAGTACCGATACTAAAGCTCGTTTGGTTGTCAAAGAACTTCGAGCCTCAGATGCTGATGGCCCCGAACTTAATGGGATTTCTTGTCGGATTGTTGATGCCAAGAGTGTCGCTCATAAACCAAGGAGTAGGGATATAGAACGTGGCATTACCCAGTTTAGCGCAGGGCAACAGGATATTGTCGCATTGAAGAATTTACCAGAAGGTGGGGATGTGGCAGTTGGAGACCGAATTAGTTATCGAAACTTCGATGTCAAAAATTCTCAAATGCGTGCCAGAGACGTCTTATTCTATGAAACGCCTAATGGTAGTCGAGCGTGGTTCGATAAGCGTAACATTAATGCAGAAATGGGCTTTAATGGATTTGTTATCATTGTCTTCGTTGTGGTTTTACTTGGTTTAGGTACTTTTGCTTTCCAAGCAGATGCACAGACTTTGTTCATTACACCGATAGAACGGATGACTTTCATGGTCAAGACCTTAGCCGAGAATCCCTTGCGAACTGTTGAGACCACAAGGCGAAGAGGATCACATGAGACTGGTGTTATTCAAGATGCCATGGTTAAGATCAGTAGTTTATTACAACTTGGGTTTGGTGAAGCAGGGGCAAAGATAATTGCTGAAAATCTGGCGCAGGAGGGGGAGCTGAACCCTATGGTGCCAGGACAGAAAGTTGATGCAATTTATGGTTTCTGTGACATTCGCAACTTTACTGATGCAACCGAGTGCTTACAGGAAGATGTAATGCTATTTGTTAATTCTGTAGCAGGTATATTACATCAGGCCGTCGCCGAAAATGGTGGTTCTCCAAACAAAAACATTGGTGATGCATTCCTTCTTGTTTGGAAGGATGGTGAAGATGGATCTCAAAATCCCGCAGATGGAGCATTACGTGCGTTCCTTCGTACGATGGAAGAAGTTAAGGCTGATGAGACTTTGAAAGAATTAGCCAAAAATAGTGAATTGCAGGAACGATTGCCTGGGTTTGAAACACAACTAGGATTTGGATTGCATCTTGGTTGGGCAATCGAGGGAGCTATTGGTTCAGAACAAAAAATTGATGCAACCTACCTCTCACCTCATGTGAATATCAGTGCTCGACTTGAGTCAGCAACCAAGCAGTATGGCACTCAACTTCTGATGTCAGGTGAGTTTGTTGAAGGGTTATCTCACGAAATGCGACCAAGTTGTCGTAAAATTGATGTGGTTACAGTGAAAGGCAGTGAACAACCAGTGATCTTATACACAACCGATCTGGATGAGCCTTCAGAGTTTACACTGCTAGAATATTATGATACTTTTGAAATAGCAGTAGATCACTATCTAGCCGGTGAGTGGGATGAAGCCGTCGAAAACTTGACCATCTGCTTGGATGCTTGGCCGTCAGATCAGGTTGCCGAAGCTCTATTATCTTTCATGTCTGATCATGGCAATATTGCTCCTGACGATTGGCCCGGTTATAGAGTTCTGGATTCTAAGTAAGTCTTTAGCTTGATAGATTCCAAATAAATCTGTTTTTTGGGGATCTATCAAGCTTGTTCCCATATTTTTCTTGATGGAGCTTGAAGTAACCGATATTAACACACCTTCGAATCCTACAGCACCGTTTGCTCCAATGCGAAGCGGACTGAGCGACTATCAAATCAAGATTGCATTCATCATGCCTACCATGATATTGCTAATTCTGATGAATATTTTTCCTCTTTTGTGGTCGCTAGCGCTCAGTTTTTACAAATACCGAACAAACCTTCCCAATATTCCGCCTAAATTCGTTGGATTCAAAAATTATACTCGCCTACTTTCTGACCCAGACGTGTGGGAATATTTCCGTACAACAGCATACTTTGTCGTGTCCGCTGTTATTACACAATCTCTCGCCGGTTTTAGTATTGCCCTTTTACTCAATCGAGAATTTCGCTATAAGGGCTTTATTACTACACTAATTCTTTTACCAATGATGTTATCCCCCGTAGTCGTTGGTTTATTTTGGAGATTCTTATTTAAATCTGATAATTCGGGCCTAATCAACTACTTTTTGCAACCACTTCTCAGTTTATTCCAATCTCAACCAATTCCTTGGACAACTGCCCCTAAGTTCGCCATGCTTTCAGTTGTCATTGTAGACACGTGGATGTGGACACCATTTATGATGCTGATCTCGTTAGCTGGGTTATCCGCCATACCAAAGTATCTCTATGAAGCGGCCGATGTTGATCGAGCCTCGAGCTGGTTCAAGTTCCGTTGGATTACCTTACCATTGGTATCACCACTGCTGATGATAGCAATACTATTCCGTACCATGGATGCGTTTAAAATGTTTGACATCGTTTATGTCTTGACAAGGGAAGGTGGACCTGGTACTGCAACCGAAACTGTGTCTATGAACCTGTACAAACTAGCTTTTCGTAATTTTGACACAGGTAAATCTTGTGCAATGGCTTATATTTTACTGATTTTGATTGTAGCTTTGAGCAACATTTATGTTAAATACCTTAACCAGTTAAAAAATTCGACATAGACTTCATGCTATTAGAAAAAAAGACATATTATTACGCGTCTCGATTTTTGATTATTTTTGTGGTTTTTATTTATTTAATTCCGATCTACTGGATTATTTTGACTTCTTTGAAATCGGGTAGCGATATCTCAGCACAGACACCGCAGTTTTTTTTTAGAATAACTTTTGAAAATTATCAGAAACTGGTTGAATCTCAGTATTTCTCTCAGTTGAGGAATAGTATTATTATCGGTTTTACTAGCACCATTTTAGCGGTTGTTATTGGAACTTTGTCTGCTTATGCTTTCTCACGCTTTAAAGTGTCTGGTGAAGATGATCTCCTATTTTTCATTTTGAGTACCAGGATGTTACCACCCATCGTAATTGTTATTCCTGTTTATCTCATGTACACGGTATTGGGGTTGAGAGATACACACTTTGGTCTTATCTTACTCTATACTACTTTTAATCTTTCTTTTGCTGTTTGGCTCATGAAAGGTTTTATTGATGAAATACCAAGAGAATATGAAGATGCTGCTTTAGTCGATGGCTACACCCGATTTCAAGCCTTCCGGATGATTGTCTTACCGCAAGCAGCAACAGGTATTGCTGCCACGGCCGTATTTTGTCTTATTACCGCTTGGAATGAGTTTGCTTTTGCTCTTGTTTTAACTGAGGTTGGTGGAAATACTATTACCGCTCCTCCTTCTATAGTTAGTGCGACAGGAAAAACTGGTTATGATTGGGGGAAAGTCGCCGCGGGAACTTTTATATTTCTTGTTCCAATTGCTATTTTCACTTTTTTAGTTCGAAAACACTTATTGAGAGGTGTTACGTTTGGAGCAATAAAGAAGTAGATTATGGCAAATATTTTTTTAAATTCCTTAACAAAATATTATGGTGATCATATTGCATTAGATGGTCTTGATTTAGATATTTCTGACCGAGAATTTTTTGTTTTATTAGGCCATACTGGAGCGGGAAAAACAACAACACTCCGCTGCATTTCAGGATTAGAGAAATTAGACCGAGGTGAAATATATTTTGGCGAATATCTTGTTAACGATCTTGAACCCTCGAGCCGTGATGTAGCATTTGTCTTTCAATCACATATCCTATACCCCCACTTAACAGCATTTGAAAATATGGCTTTTCCCCTTAGGCCTCGTAACTTGACAGAAAATGAAATTAAAATTCGAGTACACGAAATTGCTCAAATGTTACATATCGAAGATTTACTAGACCGAAAGCCAAATCAGCTAAGTGGAGGTGAGACGCAGAGAGTAGGTTTAGGACGGGCTATGGTACGTCGGCCACAGCTTTTTTTGATGGATGAACCTATTTCCAATTTGGATGCGAAATTGAGAAGTGAGATGAGAAGTGAAATTAAATGGAGGCAAAAACAACTTGGTATAACTACACTTTATGTAACACATGATCAAATTGAAGCAATGTCTATGGCGGATCGAGTTGCGATCTTAGATCAAGGCAAAATTCGACAAGTTGGAACCCCAATGGAAATTTATAGTCAACCAGCTAATATTTTTGTGGCAAACTTCATAGGATCACCATCCATGAATTTGATTCCATGCGAACTATCGACTAGTGGTGATACGATTTTTGCCCAATTAATCGGCCAATTAAAAATTTCTATTCCCCAAGAATCCATCAGTAGAAATATAAGTAATCGAGAGGTCTGGTTAGGCATCCATCCTGAAAATTTAGTGGTCTATAAAAATGAAACAGCAGGCGCTCTCGCTGTAGAAGTCTATAACTGCGAGGAACTGGGGGTCGAAACAATTGTAGATCTGAACCTAGGACTAGATGAACAAGACAAGAACGTGATTTTGAAGGGACGCATACCGCCCGACCAAACAGTAGGAATTGGTCAGACAGTATGGATGGGAATCGAGGCTTGTTCTATATTTGACAAACGGACGGGCGATGCTATTTGAACCGATTTACTTTTTTCTTGAATTTGCCACCGAGGCGTGCATTTTTTTCTCTTTCCGCATTTAATTGGTTTTCTTTAAGTTTGATTTCCATGCAATACTTGGAGATTTGATCATTCATTTGCATTTCAACAAACGGGTCATTAAACCCGAATTCAAACCCAAAGCAGTCATTATCTGGCTTTTCTTGATGAGGAAAAGAGCGTACGATTTGTCCTTCAAAAATAGCGGCGTTGTTATTATGGGGTTGCTTTTCTACCGTCGTATAATCAATACCGTAACCTGGAAATTTTCTATCACTTATGTGGAGTTCAAAAAATGAGCCAACGTCAAGCCCTGAACCCTTTTTACAACTCAGTAATGCTCCGTTTCCACCGATGTCTACAGTCCGAAAAGTCACTTCTGTCGGCTCACGGCCGGGACGCTCATTGGGAATTATTGTTTTAGCTATTACCTCGTGGTTGATTCTCATAAATTTGCGAGACCTAATCCCAACGCCATCGTTTTCAACTTGTAAGACATGACCTAAGTCGCCTTCGAAGAAAGATTTTGAAACTAGACTGTTGGAACTTTCGGGTACACTTCCATCTTGCGATTTGATTTTAGCAGAAGCAGATGTTAGAGCATTTTCAGCAACAGCTTGACTCGTGGCTCCTACTGGCGGTATAACAATCAGAAAGGCCTCTGGATGAACAAAACGAACCTTAGCTGGTATAGGACCAGAACTAGGAAAGCCTTCTATGTTTTTTTCTAAACTGAGTTCGACTTCTATGTCTCTTTTTACCTCAGATTCATTAATAGCTTCTACAATTTCCGCTTGTGTAGTGGGCAACTCAGCAATATCTTCCGACGGCTTGCGTACTTTAACGAAAGACATAATTGTTCATCTCCTGGGAATATTTTTTGGTGTAAGGGCAAATAAGGTATAAGCTTCATCACAGGACTAATGATAGTTCCGTTCGAAAAGGGTGTCAAGCAAAAAATATTATAGCAAAATCGAAATTTAAGGTATGATAAAGTATGAAACAGATTGTTATGGGTAAAAGGCTTTTTTTTGTCTGGTTTTCCTTCTTGTTTATTACTCAGCCGATTCTAGCTCAAGTCTCCATTTTTTTTAAGAATGGAGACAATATTTCTGGAGAATGGATCGGAGGAGACAATCAGAAGATTTATCTAAAAATAGATAACCAAGAGGTACGCTTTCAGGTTTCTACAATCGAATCTATTCTGTTTAAGACATCTGAGATCAATGCTAATGCCAGAAAGTATCTCAAAAATGGTGATTTATTTAACCAACGAGGTTTAACTCAAGAAGCAAAGTCCTTGTATCAGAAATCATTGGAAGAATCCCCAAACTTTTCAAAAGCTTACTTTCGATTAGCAGAAATTGCGTATAGAGAAAATAATATTGATTCTGCTCTCGATTATATAAAATTTGCATGTTTAACAGACAATCCTGAATCTAATATCGCTCAATTACTCAATGAGTTAGGAAATCAATTTGTTGAAGCAGCTTCTCTCATGAAAGCGACTACAGCTTACGGTCTAATCTTAAAACATTTTCCAGATTATCCTAGCCACAAAAATTTATCTTATTCAACGGGGTTCTTATTAGGACAAGATTCGTCTCAGGCAGAAAAAGCACTGGAGTTTCTCCAGCTAGCAATGGATAAATATCCCAACCATAAGAATTTTGAGAGAGCTTCATACCTTGTTGGTGACCTTCAATGTAAAAGTGGCCAACCAGACTTGGCAGTATTGACATTGACCGACTTCATACTATCTTATCCCGATAGCCCATGGCTTTCTGAAGCTTATCTAGCTCGCGGCTCCGCCTTTATTGTGCTAAACCAAAATCAAAAAGCTATTTACGACTTCAACTACGTTATTGAAAATTCTAAAAATCTAGAACTTCGGAGAGAGGCGCGTAACCGTCGAGACGGGAGCGCTTGGTCAGTTTATAAAGTGTCAGAAGGTCTACCTAGTAATCAGGTTCAAGCTATTGCCATCGATAATGATGTTGTCTGGGTCGGTACCTCAAAAGGTTTGGCTTATATCGATCTTTCCAGTCAAGTTGGACAAAATAATATAGAGGTAAGTGAAGAAATCAACAACATGTTTGATCGAGGACCAATCAACGTTCGCGCACTCGAAGCTACGAAGGAAGGTGTTTGGGTGGGTACAATGAACCATGGATTGATATACTATGATAAAGAAACTCAGACTTCGATGAACTATACTGTTTCGGATGGTTTACCTCACAAACTAGTCTATGATATTGAGATGGATGAGTTGAATAATGAGTTATGGGTTGGAACCTTTTCAGGATTAGCTAGATATCGCCAATCAATCAATACGTGGGTTGTATATAACAGGGAAGAACACGATCTGCCTGGCGATGATATTGTTACTTTGGCTGTTACTCCGGTTACGGTTTGGATTGGAACTTCTCAGTCAGGTTTGGCTTATTACAGCCGTACTGAGGATATGTGGCGACGGTATGGTGTTCTAGATGGATTAGATCGGATTGTGGGTAAGTCGATTATCAGTTTTGATACAACTGAAGATCGTATTTTTTTCACTTGGTATAATCGACAGCGTCAAAGCAATGGGTACGTGGAGGCTGATTTACGAGGTTTTAATAGCATACCTGAAACAGTAATTAGCGGAACGGCTAGTTCATTGGATAACATCCACATTGTTGCGAGTGATAATTCATTATGGATTGCTACGAATGAAGATATATACAAGAGGTCACGATATTCTGGTGAATGGGACCAAATCGCCTACCCTGTCAACAGGACAGGTAAAATTCAAATTAACTGCATCGAGCTAAATAATGACGTCGCTTGGGTCGGTACTACGAATGGATTAGCTCAGCTAAGTACGTTGACTCTAACGGATAATCAACCTGATTCTGTCAGTCAACCAACGGAAAACGATGAGTTCAATCCAGAAAAAAATGACGGAAATTCTGTTTTACCCAACTTACCCAATTTTTTACCACAAGGAGTAGGAAATCAAAATGAATGATTATAATATTGGCATTGTCGGATTAGGATGGGTCGCCGGGGCACACATCGAAACATTCAAAAATGTTACCGGGGCAAATGTGACAGCTATCTGCTCACGCAGGACACATGACCCAAAGGATTTGGAAGCACAATATGGGATTCCACTAAAGGTTTACAATGACTTTGAACAAATGATAGCAGATCCTGAAATCGACATCATCGACATTTGTACCCCACATCCTTTTCATCCTGACCAGGCCGTAGCAGCAGCAGAAGCCGGGAAACACTTAATTATCGAGAAACCGATTAGTATTAGTTATGATGAAGCGAAACGGATTCAAACTGCAATTCAAGCTCAACAGATTCAAGCCTGTGTCTGTTTTGAATGTCGGTTCAGCAAGCATTTTACAATGATTCGTTCCATTATTGACCAAGATTTACTTGGCCACCTACATTACGGAGAAGTTGATTATTATCATGGGATTGGTCCTTGGTACGGCCAATATGAATGGAATATTAAAAAAGATTTCGGTGGGTCTAGTTTATTAACAGCTGGTTGTCACGCACTTGATGCTTTGCTGTTTTTTATGGATGGAGCAGTAGAAGAGGTTACCAGTTATCAAACTAAATCCAAGGGAAAATATTTTGAGCCTTACGAATACCAAACCACTAGTGTTACATTGCTTAAGTTTGAAGGAAGCGAAAGATTAGCCAAAGTTACATCTTGTGTTGATTGTCTCCAGCCATATTATTTTCATGTCCACTTGGTTGGTAGCGATGGAAGCCTATTAGATAACCGAATATATTCTGATAAAATCAGCGGTATGAATAAGGACAAGTGGTCAACTTTAGAAACGGCTCTGATTGATTCTGGCGATGTTAGCGATCATCCCTATGAACCCCAATTTCAAGCTTTTATCGACAGCTTGAGAAAAGGAGAAAAAATGCCACTAACTGATTTCGACACGGCTTTTAAAACACATCAGGTAGTTTTTGCGGCCGATCTATCAGCAAAAGAAGGAAGAACCGTCAAATTATCGGAGTTGAGTTAAACAGACCTAGAAGAGTCTAATTTCTAACATCCAGGAAGTCAGAAGGCTACAATGTAAACAACTGACTTCCTGGGCCCGTAGTAGTTAATTAGTTGATTGCAAAACAGCCTGATATCGGCCGCCAAGGTTCACGACTGCATCAACTAATTGTTGACTCGTGACCTCACCTTTGTTTATTGTAACGACAGCACTATTTGGCATAGCAACGTCGGCTTTAACTACACCGGCAATTTCTGTGAGTGCAGACCGCACTCTGGTGACACAGCTGGCACCTCACGTCATCCCAGAAACTTTAAGCGAAACAGTTTCTGTTACTACATCATTGCCCGAAGCTGTTTTTGTATTTGATTGATTTGTCGAGTGATCTTTTTTTTCGACGTTTGTCTGTCCAGTTTCCGTCTCAATTTGACTTTGTTTCGAACACCCCAAAGTCAAAAGTAGACTTAAACTGACCAGAAAAACGCAAAAGTATTTCTGTTTTAACATACAATATACCTCTAGCTGGAAATTGCACACAATTGTATAAGTGATTGCTGGCTATTGTCAATTCGATTTTGGGTTATCAAAAATGCAGTTGGTATTATTATTAAATGGTCGCCTAATTTTTATATTCTACATATTGGTTTTAATATCAATTAAGTCTATCTCAGCATTAGCTAGTGACGAATCTAATTTCCAGACAGCGGTAGAAAGATATCGAGAGAGAATCAACCAAGACCCTAAAAATTTAGATTTACACAGAGAAATGATACTTTATGCGACCAAAACCAATCGAATAAATGTACCATTGCATATTTACAAAAATATTCAGGCTAAACAGCCTAATAACCCTCTCTTTTGCTATCTATTAGCTTATACCTACTTTCACTCTAAACATAGTATAGAACAAGCGATAGATTTAGCTAAAAAAACTTTATCTCATCAAAATAATTTCTGGCAAGCTAGTCAATTGTTAGGTGAATGCTATACACAAACAGGTAATACAAAATTGGCGGAGGAGATTTTCTTGCAAGCTGTTGAGGCCCACACGGATGCTTGGCCTATAAAACTGCAATTAGCCAAGTTATACCAAAGTCAACAAGCTTATTTACGAGCTCTTACATATTATCGTCAACTTTCTTCCAACGAGCCGAAGTCAGCTTCCATACACTTTGAGATTGGTTTAATCCTACGTCATTTAAAGCGTTTACCCGAAGCTCAATCAGCTTTTCAAAGGTCTATTCGTCACGACAAAAAATATGTTTCAGCTCATTATCAAATAGGACAGATTTATGCTCTTCAAAAACGGCCTAACAAGGCAATAGACCAATACCGGAGAGCCCGTAAGTTTGATCCTGCGCCCAAGCCTAAACCACGTTACGAGTTAGCAGCTATTTTTCTAAAACAGGAAGATGGACGTAATGCTATTTTAGCTTTAAGGAGCGGCATATCACTGGATTCAAAGTATGCAAATTACACTAATCAATTCCAAAATGTTAGTACTTTGAATGCCGCTAAGAAACTTTCTGAAATATTGACTAATCTTCCAATAGAAACAGAAGATGATTGTTTCCTACACTTTTTTGTTGCCCATTTACATATCAAGACAGAACAGTTTGAAACTGCTCGTTGGCATTTAGAGCAAATTATATCATTACAGCCGAACCACGCCGAAAGTCATGCCTTACTTGGTCAAATTTACGAACAATCCAATATGCCTGAAGCTATCAATGCCTTTGAACAAGCCGTTGAGCATGGAAATGAAAAGGTTGAGATCATGCTCAAGCTAGCTCAAAATTATCAGAGGCAGAAAAAAAATGATAAATTCGTGGTAATTGCAGAAAAAATTTTGGCTTTGTCGCAGCATCCAGAAATTCACTATCAACTTGCTCTTTACTATGAAGAACAGGCTTTAATTAGAAAAGAATTTCTGGAAGAAGAAGCCATTACAAAATTAGAGGAAAAAGCTTTATACCATGTTGACCAAGCGGTAAAAATAAATCCCGAATCGGCCAAGTATAATCTGAAACTGGGTTCTTACTACGATCAACGAAAAAAATTAAAAGCTATCCGGTTCTACGAAAAAGCAATTCAACTCGACCCACAAAACCCAGAAGGTTATTATAAACGGGGATTATTCATGTCTAACTACACTTTTGGGGCAGCCAAAGTTTTATTATATGCTCCTGAAGATGTGATGGCAGATTTGACAAAATCGATTCAACTTGATCCAAATTCGATTGGTGCTCACCGAGCAATGGGTATTGTCTATGACCGAATGTATGATGTACCCAATGCCATCAAGTCTTTCAAAAGGGTAATTCAGTTAAACCCTCAAGATAGTTACGCCCAAATTTATTTGGCTGAAAAATATGCGAATTCGGGACAAATACAGTTGGCAGTTAGCGCCTTGGAGCAAGCAATTAAAGGTAGTCCGAGCGATGTTGAAGCATTGAAAGATTACGCTTTCTTATCTTTGAAGTTTAATCAAGAATTGTTATGGAAGAAGGCTAAGAAGGCCCTGGAAACAGCTAACAAAATTCGTCCTGACGATGCAGAAATTCTAATGAACTACGGATACACACTTTATCTAAGTGGTGAAATAGAGAAATCAGTTGAACAATATAAAAAATCGATTCAGCAAAAACCTGATTGGGATATAACATACTATAATCTAGCTTTAGCCTATGAACGTCTTAGGAAATATGATCTAGCAAAACAATCTTATCAAAAAGTATCTGAAATTAATCCAAATGGTCCTTTGAACAATAAATCTATCAATCGACTGATCTTACTAGAGGGAAAGTAAAAAATTGATAAATTTGGCTAAGCCTATCGGCCGCTTACATGTTATTACTGACACGACTATCCAAAACCGATTTAGTCATACGCAATTAGCAGAATTGGCAATTTCTGGGGGGGCCGATACAATCCAATTTCGGCAAAAAAATACATCAACGCGCCAGCTTATTGAAACTGCCAAGCAGCTAAGATCTATCTGCCGCTCGGAAGATGTTCCTCTTCTCATAAATGACCGCGCTGATATTGCCATTTCGGTTTCTGCTGATGGCGCTCATTTTGGTCAAGACGATCTACCCATCCACTTTGCTCGAAAAATCTTGCCAAACCAGTCAATCATTGGTGCTTCTGCGAGGAGTGAGGATAAAATTTTACAAGCTGTTTCCGAAGGGGCAGATTACATTGGGTTCGGCCCTATTTTCGCTACTTATAGCAAATCCGATGCAGAACTTCCAAAAGGATTAAAAAGTCTGGAACGAGTGACAAAACTAGTTGACTGTCCCATCATTGCAATTGGTGGTATTACTCTAAGTCGAATCTCAGAAGTTCTGATGGCAGGAGCTTATGGTGTGGCGGTTATTTCTGCAGTCTGTCAATCGAGCGCCCCTAAGCAAGCTACGATTGAACTAATGGCCGAAATCGAAAAAGGGATAGGGAAGTGACATTTTACCCAAACCAACCGATTCCCTTTGATATTAATCTCCATCGTTATTGTCGTGACCGAAAATTCCCCCCCTATCGCCATATTCCAGGTTTTACACCACACCCAGTCAAGCACCCTAGAGGACACAGTTATAAAAAAGAACATAAAAGATCATCTAATACCACCACCTTAGTATTGCCTCCCGAAAAGTGGCAATACAATCAACAATATTTGTATGGAGTCGATCTTTTCAACTTTTCTTACTGGTGGGAGGCTCATGAAGTTTGGGAGGAAGATTGGTATCAGTCTAAGGGGAACCAAAAGAAATTTCTACAAGGTTTGATTCAAATCTGTGCAGCAATGATAAAACAACATGTTTATCAATGGCGAGGCGTAAAAAAATTGTCTAAGCGCGGGTGTGCTAAACTATCTGAGGTTGAATCGAATCATCCTGTCTATATGGGAATTAGTTTGGCCTGCTTACTGCACAGGCTTGATTTGTTCTTCAGAAATATCATTGATCATGGAGAATCTAATAAACCAATCGATTCATCTCTGCTCACTTCGCCACCTTTAATTCAATTAGTTTTCCCTACGAATGTCAAATAACCATACGACACAAATCATTACTAAGAGAGCCGTTCTAGTTGGACTATTTTTGGTCATTGTTAATGCTTACTGGGTTGGCATTGCTAGTGAACTTTGGTATGCGGTTTACACACTGGTGTCACCTTTCTCTAATGCAGTATTCACATTGGCTTTACTCCTTCTTATCAATGCAGGATTGAGCCGATATGCAGAAAATCTGGCATTCACAGCAGGCGAGTTACTCTTAATATATACAATGGTAACGATGGTTTCTACGATTTCTGGCCATGCCATGATGGCAATTTTGATGGGAGGATTAGCTCATCCTTTTTGGTTTGCCTCACCAGAGAATGAGTGGTCTGAACTATTTCTACATCATATTCCATCTTGGATGACGGTTAGCCAAACGGAGGCTCTGCGCGGCTACTATGAAGGTGGAACCAGTGTTTTCAGATCGGAATCGTTTAAGGCCTGGTTATTACCAGTTTCTCTATGGTCAGGTTTCATTCTGGTTTTATATTGTTCTTTACTATGTATTGGATTGATATTACGTAAACACTGGATGGAACGAGAAAAATTGAGTTTTCCACTAACCCAACTACCACTACAGATGACAACCAACAGAAATTTTTTCAAACTGAAAACACTCTGGATTGGTTTTTCTATTTCTGCAATCATTAGAGTAACAAATGGGCTTCACGACATTTTTCCTGCTTTACCAAGTTTTCCTAGTAATTTCGTGCTCGATCGCTTCTTTACCGAAAAGCCATGGAATGCCATTGGTTATAGCTCTATGTCCTTTAATTTAGCAATCGTAGGGTTAACGTACTTTATGCCTCTGGATTTAGCTTTTTCAACTTGGTTTTTCTTCTGGTTGACTAGAGCCGAACGAATTACTGCTAGTCTCGTTGGTATTAACATTTCCGACTTACATCTTAACGACCGAGCTACAGGAGGTTGGATTGGGATTGCAGTTATTACTTTGTGGGGGGCAAGACGTCATCTATCCGATATTTTTCGAAACCTTGTTGGCCAGTTAGATGCTAATGAATCGGATGAACCAATATCTTTTCCAACTTTAATTACAATGACATTAATTTGTATTATTCTAGTTTTTGCTTTTTGCTATTTAGCAGGTATGTCAATTTGGACCATCTCGGTTTTTTATCTTATTTTTATAGCTTTTGCGCTGGCTATTGGTAGAGTACGAGCTGAATTGGGACCACCCTATCATGAGGTCATTGGGATTAATCCTAGACAAATGATGGTCGATATTTTTGGTACTCGCCGGCTTGGAGGAAACAATCTAACCATCATCAGTTTCTTGTACGCATTCAACCGTTGTAACCGCTCACACCCGATGCCCAATCAAATCGAAAGTTTACGTGTCGGCGATCGTGCTAGAATACCTGCACTGCCACTCATTATAGCATTGGTACTCGCAATTGGATTTGGCGCTTTTGCCACCTTTTGGTCTTACTTAGAATTTATGTACCGTTATGGTCTAGATCGATGTCATGGAGCTATTGGCCATTTCGGTCGAGAAACGTTCAACCCTCTCCAGAACTGGTTACAACACCCCCGTGAGACCGAGGTTCGCGGGATTTCTTTCATGTTCGGTGGTTTGGGGTTCGTCTTTCTTCTACAGTTCTTGCGAAGCCATTTCATCTGGTGGCCGCTTCATGCTTCCGGTTACGTCTTGTCCGGGGCCAACTGGGGTGGGCTGATCTACTTTTGGTTTCCTGTGATGGTTAGTTGGCTAATTAAGTCTTTGATTCTGAAGTTTTCAGGCTGGCAGACGCACAAAAGATTAGAACCACTTTTCTTGGGGTTAGTCTTGGGAGACTATGTGCCCAGAAGCATCTTGAGCATATTAAGTTTTGTTCTAAATCTCTATATGCCTTCGTCTGGAGCAGGTCATACTTTATAATCGACATTCACGACCGGCGAATAAAATTTACCAAACCCTTAATGGGTCTGAGTAAACCAATAAATAGCGCAGACAAAATCCCCAAGATAACTAACAGCTGTAGTGACTCTGGACCAAGTGCAAATAGACCAATGTAAGCTATGAGGGATATGAAACCAATCAGGCCTATCTTCTTGAACATTTAACCAATGATAGCTTTCATATACTCTCGTCGCATTCGGCCTATATTGGAAATAGAAATTTCTTTCGGGCAAACGGCTTCGCACTCACCATGATTTGAGCAGTCCCCGAAGCCTTCTGCATCCATTTGCTCAACCATTCGTAGAACGCGTGTTTTGCTTTCAGGTTTTCCTTGCGGCAAGATTGCTAATTGAGCAACTTTTGCACCAACAAACAAGGACGCAGATGCATTTGGACATGAAGCAACACAGGCTCCACAACCAATACAAGCTGCGGCATCCATAGCTTCGTCTGCGACTTCTTTAGCAATCGGCAAAGCATTTCCATCAGGTGCATTTCCAACATTGACAGATACATATCCACCACTAGCGACAATTCGGTCAAAGGCAGATCTATCAACGACGAGGTCTTTGACTACCGGAAATGCATTGGCTCGCCAGGGTTCAATAGTAATTGAATCTCCATCACTAAATGAGCGCATGTGAAGTTGACAGGTAGCCGTGCCTGTTTTAGGCCCATGGGCAACACCATTAATGACTAAACTGCACATGCCACAGATTCCTTCCCGACAGTCATTATCAAACTCTATTGGTTCATCTCCCCGACGAATTAAATCTTGGTTTAATTCATCTAGCATTTCCAAAAAAGACATGTCCGGTGAAACACCTTCTACCGCATAATCGACCATATTCCCAGAGACTAAGTGATTATTTTGTCTCCAAATTTTCAGATTTAGTTTCATAATTTACCCATTATTATTTATAGCTTCTTTGGGTCAACTCAACATTTTCGAAAACTAGTGGTTCTTTATGTAGTCTCCAATTGATGTCTCCCTGCACCTCGATCCTTTCCCAGGCTGAAGTGTAGCTGTAATTCTCATCATCTCGGAGAGCTTCACCTTCAGGGGTTTGACTCTCTTCACGAAAATGACCACCACAGGATTCGGCACGATCTCTTGCGTCGATAGCCATTAATTCTGCTAGTTCTAAGTAATCGGCAATCCTACCAGCAAACTCTAAATTCTTGTTCATGGTATCCTGGTTTCCTACTACATTGACATTCTGCCAGAACTCATCTCGAATTTGAGAAATGTCTTTCTTGGCAAGAAGCAATCCCTCTGCATTACGAGACATCCCAACATAATCCCATAGAATTTGACCGATTTGGCGGTGGAATTCTTGTGGTGTTTTTTCGCCTTTTACTGACAGTAATCGGGTGAGTTTACCCTTAGCCTCTGATTCAACTTGACGAAAAGCAGGGTCCTCTACTGTGACAGAAGGTATTTCCGTACCTGCCAAGTAATGGCCTAGAGTATATGGAATAACAAAGTAACCGTCAGCTAACCCTTGCATTAATGCACTAGCCCCAAGTCTATTTGCTCCATGATCAGAGAAGTTAGCTTCGCCCAATACATGTAATCCTGGAATGTTACTCATCAAATTATAGTCCACCCACAAACCACCCATCGTGTAGTGTACTGCAGGGAAAATCCGCATAGGCGATTGATAAGGGTTTTCATCAGTGATACTTTGGTACATGTCAAACAAATTTCCGTACTTATCCCGGATTGTTTGCTCTCCCATACGTTCAATAGCATCAGCAAAATCAAGGTAAACAGACAAACCTGTTGAACCAACACCTCGGCCATCGTCACAAACTTCTTTTGCATTGCGTGAAGCTACGTCACGAGGCACCAGATTACCAAAGGATGGATATTTCCGTTCTAAGTAATAATCACGCTCATCTTCGGGAATCTGATCAGGTGGCCTCAAGTCACCAGCTTGTTTAGGAACCCAGACCCGACCGTCGTTTCGTAGGCTTTCACTCATAAGTGTTAGCTTCGACTGGTGATTGCCTGACACAGGGATACATGTTGGGTGAATTTGTGTATAGCAAGGGTTAGCGAAGTAGGCTCCTCGTTGGTGACATCTCCAAGCAGCGGTTACATTGGAGTTAATAGCATTAGTCGACAGATAGAAAGCATTACCATAACCACCTGTACAAAGTAGAACTGCATCACCGGCGTAGCTTTCAATTTCTCCAGTAACTAGGTTTCGAACAACAATACCTCGAGCTTTGTCATCAACTAGTACTAGGTCTAGCATTTCTCTACGAGTGAACAAATCAATCGCACCAAGGTCAACTTGTCGCATCATTGAACTGTAAGCCCCCAATAAGAGCTGTTGTCCAGTCTGTCCACGAGCGTAAAAGGTCCGAGATACTTGGGCACCACCAAATGAACGATTGGCCAATGTGCCACCATACTCGCGAGCAAATGGAACCCCTTGTGCAACGCACTGATCGATAATATTAGAACTGATTTCAGCCAAACGATGAACGTTTGCCTCTCGAGACCTATAATCACCGCCCTTTATGGTGTCGTAAAAAAGTCTCCAGACACTATCACCATCATTTGGGTAGTTCTTTGTGGCGTTGATACCACCTTGAGCAGCAATACTGTGAGCACGACGAGGTGTGTCTTGGATACAGAATGATTTGACGTGATAACCAAGTTCTGCCAGTGTCGCCGCCGCAGAAGCCCCAGCCAAACCTGTACCCACTATTAAGATAGTGAATTTTCTTTTGTTGGCAGGATTGACTAACTTCATGTCGAATTTGTAGCGTTCCCATTTGGAACCTAAGTCGCCTGCGGGTACTTTTGAATCTAGTCTCATTTCGTATCCTCTTCTCCTATCTTATTTCTCAACAGCAATGTTATAATCATTATTCCCATCAGTAAAGATAAGACTTTTTATTTCAGCGATTTAGCAAATACGATAAGAGGGACAGCTAAAAAGCCAAACGACATGAGCAGGGAAAACAATAATCCTGCTTGATGGATAGCTATTTCAAATTTTGGAAATCGAATACCGAGAGATTGGAAAGCACTCCAAAAACCGTGTCGTAAGTGCAAGCCCAACATTAGCATGGTCACCGTGTATAGAGCCACCATGTGGAACTTACCAAACTCTTCAATCACGAACTTGTATAAGTCTCTGACGGTCTCACCATGTAAAACGGTTTGATAACCCTCTTCCATCCCGGGACCAAACTTAAAATGCTTGACATGCAGTACTACAAAAACTAGTAATAGAAGTCCAGTAAAAGCCATCGATAAAGAGGAGAGTGTCTTCTGGCTATTTCCCCCTGCATTGCCATCTTTTCGGTATGAAATGGGGCGTGATCTTATTTTGTTTAGAGCTATTGAGACACCAGTGATGATGTGGGTCAGAAAAAAGGCTATTAAGCCTAGCTCCATTAGATACAAAACTTTTCCATGTCCAACTGTGTGAAGAAAATGAGCATACTCGTTAAAAGGATCAGGATTGTCTGTCAGGAGCAGTAAGTTTCCCGTCAAGTGAACAGCCACGAACCCACAGAGGCCTAGCCCAGTTATACCCGTCAATAGTTTTTTGCCGACTGACGACCAGAGTAATTTGGCAAGTTGCACCGTTTATTGTTCCTTGAGGACCAGTTAGGTCTAATTACTAATTATCCAGTAAAAAATAACACATTTATAAGGTTGATTCAAATATCATTTGTAATGAATAACAATTAACGTCCGTCTCGTCTTATCTACGAAAAAGGCCTATAATTGACGATTATAGAGTATTTGTAGTAGAATGAAGAAGATGATAGATTAGAATCTGTTCCGAGGCGAATCCGAGAGATGGACTTAAATACAAAAGTAGCAGTTGTAACCGGTGCAGGACAAGGAATCGGTCGAGCAATCGCACAAAGGTTAGCTAAAGCCCAAGCCCAAGTTATACTGCTGGATATTCGGCTTGATGCTATTGAGTCAGTAGCTGAGGAAATTTATTCCCATGGAGGTTCGGCAAAGCCAATCAAAATTGACGTAACTGATGGAGACAGGATTCGATACATAGTACAACAGATAATCTCTGAATTTCGGAGAATCGATATTCTCATCAACAATGCCGGCATTACTGGTCGAACTGCTCCAATGATTCAATTGAACGAACAAGACTGGGATCAAGTGATGGACTTAAATCTCAAATCCGTGTTTTTGTTTTGTAAAGCCGTACTTGGACCTATGATCGAGCAAAAATATGGTAAAATTGTTAATGTAGCATCGATTGCTGGCAAGGAAGGAAACCCAACGTTACTTCCTTATTCTGTTTCTAAATCAGGTGTGATTTGCTTGACTAAAGCGCTAGCTAAGGAAGTCACATGCCACGGAATTAATGTTAACTGTGTCTCACCAGCTGTCATACAGACACCCATCTTGGATGGGATGGCAACTTCGACCGTAGACTATATGATTGGTAAAATTCCTATGGGGCGGGTTGGTCAACCAGAAGAGGTCGCGGCTGTAGTCCATTTTTTAGCTTCTGATGATGCTAGCTTCGTAACAGGCCAGTGCTATGATGTTAGTGGCGGACGTGCGACCTACTAGTCAACAGTTACTTACTTCCCAAGCAGGAATGACATGGCTTCAGTTCTTAGTATTACTGTTTATAACAATTTTTTTTCTTTCAATGTCTGTTCCATTATGGCTAGAACAACGAAGAGTCACTCAAGCTGATGTGGACGTAGAAGTCATTTCTGAAGCTATCAAGAAGTATCATCGTCATACTAACCAATACCCCAAATTTCTTGACGATTTGGTTTCAGATTCGGGGGTAGACGGGTGGCGTTATCCTTACTTAAACGAGATTCCAAAAACACCATGGAGAGGTACATATGTCTTAATACCCAAAATATACAAAGTTTGTATGGCAAACGATGGGAAAAATGTTTCGGAAAAATATCTTCTTGGTGGATCTTCGGAAATCAGTCGTGTGTATTTAGAGGGGCGGCAGGCAATACAATATTGGTGGCAAACCGGGTCTGTAGACTAGAACTTTATGGTTAGTTCACCAGTCCAAGTTCTAGACTTGTTCTTACTTGCAAAGACCATGTAAGGGTCTCCAGAAGCATCAAAATAGCGTCGTGTCATATTGTGGCTGTTAAATGCAGGGTTGAAATCACTATATTGAACCCAGAGATTGACGTTTCGAAAAATATCCCAATTAGCTCCTAGGGAAACTGATTTAGCGATCCCATCGTCTTCGTTTCTCTGGCGATTGATTTCTGGGTAAGCCCCTTTGTCTAACTTGTATGTGTATGCGTCTTTCCGCTCCGCATATAAATTAAGTTCTTTGTAGTTATAAGGATTCGGGTTAGTAATTAATTTTAAACTGGTCACCAGCGTATTATCCCAAGAATGAGAGTCAAAATCTGAAGCATCCTCGGCTCTTGTTGGAATATAGTAAAGTGAATCTTGCTCGCTGTATGTTGATACGTTTGCTAACATGAAGTTAGTCCTTTCGGATAAGTCATAATTCCAGAATAGATTCGAACCACCACTGAATTGGCTTGAATCCTGTTTCAAGTCGGGTCTTAGATCCAAGTCTTCGTAGTCTTCAATGTAAGTGTTATCGTAGGTGTTAACATTTGTTTTGTACAGTGCGTTCATTTGCGACGCTTTGACAGTAAACCCCTGAATTGCATACTTCCGAATGGTCGATTCACTCTGATCCTTCATGTAAACGTGCCCTGTTTTATCCAAGGTCAGGAATGATAAATCGTGATAGTCGTGGCTCTGCTTATTAACTTGATAAATTACTCGGCCGCTATAACGCCCTTTGCTATCAAACTTTTGTATTCGGCTTATGATTCTATGGTAAATAGTGGCTCGGACAGCTGCTGCTTTTAAATCTTCAGCCGACTCTGCTTGATTTTCCATCTCATCTGCGAGCATAGTTGTCTCATAGAGCCTAAGGTACTCAGCTTCCTCAAGCAATCGCAGTCGCCGGTCTAACATACCTCCACCAGCAATATCATTAAGGGGTAAGTCAGGAAAGATAGAATTACGTCCCAGTAAGTCTCTTTCAGGATGTAACGGATCGGACAATACGTCAGCCAATCCGACTCCAGCTGGAGAAACCAAAGACAGCGCCCCCCCAGCGGGCAAGCCACCCAAATGCCGCTTAAACTGACTCGCGTCTTTGACTAGTACAGTTCCATCCATAAGAACTGCTAGTGTTGCCGGTTTGGTAAATTCCCCCTTACCGCGCCCTCGACGATTAATACCAACATTCCGCAGGAAATTCCCATCAGAATCAAACTTTACTACTCGGTGATTGAGGGTATCAGCCACCCATACATTTCCTTCATTATCTACAGCTAGATCGCTAGCTTGCTTATCTAATTCGCCATCTCCCCTCCCATAACCGGCAAAGGATATAATTTTTTCGCCTGTTGTGGAAAATTTGTGAATGAAGAAAGTCGGCACCGTTGATTTCCCTTTATATGGATCTAGAACAAACAGCTGTCCCAGAAGATCAACGTCAATTCTCAACTCACGTTCGGAACCACTCAGCTTATATGCAAAAGCTGACTTGCCTTCGTTATCTACCATTAGCTTTACGGGTTGGGCAATCAAAGACCAAGGAGTCGAATCAACGGTGGTAATGTATAAGGTCTGTAAGTAAATACCATCAGAAGAAAACTTATGAACACAAGGCGCATAACGATAAATTTTGGGATTTTCAGTCTCTGCTATGTGGTGAATGGTGGTGTCAGCGACAAAAATATTGTTTTCTTTGTCAACCACGATATCATTCGGGTTGGTTAAAATAATACTACCACCTAAGGTCGTATTTGATATTTGGCTTTTATACTCCCCTTCAGCACTGAGAATATAAATCGTTTTGTGGATTTTGTCGCTCACATAAATTTGGCCATCGTACCCAAAGGCCAAATGTATCTGGTCGCTGAATCGACCACTGGTGTTACCTTTGCCACCAAATTCAGATTCAAATTTAAGATAATTTAGAGCAGATAGAGGCTGTATCGTAAGCAGAAAAATCAAGACTGCCGGCACTAGATACCGTCTAGATTCCATTATTCACACCCAAGATCATCGACATTCTAGCATCCGGATTTCTAAAAATCAAGGAACCAAAAGTTTAGCTTTTGACATAAAAACGAATGATATGTTATATTTCGCACTGTTTTGTATTTAGATAACGGAATTAGAATCACGTCTCCTGATCTGTTCTGGGGTCTTTCATCGTTTGAGTAATAGACTCAGTTTGGAAGTCAGATTCGGATTTGAGGGGGGCGGTCGCCTGTTGGTAATCCCCAGCAGAACAACCCATTTTGGATTGAGGAGTTTTTTTTGAACGTATCAATGAAAGAATTGCTAGAAGCTGGTGTTCACTTTGGCCACCAGATGAGGCGGTGGAACCCAAAAATGGCAAAGTATATCTTTGCTGAGCGTAATGGTATTTATATTGTAGATTTGCAGAAGACACTTCGCTTACTGGGAGTGGCATATGAATTTGTTCGTCAAACTGTCCAAAACGGTGGAAAAGTGCTGTTCGTTGGGACGAAGAAACAATCGCAACAGGCTGTTGAGCAAGAGGCACTCCGTTGCCAGATGTTTTATGTAAACCAACGCTGGTTGGGAGGAACATTGACTAACTATGATACAATTTCCAAGAGTATTGATCGCTTGAAGAAGCTGGAAACGGATGATGCTAACGGTATTTTAGACAATTTTGTAAAAAAAGAAGCTATGAAACTTCGTCGGCAGATGCAAAAACTGAATACCAACCTGTCTGGAATCAAGGAGATGGGGGGGTTACCTGACGCTGTAGTTATTACTGATACCAACAAAGAAGAAATTGCTGTTCTAGAAGCAAAAAAGTTGGGTATTCCGATAGTTGCCATTGTAGATACCAACTGCGATCCGGATTTAATTGATTACCCAATCCCAGGAAATGATGATGCGATTCGTTCCAATAATTTGATTTGTCGTGCATTGGCTGACGCTGTCGTTGATGGTAGGGGTATTGCCACAGAAGGTCAAGATCATCCTGAATCCCAAGAATCCAATGAAGAATCCGGTGTGATTGAGCCAGAAGAAAACCAATCAGAAGAAGAATAAGCATTTTGTTGATATAAGAATTTGAGGCATAAAACCGACGGAGGCGTTCCAAAAAAATGAAAATTACGGCAAAAATGGTTGGTGATCTGAGATCTAGAACCGGCGCAGGAATGATGGATTGCAAAAAAGCATTGACGGAAACCGATGGAGACGTCGACCTTGCGATCCAGCTCTTACGTGAGAAAGGACTAAAAGCTTCAGAACTAAAAAGTTCTCGTCAAGCTTCAGAGGGTACGATCACTTCTTATATTCACCCTGGTAGTCGTGTTGGAGTCCTTGTTGAGATTAACTGCGAAACGGACTTTGTTGCTAGAACCGACGAATTTCAGGAGTTGGCCAAGAATATTGCTATGCAAATTGCGGCATCAAAACCCAAATACCTCGACCGAGAAAGTGTACCCGCAGATGTCGTCGAGTCTGAGAAATCAATTTTAAAACAACAAGACGACATTCAGGGCAAACCAGAGCAAATCATTGAAAAAATCGTAGAAGGTCGAATCGACAAATTTTTTGCTGAAGTATGCTTGATTGAACAGTCATACATCAAAGATAATGATAAAACGATTGCAGAAATCGTGAAAGAGGCTGTCGCAAAATTGGGTGAGAACATTGTTATTAATAGGTTTTCCCTTTTTGTGTTGGGACAAACCTAAACTTATTCCTTTTCTATTCATTTCATTAGATATAGAAAAGGTTAATTATTCAAGTGTGAGGGGGGTGGCATGCCAGACATAGTCGTTTTGGAAGCTGAAGAGCGCATGGAAAAATCGGTTTCCTCAATTGTGAAAGAATTTGGAAAGGTTCAGACTGGCCGAGCGTCTGCTTCTCTTCTGGATAACGTAAGTGTTGATTATTATGGAGCAAAAAATCCAATTAACAAAGTAGCAACAATAACGACGCCTGAAGCACGCTTGATTGTTATTCAACCTTGGGATAAATCGATTATCAAAGATATTGAAAAGGCAATTGCCTCCTCAGATTTGGGGTTAAACCCAAACAGCGATGGAACTTTGATTCGTATTGGTATTCCAGAGTTGACTACGGAGCGTCGTCAGCAATTGACTAAAGTTGTATCTAACATTGCTGAGGATGGTCGAGTGTCAATCCGTAACATCCGTCGTGATGCTAATGAAAACCTAAAAAAAATGGAAAAAGATAAGAGTATTTCGGAGGATGACCTTCATGGATACATGGGAGATATCCAAGATTTAACGGACCAACATATCGAACAAATCAATCAGCAACTCCAGAAAAAAGAACAAGAGCTTTTGGAAATTTAGCCGATTTTAGTAGGCGATGCAGTTTATGCTACTGCGCATCCTGAGCTCCCTAGTTTTAATTCCACTCACCATTCTCGTTATTTGGCAAGGTGGTTTTCTGTGTGTGCTGGCAACTGTCTGTTTGGTTGTTGTTACGTCGTTGGAAATGTGCCAACTGACGGAATCCATTGGTGCTAAATTCAGCCGACTGTTGACTGTTTTTTGCAGTCTGCTCATTTGCTTACCATCTGTACTTGCATACCTTCCAAATTTTGAATATCCCAATTGGTTTTCTGCTGAGCCAGTTATCTTTCTCGTTTTATTGCTTAGTTTCTGTTATCAAATACAACAAGGGCAGTCTGATTTTTTTCCGCCATCCGCTAATTTCATTAACGTTGCATATATAGGGTGGGGGTTCGGCTACCATATACTTAGATTGCGGCAAGTAGGTGGCCAGAAATCTTTTTTTGGCTTTTGTTTAGTACTTTTTCTCTTAGGCGTAATTTGGACCGGGGATACACTAGCTTACCTAATCGGCAAGCTAGTTGGCCGTCACAAGTTACGGCCAGATATTAGTCCAGGAAAAACAATTGAGGGCACAATAGCAGGTCTAGGAGGTAATATTCTAGCTGGTATTGCTATCTGGCACTTTCTATTGGTTGACCAAGTTCCCATGATGACTTTATCTCTAACATTAATTATATCATTACTTATTGGTATAACTAGTCAGCTGAGTGATCTGAGTGAATCAATTATGAAGAGATGTGCGGGCGTTAAAGATTCTGGACACCTTATCCCAGGACACGGGGGGCTTTTGGATAGACTAGATAGTATGATGTTTGCAACCCCTACTTTTTATTATAGTCTAGAATTATTTCAGCTAATATGAAGCGTATAGTGATACTAGGTTCAACTGGTTCAGTTGGTCAGAACGCCCTGTCAGTGGTAGCTGCACATCCTGATGAGTTTGAAATTGTAGGACTTTCTACGAATCAATCAATTGAAAAACTAGAAACGCAAATACAACAATTTAGGCCTAGGGTCGTAGCCGTAGCGAATCCCTGTTCGGCAAAACAATTGAACGATAAACTGAAAGATACGATTGATCTAGATATTCTGGTTGGCCAGGATGGGATAATTGCTCTAGCTGAAATGACAGATGCTGATCTGATTCTCGAGGGGATGGGTGGGAGTATTGGGTTAATACCAACTTTGTCCGCAATAAAAGCTGGAAATGACTTGGCTTTTGTTAACAAAGAAGTTTTAGTAATGGGTGGTTCACTTGTATTGGAAGCAGCTAAGAAAAATAACGTTCAGCTATTACCCGTAGATAGTGAGATTAGTGCAGTGTTTCAATGTTTACAAACCTCTTTGAAAAACGATGAAATACCATGTAAAGAAGAAATTAACCGACTGATTCTTACCGCATCGGGTGGGCCATTTCGTGATACTCCACTTTCAGAACTATCTCACGTAACCCAAGAGCAGGCTCTAAAACACCCAAACTGGAATATGGGCAAGAAAATCACTATTGATTCAGCAACCATGATGAACAAAGGTTTAGAAGTTATCGAAGCAAAGCTTTTTTTCGACCTTGAATTATCCCAAGTTGAGGTTTTGATTCATGCTGAAAGCATTATTCATTCTATGGTTGAATTCATTGATGGATCGATATTAGCTCAGTTGGGAGTAGCAGACATGCGAGTGCCAATTCAGTATGCTCTCACTTATCCTAAACGCTTACCGAACCCAGCACCAAGACTGGATTTTTCCCAGATTCAAGAATTACACTTCGCTCAACCTGACTTTAGTCGCTTCCCTTGTTTAAAACATGCATATACTGCGGCTGAGGTCGGGGGCACTTTACCTGCTGTTCTTAGCATAGCCGATGAGGTAGCTGTAGATGCATTTCTAAAACGCAAAATCAGCTTTGTTGATATTCCACGAGTCTTGGATCAGGTTTTGAATGCTCACATTGTTACCCATGAACCATCTTTGGATGATATTCTCACATCAGTTCACTGGGCCGAAATAACTACCAAAGAAAAAATATCACACGTAACATAACCGCTCAGTAGGAGAATTATGAGTTTTCTGGACATAGCCCAATTGATACAAGCTTTGCTGGCCTTCGGGTTGTTGATTTTCGTTCACGAACTTGGCCACTTTATTGCAGCTTTGTACTGTGGCATAACTGTCGAAAAATTCTCGATTGGTTTTGGTCCTCGTTTAATTGGATTTACCAAGAACGATATAGAGTATTGTATTTCTATTATCCCTTTTGGTGGGTATGTGAAAATGGCAGGAGAAGATCCAACTGAAAGAGACGAAGAGGAAGAAAAAACAGTTTCAACTGAAGGAAACCCAACAGGTGAATTTCATACAGCTCCTGTTAGGCATCGAATCTTGGTTGCCATTGCAGGTCCATTAGTTAACTTAGCCTTCGGTCTTATCTTATATAGCTTTATGTTCATGGTTTGGGGCGAAGAAACAGTAGGTTCAATGAAATCTACGAGGATTGGACATATCCAAGTTAATAGTGCAGCAGAAGCCGCGGACTTGAAAGTTGGAGACAAGATTGTTTCTGTTGATGGCAAAAAAGTTAGAAATTGGTCTGAATTGACTGAGACTATTATGCTAACCCCACCGAATAATAGAATTGAACTGAACTTGATACGAGAAGGGCGAACAATAATTACTTCTGCTACGACAAAATCACGGAAAATTGGATCTAGAACAGTTAGCCAGCTTGGTATTTTGCCTTACCAAACTTTATTTGTATCGGGCCCTTCCCAAATTAGTGGGCTACAAGACCAGGATCAAATTATTGCCATCGATGGCCAAGAAATTCATTCCCAAGTGGCTTTTAACACGAAATCACAAAAAGGCCCCGTTGACCTTACAATTGAGAGAGATGGGAAGCCATTCACAATTAAAAATGTTCTAGTAAATTGGCATTTTCAGATCAGCGGCATACCAAAAGGAAACACCTCTGGCAAATTTGAATCTGGTGATAAAATCCTAAAAATCAACGAGGAACCAATTTCTGCAGCTAATTTGAATGAATTGTTTCAAGAGTTGGATAATTTTGCTCGTAATAACAATGGTTTGCCAGTCAGTTTTCAATTAGAAAAAAATGACCAACAGCCAACTAATGCAGAAATAAAACCGGCAATTCGGAATGGACGATCCAAAGATAACTCAGAAATAGACTGGCATGGTTTAGGCATTAGGCATACTTACACGAATTTGGTCTGTAGAGAAAATGTAGAAACAATTAGTTATAACTTTTTTACTGGGTGGAAACGGGGCGCTGAAGAAAGCGTAGAGGCTATATACCGGACGTTCAACGTAGTCCAAAAGTTATTTACACAAACTAACACTATTGGTCTAGTTAGTGGCCCTGTCGGAATCTTAAGAATTATTACCAAACAGTCTGGACCTTCCTTAGTTTTTTTGATTGCGTTTATTAGTATTAATTTAGCTATTGTCAACTTATTGCCTTTAGCAATTACTGATGGTGGCCAAATTCTACTGTTTCTGATAGAAGCCATTCGAGGTAAACCAATAAAGCTAAAATATCAAGTTGGTATCCAGACAGTGGCTGTTGTACTTCTAATTTTACTAGCAGTCTATATTACTATAAACGATGTTAGAGATTTATTTAGTGGTTAAACTAAACATGTCATTGAATCAGTGAATATACGTCGACAGTTAGCCCAAATCGTTACTACAACAAGAGAATATATCGAAGAACAAGTGCAACTTGGCTTTTTGGATATAGATGAGGAGACCAAGGGCACTGTAGACCAACAAAATTTCTTTCAGGACAATGACTTAAAGACTCGGGAACCTCTTTATACAGGCCTTAATCTGGAAAATTTGAAAATGGAGGCACTCGATTGTCACAAATGTCAACTTGATCAATCTAGAACCCATGTGGTTTTTGGGATTGGAAACCAAAAAGCTGATTTGATGTTTGTAGGTGAAGCCCCTGGAGCAGAGGAAGATCGAACAGGTAAACCCTTCGTTGGTCGAGCTGGCCAACTACTAACCAAAATCATTCAGTCGATCGGTTTGACTCGAGATGATGTCTACATAGCTAATGTCCTGAAATGTCGTCCACCCAGTAACCGAAACCCAAAACTTAATGAAATTGAACAATGTGAACCCTATCTACTTAGGCAAATAGAGCTAATTAAACCAAAAGTTATCTGTGCTCTGGGTACTTTTGCTGCACAAATCCTATTAAGAACAGACGAACGGATCTCTAAGCTACGTGGTGATTTTTACAGTTATCATGGCACCAAAGTAATGCCAACATATCATCCGGCTTATCTACTGAGGAATCCCGAAAATAAACGCCAAGTTTGGGAAGATATCCAGAAAGTGATGGCAGAATTAAGATTATCAATCCCAGACTGAAATGCAAAGCACGTCCGGCCAAAACTCTGAGAAAGCATCTCAATATGCCGAAGTAGCATTCCCAATTCCCATAGACTTTAGGGGTTACAAAATTGATTCGGCATCAACTGAATATCAATCTACCTACACTTATATCATCCCATCTCACTTGTTATCGATAGCTCAAGTTGGTTGTCGTGTAATTGCACCTTTAGGTAGGTCTCGGCGTGAGGGTGTGATAATTGAACGCAATAATCAAACGAAGATAGACATTTCAAAAATTAAACTTAGAAACTTGATTGACTGCCTTGAAGACACACCAAGTTTCTCTACAAATATGCTTCATTTAACTCGCTGGGTTGCTGAATATTACCTTAGTTCTTGGGGGGAAGTTCTATCGGCAGCAATACCTGGAGTTATTCGAACGAAACAAAAACAAATCTACAAGTTGATTGCTGACGCGGAAACTATTGCTAAATTTGGTTATCAAGCAAAATTACAACGACGTATCTTAGATTTATTACAGGAAGAAAATAATCTCACTCGTACTCAGATTTCTCGACGCTTACGTAGGCCTGAGTTAGCTTTGAGATCCCCTTTGTCTAGATTAGCACATGATGAACTAATCGAAGTGTCATCGAAATTTCAACCAAAAAGTCAAAACCAATATAAAAATCTAGTTAGTTTAGTCCACAAGAAAACTGAAACAAAGGTGGCACTCGAAAAATTAAAGAATGCCCCGAAACAAACAGAAGTACTAGAACTACTGCTTGACTCAAATCAGAAAGATTACCCCAATTCGACCCTGATTGATCAAACTGGTTGTAGTCTTTCAACACTTAGATCTTTAGAAAAAAAGGGGTTAATCAGTTTTAAGCGAAAAAAAATAACCCGAAACCCACTGAGTTTGGAGCCAGTAGTCAGAACTCAGCCACTTCTACTCAACCCGGAACAGGATCAAGCCGTATCTTCTATCACCCAGTCAGTTGAAAATGTAGAGAATACCACGTTCTTGCTACATGGCATCACCGGTAGTGGAAAGACCGAAGTCTACCTACAATCTATCGCTAAAGTTTTAGAAAAAGAGAAATCTGCAATCCTATTAGTACCAGAAATTTCATTAACTCCACAGACAGTCTCACATTTTGTAGGTCGGTTCGGTGATTTAGTAGCTGTCTTACATAGCCGTTTATCCGATGGTGAGCGTCACGACCAATGGCAACGAATCCGAAATGGTATAGCACAAATTGTGATTGGCGCGAGGTCAGCGGTTTTTGCTCCATTAGAAAATTTGGGTTTGATTGTTATTGATGAAGAACATGAAAGTTCTTATAAACAAGATAGCACACCTCGTTATCACGCCAGAAATGTAGCCGCTAAAAGGTCTGAAATTGAAAACTGTACATTAGTACTGGGTAGCGCCACGCCAGCATTAGAAACTTACAGGCTAGCCAAGCATAATAAATATCGATTGCTCACCTTGACAAATCGAGCTACGAAAGTTGGCTTGCCTGATGTTGCAATTGTCGATATGAGACAGGAGTTAAAAAGTGGTAACCGGACTATATTCTCACAAAAGTTAAAATCTAGCATTGTAGATCGCTTAAAAAAGAAGCAACAAGTAATACTTTTTTTAAATCGGCGCGGACACTCGAGTTATGTGTTCTGTAGAGAATGTGGTTATATCGAACGTTGTCATAACTGCGACATCTCGTTGACTTTCCATCTCACCCGAAAGCAGCTAATTTGTCACCATTGTGCCGCAGAGAGAGCTACCGTTGATCATTGTCCATCCTGCGGAAGTATGTATATTCGATATTTTGGCTTGGGTACAGAAAAAGTTGAGCAACAAGTTAAAATAAATTTCCCGCAAGCTCGCGTACATAGGATGGATATGGATACCACATCAACTAAAGATGGGCACCAAAAAATCCTACAAACTTTTCAGGAAGGAAAAATTGATATCCTAATCGGCACACAAATGATTGCAAAAGGCCTAGATTTTCCAAATGTGACACTCGTGGGTGTTATCAGTGCAGATACTTCTCTTAATTTGCCTGATTTTCGGTCAGGCGAGAGAACTTTTAATTTGTTAACTCAAGTGGCAGGCCGTTCGGGTCGTGGTCCACTTGGTGGAAATGTAGTCATCCAAACTTATCTACCCGAGCACCAAAGCATTCAAGCTGCGCAGACACATGATTACATTCAATTTTACCAAGAAGAAATTGAGCAAAGACAGCATTTAAAGTATCCTCCATTCAGCCATTCGGCTTCCATTCTGATGCGTTGTAGAGATGAAAAAGTACTTATTGAAAATGCGCATCAGTTGTTCGAAATATTTTCTCGTTTTCAGATCGAAACATTCATTGATGTTCAAATCCGTGGTCCAGCACCAGCACCTCTTTCCAAAATTAAAAACCAATACCGTTGGCACTTTTTAATTCTACATGTAGATCATTGTACGTTACTGAGGTTTTTAAAGAAATCCTTAGCCCATTACACTTCATTCCAACCGAAAGTCATCGACTTAACTATTGATATAGACCCAATTAATACCCTCTAGAACTTGACTCTGATTTCTTTGTTTCGGTACAATCTTAAGGCGATTGTATTTACCTATTTTGTGACTTCAGGCCTCTTATAACAATGGAATCACCTATTTTTTTAGACCATCATTCCACTACGCCAATTGATCCAGATGTTTTATCAGAAATGATACCGTTCTTGACTCAAAACTTTGGTAATGCTTCTAGTAATCACATTTTTGGTCAAGAGGCTCGCAGGGCCGTTGAAAAAGCCCGTACGCAAGTAGCAGACCTAATTGGGGCTAAACCACAAGAAATTATCTTTACCAGTGGGGCTACAGAATCTGACAACTTGGCTATCAAAGGTGTTGCGGAGAGTTATCATCGTCGGGGAAATCATATAATAACGACACAAATCGAGCATAGTGCGATCTTAGATACCTGTTACTTTCTAGAGAAATTAGGTTTTGAAACAACCTATCTACCCGTGGATAAATACGGCATGGTTGACCCAGAGCAGGTCGCGTCAGCTATTAAACCAAACACAATCTTAATCAGTATAATACATGCCAGTAACGAAGTTGGAACAATCAACCCTTTGGCTGAAATTGGCCAAATTGCTCGCCAAGCAGGCGTTCTGTTTCATTCAGATGCCGTACAGGCTATCGGAAAAATTGATGTTAATGTTGATCATTTAAATATTGATCTGATGTCATTGACAGCCCATAAAGTTTATGGCCCCAAAGGAATTGGTGCACTTTACATTCGACGAAAAAAACCAAAAATCCGTATCAAGCCTCAAAACTATGGTGGAGGACAAGAAGGAAAAATTCGTTCTGGCACACTGAATGTATCAGGGATTGTCGGTTTTGGCTATGCTTGCCAAATAGCACAAACCAAGATGCAGAAAGAATCAGAACAGCTAATTAGCTTACGGTCTCGTTTGTACGAAGGACTCAAAGAACAAATTGATTTTCTACATTTAAATGGTCACCCGCAAAAACGACTACCTGGGAACCTCAATGTCAGTATTGAATTTGTTGACAGTGTAACCCTATTGGAAAAGTTAAAGGATATCGCGTTATCTACAGGTTCAGCATGTTCATCCAATTCATCAGCACCATCTAAAGTTTTGACAGCTATGGGAATTGACGACAATCTCGCACGTAATCCCATACGATTTGGTTTGGGACGAAGTAATACCAAAAATGAAATAGATTTTGTTGTTTCGCGAGTGGTAGAAGAAGTGAAAAATATGAGAGAGTCATCCCCTCTTTACAAATTAATGGGATCAGAAGTTGAATTATCTCCCCCAAATCGAATGAAAAGGGTTAATTAAATAATGCTGAAACAATTTCCATTTATAGCATTTACCTCATTATTATTTGTAGCCTTGATTATAATAGGTTGTGATGAAGGAGATATGGAAGACCAAGATAGCTTAGTTGGATCAGATGTTGACAAATCACAATCAACATGGTCTTTGATCCAAGAGAACATTCTTCAACCAAACTGCGTTAGCTGTCATGTCGCCGGGAGTTCAGTTGCTCAGCAGACGGGATTAATTTTAACGGCAGACGAAGCCTACAACGAATTAGTAGACAAACCACCTAAAAATCCAGCTGCACTGGCTGACGGGTTGATGAGAATTGGCAGGAAAGGCCATGAAAGCTTAGCTAAGAGTTTCTTTTGGGAGAAAATTAATGCTCCTAACGAAGATCATTTCTATAATGATCACCCCGAGTATGGTGGAATGATGCCTCCACGCCCTGCTGAACCACTAACATATGGTCAGCTAGAATTTGTTCGTCAATGGATTATCCAAGGAGCGCCAGAAAGTGGAGTTGTCGCCGACGAAAAACTTTTGGATGAAATGGATCGTTATACTCCAAAAGTATTCACATCACTTTCGAAACCGTTGAATGGAGTCCAACTTCACTTGGAACCATTCGAAGTCTTACCCAATTATGAGCGTGAGTTTTACCAATTCCATGAACTAAACAACCCAGAACCTGTTTATATCAACAGGATTGAGATTGCGATGAGGCCTGGCAGCCACCACTTTATACTATATACTTTTGGAGACCGAACCCCTGAAATATTTAAACCTATCCCAAATATAGACAGAGATCTAAGAGATGAGAGTGGTAACTACATTCTGCAAAATTTACTCCCAATGCGTTACCACCAATTTTTTACAGGAACACAATGGCCTAAAATGGACTACCAATTACCAGAGGGTGTTGCTTTAGAATTGCCAGCTAATAGTGGCTTAGATTTAAACAGCCATTATGTTAACAGAACCGCGAATTCTCTGCGCGGTGAAGTCTTTGTCAATTTGCATTATCAGGATAAGAAGTCGGTAAAACATATTGCCAAAATCATCAGCTTTAATCATACCGACATTGAGTTGCCGGCAGGTCAAATCACCACATTAACCAAGGATTTTTATTTTCGAGAGGCTGCAAATGTTTTCCAACTTTTTTCGCATGCGCACGAATTGATGACCGAGTTTCGTGTACAAGCAATTGGGGGACAAAGAAATGGAAAAGAAGTTTATTTTACTGATGACTGGGAACATCCTCCCATCATGTCATATAATCCACCCATGAAGTTTGGGGTGGGCGAAGGGTTGCGTCTAATTGCCACTTATAATAATGTTCATAACCGAGAAGTAAACTTTGGTTTTTTGAGTACTGATGAAATGATGATTCTATTTGGCCTATATTATGAAGACTGATAGTGATTTTTTAACTCATCAAGAATTCAATTTCTATAAACAAAACTGAATAGGAGTGAAATGAAGTTATTTGGAAAAGATAATCAAGCATCAGGTAACCAAGCAGGAACTACAGAGAAGCGAAATCCTTCTAAGCAACACCCTGAGCTAAAAATAATCAGTGGAAACCAGATTTCCCCCCCCTCATCTTCACAGAAAGAAGTTCAACCCGAATCCCAAACAACACTCCTACCCAAAGTCAATCATGCAATTGCTATATCGAGTGGAAAAGGTGGGGTTGGGAAATCCACTGTGGCCGCAAATTTATCTTTGGCTATGGCAGGAAAAGGCTTTAAGGTTGGATTGATGGATGCGGACGTTTATGGTCCTAGCATTCCAACTATGATGGGAGTAAAACAACAACCTAAAATAACAAAAGAAAAAAAACTAATACCTATTGACCAGCACGGCATCTCGTTGATGTCAATAGGTTTCATGGTAGAAGACGAGCAAGCGATGATCTGGCGCGGACCGATGTTACATAGTGCGATGCGTCAATTTTTGGGCGATGTTATCTGGGGAGAGCTTGATTATCTATTTATTGATATGCCACCGGGGACTGGCGATGTTCAACTTTCTTTATCCCAGATTACAAGTTTAAGAGGGACTGTCGTTGTAACAACGCCACAAGAGGTAGCACTTTCTGATGTTAAGCGTTCAATTTCCATGTGTAATCGAATGGAAACACCATTATTAGGAATCGTGGAAAACATGAGTTATTATATTGACGATAGCGGTAAAAAGATAGAGATATTTGGTAATGGTGGTGGCAAAAAAATTAGTCAGAAACTTGGCACTAACTTACTAGGCCAAATTCCGATTGACCCTCAGATCTGCCAATGTGGGGATTTGGGAATACCTATCGTTCTTGGGTATCCAGACTCACCACAATCTTTGGTTTTTCAAGAGATTGCAGACGGTCTCGTGAACCAAATTGATCAATTGGATCCCCAAGATGAATTAGTTATCGAATGAGGAAAGTCATTTTTTCCAACTTCCAGTTCGATACTCGGATCATCTTAAATTAACATTTCGGCTTAAAAGTGTTTGTCAATAAGCAGGTTGATCGTCTAGAAAGCCGATACGGAATACCCAACAAGGATTGGTCCGAATGGGAGATGACAAAGAAGGAGTTCAATCTCGTCAAGGCTAGTATGCTGTCTGGTCGACAGCACGACGTCACTTTACTCATTTTTCAGCGTCCATTTTTTAATTTTCGAAAAATTAGTATTGATAGTCCAATCGCCGTAATTCGAAAACCATATTACCAACCTGATGTCTATCGGCCACCAAGCGGTGGTATCAGTCCCAGTGAAAATTTTGAATTCGGTGTTAAGAGAGAAGCAAAAGAAGAAACTGGTTTAATGGTAACTATCCATAGTTATCTACTAAGATCAAATGTGCGATTTACTTACTGCCATCAGGCAATTGACTGGCAGACGCATGTTTTTGTGGCTTCAACTTTAGATCGAGTTTTACATCCGACTGACATCAAAGAAATTTCTAATGCTCGATGGGTAGCTTGGGGAAAGTTGGAAACAGACCTTTTGAAAAAGTTGAAAAAAGCACCAAGCATAGGTCTACAGTACAGAGGCCATTTGCAAGAAAAAATAGTCGGATATTGTACCAGGTGAGATCGAAATTGTTAGCTTAATGAAGTCGTCTGACTTTAGCTATCAACTAAACGGAAACTAACACAAGTCCCCAAGGATAACCCGTTTTCTGAATAACTCTGGTAAATAAAAACAAAACAGCAGAATATTTTAGAACTAGAAAGACTCGGCACTTTACCCTTTGAAGGTAAAGTGTCATAGATGTTTTTTCGTCGTCCTGTAAACGATTTATTTATTTGGTGTTTAGTGTTCTACTGTCTGGCGCAATATACTTTGCTGTCCATGGTTGTTTACGAGACGATAGATAGCGGTATAAGTGCCAGGTCGAGTTATTAACTCATCAAGATTGATATTGGGCTTAAAGGCAATAGTTTCACTTCCATCATTGGGAACCTCTATTTTTTGTGATGCTTTTTGTAATGGAATTTTTTCTCCTGAGGGGTTGAGAAATTTACTGTGGACTTCTATCCATTCAGGTCTTGGCTTAGTGTCTACATACATTATAATATCCTCGCCAATTACGCCTAACTTTGATAACGTTTTGCTTGTCGAATCGATGTCTTCCATGTAACCTCGACCTGGAATTGGATACCAATTTCCACCTGTTGCTAGAGCGAGTTGTTTTATTGGTAGGTAATCAATTCCAATACTTTCAACTCGTACTCGTTTTTTTTGTAATTTAGTGATAACTTGGTCTAGGGTATACGGGGATTGGCCATCATAATCCAAATCATGAAATGTGCCATCGGAGATAAAAACGAATATTGGCTGACTATTTCGGCGAAACCTGGTTTGCTCCAATGCTACCATGATGGCATCTAATCCTGATTCAGCTAAATCACCACCACCAACTATCTGGATTTTTTGCATCCACTTATTGAACTTGCGAAATTTTTTCGTCAGACCATTAAAGTTGATGTACTGACGGTCAGAAAATGAAACAAGACCAACGGCAATGTCTCTTCTCGCTAAATGAAATTGGTCTAGAAATTTTCCCATATAAGCTCGGATAGCTCTAATATTATCTGTCATACTAGCAGTTTTATCTAAAATGAAAACCAGATCAATTTTTTTGGCTCCTTCATCAGCGATCAAATTGACAGCTAAACGTCTCATTAGCGAAGGATAATCGCTCGCAGGTGAACTACCAATGGTAGAACTACTGGAAGACTGACCGCCACCGATTAGATTATCATTGATTAGACGCCCTTTTTGACTAGTATCTAAACCCATTTCAACTGAAACTTGAGGAGAATCTGATTTTAATTCCCTTGTTTTGATTTCTGATATGAGTGGTTGATGATTACTAGTATTATTCAGTTTTCCCAAATCTTTTTCAGCGGTGCCTAAAGTTCCATGAATGATTTTTCTTTTTATTCTTTTCTGGGTTGTTTGTGTCGTAAAGGTCCCACTGGACGTAGTCAAAAAATTTTCAGGTTGAATTCCGGGCTCGTCTATCCTCATTGAGCTGTTAACGACTTGATTAATCAACCTCTGTTCGGTTAGGAGGTGGTCTCTTTTTTTTAGTTCCGGGGATAAATCAAGAGACGAATCAGTAAGAAACGCTGGCTTTGGACGCTTAATAGATTTATCAGTTGATTCTATTAATTTTGGTTTTAATACCGGATCGTTTATCTTCTCTAAGTTTAACTTAGTTTCGGTTAGTGCCTGATCGTTAGCCTTAGGTAAGGAATCAATTGGCCTTATGTATACGGTTTCTTGAGCAATTAAACCGATAAACTTACGCCGGCCCTCCAGATTTATACGAGAAACCAAGGGTAGCAAAATTAAATGTAGGAGGATTGAGGTGGAATAAGCCCAGTAACGTATTTTTCGATTTTTATCCAATGAAGCCGATTTCATTTGAAACTTAATTGATTTGGATATCTTATTTTCGTTTACCTCAAACAGGATTGGTCCAACGAACACGGTTCAATTTTGAACGAGACTTAGATCGTAACATTCAAACACCTCTGGAATAATCTACCTTTGTTAAGATTTTTATTTGGCTTTTTGATCCATTACTACAGGGATAAATTCCTGTAGTAATTTTCCAGTTTTGAGATCAAACGTTCTCAGCCACCCATCAAATCCACCAGCCGATATCTGTTTTTTTACCGGGTTGAAGCTTAAAGCGAAGACTGCCGTTGAATCAGCAGTAATTACCTGTGATCGATTACCATTTTCCGTTTCGTATATATAAACTTTTCCGTTATCATTCCCCGTAGCGAATCGATTACCATTCGGACTAAAAGCAACTACATTAACCGCAGCTAGCTGGCGATCAAAAGCACGAATTAAGTTGAAGTCTGTATTACCTACATCTCGACGAATAGTACGAAATATTTGATACAACCGAGGTATACCGTCCTCACCTGCTGCTAAAATTTGGTCTTTGCTAGGATGACGAGCCAAACTATAAATTTCTCCATACCCCTTATTACTAGCGTTGATATCGTCTATAAAGGACCCACTTTCAACCTCTATCAATTTTAAAGCCCGGTCTCTTCCTGTAGTCACTAAGTGGGTTCCGTCAACTGAGAATACTGTCCCTAAAACCCAATTGCTATGATTATCAAATTTTAGCTTTTCACTTAAATTACTAATTTGAAGTAAGCGAGCGGTGTTATCAGCTCCTCCATACGCAACGAGCTGACCATCGGGTGAAATAGAAACTCCATAAAGAGTGTCATTTGTATTTTGAGTAGACTGAGCCAGTTGATATGTATCGGTATTCCACACCTGTAGTTCCCCTGAAACAGCAGGGACACCACCCGAAACAACCAAGATTTTCCCATCTAGAGTATAGGCGATTGACTCTATTCGGTCAGATTTTCCGATTAGCCTAGCAATGAGTTCGGTTCCGTCTGCCCGATGAACTAACACTTCACCATAACCCGAGATCGCTAATTGTTGACCGTCTGGAGAAAATGCCAAAGCAGAAATAACCGGTGGTTTTTGGTATTTGGGTGCTTCCATTAAGACTTTAGTTGACTTGATGTTCGTATCGTCGATAGCACCTTCCAAAATCCATTGACGAATTAAACTCACTTCATCCTCAGTCAACGGTTCCAAATTGATAGGCATCTCTGGAGGATCACCAACGATGAAGTCAAAAATGATACTATGTTCAGGACTACCGCCAACAAAAAGAGGGCCTGTAGCTCCCCCCTTTTCAAAACCAGTATAACTAGTCAGGCTTAAATCACCCGCAGGGTCCTTTGGGTTATGACAACCTTGACAAGTGCGTTGTAATATAGGTTGAATTTGATCTTGGTAACTAACTCTTGCTACGGAGTAACTCACTCCAGAAAAAAGTAAGTAAACGAAGAGAAAATAGAGCCTCAGCACACCCAATCACCTCAAACCTTGTTCTACTCGACAGTCTATAGCAGCTTAACCCAGCTTTAAGCTGTTGTCAAAGAAAAGAAATTCTTGATTCGCAGCGATTTTTCAGGAGATCAATTTGTAAGTTGGAAGGTGCGAATAGTAGTACAGGAAGGAAATGGTTGTTGTAGTAGTGCCCGAGAGAGATGGATTTGATTAACCTGAACCGTACCCAGTTCAACATCTCTGAACTGACGTATTCTATGTTGTAATTGACTGATACTTTTTTGAGATTTTATGCCAGCTAAGCTGAGGTGAGGTAGCCACTCTTCACCCTCTAGGGGATATATGGGGATATCAGCTGCGTCCTGGTGCAATCTGCCTTGTAAGCGTGCTATAGCACCATTATCGCTCACTTCACAAACTACAAAACTACCTAGACCATTGAGTCGTTTTAGGCAAATCTCGAAGGATGGTATCTTCCCTATAATATTCTCAGCCTGTTCAATAATCAGATCAAGCGTATTCGCTTCTATATCATAGTCCTTTTCTTTTCTATCAGTGAAAAATCCCAGCCATTTTACTGTTACATGATAGTATTCCTCGGGCATTAGATAAATACCATCTAACCCTTGAAGTTTAGCTGATATTTCTCGGATTTTATGAATGATTTCGGGTTGATGGATCGGGATACTCAAGGTCAAGCTAGTCTTTCGACCATCAAAACCAGCTACTCTCTCAGGGTCATACGCCGAAGGCCTAAATCCATTCTGGAAGTGCTGCCAAACTTGTCCAAACTTATCTGCATGAATATTAGAATCTTTCATTTGTTATTAAAAATCATTTTGAATAAAAATCGAAATAATAGTACTCATCGCCAAATGCCGCACAAATGTATCACAACAAAACCAAAGATTCAATAAAAGCTTACAAGTTAATTCGTTATTTTTATTCAAAATGCCAAGAAATGAAATAAGGATTTTCACTAGGCTAACAGTAATGCCCGATTATCGGTTAGTTTTGTAAACTAAGAATTCCGAATAGTAATAGACGCAGCATGCCCATCTAGGTTTTCGGTCTCTGCTAACTTGATAATTGGTTGGCTAACTCTTTCCAAGGCTGATTTTGTGTACTGAATTAAACTGGTTTTTTTAACAAAATCATCTACGCTCAATGGTGATGCAAACCTTGCTGTACCACCTGTTGGTAAGACATGATTAGGACCAGCCATATAATCACCCACAGATTCAGGCGTGTATTCTCCTATCATAATTGCACCTGCATTTCGAATTTGACCTAAAATGCTATATGGCTCTCTAACAATTAGTCCCAAGTGTTCTGGAGCAATTCGATTGGCTAAATCTATTGCTTGTTCTAGATTATCAACTAATAAAACAAATCCATAATTGGCGAAGGATCCAGTGATTTCGTTCTTTCTAGGTAGAGACGTTATTTGAATTTGGATTTGATCTTTGACTGATTCAGCCAAGGTATCACAAGTCGTTACTAATATAGCCGAGGAATCAGTTCCATGTTCAGCTTGAGAAATCATATCTGCTGCTACATATGCTGGATTGGCTTGTTTATCAGCAATCACCAAAACTTCGCTTGGGCCAGCAATTTTATCAATGTCAACTAGGCCCATAACTTGACGTTTAGCTTCTTGAACATAAGGATTACCAGGACCTACAATTTTATCTACCGCTCGTATACTCTCTGTTCCATGGGCCATTGCGCCAACTGCAGGAGCTCCACCACATTTGTACACCTCATTGATTTTACATATACTTGCGGCTACCAACATGTGTGGATCTATTGTTCCGTCGGGTTTGGGGCCTAAGAAAACTACGACCTCTTCCACACCAGCCACCTTAGCCGGTAAAACATTCATCAAGAGAGACGACACTAAAAGTTGACTAACCGATGGAACACAAACGCCTACTCTTTTGAGTGGACGAATCAAATGACCTAAAATAACACCTGAATCTTCTGTTGTGAACCAAGATTGCCGAATTTGACGCTGGTGAAACCGTTGAATATTTTTCTTTGCTTCATTAATAGCCGATACAAAGTCGCTATCCACCATCCCGTTGGCCTCAGTAAATTCCTTCTTTGTTACTCTCAAATTCTCTGTGTCAACTTGATCCGAATCGTATTTTTCAATATATTTGACGACTGCTTTGTTACCTTCTAATTTGACGTCTTGCAAAATTTCACTAACGATTTTCTGAACCTGCAAATTTTCAAATTGGCCCCTACGATCGATTTTATCCATAAAATCGTTAGCTTCAGGTGATGAAAAATGAGCAATACGAATCATGTGTTAAGCCTCCTTATATCAGCTCCAACAGCTGAAAGTTTTGCCTCTACTTTTTCGTAACCACGGTCAATATGGTAAACCCTTGAAACTAACGTTTGACCTTGAGCTGCCAGCCCACCCAGAACTAAAACGATACCTGCCCGTAAATCAGACGCCATAACAGGAGCACCACTCAACTGGCCCACACCATGAATGACAGCCATATTACCATCAACTCGAATGTTAGCCCCTAATCGATTTAGCTCGGCTACATGCATAAATCGATCCTGATGGATGGTTTCGGTAATAACACTAACGCCAGATACTAAACTGAGTAATCCCATGATTTGTGCTTGCATATCAGTTGGGAATCCGGGATACACATCAGTACGAACATCGGTAGGATGTAGCTGACGATCCGCCCAAACTCTTACTCCATCGTTCTGCCAAGACATTTTGACTCCAATCTGAACTAATTTTTCGGTAACAGCCTGAACCTGTACCATGTTAGCACCTTTGAGAAAGAGATCTCCCTTAGTCATCGCTGCGGCCACCATAAATGTACCCGTCTCGATATCATCAGACAACACTGAATGACGAGTTCCACTCAAAGAATTAACACCATGAATTTTCAGTTCAGTTGTTCCAATCCCTTCAATACTGGCACCCATTTTTATGAGGAAATGAGCCAAATCTGTGATATGAGGTTCGCAAGCAGCTGGGCGTATGGTAGTTGTACCTTGGCCCAGTGTCGCGGCCATCATCACGTTAGCTGTAGCCCCAACACTTGCTCCAAAAACCCCCTTAAGGTAGATATCGGTCCCTTGCAAACTATCAGCATGTGCATCAATATACCCACCAAGTACCTCAATTTTAGCACCTAAGCGTTTTAGCCCTTCTAAGTGTAAATCTATTGGCCGAGGTCCAATAGCACAACCTCCCGGGAAAGAAACTCGCGCTCGACCCACTCTTGCCAATAAGGGGCCGAGAACATATATGGAAGCCCGCATCTTTCTAACTAGATCATAAGGAGCTTCATATGATGTCTGGTCAATAGGTTCGATTGTTAATTGATTATTCTCTAAATGGGTCTTTGCTCCTAGTTTTTCCAATAATGAACAAAGTGTTTTTACATCAGTTAGGTGGGGAACATTAGTAATGATACTTTTTGATTGACCTAAGATACCTGCAGCCACGATTATTGGTAGGGCTGCGTTTTTAGATCCACTAATGTCGATTGTTCCTTTTAAGGCTTTCTCACCATTAATGAGAAGTTTATCCATAAAGGGCTCCGTTTTATTTATTCGTATTGGATATTATTTATTATTAGTTGGTATATAACTCTCGGGTAGCTCACTTGATCGCAATCTGTACCCAAAACCATAGGTTATCACATACAATTTGTTTTTTTCAAAATGCTCTTGACAGGCAAACCCAAATGTGCAAGAATATGGCGGTTTTATTACAGCTAAGTTAACGGAGACAGAGCTAGGCCGATTCGTCTAGTGAAGTAGGTGGCACTTTAGCCCCTATCGATAATGTTAGTAAATTTACGACCTGCCTTTCTGGGGGTGGGCGGCTTTCCTGTTTTTATGCAACTTGGCTTGCTCCTTACGATTCCCACTACTTGCCGTTTGATTTCAAGTGTTTCTTCGATTATTCTCCATCAGCCCGGCTCTGTCGTTTTTTCGATTTTGGCATATTAAAATATAATAACTAAATGGCTCAGTGATTTTCGTTCGTAAAGCAATACCCCAAATAATCATTCGTTGATGAATGGACAAGGTTCTAGTGAATTATGTATAGAATTAGGAAAGGATTGGATTTGCCAATTGCAGGTAGTCCCAGTTCAGAACTTGATGGAACAAAATCGGTTGGCGAAGTAGCTATCCTGGGCTCAGACTATGTCAATATGAGACCGACGATGTTAGTCAAAATTGGAGATCAGGTTAAAATAGGACAACCAATTTTTGAGTGCAAGCGACAACTTGGTGTTATTTATACTGCTCCAGCGGCGGGTGAAGTTATTAGCTTGAATCGGGGACAAAGACGTGTTTTTCAAAGTGTTTCTATAAAACCTAATGATCAGGAAGAGCAGGTCGAATTCACACATTATCAATCTACCAGCCCAGAAAACGCTAATGAATCAAATGTTAGAAATTTGTTACTAGAATCAGGTCTATGGTCCTCCTTTCGCACAAGACCGTACTCGAAAAACCCACCCTCAGATGAGAAGCCAAATTCAATCTTCGTGAATTCGATGGATACCAATCCGTTAGCACTAGACCCAATGGTGGTTATAAGTCAATATGATGAAGATTTTGCCAACGGGCTGCAAATTATATCGAAGCTGACCAACGGCACAACTTTTGTTTGTCATGAAGAAGGCAAAAAATTGCCTACAGTTTCAGGAAATATTCAGCTGAAAAGTTTTTCAGGCCCACACCCATCAGGGAATACTGGCACCCACATCCACTTCCTTGATCCTGTAAGCGCAAATAAAACTGTTTGGACGATCAACTACCAAGACGTTATTGCTATTGGAAAACTGTTTACAACTGGACGATTGTGGGTGGAACGCATAATTTCCATGGCTGGTCCCCAGATTAAGTCTCCTCGTCTAGTAAAAACCCGACTAGGAGCCTCAATCAACGATTTGGTTGAGGGAGAATTAGTAAACGAAGATAACGTGAGGGTCATATCTGGTTCGGTGTTGAGTGGATTTGAAGCTAAAGGCCCATTTGCTTACCTTGGTCGTTACCATCACCAAATATCAGCCTTAGAAGAAGGGCACCGGAGAGAATTTTTGGGATGGGCCGGCGCTGGCGGAAATAAATTTTCGATTAAACCGAGCTTTATTTCCAGTCTATCTCCGTCAAAGAAGTTCGGTTTTACAACATCAACAGAAGGCAGTTTCAGAGCCATGATTCCTACCGGAAATTACGAAAAAGTGATGCCTCTTGACATCCTACCTACTCAACTTCTACGAGCTTTGATTACAAAACAAACTGATCTAGCGCAACAGTTAGGGTGTTTAGAACTGGAAGAAGAAGACCTGGCTTTATGTACTTTTGTGGATCACGGTAAAGTTGATTATGGCCCGATTCTTAGAGAAAATTTAACCCAAATTGATCAGGAAGGATAATGAAATTTTTAAGAAATATCCTTGATGAACTACACCCTCAGTTCGTAGAAGGCGGTAAATACGAAAAACTTTACCCCTTGTACGAAGCGTTAGACACCTTTGCTTTTACACCTGGAGAAGTATCAACCGGGAGTACTCATGTCCGAGATAGTATGGACATGAAGCGACTAATGGTAACTGTTGTTATTGCGCTTGTTCCTGTAACCTTGATGGGGATTTGGAATGCAGGATACCAAGCTATTTTAGTTTTAGCTGAACAAAATATTAGTTCTTGGGCTGATGTTTCGGGCTGGCGAGCTACGATTATGCATGCAGCTGGATTTAGCTTGGATTCAAGTAGTGTTGCTAGTAATTTTATCTATGGCGCGCTGTTTTTCTTGCCTATCTACGCTGTTACCATGTTCGTCGGTGGTCATATCGAAGTCATATTTGCCATCATTCGAAAACACGAAATCAACGAAGGTTTTTTGGTAACCGGGCTTCTTTTTCCACTGACTTTACCGGCTACAACACCATTGTGGCAGGTCGCTATCGGCATAGCTTTTGGCGTTTTCTTCGCTAAGGAAGTGTTTGGTGGTACTGGGAAAAACTTCCTCAATGTAGCCTTGACTTCCAGAGCGTTTCTTTATTTTGCTTATCCAGCTAATCTTTCTGGCGATGCGATTTGGGTAGCTGTTGATGGGCACACGGCAGCCACATCTTTAGGTCTAGCTGCGGCTGATGGGCTCAACGCGATTGAGTGGTCCCTGACTCAAGCCTTCTACGGAATGATCCCTGGGTCTATCGGTGAAACTTCCGTTTTATGTGCTTTGATCGGTGCCTTTGTTCTGATCTTGACTGGAACTGGTTCTTGGCGAATCATGGTGAGTGTGGTTGTCGGAGCTGTAGCGACCGTCTTCCTATTCAATTCAGTAGGGAGTACCACTAACCCTATGTTCGCAATGCCTATTGAATGGCATTTGTGTCTAGGCGGGTTCGCGTTCGGTACGGTTTTTATGGCAACTGATCCCGTCAGTGCTGCAATGACCAACACCGGCAAGTTTGTTTACGGAGCACTAATTGGAATCATGACCATATTAATACGTGTAGTGAATCCAGCTTATCCTGAAGGTATTATGTTGGCGATTTTGTTTGCCAACCTATTTGCTCCACTTATTGATTATTTTGTTGTTGAATCAAATGTCAAGAGGAGGTTAAGAAGAAGTGCAAGTTAATTCTTGGCAAGGAACTATTATAGTTGCGCTCCTACTTTGTTTGGTTTGTTCAGGTGTTGTATCCTTTACTGCCAACAATTTGAGAGCTCAACAAGAAGAAAATGTCAAACTCGATGTTAAAAAGAATTTACTTCTGTCTGCGGGGTTGATCGCGAGCAAGGATGTACCAAAACCAGAAATTGAAAAAGCGTACAAGAATGTTGAAGCTAAAGTCGTAGACCTAGAAACGGGTAAGTACATTGACGATGCACCAAATGACTTTGACGCAAGAGCTGCAGCTAAAGACGCAAGTCGAAATGTAGAAATCCCAGCAGACAAAGACATTGCGAAAAATAGGTATAGAGCTAAGTGGGCAAATGTTTATTTAATCAAGGAAAATGGCCAACCTACTTCCTTAGTATTACCTGTTAGTGGATATGGTCTATGGTCAACAATGTATGGTTTTTTAACTCTTGATACTGACACCCGTACAGTTAAAGGTTTGGGTTTTTACGAGCATGCTGAAACACCAGGCCTAGGTGGTGAAATCGAAAATGAGAACTGGAAAGCTCAATGGCCAGGGAAAACGGTCCTTGATGCTCAATACAAACCCGAATTTACTGTTGAAAAAGGTGGCTATGCAAAAGGAACCACCTCAGTAGACGCACTGTCTGGTGCAACCATCACAAGTCGCGGGGTAGAAAAATTGGTCCACTATTGGTTGGGAGATCACGGCTATGGCCCATTCTTAAACCAATTTAGGAACTCAATAGTGGAATAGGAGCGAATTGTTTATGAGTAACGTTAAAGAAACATTAATTAGTCCCATTTTTAGAAACAATCCCATTGCCCTTCAGATACTTGGTATTTGCTCTGCTTTGGCCGTTACCACCAAAATGGAGACAACCATTGTCATGTGCTTGGCATTGACTTTCGTTGTTGGTTTTTCGAGCTTGTTCGTTAGTCTGATTCGGAACTATGTGCCGTCCAGTATTCGTATTATTGTACAAATGGTAATTATTGCCTCTATGGTAATTATTGCGGATCAGGTCTTAAAAGCCTATCTTTATGATACCTCTAAGCAATTGTCAGTCTTTGTCGGTCTCATTATCACCAATTGTATTGTGATGGGGCGAGCCGAAGGATACGCCATGAAAAACAGTGTGATTGATAGTTTCTTAGATGGAATCGGAAATGGTTTCGGCTACAGTGTTGTGCTACTGGTTGTTGGTTTGCTTCGCGAGCTACTAGGTAGTGGAAAACTTTTTGGGCACGAAATTCTACGGTTGACTAACGAAGGTGGGTGGTACACAGGTAACGGTATGATGCTGCTGGCTCCCAGTGCTTTTTTCTTGGTTGGTCTTTTCATTTGGGTCTTAAGAACTCTGGACCCAGATCAAGTGGAGGAGGAATAAGAATGGAACACTACTTGAGCCTGTTCATAAAAGCGGTTTTTGTCGAAAATATGGCCTTGTCTTTCTTTCTAGGTATGTGTACATTTTTAGCAGTATCCAAGCAAGTTAAGACTTCTATAGGTTTAGGTTTTGCTGTCATTGTAGTGCAGGGGATTACTGTGCCTGCCAATAATTTGATTTACACCTATCTTCTAAAGCCTGGTGGATTGACGTGGGCAGGGGCCCAATTTGCTGATATAGATCTTACTTTCTTGGGATTGATTAGTTACATTGGTGTAATTGCAGCTATGGTTCAGATTCTAGAGATGACTCTGGATCGTTATGTGCCGGCCCTGTACGCCGCACTCGGTATATTTCTTCCATTGATTACAGTAAATTGCGCTATTTTAGGTGGTTCTCTACTGATGGTGGAACGAAGTTATTCGTTCAAAGAAAGTGTTGTTTTTGGCTTAGGGTCCGGTGCTGGTTGGGCTTTAGCCATTATGGCGTTAGCTGGTGTTCGTGAAAAATTAAAATATAGCGATATTCCAGCTGGTCTTCGTGGCCTAGGGATTACATTCATTGTTGTTGGTTTGATGGCTCTTGGCTTTTTGGCCTTTTCCGGTATTCAATTATAAATTTTTATAAGGATAGAATATGATAGCAATTCTTCTTCCTTCACTGATTTTTACCCTAATTGTATTAGCTCTAGTGGGAATTATCCTAGTTGCTCGCTCACAACTAGTTGCCAGTGGAAATATCAATATTAATGTTAATGGCGAAAAAAATTGTAGTGTAGCTGCCGGTGGGAAATTACTCAACGTCTTGGCTGACGAAGGTCTCTATGTTTCCTCAGCTTGTGGTGGTGGTGGTACTTGTGGGATGTGTAAGGTAAAGGTCTTAGACGGAGGCGGCGATATTCTCGAAACCGAGCGTTCTCATATTAACAAGCGAGAAGCCCGTGAAGGTACCCGTCTGTCTTGTCAAGTGAATGTCAAACAGGATATGAATGTCGAGGTACCAGAAGAAGTTTTTGGTTCAAAACAATGGAAGTGCAAAGTTCGGTCCAATGAAAGTGTTGCGACTTTTATTAAGAACTTGATACTTGAACTGCCAGAAGGGGAAGAGGTCCCATTTCGAGCTGGAGGGTATATACAAATTGAGAGACCTCCTGGACTCACTGTTGATTACCAGGATTTTGACATTCCCGAACTTTATCGAGGTACATGGGAACATTTTAAAGTTTTTGATAACGTTTCCTATAGTGATGAACAGATTAGTAGAGCCTATTCTATGGCAAATTATCCAGAAGAAAAAGGCATGATAATGCTCAATGTTCGAGTCGCATCACCTCCGCCAGGTTCACCTCCAGGAATTCCACCAGGTGTGATGTCCTCTTACTGTTTTGGCTTAAAACCGGGAGATGAAGTAACTATTTCTGGACCATTCGGTGAATTTTTTGCACGTGATACCGATAAAGAAATGGTATTTATTGGTGGTGGTGCGGGAATGGCTCCGATGCGCTCGCACATTTTTGATCAACTAAAGCGAATAAAAACTGATCGTAAAATTACTTTCTGGTACGGTGGTCGATCTAAGGCTGAAATATTTTTTGAAGATGATTTTGATGAGTTGGCAGCAGAATTTGATAATTTTGACTGGCATATTGCTTTGTCCGACGCTCAGCCAGAAGACAACTGGGATGGGTTGACTGGATTTATCCATCAGGTTGCATATGATGAATATTTAAAAGATCATCCAGCTCCAGAGGATTGTGAGTACTACATGTGCGGTCCACCTCCGATGGCTAATGCTGTAAGGGCGATGCTTATAGACTTAGGAGTCGAAGAAAAAGACATCCTGTTTGATGATTTTGGTAGCTAGTTTTATCACTTTCGTTTGTCTATCCGTTTTTTAAAGGGTTTTTACATACTAAATCGATCAGCCCTTTTTTTACTGATTTGTTGGATTTTACTGTGTTCTTGTCAAAAGCCAGATCCAGTGGTTTCTATTTCTGGACCCACCATGGGGACCCGATATACTGTTAAGTATATCGGGCCGGAACTTAATGACACACCAGAACAAGTCCAAAAACAAATTGATCATTTACTGATAGACATCAATCGGGAGATGTCTACCTATATCCCCGATTCAGAAATCTCACAGTTAAATGAAAACCAGTCGGCCGATTGGATCAAATTGTCGCCGAGACTGTTTACAGTCTTAGCAGCAGCCAAGTTGATCAGTGATTTGTCGAATGGAGCTTTTGATGTAACAATCGGCCCGTTAGTTAATTTGTGGGGATTTGGGCCTGAGGGTGAGCGTGATGTTCCGAGCAAGACTGATATTGATCGAACTAAGCAGTTGGTGGGATTTGACCATATACAAATAGATATAGATGGTCAAAGTATCAAAAAAAAACACCCTGGCATTTACATTGATTTATCTGCTATTGCTAAAGGATATGGTGTAGATTTAATTGGGCAGTTTTTGAGCCAATTAGAAATTGGAAATTACATGGTTGACATTGGTGGTGAGGTAAAAACTAAAGGTCTGAAAAATGGAGAACCATGGCAAATTGGTATTGAGAAACCAGACCCAAATGCACGTACAATTCATAAAATTTTAGAGATTTCTGACATGAACGTGGCAACATCAGGCGGATATCGTAACTTCTTTGAGTCTGAGGGGAAAAATTTTTCTCACACAATTGACCCTCAAACGGGATATCCTGTTGAACACCGATTGGTTTCAGTTACCGTATTTGACCAGGAATCTTGCATGGAAGCTGACGCGTTAGCTACAACCCTGATGGTACTAGGGCCTGAATCAGGCATGGAGTTCGTCCAAAAGAATGACGTTGCAGCTTACTTTATTTATGGTGTTCAGAAAAACAGCGGCACAAAACTAAGAGAGGCCGTTTCACCTAAATTAAAACTTTTTTATCCTGACATTTTTGTTGAAATAGGGTCTGAAATTGTATATAACTGATCAAATCAAAACTATATCATATCTAAAATGCAATATTTTGTAATAAGTCTAATCTTTATGTTGATTACGGTTTTGGCGATGGCTGTTGGTGTGATCTTCAATAACAAAAGCTTGAAAGGAAGTTGTGGGGGATTAGGAACTGTAATGGGAGACGATTGCGATCTGTGTGAAAATAAAGACAAATGTAATAACAAAGAAAATACCGGTGGTACACCTAGTAATAAAAATAATTCTGATGACGATATTTTTTCATTAGTTTAGTTTCAAGGTAACAGAAAATGGTAGAGATGACAGAACGCGAAAAATTTTTATTTGACTTGCAAGGCTTTCTAGTAGTTCCTAATTTTTTAAGTAAGGGCGAGCTAGAGCTACTTAATCAATCTGTTGATGCCTGCGAAGACCTGAAGGGAAAAGATGGAAATTCAAACACTGCTGGATCTGAAGCACTAGCTGGTACTCACAAGAGAGGCATGTTCAGTGGGATGTTAAACTGGCCTAAGCCTCACTGCGTTCCCTTTCGAGAATTAATTGTTCATCCAAAGGCTATACCTTATCTTAACACAATGCATGGTCGTGGATGGCGGTTAGATCATGCGCCATTTATTCTGACTTCTGATTATGGTACTGAAGGGCTAGTTATTCATGGTTCGACCAACCGGCACTTTGATGGCTCACAGTATTATACTTACAGAAACGGGCAAATACGATGTGGCATGGTAGTTTTACAGTATCAATTGACCGACGTGGAGGAAGGTGACGGGGGATTATGTGTCATTCCTGGTAGCCATAAATCTAACTTCAGTTGTCCACAGGAAATTCGAAAATGGGAGCAAGATCATGAAGTCGTCTATAATGTTCCAGCCAAGGCTGGAGACATGGTTATTTTTAACGAAGCGACTCTTCATGGTACATTACCATGGAAACGTAAAGACAGACATCGTCGCTCATTACTGATTCGATATTCGCCTAAATATCTACATTTCGCTGGAGGTTACTATGATGTTACCTTCCCAGAGTGGGCCGACGAATTGACTGAAGCCCAAAGGTCGGTTTTAGAACCACCATATATTTATAATCGACCTTTGATTGAGGATAACGGAGAAGATGTAATTCGTCCTTTGAGAGAAGGTTAAGATCTTTCCTACTCTGCCTTTTAATTCTTTTAATTAATTGAAAAGCCAAAAAATTTGATAGGGTATACTGATGCAAGAGTGCCAATGGAATATTTTTTCTAAATTTCTTTTTTTTCTTTTCTTTGCTTTATCGATTTCCTTAGTTTCAATAACAGTTACAAATGCCGCTGATTCAAATGGAGTAGATGCTCATGATCACGGCCATGACGATCATGGACATGATGATCATGGGCACGGTTCACATCACGGAATAGAAGGGGCCAAGTTACCTTTATGGACAATTATTCCTTTCGCCGGGATACTGTTATCTATTGCTATTTTCCCTCTGGTAGCCGAACATTTCTGGCATCAGAACTATGGCAAAGTATCACTAGCTTGGATCATTATCTTTTCCATCCCATTTTTAATCGGCTATAAAGGGGATGCCTGGTACGAGATTGTTCACATTGTTTTGCTGGACTACGTTCCATTTATCGTTTTGCTAACGGCCTTGTTTACGGCGGCTGGTGGTATTTGCTTAAAAGGTTCACTACGTGGGTCCCCGGCAGTCAACACAATTATCATTGCTATTGGAACATCTCTAGCTAGTTGGATGGGGACGACTGGGGCTGCGATGTTGTTGATTCGTCCATTATTGCGAGCCAATGCTTGGCGAAAGCATAAAGTCCATGTGGTTGTTTTCTTCATCTTTCTAGTAGCCAACATAGGTGGTTCTCTAACTCCTCTTGGCGATCCGCCTCTTTTCTTGGGATTTTTGAAGGGGGTTGAGTTCTTCTGGACATTGAAATTATTCCCAGTCATGCTGCCTGTCTCGATTCTTCTACTAATTGTATTTTTTGTTTTTGATACGCTGATGTTTAAAAAAGAAGGCGCTGCTCCCGATGATGGTGAAAAACAACCACTAAAATTAGATGGGGCGCTAAATTTTGTTTTTATCGCCTGTATTATCGGTGCTATTCTATTCTCTAAATCGCTAGCTGACGGTGCTTTTAAAGACGAGACTGTTGCTGAAAAAATGGCCCCAAAAATCCAAAAAGCTGAAGGTAAAATGGCAGCAGCCAAAGATAAGCTTTCAGCTTATGTTTCCTCTAATTCTGGGGCTAGCCTAGATCAAAGCAATGCTGAATACTATCAACTTCGAACTGATCACTTGCACGCAGTAGCGGCCGTCAATGGTTTACGTGCGAAGAAAACCCATGATGAAAATTTAGGGGTTGATATTTTTGGAGTACGTGTTCCTTACGCTAATTTAGTTCGTGATGGATTAATGATTTTGATTGGTATTGTCAGTTTAATTTATACTCCAATGTACCGTACAGTTAAAGATGATCATGGACATGTAGTCCCAGAAGAAAACGCCGCAGAAACTAATATTCGAGCAGCTAATGGATTTACCTGGGAGCCGATCTTAGAAGTTGCCAAACTCTTTATTGGTATTTTTATTTGTATGATTCCTGCTTTAAAAATCCTCCAAGCAGGAGTCGATGGAAAGTTGAGTAATGTTGTACTAGCTGTGCAAAGTTCGACTAATGATCCCATTAACACAATGTACTTCTGGTTGACTGGAATCCTATCAAGTTTCTTAGATAATGCTCCTACCTATGTGGTCTTCTTCAACACTGCAGGCGGAGACCCAACATCTTTGATGGGCCCAATGTCCCAAACTCTTCTAGCTATCAGTTGTGGTGCAGTTTTCATGGGGGCTAACACTTATATTGGTAATGCGCCTAATTTTATGGTGAAAGCTATTGCCGAAGAAAATGGGGTTAAAATGCCAAGTTTCTTTGGTTATATGGCCTGGTCTATTCCTATACTAGTACCGGTTTTCATCCTGGTGACACTCATATTTTTCTGATCCTAATTTAGAAATGTCAACCGACGACAAACTAAATGAAGCCCCAACAACAGGCAAATTTGGTCAGCCAATTTCGTCTGTTGTTGTCGTTGGTGACCTAGGGTCCGTTGGCTTCACTCTGGTTTTTGCTACACTGATTGGCATTTACGGTGGCCGCTATCTTGGTAAAATGTGTGGTCAGGAAACGTTTGGAACGGTCGTAGGGGTGATTGTGGGTACGTCAGCTGGATTCCACCAACTCTATAAGGCTGTAAACCGATGGTTAAAGCGCCAGAAAACACAAAACCAAGGGATAAAAAGTGAATAGACGAACGGCGTTTGAGGTTGACTCCAACTTCTTGCGTCAAGTATACTTCCTGACTTGGGTTAGCGGAATATCTGGGACACCATTTTTGGCGTTTTTTTTGGGGTTATCAATAGGGGCGAGCTTCGGCGTAGGTAGTCTTGCTAGTATTTCGATGCTCGCTGCCATGGAGTTCGCAGTTCGTAAAACCATTGATCCAAACAACAGTGTAAGAAAAGGCAAATGGCTGTTTGCTGGGCTAACTTCAAGCAAGTACGTTATCTTGCTTCTTGCGTTGTTCTTTTTAATTAGGTCAGAGTGGTTAAACATTTACGCTCTGACTGTTGGGATCACACTTGCCCAGTTGATTATCATGGCCAAGGCTGTATTTATCACAGTTCGTTTTTTTTGTAGAGGAAACTTTTGAAAGCCGTCAAGCGATTGCTCCAAACATTTCGCAGCTCATACTTTTCTTTGTTTTTGTTTACTTTTCTGTCCGTTCTGCTAACGTTTCCTGCTTCCGCTGCTGGGTACCGTTCTTGGTTGAAGATTGTGACTGATCTTGGTCTTCCTACTCCCCCACCTGGTACTCCGTGGGAACAACTAGACATGATTGCCAACACTTTTTTTGTAGTAGCTTTGTTAATTTTGTTGTTTGTCTTGGGCAGTCGGAACTTGAAGCGTTTACCCGAAACCAAGTTCCAGATGCTGCTAGAGATCTGCATCGGTTTCATTGTTAATTTCTTCGGCGGGATCCTAGGTAAACACGGAAAACAGTACTCCTGGTTCGTTGGCTCTTATTTTATCTTCATTTTATTTCTGAACTATTTGGGGCTCATTCCAGGATTTCAGTCTCCTACTGCCGACCTCAATACGACTGTAGCTTTCGGCTTAATTGCTGTGATTGGTGTCAATGTTATCTCTATCAAAGAAAATGGGATAATCAATCATATCAAACATTTTTGGGGCGATCCTTGGTACCTAGGTTTCCTCATGTTTCCTCTTCACGTTATCGGTGAAGTTGCCAGAGCAGCTTCGCTCGCATTACGTCTGTTTGGGAATATATTTGGAGAAGAAACAGTAATAATAAAGATTACCGTTCTTGGGGTAGGTCTGATGACCCTTTTAGCCTCGAAGTTAGGTGGTTTTTGGCTACCGATACCTGTGCAAATACCAATCCTCTTCTTTGGCATGTTAGGCGGTTTTCTGCAAGCTTTTGTTTTTTCACTGCTGACATCAGTTTATATTGTCACATTTTTGGACCACGGAGATGACCATCACTAAACTCCTGAGTTCTTTTTAAATTTTGTTAATTTAATAGTTTCAAAACCAATATAGTCATTTCACAACAACTAATAATCATTTAAGGAGAAAGGAAAATGATTTATCTCGCGATTTTAGCATTTGGGGTTACACTAGGTTTGCCGATTGCCGTGATCTTTGCATCTCACGCTCAAGGAAAAGCGGTAACTGCCGCCATGGAAGGAATTGCCAGACAACCGGAGTCTGCAGGCGCGATGACAGGTCCGATGGTTATCGGTCTTGCACTAATCGAAGCTATGGTTATCTACTCCTTGGTAATGTTCTTCGTCTTGTTAAATAAGTTACCTGACCCAGACTCCACATTAGTTGAAATGATTTCAGCTAATGCCGAAGTTAGAACTGCAGCCGATAATAAATAACTGACCAGTAATTAATGCTTAAAGGTGGGAATTTGTTTAATTAGTTTCCACCTTTAAGCTCCTAATAGTTTCACTTTTTCGAGACATAATCCTCAAATGAGATTCAAAAATATAAAAGTATTATTTGTTCTTGTATGTCACCTGATCTTGCTATTTACTTTCATAGCCACCGTTTCTGCTGCGCCCGGAGGAGGTAGTTCTAACTCGGAAGCCAAGAGTGGAATCCTTGGTGTATTAGGCATTGAACCCAAATTGATCCTCATTCAAGGTATTGGTTTCGTGATAGTTCTGTTGATTCTGAAAAAGTTCGCCTTTGGTAAGATTGGGGGAGTTATCGAAGACAGACAAAACGAGATTTCTAGCCGAATGGACAAATTGGAATCTGATCAAGCTGAACTAGACAGATTGACAGCTGAAACAGAACAAAGACTCAGCCAAATTGAAGCAGAAGCCAAAGATAAAATACAAAGAGCTATTGAACAAGGCGAATCTGAGAAGCAAGAAATATTGGAACAATCTCGTCAAGAAGCCGCTGCTCTGATTGATCAAGCTCGAATAGAAATCGAACAAGATAAAGAAACTGCAATCCTAGAATTGCGAGGACAAATTGCCGAAATTGCTATAGACGCTGCTAGCAAAGTCATTGACCAACAGCTTGATGTGACTACCCATCAGCATGTAGTTGATGAGTATGTTAACCGATTACCTACAGGACCTATAGTGTAGAAGTAGACTTTTGATTTGTGTGATTAGGCTTGACGCAACCGACAAAACGACAAGCGTAGCCAGCACGTCAATCAATCCTAAAGAGTCAACCTAACTGAAGTAGAAGATGTACGTTTCGCTTTTTATATACAAAGCGAGACAAAACTGGTGCAAGTTCTTAACCCGAATTAAAATATAAGCTTCGAAAAGAAAGGTAAAGTCAATCGTTAATATGCAGCCAAACGGAGATAGTTACTATGAAAGATGTTAGGGTTGCTCAGCGGTATTCAGCGGCTTTGTTTCAAGCTGCTACTGAACAAGGGTCAACTGACCAAATAGTCAGCGACGCTAGCTATTTGATGGATTTGTTAGCAGAATCGTCGGAATTTAATCAGCTAATTCACGATCCTTTAATCTCACCTGAATTTAAAAAAGAGATTTTCCAAAATTTGTTTGATCAACAAGTAAATCCATTAACACTTGGTTTCTTAACTATGTTAGCTGATAAACAAAGAGAACGTGGTTTAGTGTCAATTTTGGAGTATTTCCAGCTTATAATTGACCAACAATCCGGTCAAATAGAGGCTTCTGTCACAGTAGCAACCCCACTTGGTGATGAGCAAAAATCAGCATTGATTGAAAAATTGAGTCTTTATTCTGGTAAGACGGTGAGATTGAAAATTCACATTGACTCGGCCATACAGGGTGGATTTATAGCTAAACTCGGAGATACTGTTTTTGATGGAAGTATTAAGACACAACTAGAACGAATGAAGTCGCAATTGGCAAGAGGGTAAGTTTTTATGGCAAGAGAAGTTAGACCAGACGAAGTTTCGAGTATTCTTAAGCAACAACTACTTCAGTATAACCGAGATGTAGATGTTTATGATGCTGGAACAGTACTTCAGGTCGGTGATGGCATTGCCCGAGTTCATGGGTTAGCTAATGCAATGGCAGGTGAGGAAATTCTGTTTCCCAATAATGTAATGGGCATGGTCTTCAATTTAGAAGAAGATAATGTTGGTTGCGTACTATTCGGTGAGGACACAGAAGTAAGAGAAGGCGATACTGTCAAAAGAACTAACTCCCTGTTAGAAGTACCTGTCGGAGAGGCTATGCTCGGTCGTGTGGTCAATGCACTCGGTGAACCTATCGACGGTGGCCCAGAAATCGAGACCGAACATAAATTGCCCGTCGAACGAAAAGGGCTAGGTATTATACAGCGACAGCCAGTCGAAGAACCTCTACTAACTGGGATTAAAGCTATTGATAGCATGGTGCCAATAGGTCGTGGGCAAAGAGAGTTGATCATTGGTGACCGTCAAACTGGAAAAACGGCTATTGCCATAGACACAATAATTAACCAGAAGGATTCTGGAGTGAAGTGTATCTATGTCGCAGTTGGTCAAAAAGGATCGACGATTGCTCAAGTAGTAGATACACTTCGTCAACATGATGCAATGGACTACACAATTGTGGTTGCTGCAACTGCAAGTGATACTTCGCCAATGCAGTATCTTGCCCCCTATTCAGGAACTTCGATGGGAGAATACTTCCGGGATAAAGGTGAACATGCACTTATCATCTATGATGATCTAACTAATCATGCATGGGCTTATCGACAAATGTCGTTGCTTCTACGTCGTCCACCAGGTCGCGAAGCTTATCCAGGTGACGTTTTCTACTTACACTCGCGTTTACTAGAACGAGCGGCTAAGTTAAGTGACGACCTTGGAGCCGGATCTTTAACCTCATTACCGATTATACAAATTTTTGAAGGGGATCTTACCACCTACATTCCAACAAACGTTATTTCGATTACCGACGGCCAGATCTATCTGACCACGGATTTATTTAATGCAGGGGTCAGACCAGCGATTAATCCAGGTGTTTCTGTTTCTCGAGTTGGTGGAGATGCTCAGATTAAAGCTATGAAGGCTGATGGTGTAGCAAAAACCATGCGCTTGGATCTTGCTCGTTACCGTGAAGTGGCTGCCTTCGCCCAGTTTGGGTCAGATTTAGATGCAGCAACACAACAACAATTAAAACGTGGTGAGCGACTAATCGAACTACTCAAGCAACCCCAGTACCAGCCACTACCAGTTGAAAAAGAGATTGTGTCCATTTTCTCTGGCTCTAATGGTTACTTAGATGACATTGAGCTAACTGATGTTGCCCGTTTCGAAGCTGAACTCTTGTCCTTTATGGACCAAAACCATAGTGAAATCCTGGAAGAAATTGTAACAACTGGTAACCTGTCTGATGATTTAGCCGAGCAGCTAAGTGAGGCTACTAGTAGATTTAAAGCATCATTCCAGCCAAGTGTTTCAGAGGATTAGGTAACTGAAGTGGCAACACTACGCGAAATACGACGACGTATCGCCAGTATAACGAAGATATCGCAAGTCACCGATGCCATGCGGATGGTGGCGACTGCCAAACTCAGGAGGGCACAACAAGCAATTGAAGCAAACCGCCCCTATGCAGATAAATTCGGCAGGATTTTGAATCAACTGATTCACTTAAATAGTGTGACAGAAGAAAACAATACGGAGTCTCAACTTGTTCATCCTTTACTAGAAGTACGACCGGTTAAACGAGTTTGTATCATCTCTGTATCTGGTGATAGAGGATTATGTGGCAGTTTTAACGCTAACACAATTCGGACTACTAATCAGCGTTTACAACACTATCAGCAGCAGGGAATTGAAGTTGACTTAATTTGCGTAGGTCGAAGGGTCGCTGACTTTTTTCGTCGTCGGCTAACAGTATCTGGCGAATACGTGAATATATTCAATAATTTGAAATTTGAAGTGGCTATTGATTTGGCAAATAAGGTCAGTTCTATGTATTCGGGTAAGTCAGTTGATTCAGTGGAAATCATATACAATAATTTCCGGTCGGCTATCTTACAAGTGGTTCAAACAGAACAGCTTTTGCCACTTGACACCTCAGGTCAATCATTTGTTAGTGAAACTTCGGAATCAATTTCCACTGAATATCTGTACGAGCCGACTCGAGAAGAAATTCTTCACCAGATTTTGCCCAAGCATTTAAATGCTCAAATTTGGAAGGCTTTACTAGATTCGAATGCCGCCGAGCAAGCAGCAAGAATGACTGCTATGGAGAACGCAACTCAGAACGCTAAAGATATTATTGATGAGCTGGTACTACAGCGAAATCGTGCTAGACAAACACTAATTACCAAGGAAGTCGCTGAAATTGTCAGTGGCGCAGAGGCTTTGGGTTAGACGTAAATACAAAGGGATTTTATAATGAATCAGGGAAAAGTTTTAGAGGTAGTTGGTGCTAGGGTCGATCTCGATTTCTCTGGCGCAGAATTGCCGGACATCTTAAATGCAGTTGAAGTGGACCGCGCTGATGGTACGAAGTTAGTTCTGGAGGTCCAGCAACACTTAGGTGAAAATCGTGTACGTTGCGTATCGATGGACACAACGGATGGTATTGTTCGAGGTACACCGGCTCAAGATACTGGTGGACCAATCACTGTTCCGGTTGGTGAAGGGGTACTTGGTCGTGTGATCAATGTTACGGGAGACCCAATTGACGAAGCCGGTGAAATTAAAGCTGAAAAACGTTATCCAATTCATCAGTCTCCTCCCGCTCATAAAGACTTGAGTACCGTAGCAGAGATGCTTGAGACGGGAATCAAAGTTATTGATTTGATTCAACCAGTAGCAAAAGGTGGAAAAGTTGGCCTGTTTGGTGGTGCTGGAGTGGGTAAAACTGTTTTGATTGCCGAATTAATTAATAATATTGCTACACAACACGGAGGATTTTCTGTTTTCTGTGGTGTCGGTGAACGGACAAGAGAAGGCAATGGTTTTTATATTGAACTGGATGAGTACGGCGTACTTGATAAAACAGCACTAATTTTTGGACAAATGAATGAGCCTCCTGGTGCTCGACTGAGAGTTGGTTTAACAGGGCTGGCTGTTGCAGAGTATTTTCGAGATGAACAAAATCAGGACGTACTCATTTTTATTGATAATGTTTTTCGTTTTACATTGGCTGGGGCCGAAGTATCGGCTCTGCTGGGTCGAATGCCATCAGCTGTGGGTTATCAACCCACACTCGCAACTGAAATGGGAGCTATGCAGGAAAGAATTACGAGTACCCAAACAGGCTCTATATCGTCTTTTCAAGCAGTTTATGTTCCGGCTGACGATTATACCGATCCTGCCGTAGTAACTGTGTTCGGTCATCTTGACGCCGCCACTAGGTTAGAGCGCTCAATCGTTGAAAAAGGACGTTATCCTGCAGTAGACCCCTTATCTTCAACTTCGCGAATTTTGGATCCTGCAGTAATTGGGGAAGATCACTACCAAACTGCTCGTAGGGTACAATCAGTAATGCAGGAGTACGAAGACTTAAAAGACATTATCGCAATTCTGGGTGTAGACGAACTAACAGATGACCAGAAAGAGCTTGTTGATCGTGCTAAAAAGCTTGAAATGTTCCTAACTCAACCCATGTTTGTCGCCGAACGCTTCACAAATATCCCAGGTAAATATGTCAAGATTGAAGATACCATAAAAGGTTGTCAGGCCATTTTGAATGGCGAATGTGACGAACTTTCTGATTCTTCACTCTACATGATAGGCCCAATCGAAGAAGCATTCGAAAATGAAAAACGTTCCGATGAAGGACAAGCGGCTTAGATAACGCTGCACAGGTTATTGAATGGCTGATAAATCATATGCTTTAGAAATCCGGACTCCGGAAAGGTTAGTTTTTGAAGAGCAAGTTTCTAGCGTCACAGCTCCTGGAGTTGAAGGGAATTTCCAAATCCTTGCAGATCATATCCCATTTCTAACAATCTTAACAACAGGTGTAATAAGCATTCAGACAGAGGATGGAGATCGATCTTTGGCTACGAGCGGTGGACTATTTGAAGTGTTAGCGGGACGAGTGACAGCTTTGCTAGATACAGCTGAATGGTCCGATGAGATTGATGTTGAGCGTGCGGAGGCATCGCGTAAGCGAGCTAAAGAGCGTTTGTCCTCCAGAACTAGTAATATTGACGAGATTCGTGCTGAAGCAGCCTTAAAACGTGCATTAATCAGAATAAAAATTTCTAGTCCTTGATTTACCAGACCAATTGATAATATCGGGAAAAACCAATCACTAAGGTGTTGGTAGGTGTCTACCCTCCTTATTTGAGGATTTAGGTTGTCTATTAAGAATCTAACTGAACGCTTGTGGGCTAAGGACCCTAGTCTTTGGTCAGCTACTGTTCAGCCCAAAATACAAAACCGATTAGGTTGGCTGACTGCTCCTTGGCAGTTTCTGTCGCGTTCGGCCGAAATTACCAATTGGGCGAACCAAGTTATAGAAGATGATTTTCGTTTTGTAGTCTTACTGGGAATGGGAGGCAGTAGTCTGGCCCCAGATGTTTTTGCACAGACCTTTGGGTCAAGCAAAGGGCTGCCTCTGGTAGTACTCGATACAACCGATCCTTCAAGTATATTATCTCTAGAAGAAAAAATTGATTTAAAAAAGACCTTGTTTCTGGTCTCTACAAAGTCTGGATCAACTATTGAAACCTTATCTCTATTTCGCTACTTTTATCAACAAACCCAAAATAATGGTTCTCAGTTTGTAGCAATCACGGACCCTGGTTCTGCGCTTGTTGAAATAGCCAATCAGAATCAGTTTCGTGATTGTTTTCTTAATCCTGTGGATATTGGTGGTCGCTACTCAGTACTATCGTACTTTGGTCTAATCCCAGCAGCTTTGATTGGTATTGATATAGCAAGGTTACTAAATACTACAATCGACACAGACTGGCAATCTGCAGTCCAGTTTGGCCAAGAGATTGCCGAGCACGCGCTATCGGGTCAAGATAAAATGACACTGATTACTTCACCCAGAGTGAAGCAAATTGGCTGCTGGATTGAACAGCTAATTGCTGAAAGTACTGGTAAATCTGGTCAAGGTATTGTCCCCATTGATATGGAGCCACTTCACTTACCTAAAAAGGCTTTAGACTCAGATAGATTTTTTGTCTACACTAAAATTGACGTTGATGATAGCTTACAATCTCATGTTTCACGATTAAAAAAGGATGGTTTTACCGTTTATCAACATGAGATATCTGACTTGTATGATCTAGGACGAACTTTCCTTTTTTGGCAGATTGCTACAGCTGTAGCTGGAGCCAAGATTGGTATAGACCCATTCGATGAGCCTAACGTAACAGAAAGTAAAAACCAGACAATTAAGTTACTGAAAAACTTCCCAAAGGAAAATCGATTATCAGAAGAAATAAGCCTTTTTCGAAATGATGAAATGGAAGTATTTAGTACTAAATTGAGCCCTCAAAGCTCAATTAATGATTGTTTATCGGCGTTCTTAAACTCTATTCATAACAACAGTTACGTAGGTTTAATGGCCTATTCTAGTTCTCTGTTTCTTAACGAAGATAGTGATAGTAATAATATAGAATCGTTTTTTGAACAAATTCGCCAGGCTATTAGCGAATCATATGGGGTTGCAACAACATTGGGTTATGGTCCTCGATATTTACATTCCACAGGTCAATTGCATAAAGGTGGTGCTAATAACGGCCACTTTATCCAAATAACGGTTGGTAAACCGGAGTTTAACGTAGAAATACCAACTACCAATTATGATTTTTGGACACTCAAAATGGCACAAGCTTACGGTGATTTATCAGCCCTACAAGAAAAAGATCGACCAGTAATGCGTATTCACATACATCACAAATATCTGGAAATAGGGATTCAGAAATTAGCTGAGGAGTTTGAACTACTATGAAAAAAGGCATTTGCTATGGTACGTTAGCGGGCGATACAATTGAACAGCGATTTGAACTGGCCAAAGCAGCGGGTTTCGAAGGCGTTGAAATCAACACACAAGAAAATAGTCCAGATCGGAAAAAATTTAAATCTGTAGCTGAAGAAAATGGAATTGATTTATTCAGTGTAATGAACAGCAAACACTGGGGATTACCACTTTCAGACCCAGATCCAAAGATTCGTTCCGGCTCAGTAGAAGGTGTAATTGAATCTATTGAAACCGCTGTGGAAATCGGAGCTTCAACAGTCTTATTAGTTCCAGCTGTAGTTAATGGCAATGTTACCTATGAACAAGCGTACCAACGCTCGCAGGAAGAAATTAATAGGCTAATCCCACTGGCTGAAGAAAAAAAAGTTAAAATTTCAATTGAAAATGTTTGGAATAAATTCTTACTTAGCCCAATTGAATTCGTCAAGTACATAGATGAATTTAATAGCGATATGATTGCAGCCTATTTCGATGTTGGTAACATCTTACTGTATGGTTTTCCCCAACATTGGATTTATACTATAGGAAACCGTATGGACAAGGTCCATATTAAAGGGTTTAACAGCAATGGATTCAAGTGGACAGGATTGATTGATGATTGCTCTATCGATTGGAATGCAGTAATGACTGCGTTAATCGACATTGGCTATGATGATTATATTACTGCTGAACTTGGTGTTGACGCTAATGATCCTATTGGTGGTGTTCACAAAATCAGTCAAGATATGGACCGGATCTTAGCTGGTCAAGTTTAAGTCTGACGTCGATTGTACAAACAAAATTAACTTTTAGAATCCACGTGGAAATCATCGTTCTTGAAACCTACAATGAAATCAGCCAAGCGGCAGCTGAAATTGTTGTGCAAAGCGTGCAACAAGCAGAAAAAATCGTTCTTGGCTTGGCAACGGGAAGTACACCAGTCGGACTCTATCAAGAGTTAGTCGCCAGATATAAAAAAAACGAAGTCGACTTTTCTAATACAGTAACTTTCAATCTGGATGAATATGTTGGTTTAGACCCAAAACATCCTGAAAGTTATAACTCTTTCATGGAACAACATTTTTTTGGTGAAATTAATGTCCCAGCTAAACAGCAATATATTCCACCTAGTAATATTTCCAATCTAAAGGAAATTGATCATTTTTGTCGTTGGTATGAAGAAGAAATCCAAAGGCATGGAGGAATTGATCTACAAATCCTAGGAATTGGTGTTGATGGACACATTGGTTTCAATGAATCTAGCTCTTCTCTTCGATCGCGTACAAGGCTAACAACGCTAGCCCGATCAACAATAGAAGCAAATTCCAAATTTTTTGATGGATACGTTGACTCAGTACCGAAAATGTCGATTACTATGGGTGTTGGAACCATCATGGAAGCCAATCGATGTATACTTTTGGCAAATGGAGAGAATAAAGCTGAAGCCGTAGCTAATGCAATTGAGGGACCCGTAACAGCCTCAGTTCCGGCTTCAGCGCTCCAAATGCATCCGAATACTACTATAATAATCGATGCTTCAGCAGCGAAAAAACTCAAGCATCTTGAATACTATAAGTGGGTCTACCAAAACAAACGAGAACTAGAAACACAAATTTGATGAACGAAGAAAGATTACAAGAAATCCTCAGTTGTTTCCCTGAAAAGCGGGTGCTAGTAGTAGGAGATTTTTATTTGGATGCCTACTGGTTAATAGACCAAAAAAAATCCACGTTGTCGCTGGAAACCCCTTGGTACACATCTCCAGTAGTGGAACAAGACTATAGTCCTGGTGCAGCGGGAACGGTCACTAATAATCTTAAGTCTCTTGGTGTTGGAGAAGTGTATGCTATTGGTATCATAGGACAAGATAATTTTGGCACTACGCTCCTTGAATCGCTAGAATCAAATGGATGTTCTACAGATTTTATGATTCAGACGGATGAACGGGTGACACCTACTTATCTGAAGCCTATTTATTGTGGTCAAGACGGCGTTCGCACAGAGGGATCTCGATTTGATATTGAAAACCACACGGAAACACCAGATCTACTTCAAAATTTATTAATAACTAATTTGCGTCAATGCCTACAAATAGTCGATGCTGTTATTATTGTTGACCAAACAGCGAAAGATAACGTGGGTGGGATAACTGATTTTGTCAGGGAACATCTATGTTATTTATCCATCCAGATGCCAGATAAATTTTTTCTAGCTGATTCACGGACCCGAATTGGTAAATATCGAAATGTAATGATTAAGCCAAACCAATTTGAAGCTAAACATGCCATTGATCCCAAATGGTTCGGAGAATCAGTTTCATTAGACGAAAGTAAAAAAGCCGGCCAAAAATTGCACGAACAAACTTCTGCACCAGTTATCGTCACTTGTGGTCAGGAGGGAATTTTGACTTTCAATGAATCTAATATAAAGCATGTGCCAGGTATTCCACTTCAATGTCAGACGGATACCGTTGGTGCTGGTGACAGTGTTAGCGCTGGGTTAATATCAACGCTAGCGAGTGGTGGTAATCTGGCAGAAGCAGCGTTGATTGGGAATTTGGTGGCTTCTGTTACGGTAACCAAAATTGGTACTACGGGTACAGCTTCACCTGCAGAATTAGTTGAAAGATTAAGTTCACTTTCCTCTTAATAGCAACGGTACCTAATGGAATTGTTGGAGTCAATCATAAACAGAAGAACACATAGGGAGTCATTTTCAGATGAAAATATCTCCACGGTGCACTTGAACCACTTGATAGAGGCCGCCCGCTGGGCACCATCTCCCTTTAATGTCCAACCATGGCACTTAGTAGTAATTACAACCAATCAACAAAAGAGAGCAATCGGAAAACTCACGGCTGATGCAATTATTGAACAATTTGGTGACCCTGAATTTTTAGACGACAATAGCCGTTGGATGCGTTCTTCCATCGAAGAGTGGGTGCGTTGTGAAGATGGCGTACTTTTGCAGGATCAAGTAAATTTACCTGCAGGATTATCAAAACCGTCTATTTTGAAGCCAGTTGTCAAGCATGCGTCTTACTTTAGTAAGTTAGGAAAAGTCGGCGGAGGAAAGCCCGCAGAAGAAACAGAAAATTTAATAAATTGCGCGCCAATGCTATTAGCAATTAGTATGGATCGAAATCGAAAACCACCGGGGGCGGGGCATCTTCGTTGGATGTGGCTAGGGATGGGAGCAATGATCCAAAATATGTTACTAGCTGCAACTGAGCTAAAAATTGGTTCTCAGTTTATCAGCGCAGCAATCGAAAGAACCTCCGATCGTGAGAAATTATCTGAGATTCTTGATTTGCCGAGTTCGCATGAAGTGATTAGTCTACTTCGTATTGGGTACTTGGAAAAACAAAACGCAAACGAGACCACAACTCATTCTTTTAGATCAGTAAGACGAAAAACAACTGACTTCGTCAGTTATGAGACGTACTCACAAAAAAGGCAGATGAGATAAAATTATCTGCACCTGCCTAAATGCCGGAGGTCGGACTCGAACCGACACGGGCCGAAGCCCACTGGATTTTGAGTCCAGCGCGTCTACCAATTTCACCACTCCGGCGGTGTAACCCAGAAGCACATTTCTAGCAAACGCGAGCAAATTCTAGCATATACTAGTCAGTATCGACAAGAGAAACCGTGAAAGTCCCCACTAACGAACCTAAACAGTGGTTTCGCAACTCCAATATTCTACGAACTTTTTTTTCTCAGTCAATTTTTCAAAAAAGAACTTGGTCATTAATCGTAAACTGGTTGAGTTGGCAAGTGTTACCTAGTCGGCGTCGGATTTCAAAACTGATTGATCAGTTAATTCCCTTACGTGGTGATGTATCCACTAATCGGAAATTTTTACGAGATCGTGTATTCGCTCTGACTTGTCTCAAGCTAAAAAAGTTAGACCGGCAACACCTTGTAGAATTACTTAATCATGCATGTGAACCAACAGGCTTGGAACAAGCTTTTCTTAGTGCTATTTTCCCTCAAATCATTGGGCGAGGATTTTCGAGTATTCCTCTTCGAACCCCGAATCAATCCCAACTTCACGTTGAAATTGGTTATTTAGCACATAATGAAGATTATTTTTTTTGGGTCCTTGAGATAGACGGAGAACGGAAAGACAATCCTGACCGTCCTACAATAGTCCCAATTCTGGAAACTCGAGGGCCAAAAAAATTCGTCAAATACCCTCTTGGTGTAGCAGCTCTAGTTAATCATTTGGATTTACGAGTCGATTCTGTGCCCATCGAAAGCACAGATACTTTGGGTTGGATAATGAACTCACAAATCCATTTCAACCGAGTTTTAAGGGATTTAAAAAAACGAAACTACGCAGTTACAACAACGGAAGAACAGATTCTTGAATTGGGTCGGTTGAAACTATTACGCCGCCTCGGTCTACAGGAGCTAAAAAAACATTGATTTCAGTTCGAACACCAAAGTCTCCACTTAAGTAAATTCCTGGTTCAATTGAAAAACAACAACCTTCTATCAATTGCCGTTCATCTTTACTTTCGAAATTATCCATGTTAACTCCGTTTCCATGAACCTCGACCCCAATGCTATGACCTGTTCTATGAGGGAAGTAGTCGCCATAACCAGCATTGATAATGTAGTTTCGAACAACATCATCAACTTCAAATCCACAAACTGATTTTCCTGATAATATACGTAGTCGAATTAATTCGACGGCTTTATCTCTAGCTTGACACACTATACCGAAAATGTGGTTGTATTTACCAGGTACCTGAGTTCCAACGTAGCCTACCCAGGTTGTATCAGCAAAAATAGCAGATTGTTCGTTTTTTTTAGCCCATAAATCTATCAAAACTAAGTCGCCTTCATTGATTGAATTATGATTACTAATGGTAGGTGAATAGTGTGGGTCCGCAGTGTTGGCATTGACTGCAACTATAGGAGGAAAGTCAGTAACCAAACCATAAGTTTCAAAGTCGGCCATGATACGCTGTTGTACAGTATATTCCGTTATTACATTTCCATTCTTTATGTTCTTTCCAATCCAGTCGAATGCATCAGTTTTGATAGATAAAATTTGTTGTGCTGTTTGGTGATGGCCATCAAGCTGTTCCGTTGACAATTTTCCTTCGATGTGTTGTACCAAGTCTGCAGAACTAACGACTTCAGTACCAGACGATTTTACTAATTCCAAAGTACCAGCATCAACCCGAGATACATAAGGTATGTTCGGTGAGTATTCCATCGCAACAGACGGTTGATCCACTAATAATTGAGTTAACTTTACCGTTAATTCCTGCCAACTTCGATAAACCCAAACTTCGCCGACCACACCTCGAAATTGAGATTGTTCAATATGTTGAATTAACCAGATAGGTGAGCGATCAACAAAAATACAACAAAACCACCGCCTGGTAATTTTCTGTTTTGCTAAACCTGCTACTCGTTGCGATATTGGATTTGAACCGCGGAAGTCGTATAGCAGCCAAGACGAGAGATTCAATTTTCGAAGATGTTTTTGTATGTTGGGAATATCCAATATGATTTTTCAACCAATTACAATTTCATAACTAAATAATGATAAAAACATTACTTGATTACCTGACGTGTTTTCCATTTTTTCCCCTTCAGTTTAAGGATTCTAGATCAATGAAAAACCGTATTCTAATAAACGAAAGCCATAAATCCTCACGGTTAATTGCGTCTACTAACTAACCACTTTCGCGATCACTATGTTTCCTCAAAATAACTAATCCTATCAGACATAATGACTAGTATCCTTCCAAACACTAGAAAAACGATAGAAATTATATAAGAACTAAACCGGATTTAGATAACCAACGTATTTGAGTCATTTCCATTTTAAATAGTAAATACAAAAAAGATCATATATCAATGTACATAAAAGCTTAACTCTGTTGTGGTTGAGGTTCACTATCATCTGAAGATGGACTGTCTTCGGAATCGCTATTCTCAACAGAAGGTGGAGAATTATTGGCAGAATTGACAAAGGACATTCTCAAATTGTAGAGAGTATTTTCCATGAAATTCTTCTCAGGCATTGTCAGATTCCCTTCAGTTTTTTCCTTTAGTAATTCAATTGTATCGATCATTCGCTTAGCAATGCTCAAATCAACAAACACTTTTTTAGTTTCAGGGTCCTGCATTCCACCTAGATAAGCCATTGCCGTCCCTGCATATTCTGAGACTAGACCTTCAAATGTAACGTTAGTCCCAACCGAGTTTTCTATTATATGTTCATTTTCTTTGCTCATTAGTTATCTCCTTTATTCGAATTAAGAGCAGAAAAATATAAACGACTAATCAAAAGTGATAACTTGGGCTAAAAGATAACCAGCTTGATTGTTATGAGCTGGATTTTCGTTCATAGCCAGAAAAATTACGCCGCTTTCAGGAGCAGGGTTGTCATAACGAGATCCCACGGCGATCACTTCGTCTCCAATTTTGGCTATTAGCATTCCCACATTACTACCAGGAAGGGGAAAGTTATCATTACCTGTTAGGCCTGGAATACCATCCGCACCACACCAAACTGTCCGATTTTTTCCATCAGGGGACCAGGCACCTTCTGCTTCAATTACTAATCGTTGTCCTTTCTGTATACGGACATAACTCTCTTGCCAAAATGAACTAGGACGCGCCATTTTAGTAATCGTAAAAGGCATTTAAAACTCCTCTAACCAATTAATAATTTGTGTTTCTAACGAAATTGAACCAATATCAGTGGCAAATGTAAAACAATCGTTTTTGTCAGCTACTTGGTAAAGATCAGCGATCCACTGGACTGGAAAGTGTTGCCCAGTATTTAAAAGATAGATTGGTCTTGGCACTAAAAGCGCCCCTGCTGTTCGAAAGTCCCCTACTCGTCTGATGCTGGGAATTGGTAATTGAGCAACAAAATCTTCATCATCTTCAGCATTAAACTTTTCTAAATCAACAGCTAAATAATCTGCTGACGAGAAACCTGCGGCTAAAAGGGTGACAGGACCAGCTCCGTCCATACCAATTAAATTTAGCGATTTCAGATTACCATTTTCTTTTCGTATTGTCTCAACAGCAGCCAAAATGTCTTGACACCATAATGCCGAATCTAATCGATTGTATGTATTAAAGAATCCACTAGACGTGTCTCGTCTTGTGGGGTTTAATTGTAATCCGAAAATAGCATGCCTATCCGAACTAAGTTGATCAGCCAAAACACCAATTCGATTGTTTTGATGTACTATTAAAGTAGCCTGTTCTGTAATTGCTGGTTGGTTGAGTTTTCGGACCAAATTTACCGAATCCTTATATTGATCCGATAATGCCAAAGCATGGAGTAATCCTTGCCCCATTTCAGATTGAAAAGCTGTTAGTTCATTTATCGTATTTGGTTTTCTTGTTTCAATTGCAGCTTTTCCCAATTGTTTTAGAGATGCCAATAATTCTTCAGTACTCAAAGCATGATATGGAATGGATCGGTCATGGAATACTAAAAGATCTTCGTCAGATTCAACCGTAAAATCAACCTCAGTTAACTCCGATGAATCTTGAATTTCCAAAAGCCACTTAGCAAACCACTGATATACAGCTTCTCTACTGGCTTTATTATAATTGTGTTCGGCATCGATCTGAACTTGATGTATTTTATCGGTAGCCCCGAAGTGCTGATATATTGAACGAATAGCAGGATATTCAACATCAGGCGTATCCTTGGTCCAATCACCAGTAGCTGAGACTAGTAAAAGCGGTCGTGGAGCCATCATCGCACCTATTTCTATATTACTAAAGTCAAGCCGCAAGTTAGGAGCATTTTCACATAAGCAACCACCCTGCATATGTGCCGAAATCATGTTAACTGGTGCTGATACCTTTATTCTATCATCGATAGCCATTAGCATGAAAGTCTGTGTGCCACCACCTGAAGCACCTGTACATGCAATACGATCAGGATCAACATCAGGCAAGGTCTGTAAAAAATCAATGGACCGAATTGCATTCTGCAATTGTAAGCCCAGTAGACTAATACCCCAAATAGCCTCACTCTCACCATTAGGAAAAGATCGGTGATCAACCTGCTGACCACTGTCATTATATCCCACCATATCATAACTAAAGATAATGTATCCTTGCTTAGCAAAATTGATACACCGGCCAGGAATAGATCCACGTTCAATGTTCTCTAACCGACCCCGAGCCCAATGACCATGAGGGCTAACAATAGCAGGAAAAGGTCCATCTTTACCCCTAGGACGATATAAATTCCCAGTACAAAAAAAACCAGGATAAGATTCAAAATATACTTTTTCGACTGTATAATCGTCCCGTTCAATTTTTCCAAATATTTGCGGATTTAGGGAAGATTTTAATAATGGATCAAAACTAGGGTACTGACCAGTACTAACTAAGATGTGTTGTTGAAGGTATTGACTCGTCTGTTCCCAAGTCGCAGCACTATAATCAGGAAAGGGACGAACCGTATCGAGATTCTGAACAGGTGGGGCAAAACGCAAACCCTCAAGATCATTATTTTCGACCGACATAGTTGTATTCCTTAATTTTTTGCTAGGAAGTAGTGTGAATGCACTAAAACACAGCATAACATATGCATAAAATAGATGGCAAGAATCGTACTTCAAGAAACGATGGTACTTGCTTTTCTCATCTTTTGTTCACGCTTTCTCCAAATAAAAATGAAGGACTTTGCTAAATCTGCGGTGCGACTAGTAACCCATTGGTTAACTTCCCGTATTGAAAACCATCTGCCATCTGAGACTTCTTCTGGATGTAATTGAAATGGCCCCTGATGCTGGCATTCGTATAGCCAAACAAACTCTTGTTCAGTTTGAGGACAAGCATCTAGTTTGAACAATTTCTTTGGTATTTCAGGCAAAAGTATTCCTAGTTCTTCCTTGGCTTCTCTAATGACAGCAGTATCATAATCTTCGCCAGTATCAACATGGCCAGAGACCGAAGCACCCCACTGACCAGGAGAGTAATCTTTTTTCATAGAGCGTTTTTGAAGGAATAGTTGTCCAGAATCATTAAAGATTAATAATGAAACGGATCGGTGTCTTAAGCCTAGCTGATGAATTTTACAACGACTGTGTTGGCCAATTACTCGATCATACTGATCAACAATATCAAAAATTTCTTCACTCATAGTAACCTTGTATTATTCTCTTTGCTTAACTTTATTATATTCGGCATTCGTGTTTAGGCCTGATATGATCTTGCATTTCTTTGAAAATAATTGCTATATTGTTAGCCTAAGTTGTACGTATTAAATATTTATTGATATTATGGGAATTTTGTACAGTAGAAAATTTCATAATCATGGGAGTGATTGGAATGCGAGTTATTGCTGATTTATGTATAGTCCCAATGGGTGTTGGTGTGTCAGTTTCGAGTTATGTGGCAGCCTGTGCTGTAGTCATTCAGGAATCGGGTTTGTCTCATCACCTACATGCTTATGGTACTAATATAGAAGGTGAGTGGGATACAGTATTTCGGACTATAAAAAAGTGCCATGAGGTAGTACATGAGATGGGAGCACCACGTATCAATACCACTTTGAAAATCGGTACTAGGACTGATAGGCTGCAGACAATGCAAGATAAAGTGGAAAGTGTTGAACTCAAAATAGATCAATGAGCTATTCTATTCAATGCTGACCGTTACAGAGCTATCAAAAACGATTGCAGACCAAGAGATTTTGACAAACCTGTCTTTCGACCTTAGAGATGGCGATCGGCTGGCTGTGGTTGGACCCAATGGTAGCGGAAAAAGTTTGTTATTGTCAATGTTAGCGACCTTGGTTAAACCAACAAAGGGTAAAGTCCACTTTGATGGTCTGGACATGTGGTCTAATTTAAGTTCTATTCGCCCGCAGATTGGTTATTTGGCACCAGTACCGTTGCAAGCCTTGGACTCAATTCAAATGACCAACCTGACAGTTATTGAGTATCTCAAATTTTATGCCCAGATTTACGGAATCAAAAAAAACATAAGATCTAGCTTAATCCAAGGTACACTGGAACTAACCGACTTGGTTTTGGTTAAAGACCAATTACTAGTGGAACTTTCTCTTGGCCAGCAAACCCGAACTGTTTTAGCTAAAAATGTTCTGCATGATCCAAAATTATGGTTATTAGACGATCCTCTTTCTCAAATGGATCCTCACGGCCAAATTGAACTCCTCGAACTTATCATGGAATTGGGAAAAATGAAAAAAATGGTTGTCTTATCGACAAATCATCTAAATATAATTCAGGAAGTTTGTAATCGGGTGGCCATCTTGTATAAAGAAAAATTGGTATATTTTGGATCTATGCCATCCGATTTACCCTCTAGTTATCAACAATTGGTAAAACCTGAAATGGTCGTAGATCCGACTAATTAGAGATTTCAATGGCAGTTATAATTCAGTTTGGATGCGGATTTTTATCTGCAATGGCAATTTCTATCCCATTGATCTGGTGGTTGGGTTTTGGACAAGTTCGACACCCGTTAAGTATTGTCGGATCCATATCCATCTTATTAGCGAGTGTATATATTCTACGTTCTAAAGGGATTGTCCAATTTGGTAAACGCCAAATTTGGATTCGATTTCACAGAATCTTAGCCAGTTTTGGGTTGACGCTTATTTTTATCCACGGGGCCTTCAAGCCTACTTACTGGTATTCTTGGTTACCTCTCACATTGGCTCTTGGTAGTCTAGTTACAGGTCTAATGATTTCGATAGCTAAGATTCGGGACAGAAAACGTATCCGACTGATTCACTCTTTTTTGTCCCCCTTTCTGCTGACAAGCATTGTCTTACATGGTATTAAAAAAATGGATCATGACAAATTTTTTCCCTTATCTGGAGAACACCAAGTAGCTTGTACCCAATGCCATACAGGTTCCAACTATATAGATTATACTTGTTTAACATGTCATGCTCATAATAACCCGGAAGTACTAGAGCCACATTCTATTCATGGTGTTATTCCTTATAACCCGACCTCAACCGATGTTCAAGTAATCGCTCAATGTCTTGATTGTCACCAGACCGAGATTAATAAAACAGAATATGGGAAAAAACGTGCCAATTGGCATTATAACCCTTCATATTAACCATATTTTTAGGTTCAGATTCGAAATCCTACTCTTTCTTCTTTGCTTGGGTTTGTTAAGTTGTCGAGCCAATGATAATTTTGTTAGCCAGACAACCAACAATATAATTACTTTTATGCCAACGGGGGTAGATATTGAATTAGAGAAAAGCAGTATCATAAAATCGATAACAGTTTTTGATGACAAACAAATTCAGATTAGCTCTATAGCTTTTTCCGGTCCACCAGCAAAAATAGAAAAAGTTTACTTCAATTGGTCATCAGGCAAGATTTATAGTTTCCGATTCCAAACAGAAACACAAATTTATTGGCAAAAAGAAACTGCACCCATAAAATCTCAGAAAGGTCGATTGGAACTTGGTATACCATTTCTTTCACCTAACTCAAATTTTAACAAAAATCAAAAAACACCTGTGATTTTGCTCCAAAAAGCCCAAACACAGTTATCTGTACAAATCACAAACGGAACGGTTGCATCATCGACCTATCACTTGAAAATTAAACTTCCAAATGGAATTCCAATCATTGTTAACGGACGATTTACCTCTCCATATCAGAAATGGCATAATTACTACCCGATTCAAATAGAAAGTACTGTTCCCAATGGACATATCGTGGCCAATTTACAGATAAAGCCGACTCTTAAAAATGAGGGAAGAAATTGGAATACAAGTCAACGGATTTTTTTTCAAACTAAAACAATTGACGAATTACAGTCTTCTATTTCGATAGAAGAAGCTCATCTACCAACCAGCGTATCTGGTGACTTATTAACCCATCTACAACCAAATACCCTTACACTACCCGGATACCTTGAGACCTTACTGCCACAGAAACATATAGATGATAGCTTCCCAGTTACCTTCCAAACCATCTACATTCGCAACAATCTGTCGGCAACTATACCAATCTTAGTTTCAGCAATGGTTCAGGAGAGGAATACCAAGAAGCCAATAATTTTTCTTTCACCCCCTTCGGATGTTCGATCTCAAAAACATCAGAGCTTTTCGGTGATCAATTTAGAACCACTTACTAGCAATGCTGTAAGTCTACCTCTATATGTAAACCCGAATCTAACTCCTAAACCCGGTAATTACCAACGAAAAGTCCAAGTACAACTTTGGGGAGTAGAAACCATAGTTGATCAGGCCTTGTTCCCTTTGAAAATAATTTTGCCAAATCGATTATCCTTCTTAGTAACAGTATTAGCCACAATTTGGGGAATATTGGGGTTAAGTTATTTGATCGCCAATTGGGAACAACTGATAGCAAAACTTAGTAATAAAAATCTAATTCTAATTTCATTTTTCGGCGCCATTATCTTTGGATTTGTGAATCTACCATCTACTTTTTTGATTAGTCTATCCAATTTTCTTTTAGGGCCTTTCTCTTTTCTTATCACCGCATTCTTTAACGAGATTTTGTACTTCACATTGCTAGTTGCATTATTGACAATAGTCCCTCAGAAGGGCACCATTATACTTGTTTCATCAGTTCGGTTTCTGCTCAATGGCATACTACTAGGGGCTATGTCTCCTATAATATTGATCAATCTCTTTGTTTCAGTAACCGGACTTGAAATTGGATTTTGGCTAGCAGGTAAAGATTTAACCTCGCGCTTGAATTGTCTTATTTTAGCTATATTGTTTGGAATTTCCGATGCCTTAAGTACATGGGTTGACTTTCAGATTGGTATTACCTTTTATCGGCTATTTTATGCTGACTGGTATATTTGGTTGATGGTTGGGCTGGGAGGTTTTTTATACACGTTCATCGGTGTCTTATTAGGTGCTCAACTAGGACGTCATCTACAGAAGGTAGTCAACTAAATTTACAAAATGATAGCAGATTGACGAAAATGTTATCCAATAATCATTCGTCATAATACAATGGCCTTACTATCTCAAATATCGTTTAAAAACCCACTATTTCTTTTTCTAATTTTACTTGTCCCTTTAGTATATTGGATACGCCCAAAAAAACCGACAGTTATAATCTCTGACCTAAATCTAACACAGGAGATACCAATTGGCTTTTGGGCTAAAGCTCGACCATTGTTATCGTTACTGAGAGGAATCATATTTTCTTTATTGATCATAGCTCTTGCTCGACCTCAGGTCCTTGACAGCCAAAGCAAAACGAGTAAAGAGGCAATTGATGTTTTTATAATTTTAGATGTTTCTGGCAGTATGATGGCCGAAGATTTTGAACCTGATAATCGATTGACAGTTGCTAAATCGGTAATCAACGACTTTCTAAAAAACCGAAAAGAAGACCGTATTGGTCTTATTGTTTTTGCAGGACAAGCCTTAACTATATGTCCCTTAACATTCGACTATCATGTAGTAGGAGAAATTCTCGAAACTATCAAAGTTGGAATGATCGAGGATGGAACTGCTATAGGATCAGCTATTGCAACCACAGTTAACAGACTACGCAATTCAACTACGAGTAGTAAAATTGCAATCCTGTTAACTGATGGGGAAAACAATGCTGGCGAAATTACTCCGCAAACGGCGGCGGAAATAGCTAAACTCTTTGGTGTTAGAATCTATACTATTGGTATGGGTAAAGAGGGTGGAGCAAGGATTCCATACAATGATCCTATATTTGGCAAGCAATATCGAGAAATTAGAGTCCATGTTGACGAAGAAACACTTAAGGAAATAGCTCAAACTACAAGTGGGACCTATTTTCGTGCCACGGATACAGCTAAATTAGAGTCTATTTATGAAGAGATTAATCGGATGGAAACCACACAGATTGCAACGACTCATTTCCAAAACTATAGAGAAATTTCTATTGATTTTTTGCTTCCAATAGCCATGGTACTTCTATTACTCGAAATTATATTATCGCAAACTAAACTTCGCACACTTCCATAAATTGCAGCAATAAAAAGTTGTTATTTGTGAAATTAATATTTTCGATGGTGGGTAGATTGTACAATTAAGAACTTCTGCGAAGCATGAGTTTGACCAAAACCTTAGATTATAGAAATCGTTAAGATTTAGATACCTGTTGAATTACGATAGTAACTGGCGTACCTTTTTCCGGAATAGTTGTTGAATTTACACGAAAAGTCTGATCGTCAATCCCACCAGAAAGTGGATGATTGATAATTGTGTCAGGGTCCCGGTGAAGGGCAATAATACTTTGAGAGACTTGAGCGGTAAACTGATTATTTTTGATACGAGCACCAGTAAATACCCAATTGGTTCTCTGCATTTTTTGATTAGTAAGAGCATTCCAAACAAGATCTTCGGCAGATAAACGAATCATCTCTTTTCCTCTTTTCCAATCAACCCATACATGTAATTCGTCTCCAATCGGCCGGTGTGGATCCCCTTGTACTGTTAGGTTCATACCTGGCGTCATATTCAGCCGTAATAAACCCAGCTGAATATGAATTGGTTCCGCTTTTACCATAATCAAACTCTCGTGAGTCTTACCTAGTTCAGTACAAGCAAAAAATTCCAAAATTGTACTAGGACTCACAATGTTAATCTGACCTGGTATTGACACAGTTTCTTCGGCGACGTTTACTAATACGGATCCAATCTGATATAGTTCAGATGATAATTTTTTGATAGACAGTTTAGAATCGATAGCTTTGGCTGACTTAGACCGAATATTTATTATTGCTCTATCTTTGTTATTCTCACGATTAAGGTCAGCAAGGAAATTGTCAGGATCAACAAAGACGGAAATTGTGTTTTTCCCTTCAACTTTCGCTACCCAGTCTATGGAAATACTAGTTTCACGATATTTAGGATTTATAATTACTTCCTGCCGAGCAATTCTGTAAGATGAAGCCTTTTCGTTTTCTATGTAAAAGTCGATGTTTATCAAACCTTCTGCACTCGCTCCCTTGTTACAAATAGTAACCGAGAGCTGCATTGGCTCACCAACCCTAGGCGAAGGAGGAGAAAAACGAAAAGTTTCAGGAACAACCCCCAAATCCGGCTGAACTGGTTCTGGAAGAGAATGAGACAAAAAGAGAAGTGCGAAACAAGTAGTAGGAAAATAGTCTTGAAAGTCAATCCATTGACCGTTGGGCTTCTGCTCGCTCACCAACATATTGGCAATTTCTTGATACCAGTCATATCCGACGAGTTGATCCAACTTGGGTGGAATATCACAGAACCTTTGTAGTGCAACTAAATAATAGTAGTGCCAAGCAGTCGAACCCGGGTTACGATTAATTGTCCAATAGCGACGAATCCACTCTAATCCTCTCTGAATTTGACTATCTTCAATTGAAACACCACAAGCACGCAAAGCCCATAAGCCGGTAGCAGTCATACTACCATACACACCATCAGCCCAAGGTGAGCCACTGTCAACCAAATTATACAACCATCCACCCGTATCAGTTTGATTCCGACGAATCCAAGCTTCCGCTTTTTCCCAAGTTTCTTTCGGTATAATTAAGCCCCATTGTTTGGCCGCATAAAGTGCATAAATAACCATATTCATATGTGCACCGTCAGCAGTTGATCCATACCCCCAACCTCCATTGTCTCTAGGGTCGGAGTATTCATCACCACCTACCGGTAACTGTTTTTTCGCAATTTGGTCAACAGAAAATTGAGCGAGCTTCCGATACTTCGCATCACCAGTGGCAACCAAAGTCGGTACAATAATCGCATGTTGGTAAACTTCAAACTGGTTCCAGTCTTCGTTGACTAAAAAACTCAAGCCTTCCTGAATAGCTTGGTCATCCAAAGGAGGTTGTCCAAGTGCTTTACGTGCTGAAATAAGAGCCAAAAGAGCTATGGCCGTTTCTTGCCGGCTTTCCTCTCCAAAATCCCAAGCAGGACCAGCTTTTTGGTCTTCAGGTAATCCTTTCAAGGTTGCGCCACAAATAACACAGCTAAGAATTAGTTGGTTTTCTGTACCACATTGGAAACAGGTGCGGCTGTGTCTGCCTTGTTGCGATTTTATCCAGTCAATTCCCTTCTGGATCGTAGAATGAATTTCATCAGTAGTGGCTGAGGGAAAAACCCGAGGTTCTGCGTTGATTGTTATAAACGCACGGTTATTATCTTGATTGGACTCGGCAATATGTTTCTTCTGGTTAGATGGGTTCACTTCAGCGTGAATTTGGGTTTGCCCGACAGGTACACGCCAACGAGCTACAAACTGTTTTGTTTGTCCTGGTTCTAAACCAATAATAACTTGCCGACACATAATCTGAATGGGATTACTTCTAGGTTCCCCCTCGTATAAGTTCAGAATAAGATCCTCATTTAGCGTAGGAGCTCCCAAACCAATATTAGTGACATCAATAAAAACTGATATTTCCTGACCATCCGTTGGTGAGTTGTTGGAAAAGGAAAAACTTTCGGTGGTAATCTGGAAATCGGGTAAAGGTAAGCTTTGGGTCAAACCAGAAATAGAAAAGGCCAAAAAGCACAATGACAGTGAAACTCTGGCAAGGTAAAAAAACACTACCTTCCCCTTCAAATCGAAATTAAGATGAATAAATGCAGCGTGTTGCACAAAATCTGTGCAACACGTTAATCGGAGTTATTACTGGCCTGACCAATGCCCAATAGAAACATAAGAAGGCATCATTACGGGGTTTTCAACTAATTTTTGACCAGCGGCTGAATATTTGCTGACTCCACCTTGAAAACTCGATCCAAACTGATCAGCAATCCACACGGTACCATCCTTAGGATTAATGCTTAAACACAGAATTGCCATGCCTGCACCTTCAACCTTGACTAGCTCCGATCCGTTGTCGTCTAGTTTGACTAAAGTATTGGAGGCAGAAATAAGCCATAAGCTATTATCTTTGGAATTGACACGAGGAGACATTGGCATTGGGTATGTTTCAATCCTCTTAATTTCTTGTCCACTGGGGTTCAGTTTAACTAGTATATTTGCTTGTGTATCTGTTGCCCACACATTACCTGTGTTAGGATTAACAGCCACATAGGTTGGCTCATTTAAAGAAAAGGGGGTGGATGCAGGCTGACCGTTCGCATCATACCGTACAATTTTACCACGTTTATCAGTAACCCAACAGCTTCCATCTTTAATGTTAACCGAAACATCAGGCTCTAGTAAACCAGTGATAGTGGCAAGTATGCCAGATCCATCAGCAGCGATTTTGTAAGCGCTATCTATCCCACCAACCCAAATAGTGCCATCACTTGGATTAACTGATGTTCGATTCGGACGGTTAATACCGGAGATTGGTTTAAAATCACCCACAGCCGTATCATAACGAAAGACAGTATTAGCAGCGCCAACACTAATCCAGACCACGCCCGTTTTAGGATCAACTTCTGCTGTTTGTACTTGACTCACATCCGGAATAGTAATGCCATTAGGGTCCATTAAGGCATCAGCAGAATCAAGCTTGTAAATGGTATCGCCGTTGCTAACGACCCAGCACTCACCATTGTACGCCGCGTTAATGGTAAGAAGCGGAAACATAATGAGAAAAGTAAATATAAAAAGCCCCCCAATGTAGGGTTTTGTTGACATCTTATTTCTCCTAAATAATTTTTATCGAAGATAGAATGGTAGGGTCGGATAAAGTACCAGTACCCTTTCTTTAGAGGTGAAATGCTCAGGCCGATCGGCTAAGGGTAACACATTCATATTACTCGTTCAAGTACTGGTAGATTCAAAAAAACTGATCAAAGAATGGTAAATAGCTTTCTGAAAAGGTGTTTGCTGCCCAATTCCAAGATTAACTAAATCCGAACAATCTAATTCACAATCCTGAGGTCGGGGGACACCCACTGGCGGTTTTACATCAGGAATGAGATGTGTAGTTGAGCAATTCACCACTTCTCCCATCGATTTAGCAATCTGGTATTTTGTCATTGGTTCATTAGCAGACCAATGATAGGTTCCGTTAAAGTTAGATTGACTGGATCGATGCTCGATTATCTGTCTGCAAACTACAGCAACATCATTAACCCAAGTCGGACGCCGAATAGACCAATGATCAATACTAATTTTTTCTGCAGACCGAATTTGTTCACCAATCTGGGTAATGGATGTTTCACTCAAAAATTCAACCTGACCATATAGTGCCGGGAGACGAAGTATACAGAATTGGTCAGTTTCTGCCCGAACAGCATTCTCTCCATCCAATTTACTTTGACCATACAAATTTAGAGGATTAGTCGAATCTTTTGGGCGATAGGGTGGACTCGTACCGTCAAATACATAGTTAGTAGATAAGAAGATCATCCAACACCCCGTCTGATACGCTAACTTGGCTAAATGCCGCGTAGCTTCAACATTTAAGGCAACCGTTCTTTGTGGGTCATTTTGGCTAATATCTGGCCGTCGCTCCGCAGCTGAATGAATAAGTATATTGGGTTTAATGGTCCACATGAATTCATTAACGTTTTCTGTGTCCAATAAGTTTAGTTTTTGAATGCCAGAATGAATTCGATTTAATCCCAAACCTATAATATCAAAATTGGTCGATAACTCAGCCATGATAGCTCGACCCAACAACCCGGAAGCACCTGTTAAAACAATTTTATTCATAAGCAAATGTATGTCCGGGTTTTGCTACTAGTCGATTTTGAAATTTAGCAGCTAGATTGGTGTCATGCGTAACGGTAATAAGTATATTATTCATTTGATGATGAAGTTCAAAAATTAGGTCGGAAATTTGATTGGCCGTGTGATGATCCAAGTTACCCGTTGGTTCATCACACAATATTAGCCTAGGTTGGTTGATTAAAGAACGAGCAATAGCAACACGCTGACGCTCACCACCCGACAGTTCTGATGGTCGGTGTCCAGTTCGATTGGCAAGACCAACTTTAGCTAAAATCTTTTCAGCCCATTTGACTTTTTTTGAATCGGGCTTTCCGGTTGCAAATGCGGGGAGTAACGTATTCTCAATTACTGAATACTGAGGTAAAAGGTTGTGTTCCTGAAAGACAAATCCAATTGTTCGATTACGAAATTTAGCCAATTCTTTCTGGCTCAAATCAAACGGATTTTGTTCAGAAATCTTGATATGTCCACTTGTTGGTTGGTCTAAGGTTCCGATCAAGTGTAGCAGTGTACTTTTACCTGCGCCAGATGGACCCATTATAGCTAGGGACTCGCCATTAGTTAAGGAAAAAGTAACGTCCCGTAACACCTCTATTTCGTGGGTATCTACACGAAAGATTTTGCTTAATTCTTTCACAGAAAGGTGCATGACTATCCTTTAGATTTGGCCTGAATTCGCTCAGATATGAAATTAGGAATAGGGATTGATTGTAATGGTTGGTCAGGATTACAGATACAACAGATTACGCTCAATTTTCCCCTTGCCACTGTTTCAAGTTGGTGCAAAAACTCGAAACAGTAGGTCAGTGATTTTGTACCTTTTCGATCGATGCTAAGGTGAATATCAATCTGGTCTTCAAATTTGATTGGCTTTAGATAATCACAAGTAGCGGATAAACGTGGCCATCCAATCTTATCGCCTTGAAGTTCCGTCGCGACACTTGTTCCTAATGACCGGAGAAACTCGTGTTCCACGGATTCCATAAAAATAAAGAAACGACTAAAGTGGACGATTCCGGCCATATCAGTATCCGAAAACTCAATTATGCGTTTGGTTTGGAAATCTGAAACGGGAAAACTCATGATCAGGCCAGTACTATTTGGGCGGAAAAGCTGAAACCATATACCCGCCTGCTGCAGCCAGAACTACCCCCAGAATAAATTGCCATTTAACTGCGGCCAAACCATTTTTGGGTGGGTTAAAAACCAAGGCAGCAGCAACGGCGTTAACCATTGGTGCACCCGCAAAAATAATCGAAGCGACTGAAGTTGGGGGGCCACCCTTAAAAAGTGCTAGCTGCAAACAAAATGCACCTATCGCTCCCACCATACCGGCTAAAGTCGAATAAACTACACCTTTTGATGTAAATTGCCACTCAGCCTTATTCATAACTAAGACAACAATAGGTGCAACGACAGCAATAATGAAATACGCAAGCCCAATGAATAGGAAAGCTTTAAAGCGACCGTTGATCGGATCTCCCATCTCTTTGGTTCCAATGTGAATAACGTTGACGTATAACCCCCAAGAGGCAATTGTCATAAAAGCAAAGGCTAACCAGTGCATCTAATCTCCTAATCAATTTAAAGTTAATTTTAGCTAAGATAACGATTTAAAACAGCCAGTGTACGGACCCCAGTTTGACGAATAGTATACTTCTGGTGGACAGATTCTTTCCCTCTTTGGCCCAATGTTTGTCGAAGTTCCGAATTCTGCATAATTTCGGTAAGACCTTTATTGATGGCCTCTGTTGATAGTGGCTGTACTAAGATTCCACCGGAAGTAGCTTCTATCAACTCTGGGAAAGAGCCGTGATTAGGTAAAACTACAGGAACCCCGTTTGCAAGAGACTCCAATACAAATAAACCTTTCGACTCTCGATAAACAGTCGGTACTGATAAAACGTGGATCTGGTTTAAAAATTGGATTTTTTCTTGACGGTCAACTACGCCCAAATACTCAAAAGAGTTTTGGATATTCCAATTTTCGAGTTGATCGACAATTTGTTGATAATACTCTTTGTCTCGCCCCCCCAAATACCCAGCGACTTTCAATTTAACATTATCTTTTCCCCATTTTTTTGCCAACTGGTAAAACGCTTCAATGAGTAAATGCAAACCTTTTTCTGGGCAAATCCGAGCCATATAACCAATGATGAAGGGATGATCATCTAATTTTTCCTCTGTAGCTCCATGACCTTCTAAGTTCAAACCTAACGGTATAACATGCACTTTTTCTCTATCACTGTGGGTATATTCAGACATGTAATCAGCATAATAGTTACAAGAAGCAAAAAAACCGTCAATATCGTTAGTTCTTTCTCTTAATAATGTTATAGCTTCAGACTTATAAGGTTCAATCAATTGGTCAAGAAATATATCTTCACCCTGAAAGCCACAAATTACCGGAACATTAAGTTGAGATTTAAGCTGAGCAGCCATGCCAGAAAACATAGAATTAGTCAATTGAATAATATCAGGCATATAATCATTTTTGAGCCACTGAACTAGCTTTTCTAATTCCTTTTTTTGTCTTCCATTTTCGCCTTTGAGCATAGACACAGTCAAACTACCTAAATCTTTTGCACTTGTTGAAGTGCTAAATTTTGATAAACTATTGAGCAAAGATGGAGTATCCAACAGCCGATCAATTAACCATGGTGTATGGCGAAAGAATGCCGACTTTTCTTGTAAATATACATTTATACCGCCAAAGAAGACATGCCCCAAACTAACATCTTCATCATCTGTTCTCAGAGGCGTATACGTAGGAATTAGAGCTACTTCGTGCCCTTGCTGAATCAGCTCCTTAGAGAGCATATTATCGTGGATACAAGTACCGCAATACATGCCAGCAGCGCCTGCTGCAATATAAGCAATTCTCAACTGGACCTCCAGTGTATGATTCCAATGCCAATAATGATACCGACCACTATCATCTGAATCCATATTTTTGTACTAACCAATACTAGAAAAGCAGCTAGAACTAAGGCTACTCGAAGTCCGAGTGTTAACTCAGACCTAGCAAACCCCGCTATACCGGTAGCCAAAGGAATCATAGAAAAAAATGTCAAGCCAATTTTAACAATCATTTTCCAAAGGTTACCATCTTTTGATATTAATAATAATTCGGGATTAAATACAAAAGCATAAGGCAAGGCAAAACCAACTAAAGCAAAGCGAAAAGCTGATAGACTAGTTTGCATTAAATTTGCTTTCGCAATAGCCCCAGCTGTATAAGCAGCTAGTGCTACTGGAGGTGTTACCATTGCCATCATGCCAAAATAAAAAATAAATAAATGAGCCGCTAGAGGGGGAGTCTGCATTTGGTCTAACATTGGTCCGATAAACGTAGCAACCAGCAAATAACAGATAGAAGAAGGTAATCCGAGCCCCAATAAAATAGTCGAAAACATCAATAGAGCAAAAGCTAATAGACGACTGTGTTCAGCCATAGGTAGTAAAACTTCAGGGAGTTTGGTACCGACTCCGGTCTGGGTAACCATACCCAGGACTATACCAACGCATGCGGCTGCAGTGATTAAAGATGTAGCACTTGTGGCTGTCTTCATAAAAGCATCTAATAGATCATGGAAAGTAAGCCGAGTGTGCGGACTAATATGGCTAGCTATCAACGTAAAAACCAAGCTTAAACTGACAGCTCGAAAGGGGGTAAACTTTAGTGTTAAAAATAGGATTAAGATGGAGAAGGCCAACAAAAACAGCCAGCCTTGGGCTTGATGATGTGGAGTATCGTTGGTGCTAGGTGCCAAGTCGTTCACAAGTACACCTTGAGCATGTTGTAGTCGATGAGAATAGAAATGAACAATCAAAAGAAGTGCCGTGTAATATAAGATTGCAGGAACGAGAGCCGATTTTATAATTTGCAGATACGTCACACTTGGCTCAATTAGTTCCAGCATCATGTATGCGCCAGCCCCCATAATCGGTGGCATTAAGGCACCACCGGAACTAGCAGCAGCCTCTACACCTGCAGCAATGGTAGGTTTAAACCCAGCACTCTGCATCATAGGAATTGTAAAAGTACCTGTTGTTGCTGTATTTGCAACGGCACTTCCTGAAAGTGAACCCATCACACCACTGCTGATAACTGCTACTTTTGCCGATCCACCTGTTGTAGGTTTAAAAATACGTTCTGCTAGACGAATAATATAACTAGTAGAGCCAGTCTTTTCTAAAACATTACCAAATAATACAAACAGAAATACGTAGGTAAACATAACTCTCAAGGCAATACCAAAAACCCCTTGAGAACCAAGAAAAACTTGGCTAACAATACGCGACCATGTATAGCCACGATGGGGGAACAACCAATCTGGTAAAATTGAGCCAAAAATTGAATAAGACATAAACAAAACGGCTAGAGCTGGTAATATCCAGCCAATAGACCGTCGGGCTGATTCCAATACTAGTAATAAGCCGATCGAACCGACTGTATAATCAACAATTGACTCCATCCCAGCCCGATTTCCTAGTGACCGATCATCTACCCAAAATTTTTTGAATAAAGGTTCCGTTTGAACGAAAATGTAGGCAAAGCAACCTATAGTCCCAATTGCTAGGAGAAAGTGACATAATCTTTTTAGCCAATCTTTATTCGAAAGGAAAGATTGCTGGATAACAAAAACAGGCTCATTCGCAAGTGTAAATTCTACACCTAAAAAAGCAAACAAAATTAAACCTGATTGTGGTGATAGAATAGGATAGTTCACTTCAATCAGAACAAATAAGCTGAGTGCGGTCGATCGCAGAATATTTAATCTCATTTAGATATAGTGGATATTCATTTTTGTAGCCGTGGGCACCCTCTACCCAAATCCAAATGGCTTTTTAGAAAGATTAGTTTTTGGTCAATTTCGTTGAAAATCAAGGATGAGGATTGACTCGGTCAATGAGTGAATGATTATTGACACACACAGGTAGCTCAATTCGTGCTGTAACAACCAGTATTTTTTAATAAATTTTTTCTAAAGTGTCTTCTAACAGCTCAGAATACAAAAGCGTCAGACTGCTTGAGAATTCTTATACTAAGGTTGTCAATTAAGTTTTTAGTTAAACTAAGATCATGTGTAGTATTAGTTTTTGATACAGATTATTAATTTTGTTCGACCTAATTGATTCTTATCTTACCCATTAAAGGAGACAAATGATATTTGTTATTGACAAACAAGTACTAAATAATGTGTTAGTATGGTAGTTCAAATATTTACCACTTCAGAGCCAAACGGTATAACGACGCCGTACCAATCAGTTTCTTAGACTCATCTGTTAGGCAAAATACAATTAATGGAAACCGCGCCGTTGATCTTGCTGAAGTGTACGAATTTGTGCTCGGGCTTCGTCATATTTGAAACTATTAGATTGAGTTACATATTGAAAGGCACGCATTGCTTCAACGGTCTGATCAAGGTTTCGATAACACACCCCAAGCCAGAAAAAAGAATTTCCTAACACATAGCGATGTTCAATTCCACTTTCAGTTAGCATAATCAAGTTAGGCAAAGCCGACTGATATTTTCCAACTAACACTAACCCTTTAACGGTCTGATTGTACAGTTGCTCCAGATCAGATCGGTTGGTAACTTTTGATGGCGTTGTCGATTTCACCGGTAATTGATCGGATACGTTTGAAATTTGCAAGTTAGTCGATAAAGTTTTGTCAGTTTTAGCAATTGGTTGTGAGGTTTTGTTGTTATCTATATCAGAATTTGGATTAGTCTTTTTATCTGGTATTAACAGATCTTCTGTTTTTTTTCTAAGTGATGGCTGATCCGATAAGGCGGGGGATGAGATAGCAATGTTGTCAAGCTTAGACTCAAGCTGACTAAGGTTATTATTCAAGTCTGACAATTCAGGCTTAATCAATTTCCAATAAATAGCAGTCCCACCAATGAGAACGAGAAGTAAAGGTAGAAAGAGAACCCAATCCCGGAATCCCCCTAATAAAGACTTAGGTTCAGAAGCTTCCAGACACTCCATAGCCATCAAGTTGAGTGGATCCAATTTTAGTGTCTTTAACCAAGATTCCCGTGCTTTGTCAATTTGCCCCAACTGCATGTAAATTTTGCCCAATAAGTTATGTGCTTTAATGTAATCTGGGGCTAGCTTAACAGCTTCAGTTAATAGCGAAAGAGCCTCGTTGAACCTCTCATGCTTAGCGTAACTCAACCCTTCGTTATATAACTCAACGGACCGAGCATATACTGAATGTTGGTGTGCTGCTTTATTTTCTTCTTTAGCAAAGCTTTCAGTACTCATAATTCTCTCGTCTGATTTTGGTTGTCGTCTCTATTTATAACTGAGCTCAGGAGTGATTGATAAGTCTAGTTGTTTTATTTCAAAATCATTGACTACTTTCCCATACAGATAACGATATATGGAATAACTATCCATAACTTTCTTGATGTGTCGACGAGTTTCGTCAATAGGAATATTTTCCACAAATTCGTCCATATCAATTTGTGAGATAATAGTGGCTTGAGAGAGAGCTTCAACTTTTTCTGGTTTAGCTTTTTGTAGCCATCCTTTGATCCGAGTAGGCCCACCATTGTAGGCACCTGCCACCAAAGAATAGTTGTTGTTAAACTGGCGCATTAGATCGCTCATGTACCAGGTCCCAAATTGAATATTGACTTTTGGGTCGAAGAGCATTTCACCTTTGAAATCAGGAAACTTAATTTTCTTTGCAATGACTCTTCCTGTCGGAACCATTACCTGCATTAGTCCTCGAGCACCAGCGGGTGATACGACATCAGCATTGTATCGACTCTCTTCTCGAATCATAGCTGCGACAAAAAGCGGATCAATATTGTAATCTTTTGCATTTTTAATAATTTCATCGGCATAATGGAATGGGTACAATGTTTTATATAGCTGAATTGGAAGTTGTCCGCTATCATTCTTTAGCTGTGGAAAGCTTTTTAGCTGATCAGCATAGCTATAAGCTGTTTGGTAGTTTCCTATAGTTTGATGGCAAACCATCAAATTATAGATGTGATTAATCCGATCCATCTTGTCCGAAGAACGAAAATCTGATTCTAATTCAGCAATCGCATCTTCGAACATACCAAATCTCATTAGTCGTTCTACACGAACAGATTTTTTTTTATTTAATTCCAGCCAAGCAAGACCATTGTCATAACTGTTCAGACGAGTAATTTTTGAGTTGAATAATCGTTGGGTTGCAAGATCACTGTAATACCAACGTTTTTTTTGTGCAACTCGACGAAAATTAGTCTCGGCCAGCGTTTTTTTATCCATACGAAGATAACACTTGGCCTTCCAGTATTCAGCCACTAATGCATAAGTGTCATTTGGATACTTGCGTTGTAAGATATCAAAGGTTTTTAAACAATCCTTCCAAAGATTTGATTTGAACTGCGACCAACCCATTTGCCAGTAAGTTCGCTGTACCAGTCGACTTCGTTGGTGGTTATCAACTAGCTGTTGATAACAACGGATTGCATTTGAATACTGCTTTTTCCTTTCATAGATACGTCCTAGATCATACAAAGCATCAGGTATTAACTGGCTCCACTGATATTTTTTAATAAAGATCTTTAGATTAACTTCAGCACGGGTAGTAAATCCCTTTCTACGATAACAAACAGTTAAACGGTAATAAGCACGAGTTAAGTAATCACTGGAAGAATAAGTGTTTATTACTCTTCTGAACCAGTGGATTGCATTACTATATTGACGTTGTCGATAAAAGCTATAACCGATTTGGTACGCGGCATGACCAGCAATTTTCTGATTTTGACCTGATTTTTTAATGATTGACCGTAAAATTGACCGGCAGCGGGTAAAATGCCGATTGTGATAGTAAACCATCGCGTGGTGCATAAGCTGATCACTATTAGGAAGAATTGTAGTTACAGATCTACGGATTCTACTAATTTGCACTAGTGCTTCCCAGGCAACCCAGTCTGATGATTTTTCCGCGATTAGCTGACTACAAACTTGATACGCCTCGTTCCATTTACTTTGTTTGACCAATGATTCAGCTATTAATAACTTAGCTCGCCTTTGGTTAACCGGAGTTGATTCGTCCTTTAGTTTTTCGAGCATCGGCATCAATGCCGAAAAATCATTGTCCTGCAAGTAGATCTTTGCCAATTGAAATTCAGCCGTTATACTTCCCGGATATGTCGGATAATTCTGAGTCAGTCGAGTATAAGATAAGATCGATTCTTCCCGATAATCATACTGCTTGTATAATTTTGCTTGATGGTGAAGAGCATAATCAACCAAGAGATTTTTAGAATCTGCAGCCAATAAATAATAGTTTAATGCTTTTTCATCTTCGCCAACCTTTTCATATACAAAAGCTAGTAGGTGTAAAACTTCGGTCGGGTGTAATCCTAAATTATTGGGTGTAGAATCCTCCCGCAATTGAATAAGACCATTCTCAACACCACGTACGGTAATTTGATCAGCATAGTTTTCCAAATGTGGTAATGCCTGATGGTACTCACCTTCAGAGACCAAATCCAATGCTGTTGAGACGAGTCTTATATTAGGCGTAGAAATTGGTCCTGTAGATTTGCTATCGCATCCGCAAAAACAGAGAGCCAAAGCGATTAGTAAAAAAGAGAAACGATGAACAGAAATTACTGACAATAACCGAAAATCTATTTTTTTTCTCTTTGGCAACAGGAACAACCCAAAATTAAGGAAAGGAACAGGAAACTATCTTACAATTCGAGCTTAGCTTTGTCAAGATAAGGAAAGCTATAAAATAATTGTTCTTCGACCATGAACAAATATTCGGTGGTCGACATACAACCGAACAGCTTCAGCCAGCACCTGCCGCTCCACATTTTTTCCCTTTGTTACTAAATCTGATACTGTGTCTCTGTGTGATATTTTTAGCGTATCCTGTGCTATGATAGGTCCTTCATCAAGCTGATCAGTAACGAAATGTGACGTCGCACCAATGATCTTAACACCCTTTGAGTAAGCTTGTGTATATGGTTTCGCGCCTGCAAAAGCTGGCAAAAAAGAATGATGAATGTTAATAATTCTAGATGGATAACAATTAACGAATTCACCACTTAAAATCTGCATGTAACGAGCAAGAACAATAAAGTCAATTCTGTTTTCGGCTAACAATTCTAATTGCTTTTGTTCGGCATCTACTTTAGTATCGGCTGATATCGGTATCTCAACAAAATTAACACCAAAATGTTTTGCTACATTGCTAGCATCGGAATGGTTACTCACAACCAATGGGATTTCACAGTCTAATTCACCGGATTGGTTACGTAACAGTAGGTCATACAAGCAATGTTGATATTTTGAAACAAAAACCGCTAATCTTAACTTATTTTCACTAAACCATAATTTGCTCTCGAAGACTTGAATACCAACATCCTGAAATAGGTTATTCAATCGGCACTCAATTTCGGAATCCTGAATGCGAAATTTTGTTAGAGACCACTCCAATCGCATAAAAAAAAGCTTACTTTTAGTGTCAGTGTGTTGTTCTAAGTTAATAATATTTCCATTATGGTGATATATAAAATTAGTGACATTAGCTAGGATGCCTTCTTGGTCTTTGCACGTAACCATCAAAATACAATTTGCCATAAAAACCGTTCAAAAATTTTCTGTTTTTCCTAAAAGACTCGTTCATGAGAATAACATTTAACAAGGCAATTTTCAAAAATCATACAGAGAAACTTAGAAAAGACAACTATTCTAGGAGAACTTGCAATAACAAGGTTTTTGGTGTAGAATTGCCTTCCGAGTTAGCAGACAGCAAAACGTAACCCACCAAAGTCAAAAACAATTCAGAACATGCCTATATTTAAATCTGATTCAAAGATGGCCGACGAAAATGAAGAACATCTTAACCCGCACTTTCGAATTCAAACCTCCAAAGGGCAAATTACGCTTGAATTATTTCCTGAAGCTGCTCCAAAAACAGTAGACAACTTCCTACGCTTAATCAATGATAAGTTCTATGATGGGTTGACTTTTCATCGCCATGTACCAAGCTTCGTGATTCAGGGGGGATGCCCGAAAGGAGATGGCACAGGCGGCCCTGGGTGGAAAATTTCAGGAGAATTCAAACAAAGACGTCTTAGAAAGAAGATGCCCAAGCACGAATTGGGTGTTCTGGCTATGGCTCGTTCTGGAAATCCCCACTCAGCAGGAAGTCAATTTTATATTTGTTTGGATTCTGCTCCACATCTGGATGGACAATATACTTCGTTTGGCCGGGTCACTGAAGGAATAGAAGTGGTAAATGAACTGCGTAAAGGGGATAAAATCGAACAGGTTTCTTTGCTGTCAATTGCCGAATCATCAGTAATAACCATGGGAAATAAATAATCATCATGGAATGGAAAGAATTGGTTCGAAATACTGTAAACTCACCAGAAAAATTGGTGGCTCATTTTCCTGATTTTGAACTTGACCTAGAGGAACTTCGACGTGTTCATGAAGAATTCCCTATCCGAGTTAATCCTTATTACTTAAGCTTAATAAGAGAACCTGGAGATGCAATATGGAAGCAAGTAGTACCTGACAGTAGGGAACTAGTACCAAACGGTTACGATGATCCACTGGGCGA
>JAYZAL010000006.1:0-97524 GCA_036339735.1 Candidatus Poribacteria bacterium
TGGAATCATGAAGAATCATTAAAATATTATCAATATCATGATAATCATTTGTCCGGGTTGCATCAGATTGTGAAGCAATCTGAGCTACGCCCTTTGTAAAGTCTTTCGATATGCTGGTCAATTGTGCAAAATGATGGCTCAAGCCCTCCAGATCTTTCTTAGTCAATAATATAAAGCCATTTTCAGCGGGCAAATCAAGACCCAATTGGCTCAAATCATTTGTCGATATTTGTTGTGGTTTTAGAAATGTGACATCTAATGTTTGTTGATTTCGGCTGCGTCGTATACCAACACTTATCATAATCTGTTGATTAGTCAATTTAGTTCTCCTGATATCTTTGATTGGCTGTTACGTTGAGGTTGGCCAATCCTTGTAACAATTGGTGATAATTTAATACGTCTTCAACTAAGATATATTCGTCAGGTTTATGAGCCTGAGATGTCAAGCCTGGTCCAAAATTAAAAGCAGGAACACCAATACCATTTAGCTGAGCCACATCAGTCCACGCTTGTTTGGCGGTTATTGTAGCTCCAGACCAAGAAATGACTTGATTAAATAGGTGATTCTCGATGATCTGAGCCGCTGGTACATGATCGACAATCTTGTAATTAATCGAATCAGTAGCTATAGATGCTGCCTGCCGGAATAAACTATCAAACTTTGATTCCGCTTCGATCATATCTCGACCGGGAGCATAACGGTAATTAATGTTACATGTCCATTCACCAGGAATCGTTGTCCGGCCATTTTGACTCTGGCTTTCGGTAATATTAAGCACATCAAAAAAATCAACACCACCAACCACCTGTTTTACTGGTGTAATTTCTGATATTTCTTTAATAAAAGGAATTGCATTATACAAAGCATTTTGTCCATCCCAAGGACGAGCTGAATGACAAGCTTGCCCCTGAACTATGACTTGGGCGTGTAAACTTCCCACACAGCCAATTTGGACTTCTCCATTAGTTGGTTCACCGACGATAGATAAGTCAATGCTCCGTATGAAATCCGACTCAGTCTCAATTAGCTTATGAAGACCATTTTGCTCAATTGGTGTACCTTCTTCGGCATCATATAGAATGAAAGAAAAATTAAACTGACGATCCACAATCTGAGAAAAGTCATACATCAAAAAGGCAAAAACAGCTAAACTCCCCTGCATATCTGAGGCGCCCGGTCCATGCAAGCGCTGTGATCGTTGATACGGACAAAAATGAGGTGGTACCACATCGGAGTGACCAACCAGCGCAATATGTGGCAGATTTTCGATCAATGGCAATGAAAAAATACGATTATTACCCTGTCGCCGGACAAATAGGTTTGGTATCCGGTGGTCAAGCCAGTCTTCAATAAATTGCGTTACAGCTTGTTCCTGAAAGGTTGGCGATGGAATATTGAGTATATCAAACAGAAGGGAAATCAATTTCATGTTAACAACTGGTTTAATCGATCATTCAATTTTAGGCATAAGTCCATAGAAATACAATATACGAGGCGAGCGTAGCCTTCACCATCACTGCCAAAAGCAGTTCCTGGTGTGACACAAACTCCCTGCTGTAGAAAGAGGTTACAAAGTTGGGTCGCTGTTGGATAATCAGGATGAGATAACCAAAAGTAAAACCCGTCTTGTCCTCCATGAATCTCAAATCCTTTTTCAGTTAATATGGAACTAATCAGCTTTCGTTTTTGTCGATATTCTAATCTATTTCGCTGAACGTGAGTTTCATCCTTCCAAGCTGCAATTCCGGCTAATTGATTGTATGTTGGCATCCCAACACCGACGGGCGATCGGCAAAGCCGGAAGTACTTCATAATTTCTTCATTCCGAGACAGAACAGCACCAATTCGAAAACCTGTCATGTGGCTTCGTTTAGATAACGAGCGAAAAGCTACCCAGCGATCTGATTGGCTGAAGTCAAGGCTACACACAGGCCTATTATCTTGGTAAAGTTCATTGTAACACTCATCTGAACAAACAATAAAACCATACTTGTCAGCTAATGAAAGCAAGTGTTGATAATAACTCCGGTCAACTGTCATTGAGGTTGGGTTATGTGGTGAATTTAGCCAAAACAGGCGGCATTTTTCCCACTGTTGTTCAGAAATAGCGTCTAAATCAGGAAAAAATCCTGATGAATGATCAACGGGTAATTTTCGAATTGGAGCATTTACTGTACGAGCTGAGGCCTCATAGACTGGATAACTAATTGAGGAAAACCAAATTTCTTTGTTCGCTATTGACCAATCGAAAGTAAGGGCAAATAGAAAAATGGCTTCTTTACTACCATTGCTAGAGAAAATATGCTTGATTGGTTCTAATTTAAGTTGGTAATGTTTTTCAACCCAATCAGCAACAGCTTGCAAATAATCGAGCGAACCCGTGGCCAACGGGTACTGAGACACGCAATTATCAGTCATAAAATCTTGGATGGCGAGTCTAGCTCCATCGAAAGTTTCATCTTGTGGATCGCCAATAGTCAGGTCAATGATATCATGCCCTTCGGCCTGAAGTTGCATCGCCAGACGCTTTACAGTAGTTAACGGATATTCGCGCTCTTCTTTAAGGTAAGGATTAATCATTTGAAGTCATTCGGATGGTTCAACGGAACAAAAAAATCGTTTTTCAATGGTTTGGTAAACTCCTAGTTGGACGGCGATGACTCCAATAACCACCGACGCATAACTTGGGTTACCCGCTGATGTGCTTCTTGTTGTATAAAATGTCCAATATTTGGAATGGTTACTAAGGTCAACTCATTATCAATCCAATCCCAAGTATTGTTGAGTGTACTTGGTAATAAAGCTTGATCATCTAAGCCGTGAAACATCAAAACAGGGCACTTTACTTTGATTACTGGTGTCCGTAGATCGACAGTGTATGGGGGGCGTGGGTAATTTGCTTTATAGTAGTTCAGCATAGATTCAAAGTCAGAACGTTTAAAGGCTGTGATATACTTCTGTCGGTCATTTGGGTTACTTACCCATTCAGCTAACCTTTCTGCCGTCAGGTAATTATGTGCATCTGGCTGCTGAAAGTTACGTGCATATTGACTATTTGCTTGCTGCTCTGGGTTATTACTTAATTCACGTCTCAAACCTCTTAGATGAGGTAAGTTACAGATCACTAAACGTTCAACTAAATCAGGTTCATTCATAGCTAAGGACCAAGCTATCGCTCCACCCCAGTCATGCCCAACTACAATGGCCTTTTGATCAACTGGACCGGATAACTGACGTATCACTGACACAATATCTTGAACCAAGATGTCCATAGAATACTGGTCAACACCTTTTGGTTTATCGCTTAAATTATAACCTCGTAAATCAACAGCAACTGTTCGAAAGTGATTTGATAATCCCTTCATCTGATATCTCCAAGTATACCAGAAGTCTGGAAAGCCGTGAATCATTATAACTAGCGGGCCTGTTCCCAAAGATGCATAGTGAATTTTGACGCCATTATTTTTGACATAACCGTGCTCTACCTGGGATTCAACACCCTTCACACTAGCAGTAGTAGTTAGTAAAAATGAGCTGATGAGAGTTAAGGTAGCTAAAGAGATTTTCATGATTCACTTTAAAGTTAATTTGTTGTCTACTTATTATGATATGGTAGAATCCAGCAGACTAGCAATAGGAAATTATTAGTCTATATCTCCATAGTTTTGTTATACTTAACAAGCTTTTGAAAGTAACATAAAACTGTCAAGTAACATTGAAAGAAAAATAGACTGGTTAGACTTGAGAATAAAATATTGTACCAAACTGATAATCAAAGCAGTAACACAATATAATCCACTAGTACTCTTCCATTCGTAAAAATCCCATCAATCCAGATTAATAGATAGCCTGTTGGTTCAATGGTGAAACTCTCAACTTATCAAAAATCTGCCCTGCAACAACTACCATCTCTGGAGCAAATTCTATCTAGTGATGAATTCGTTGATTTGCTAACCAAATTTGACCGAAGACTTATTGTGTTGATCCTACGTCAGGTAATAAATGAAGTTAGACAAAAAATTTTAAATAACGAAACTAACTTACCTGAATTGAATGAATATGTAATATGGGTGACGCAAAAAATACAGTCTGAGCTCAGTTCATCGATACAAACCGTAGTCAACTGTACTGGAACTATCACTCATACTAATTTGGGTCGAAGTTTATTACCTGCGGAGGCAATTGAGAACCTCCAGCGTGTCGCTAGCCATTATGTTGATTTGGAATATGACTTGGTTACAGGAAAGAGAGGACATCGCGACCGAATTACTGGAAACCTATTGCAACAATTAACTGAGTGCCAAGATTCAACTGTTGTTAATAATAATGCCGCCGCTGTTTTGCTTGTCCTAACAACATTAGCAGCAGGTAAAGAAGTTATTATTTCAAGGGGTGAGCTAGTCGAAATTGGCGGCTCTTTCCGAATCCCAGAAGTCATGTCTGAAAGTGGTGCAATTCTGAGAGAAGTAGGTACTACAAATCGAACACATTTAATAGACTACCAAGAAGCTATTAACGAGAATACAGGACTACTACTGAAAGTTCATCCTAGTAACTATGCAGTAGTTGGATTTCACTCCGTACCACCGATTGAGGACTTGGCTGAATTGGGTCATGAGTACCAAATTCCAGTTTTTGAAGATTTAGGTAGTGGATCTTTAATTGATTTAACAGATTTCGGATTGCCTGCCGAGCCTGTGGTGAAAGACCGATTAGCTAAGGGGGTTGATATTTTGACTTTTAGTGGTGACAAGCTATTGGGTGGCCCACAGGCGGGTCTAATCATAGGAAAAAAAGATCTTATAACTCGAGTTCGTCAGCATTCTCTGATGCGTGCACTGAGAGTAGATAAACTAACATTATCCGCTTTGGAAGCAACACTTCGTCAATACCTTAATCCCAAGGATCTACTTAACCGTCTTCCGATGTTATGGCGATACACACGTTCAATATCTGAGCTGAGGATTTTAGCTGATCACTTGTCCAATAGATTATCGGTAATTTTGGCTGATCATGCCAAAATCGAGGTTGTAAAATCTTCGGCTCAAATTGGCAGCGGTTCATTACCAATTGACCAATTGTCCAGCATTGCTGTAGTCATTCATTCGAAGCAGTTTTCGACAACCCAAATCGCTAAATTATTTCGTTTGTCAGGAATAATAGGCCGTATACGAGATGATCAGCTATGGCTAGATGTAAGATCAGTTACCGAAGTGGAGTTAAGTACCATCCTAAACGCAGCCAAAGAAGTTGTTAAGCAATTAGATGGTAATAACAATGCTAGTAATGTTAGTTAGATGATCTTATTATTGCTTAATAAGTTTTAAGTGTTTTTATAAGCAATGGTTGTCCCATTCGACCCAATTCCAATTTTTTCAAATACTCTGAATTCATAAATTTGACGAGTAGGTAATCAGGGATTCGTTGCTCTTAGACAATTGATAAGTTTCAAAAACACAGCGAAAGAGAAACTCAGATTCGGTTTTGCCGAATGTCTAATCACATATTTTATTTAATAGATTCAACGAAGGAACTAACTATGAAAGATCAATTTGAGATTGATGTGACAGAAGAAGAGATAAAGTTTTTCCAAGAAAACGGATTTTTGAGTATAAACCAAATTACTACTGATGAAGAGATCGATTGGATGAGGGGCTTATATGATCAACTATTCAACGATCGATGGGGAGAAAACGAAGGAAATTATTTTGACTTGGGAGGTCGACGTTCTCATCAAGGACCAGACGTACTACCTCAAGTTCTTGGACCTGAATCTCGATTCCCTGAATTAAGAGAAACAATCTATTTCCACAACACTGTAAAAATTAGTGCTAAGCTACTTGGGGTTGAAAAAGAAAATATCAATGGTGGTGGGCACATGATTCTAAAACCCGCTCAATACGGGAGAGAAACACCTTGGCATCAGGATGAAGCCTATTGGAACCCACATGAAATGGCTCATCGATTGAGTGCTTGGTTGCCTCTAGACCCTGCTACACTAGAAAGTGGTTGTATGCAGTTTATTCCCCGTTCTCACCTGCAAGACGTCCTTCCTCATCGGCACGTAGACGATGATCCTTTAGTTCATGCGTTGGTAACCGATGAAGTGAATCCTGACCAAGCCGTTGCTTGCCCTATTCCATTAGGTGGAGCCACCTTTCACCACTGTCGAACCCTACATTATTCAGGTCCAAACCTAACTGATCAACAGCGCAGAGCCTATATTCTAGTGGTTGGCCCTCCCGGTAAAAAACTAGATAAACCGTTTAAACGACCTTGGATAGAAGAAGGACAACGCGCCATAGCCAATTTAAAATCAAGATCTTAGCTAAACAATTTGCAACATTCGATCCAGAGCCACCTTGGCCCAGTAAGAAATATCGGGTTCAACAGTTATATGATTGATAACTTCGTCATCTAACAAATTTTCCAGTGTCCACAACAAATGGGGAGCATCAACACGGTTCATGGTAGTACATAGACACATATTAGGATCAATTGACGTAATCCACTTATCCGGATGTTGGTCAGCCAGACGGTTAACTAAGTGCATTTCAGTACCTATTCCCCATTTTGAACCAGCGGGAGCTTCTTCTATAACCTTGATAATATAGGCCGTTGAACCACTTAGATCAGCCATCTGTACTACCTCGTATCGACATTCAGGGTGAACTAAGATTTGAATTCCAGGCACATCCTGACGAAGCCGATTAATTTGCTTAGGAGTGAATAGCTGGTGAATCGGACAGTTACCCTGCCATAAAATCAATTTGGCTTTTTCGACTTCTTCTTCACTATTCCCACCCATTTCCTCATTTGGCTTCCACAGAATCATGTCTTCTAAATTTATACCGTGAGCTACACCTGTATTTCGCCCTAAATGCTCATCAGGAAAAAAAAGCAATTTCTCTTTTTTGTTAAAAGCCCAGTCCATGATAGCGGAAGAGTTAGACGACGTACAGACAGCCCCTTCATTTTCTCCGCAAAACGCCTTCAGGTCAGCAGCTGAATTCATATAAGTGATAGGAACAGTATTGTCTCCACAAACATCGGTCAACTGTTCCCAACAATCTTCGACTAAGTCCAAATCCGCCATGTCAGCCATGTGGCAACCGGCATTTATATCAGGTAAGGAAACTTTTTGATGCGACGCACTCAAAATATCTGCACTTTCCGCCATAAAATGCACGCCACAAAAAACAATGTAGTCAGCTTGAGATCGACTAGCTGCCAGTTGAGACAACTTGAAGGAATCTCCTCGGTAGTCAGCAAACTGGATGACTTCATCTCTCTGGTAGTGGTGCCCCAAAACTACTAACTTTTCTCCCAGTTCGGCTTTGTGAGCCAGAATCCGTTCATCGATTTCTTGTTGGGTAAGCTTATAATATTTTTCAGGAATTGGTTGTGAATACATGTTAATTATTTACTCCAATTGTCACCAGCCGATCTTGTGCCTAACTTTTACCTTCGTTAGCAAAATGGAGGGGATTGTAACCTAAAAGGCAAATAGTGTCAAGTCGAACTAAGATTGATTAGTTTAATTAGAAAAATCCTAAATTTTTGATTCCGCTGAACTTGTTTGATATACTCGCCCAGTTATAAGAATAATCAGCAAAGATTTACCTCCAACGAGCATAAAAAGGATACCAGGATGTCAGAAAAAGAAGTGATGGAAAGGGTAGAAAACAATTCGACTAGTGAGACGACGGGCGAAGACATAATTGAAGCCGAGAGTGTGACAATTGTCAATGTGGCTCAAATACAATCCATAGACATTTCAACCAAGTTCCGTCGACAAGTCAAAGATAATGGATGGATATTGACACTTCTTCAACCTTGTAAAGCAACGGTAAACTTATCAACCAGTATACGAAAAGTAGAAGTACCATTACTTGAAGGTGACCAATTAATCAAGGAACAAGAAGATTTATTCATTGTTCGAAAACAAGCAGCAGACCAGTACCGCAACCATCGCTCATCTTCACCTTTGGCAAAAAGCCGAGACGAGTTAGTACAAAAATCTCCTGAAACGATCTAAACAGTAAATAAAAAAGGACACACTCTACGAGAGAGGTGTCCTTTTCTGTAGGCCGTGATTTGTCAAATCACAGCATAACTCATTTTTTAGCTTACTTTACCGTCTTGCCTTAACTTCACCCCAAACGACGGGCAGCTTGTGCTTAGAATCAACAGCTGTAACAATAGAGCTGATTTCTTTGAAGAAGCTGTCTTTATCGGTAGAATCTTTAGGGAAGATAGAGACGGCATTCATGGTTGCATCATCTAAGTGCAAATTGAAGTAGTCAGAACCACCAGATTCACCACAACGATACAATAATACATTAGCGCCTTCATTCAAGCTAATTGGTATATCATAGTTTACTTTGGTCGCGCCACCAGTCCATTTGGAATCGTTATGATACTTGTCACCATTGACCCAAATTTGAGCAAAGTCATCTTGAGCTGGGGACATCACAGCAACGTGATCTTTTGGGGATTCAATAACAATAATAGCCCAAGTGTCGAAATTACTCTCGTCTGCTTTATCATAGATGGTTGACATGTTATTACCGTCAGCAGGATCAATTGTTTTAACTGTCCATTCTTCGGATCCACCATTGTCAGCACCAAAATCCAACTTAGTTGTTTGGGTTTTCAACAAACCATCAACAGTTGACAAAGATTCTTGAGTTAAAGCTCCACCACTAGCATCTTTGATGATATCAATAGGACCAGAAACAGCAAAACCACCATTGTTGGTGTAGGGTCCAGGCATATACCATTTGGTAATCCATGGAGCATCAGGACGATCTTGCTCTAGCTTTGGTAATCCACGCGCTTCGGCGTCTGTCAGAGCATCGTCACCTGTCAGGATAACTGGATCTCCGCCTATGCCAGCAATAGCAATTGTTGATAGTGTTAGAAATAGTGTTAAAACAGCAACACTCAGAGTAATTGAAAGTATGCTTTTACGCACGTTATATATTCTCCTTGAAAGTAATTTTCTCATAAGAAGGGTGAAAATCCACACCCGACCCAGCCAATATAACGCATGTGACAAAAAATTGCAACAAAAAACTGGACTTTATGTCACTCGGCCATAGCTCTGTTCAAAATAAAATAGAAGTGTATGGAAAGTTACTATGACTAGGTTTTTTTGGGCTTTTTCTTAGCGGCTGGAAACAGGATATTGTTGAGAATCAAGCGGTAACCCGCAGAATGCTTGTGTAAATCGAGGTTGGTTGGCACTTGACCTTCACCGACCAAATGCCGATAATCTTCCGGATCGTGTCCGGCCAAAAATGTGAAAGTTCCTTTACCCAGTTTCCCATGAAGATATTTGGCATAATTGGTTCCGTCTATTTCTCCCAATATCACTACAGTATCCCGGATCGTACTTTTATTGAAAGATGTAGTTTGTCCTAAATAACCGGGTACTCGGCTGACATGGTTTTGAGTCAACATTGTGGGAATTGGGTCATGTTTAGCCGCGAATTGAAACAACACAAAATCTTCAACTTGGGACAAAGCATTGAGGTCAGGTTTCGGATTGTCAATATTGGAAAACTCATATCGGTTGGCAGAAGTGTGCAGACTAAAATTGTGAAAACAGAATGTTTCCTGAAAGTTAAGCTTGCTATGATAGTTATTTTCGACTGGAGTTCCATCCAATTCGGCACTGACAATGTCAACCATTCCAGCTTTAGTTGACAAAGCAATATCCATAGTTTCTGGGGCTGAACACATAGCAAAAATAAAACCACCATTCGCAACGTAGTCCCGGATCAACTTAGCGATATGTCCTTTGTATTCGGCGACTCGATTAAAACCGGCTTTCTGAGCTGCTTGCTCAAACATCCTTACCCTTTGTTGATACCAAATGGCAGTTTTGAAAGAAGCATAAAACTTTCCATATTGACCAGTAAAGTCTTCGTGGTGAAGATGGAGCCAATCGTACTTGTTTGTAAAAAAAGTACCACTGATCAGTTCTTCATCCCAAATAGATTGGAAGGGGATTTCAGCATACTCTAATGCAATTTTGACAGCATCATCCCAGGGATCACGATAAGGGCTATCATCTGGTGGTCGGTAAACGGCGATCTTAGGAGCTTTTTCTAGTAAGATCTCATCCATATTGGCAAGGTCCATCTCTTGTTGAATAGCAACATAATCTTGATCAGAAATTTGTTCAACAGAAACCCCCATCTCCTTAGACCTCTGTACTACGTCTGATGAGGATTGTAAAAGAAATGCTCCTCCCCGAAAATTTAATAACCACTTAGCGGTATAATTGCGCGGGGTCTCTAGTGTCCAATAAGTCAATCCATACGCCTTCAGATGGTTCTTCTGGGCTGTATCCATTGGAACTAATAACCATTGTCCCTCAACAGAATTCACAACTAAAGTGATGAAAATACTGAGAATCAACCCAAAACGAAAAATAAAATTCAAATTATTCACAAAATCAGCACAAGTGTTTGTTGGTTCTAATGATTTAATTTATTCCGTAGGAGAATAATGATATATACTTTTTGTGTCTAGTGAAAAATTGCTAATTCAAGCATGGTTTAAACTAAAATAAGCTGTTCTATAGCGAGTGCCACACCATCTTGATCATTACTAGCTGTAATGTAATCACAAATGTTTTTTATTTCTTCTTCTGCATTTTCCATGGCCACGCTATGACCCGCAACCCTTAACATACTTTCGTCGTTGAACCCATCACCAAAAGCCATAGTCTCGGAGATTGGAATGCCAAGTTGATTAGCTAGTGAGGTAATGGCTAGTCCTTTTGAAACTCTTGGGTTCATGAATTCGATATATTCAGGTTGAGTCCGAGTGATATAAAGATCTGAGCCAAAAGTATCCTCAAATTGTTTTAGTAAGTTAGGGATTTTTGCTGGATCTGCCAAAACCTGCATTTTTGTGGGCTCTGCCTCAGGTAATTTTAGCAAATCGCCTGTTGCTTCAGCGGACACACCAGTTCGACTTTCGTAGAGATCGCTCCAATGATTACGTTGTCTGACGTATAGCTGATCGTTCCAACCAAAATTGAGATGTAATTTGGCTTTTTGACAATACTTAATAAGACGAACAGCCAATGAACGAGGAACAGGTAGGTGAAAGCTTACGTCACCGGTCTTTGGGTGCTTGACCATCCCACCGTTATAAGAAATTATTGGATTCTGTAATCCAATCTGCTGACTAATAGGCAACATTGATTGATGCATACGTCCTGAAACTAAGATAACTAAAGTACCTTGCTGCTCGACCGTATTCAAAATCTTAATGTTATGTAGGCTAACTTCGTGGTTACTGTTCAGCAGTGTTCCATCTAGGTCCAATGCTAGCATGCGACATTTTACCTTACTCAGCGGTACGCCCGAACGGCTAACGACTATATCCAAAATTTTGCTCCAAATTCAATTACATAGAGTCATATTAAACTCATCAAATGAAATTACCAAGGATTAAGATATTACCCAATAATAGTGAGTGAAGCGATAGAAAGAAAATTATTTGGTTGCACAGAACGAAATTCCCATTTTTCATATTGTTTTCGCAATCTCTTGACAGATACTTTTTCTATCGTTCATCAGTCATTATTTGACAGTCAGCAAAAATTCTCTTGATATTTAATCATTGGCTAGAAAAGTGATTGGCAGATGCTACAGAGATAATAGATCCTAGTCAATAGTTTTAATTACTGTTCCGATTGCCACCAGCTGCTCCATTTTATAAATCTCAAATGAAGAACCAATGTTCAGAGGGACTAATTCTTCCAGCAAAAATTCGCCAATGCCAATCTTAATCTCATCGTCAACTGATGGCGATAAAATAGAATCTTCCTGCTCGAAAATTAACCGAGCAGCTGTCTTCAGAGACCAGAAACTGACTAAAATTTCGTCTTGATCCACAAGTGGTAGATGTAGTTTGGCTTCTTCAACCGTTAAAGCATAAATCACAGCTGAAAACTGGACGTGAGAACGCATTTTTTTCGGTGTAGTGATACACTGCCCAGCTCGTACCCAACCAGGTTCAGCGTAAACCTGGGCAGTCAACAAGTCATCAGTATCCTGCTCTCTGACTCGGATACATTCAGTACGGATCCGGTCCCCAAATCCGATAATATCCACTGCTTGCCCTGTAAACAAAGTACCTTGTTTGACTTGACAAGTCAAAATACTAATTTCATCCTGTTGATCATCAACTTGGTAAATAGGAGCAAAAAGAGGTCGCTGTGCTAAATTAGGGTGAGGTCCTAAACTTTGGTTGAGTAATTCAATCAAGTTAATAATTGGTTGAAACTCAGGTGTACTATAATTGGCAACTTGACGATCAAGAATTAATTCGGTATTGCCTATCAAGACATGTTCAGGGTAAATATCGATACCTTCCGAAACCTCAATCTGACACATTTCAATTAATTCTGCATCATCTAGAGATTTGGGCTGATCAATGAAAGCTAATATAGGTCTGACACCAACTGCTGTTGCTAGCTCTGCAACCTGAATCAGATTTGTTGTTAATCCATTTTCCACATTGATGGCTAAAATCACAGCTGAGACGATTGGAGTCCCGGCTAGCCGATTAGAAGAACCGAAGGCTCCCGTAGCTAACATTTTCATAGCATTGGCTGAAGTCGGAAAATCAACTAACGTATAGCTTTTTCCACTAGTTTCGTAACCACCAGCAGAAAATTGAAAGTAGACATTACTATGATTCAGGTCGCCAACTGTCCAGCTGGAGGGTTCTTGCTGACGAAATATTTCAGCGGAAGATCGGCCAATTGTTTCAACAACTTTCAAAAGAGCTAGACAAAGATCATAGCTCCGATCCCCTACGACACAAATCAAACGCTGATTAGATTGAATTAGAGAGTGCCACGTCATTTTACTAATTATTAAAGTTCTACGGAGAAACCATTCTTTGCGACCGCCTGATGGAAAACTGATTTTTCTAATATTAGGCCAAAACCCGGTCGATTCGGAACTAGAACTTGTCCATTCTGAATTTTATAACTGGAATCATCAATACCCGAAACTGCAGCTGCATCCCACTCCACAAATTTAAAATTTCGAATGCCATTTTTCAGATGTGCAGAGGCGAAGTTACCATAGTAGCCACCGTAGTGGTGTGGTGCCGTATGTACGTTCCAGCTATCCAATTTTTGCCCTAGATCAAGCCAACGTGAAAAGCCATAACTAAAGATGTCATATTGAACTACATCTATTAGGCCAGCCTCCGCCCAATCCAACAATCTGTTTGAGGCTTCACCCTCACCATCTGCAACCAGAGTTTGAATACTATGTTTATGCATCCAATCCTTAAGGTTTTCATACAGGCGATTATCTTCGTGAAATGCTTCTTCTATCCAGTGAATTTTATCATCAGCAGTTTCGGCTAAAACTGTCTTGGTCAAATTGAGATTATAACCATTGTTGGCATCGAGCAAGATAGTTGCTGATTGACCAACATTCTGTCGCACTGCCTTGATGACCATGATATCTCTTTGCATTCCATCGGATAAATCCATGTGCATGGCACCACGACCAATTTTGATCTTGAAGGCAGTATGACCCCTATCCATTCCTTGTTGTGCTTGCTGAGCTATCAAGTCAGCAGCCTCACAGTGATCAGCTAAGTGTAGATCATCAATGTACAAGGATGTATCGTAACAAGGCGCGGTGAATTCTTCATCTTGATTTGATCCAACCAAAGAGTAAACGGGCTTGCCAGTAAGCTGTCCAACCAAATCCCAAATGGGAAATTCAATTGGCTTAAATCCGTCCTGTACTCGTTTTGGATCATTTTGAAAAATCTCACCGACGGATTTACCCAATATTTTTTCAGCCTCAGATTGACTGATACGAGAGGCTCCAAACCCAAAAGCACCTTGGTCTGTAGTGATAGTAACAATACTAGGTCGAACATACAGACCATGTTCTCCCAAACGCGAATTGCATCCTGCCTTTCGCGGGCGCTCGCCAAGTAAATTAGCCTGCTCAATTCGCACGATTTTTTGTTCAAACATGTCCAACCTCACTTAAGGGGTATGTCGTTTCGATAGTTTGTTATAAAAACAAAAACGGCAAAACTATGATCTCAGCTGTTGGGTTCATCTTACTAGCAGTAGCTATTTCAATCAAATAACTTAAATTCCAAATTTGGCCACCAAGAACAGGCTATTAATAACTCAACCCATCAAGATTTGATTTATGAACCCAAAATAAGAGAGGGACAGCAATACATCGGAAGGGAAAAGAATATTATTAGATGTAGTTCTGTCTGAATGTTTTGTACTAGCTACAGTTAATTAAAACCAATCCGAACTTGCTAGTAATCAACATCTACTGATAGCCATTTTCTTTTAAGGCATTCTGTAAGAAATCTAACTCCTGATGATTCGCATCCTGTTTCCATCGTTCGACAGGTGCTCTACGCACGATGATACGACCTAATGGAAATCCCAAGAAGTCTTCTAATTTCTCTAGTACCTCTTCTTGGTGTAGGACAAAATCTTCGAAACGAATCTTAATCAAATTTTTAGGTTCTGGTGTTGCTTTCATTAACTGATACTGATAATACCAAGAGATTGCTCGCCGCTTCCTAATATCATCAGTCAATTCATACTGAATACCAAAATCCCGAAGATCATCAGTTTTGTGTCCACTAAGAATACCATCCCTTGGGTCGCGTACCCAATGGATATACTTGATATCAGGAAACATACGTTGAATCCAAGGATAAATTAGGGTGGTTTCCGGGATTTTCCATCCTTTATGTTCGGATTTATTTTTGAGTACATCCTGTAGATAATCAGAAATCAAGTCAGTGAATTCATTTGGAATCTCCTCACTGAATAAGCGGGAAAAGTTCCACGATAACCCGCCTTCCCAATCAACATACTGCGCTAACACTCTACAAGCGTCATACATTTTTTGAGGTGGAATTTTGTCTCCTGACGGGTTTATAGAAGACCCCATATAGACGCCACTAGCGTAGAGGGTATGAGAAATAGCTCTTGTCCCCGAATGACCGCGACCAATGATTGTGATTAAAGACACGTGTGTAACCCTTTTTCTTTTTACTCAATCTAATTCTTAGTTACTTAACGCCAGCTGATGTTAACTAACTGAGATTTCTCTGAACTTTCAATAGCGCCAAAAACCATAGCCAAACTTTTGATATTATCAGTACAAACTGTTTCCGGTGTACTACCGGTCTTTACGCAGTCAATAAATTCACGAATTAAACCACTGTGCCCACCAACATTAGCTTGCCCATCGAACGGTGGAATTTCTACCGTTTCACATTCTGAGTGAAATCCTTCTGCTTTGACAACTGATTGAGCTGTCATCTGGTCGCCACCATCCCATTTAACAGTGCCTTTTTCACCTATAATTCGCCAATCACTCTCCCAAGTAGTACTCAGACCTTCAGCACACCAACTACCCCGGTAAGTATAAACAATTTCATTAGTCATCTGGTAAAGGGCAATGGCTGATGCATCATGATCATACCAAGAACCGCTTGGATTCCATTCTTTACAAAAAACGGAAACTGGGTCAGCATTGCCAATGAAACGAGCAGCATCAAGAGTGTGAATGGCCATATCCAATAGAAGAACATGTTCCATATGATCACGAAAGCCACCAAAGTGGGCCCCAATATAGAAATCACAGTTGATAGTGGTAATTTTTCCAATTACACCAGAATCCAAAAAACTCCTCAGCCGACGGATCTGCGGGTTATATCGCCGATTTTGTATAATGGCATAAATTTTTCCAGTTTCTTCTGCTATTTTGACGACTTTTTTTGCTTTCTCCAGGCTATCAGCCAATGGTTTTTCGCCCATAACATGACAGCCATACTGTAATGACGTAGTAGTAACTTCTGCATGTGCTTCGGGAATAGTACAATCAAAGACGGCATCTGGATTGGTCTTTTCCAGCATTTCTTGTAAATCAGTGCCAACTTGAGCCGAATGTAGATCATAATCTTGGGCTCGCTTCAATGCAGCTTCTTCTTGCACATCGACCAATCCAACTAGCTCAACGTCCTCCATATCTTGGGCAGCGCCTAACCAGGCTCCACTCATGCCACCACAACCAACTAGCACAACCTTAATCTTCATCTTTTGACAATCCTTACTTATATTTTTCGAACTGGCTAAAAATCCAGCGATAATGAAATTCGGTGAGCATTACCAACTTGACCAAAAGGAATAAATGCGTAATCAACTTGATAAGCACGGGTCGCATAACCAAATCCACCGCTCAAACTGGACAAAAAATCAGCGTCTAGTCGTCGACGATACCCGCCTCTCATAGCAAATCCATTGCTAAAAAGATATTCTAAGCCTATATGGGATCGACCGTTCTGATCATAACCAAAATCATAATCAACGGCTACTGTCATTTGATTTTGTAACAAACTAGGTCTCGTATTAGTGTTATTGACAACGGTTGAGGGCATAGCAATGGTAATGGTATAGGCCAGACCAACCCGAACATGTTGAGGGATAGAGACAGGCTGTTGGAGGTATTGCTGTTCCGACGATCCAATGTTGAAGACGCTAAGGCCCAATTTTAAGTTTTTGACCGGTGGCTGATAAATCATTCCCAAATTGATATGATTCCATCGTAATTGATAACCTGTTATAGTAGAGTAGTTAACTCTTTGCTGAGAGACTTGAAAAGCCCCACCAATGCGAATTGTCCCCCAGTTAATTCCCCTGTAACCATTCGTGCTAATCTCACCACTACCGATGGCAACGCGTATGACCATATCGTTGTAATTGAATGTACCCATCTCTTGGTATCGACCGACATCAGCCTCAGATTCAATTGTTTGAGGAATATCACCAGACCAGATGTAAGACACATCAGCTCCAACTGACATCCACTTACCTAGTGATTGACCGAAACCGATCCAGCCATGTCGTATGCCTCCTAACCAATCAGCACCCATAATAGTTAATTGTGGACGTTTTATCTGGCCGAGGCCTGCTGGATTCCAATAAATAGAACTGACGTCATCTGCAACAGCAGTAAACGTATGTCCCATTGCCGCAGTTCGAGCACCAACTCCAACTCTGACCGCACTACCACCAAGCGTGCCAGCAGTCAGGCCCTGGCCGTAAACTGGGGATACTAAGAAGTAATACAGTAATAAAGCTGGAACGCAGAAGGGAGAATATTTCATTCTAACGACCGAACTCATTTTGGGTTCGACGGATACTTCAATGGAAAGTTGCTCGATTCTATCACAGCCGTCCGTTAACCTCAAGGCTTTTTGACCCACTAGTCACAAGGGTTAATTGATGAACACATTGATTAAAAATGGCTCTAGGCCTAAAACAAGAAACATTCTAATCAGTAGGAAGTAAACGTCAAACGAACCAAGATTTAATCTACTATTTTGAGTTTTGTTACAATATAATGTTACAACATTAGTATGGCTATTGCTAGATCAGTCATTAGTTGTTGACCAATTACTGAACACGATTATCCACTAGTCGTAAATTAATTTACAATTCAGCCGATGAAAATAGAGAATTGAGATTCTTGCTTATACAGTGAAGTTTTTTTTAATTACATACATTCTGCTAAACCTGATAAACATTACGATTGTGGCGGAGGACTGGTCACAGTGGTTGGGAAATCAAAGAGATGGAATCTGGCGGGAGTCTGATCTTCTTACATCTTTCCCCAAGCAGGGGTTAAAACCCGTTTGGCAAGTACCAATTGGTAGTGGCTATACTGGTCCTGCTGTCGCCGATGGTCTGGTATTTGTAATGGATCGAATCAAGCACGACCCAAATCTAAAAGATGGGCGGTTTCTGCATCTAGATCAACCACCACAGAATACGAACTTCATTCGTCGCCTATTATCCGGCTCTGAAAGAGTTCTATGCTTAGATCAAAAAAGTGGCCAAATCCTCTGGTCTTATGAGTACAAGTGTGCTTATCGGTCAGTAGCACTATACGCCATTGGTCCTCGTGCCACTCCAACAGTTGATAGTCATCGAGTTTACACTTTGGGGGCTGAAGGCGATTTGTTTTGTTTTGAAGCCCAAACAGGTCAAGTCCTTTGGCAACTAAACCTAAGGGATAAGTATGAAGTAGAAACGCCAGAATGGGGATTTGCGGCTCATCCATTGGTTGATGGAGATCACTTGATATGCATGGTCGGTGGAGAAAAAACCACAGTAGTAGCTCTGAATAAGCTAAACGGTCAAGAAGTTTGGCGTAGTGGATCAACTAAACAACCTGGCTATTGTGCACCCATTATTTACCACTTGGGTGGTAAGCGGCAACTAGTAGTCTGGGATAGCCATTACCTAAGAGGTTTGAATCCTGAAAGCGGTCAGCCATACTGGAAATTGGAACTTCAGCCAGCTTTTGCTATGTCGATTGGCGTTCCTAAACAAATTGGCAATCGGCTATTCGTAATGGCTTATTCGAATCTGTCTGCTTTAATTGAGATCGCTAAGGATGGTAATAGCGCTGAGATTGTCTGGAAAGGAGATACAAAACGGGGCGTCGCCGGCGTTTTCAACTCAGCTGTTGTTCAAGATGGGCACATTTATGCTTGTGGACAAAGTGGGCGCTATATGTGTGTAGAATTAGAGACTGGCGAGCGAAAATGGAAAACTTTTGAATTTTCAACAGGTGGTCGGCCCGCAAGTTGGGCGAATGTCTTTACCGTGCCCAACGGCAATCGTTTTTGGCTGTTTAATGATATTGGTGAGGCCATAATCGCAAAAATGTCCCCAAAGGGTTTCCAACTAATCAGCAAAACCAAACTAATTGAACCAACGCATCAAATTGGCCAACGGACAGTAGTATGGTCTCACCCAGCTTTAGCTGAACAGCACATTTTCGTTCGAAATGATCGCGAAATTATATGTTACGATGTCTCATCAATACAATTAAATTAATCATTCCCGATAGACTTATATCTGGCCGTGATGAATGTTGAGCATTAAGCAAAACAGTAATAGGGAAAATTATAACGTCGGAATACCATGGATGTAGAGCTGGGACTCGAGACAACTAGTCTTTAACTATTTACTCAAAATCAATATCGAAGCAGAAAATCATTTTGTTGGGAGATATCTTTCCCTCGCATCAGAAACAAGCTACGCTCAGTCATGCTAAGGCGTCCTGTTCGGCTTGATGGAGGCAGAATTCTACGATCGTAAACTGATGTCGTTGGCATGAATCGCAGGGTCATTCCCCGGCGCGACTGACTGGAAGTATTAGCCTCGGACCCGTGGGCCAAATATACGTCATGAAGAGAAATTTGACCACTTTCTAATACTAGGTCAACGGCTGAGGTCTCATCAAATTCAGAAGCATTAAGCTCCATTGGCAAACTGAGGTTGGGATCGGAGTTTTGGCTATGCTCTTTGAGTCGTTGATCTTTGTGAGAACCAGGAATCACACGTAAGCACCCGTTATCGGTAGTAGAAGGGTCAATAGCCATCCAGACGGTACAGGTAGCCAATGGACGAATTGGCCAGTATTCGCCATCTTGATGCCAAGGCGTTTTTTTCCCTTGGTGAGCAGGCTTAGCAAAAAAACTAGAGTTCCAGAGAGCAATATTAGAACCAAGTATCTGTTCAACCATATCTAATATTTCAGGTTGCCTTGCATAGTTTAGGAAGCCTAAGTCATAAGCAAGAACAGCTGGGCAATAATCGATGAATTCTGGATATTGTTCGATAAATCGCTGGTGGTGTTTTTTGATATTCGTGACTGTTTCTGAGGACAAACGAAAATCAGGAATCACATATCCGTCTTCTTGGTATTGTTGAGTTTGTTGATCGGTTAGCAAGCTCACATCCTCACGTAGAGTAGATTTTTGACAAGACACCGTGGCTGGATTCTAAACCAGAGGATTAATCATGTCAACGTAGGTTAGCTGTCAATCCTGCTGTGCCAGTTTGATTGACAGTTTTGCCTATGCTATTATCATTCAACTACAATAAAAATATAAACTTGGGATAAAACCAGATGAAGAAGATGAGATTATTTTTTACGACTTTCATTTCCATCTTGATAGTTATGGGTTTTACAGGGTGTAATGTTGATCAAAAAGCACAACAAACCGGTACTCGCCGTCAGCCAAGAAACGAAATTGATCTACTAGAAAAAATTAAAGAGAGAGGGTCCATCATCGTTTCTACTGACCCAAACTACGCTCCACAATCTTACGTCAAAGAGAATGGAGAATTTGCGGGTTTTGACATCGATGTTGCGAGGGAAATCGGTAAAAGACTTGGTGTAAAAATTGATTTTGTCACGCCAGATTGGGACTTGATAACGGCTGGCAGTTGGAGCGACCGCTGGGATATGAGCGTTGGGTCAGTTGCAGTGACTGAGCAGAGAAAGGAACGTCTTGACTTTGCTGAACCTGCCTACTACTATACGCTAGCGCAGTTTGCAGCAACCAAAAACTTGGGTTTAAAAGCAATAGATGATATTTCTGGTCAGAATGTTTGCGTATGTACAGAGACTGTTTACGAATACTGGTTAACCGGTGAGAAAGAACGCCTAGGATTGCCAGAAAATTCCGTTTTCGTTGACCCGCCAGATAATGTACAAGTTATGCCCATGAAAACCGATAATGAATGTGTTCAGTCGATTCAGTCTGGGCGGGAAGAGTTCGCGATTTTTTTATCTTCCCATACAATTGTCGACGCTGCTATTGACAATGGCGTCGCAATCGAAAAAGTGGGAACTCCTGTTTTTGCTGAACATTTAGCTGTTGCTTTTGACAAAAAAAGTTCAGCTGATAACTCCAGCCTACGACAGAAAGTCAGTCAGATTATTTCTCAAATGCATGAGGATGGAACACTAAGTACCCTATCCAGACAACATTTTGACGGAAGAGATTATACCAAACAGCCGTCTGGTTCCTAGTAATCACGGTAAATGCGCATTTCATATTCTCCTATGGTTCATCATTAGAGTTCTGTTAGACAAATAGTAGTTAACTCGACGTTTTTTACAACTGTCAGGTAGCTTACACGTCAATTTCTAAATCACGACAAACATGCGATCAAGTTTAGGTTATTTTACCATTGTCGAGCTTACTTAATTTTTCAGATTCTCCGTCAAGAGTTGTTATCATCGGTGGTGGTATCACCGGATTAACGACGGCCTATAGGCTTCATCAATTAATCAAAAAAAATAAGCTTCCAATCGAAGTCAAGTTGCTGGAGGCATCCAAAAAAGTCGGTGGAATTCTCCGCACAGAGAACCGTGACGGTTTTTTGCTAGAACTGGGGCCTGACGCATTTATATCGACTAAGCCTTGGGCGATAGAACTCTGTCGTGATCTGGACTTAGCCGATCAGCTGATTAAACCGAATCTTGATAATCCCCGTAGCTTTATTGTGCGTGCAGGTCGGCTTCAACCAGTCCCGGAAGGGTTCTATTTGATGGCTCCAAGTTCGTTATGGCCTTTTTTAGCAAGTCCAATATTTAGTTGGCGCGGTAAATTACGAATGATGATGGATTTGTTCTTGCCAACCAAGGAGGTGAATATAGACGAGTCGCTGGAAGATTTCGTAGTCCGTCGATTAGGTAGAGAAGCCTTTGACAGAATAGCACAGCCGATGATCGGGGGCATTTACAGTGCCAATCCGAAAAAATTGAGTCTTCAATCTACTATGCCTCAGTTTCTACAGCTAGAACAAAAGTATGGAAGTATTATTCGGGCACTGATGGAAACTATGTCAGAACGGTCAAGTGGTGCTCGATATGGTATTTTTCGTACTTTTCATCAAGGTATTCAAGTACTAGTCAATGGGTTATTGAACAAACTGCCAGTAGGAATGGTTGAAACTGGCTCAATGGCCACAAAAATCACTAAGATGATAGGGCCACAAAAAAGTGATGTTTGGAATATCGAGATAAACAATCAAGGCAAAGATAATCTTATAGCCGATCAGCTTTGCCTTGCGCTACCCGCAACCCAAATGGCTCAACTTCTAAGTTCTGATGCCCCGAAACTCTCTCAGTTATTGGAATCAGTCTCTTATGTCTCGTCAGCTACTATCAATCTTGCTTTCAGTCGGGCACAAATCAAACATCATCTGGGTGGCATGGGATTTGTCGTTCCGGCGATTGAAAATCGTTCAATAACGGCTTGTACTTTCAGCAGCCTCAAGTTTCCATATCGCGCTCCCGAAGGACAAGTGCTACTCCGAGCCTTTATAGGTGGTGCTCTACAGCAGCACCTACTGGATTATTCCGATAACGACCTACTAAATCTAGTGCTAGCTGATTTGCAAGATCTGCTCGGAATCAGTGGCCAGCCAATATTATCTCAGATATGCCGATGGCGTGGGGCCAGTCCACAGTATAATTTAGGTCATTTGGAAAGGATATCTCAGATCAATTTAGCAATATCAAAGATAAAAGGGCTAGAGTTAGCTGGTAACGCATTCCACGGAGTCGGGATTCCAGATTGTGTCAATAGTGGTAATAAGGCCGCAGAATCAATTTTTAAATCTTTATCATCCGATATGAACAAATCCTAGTAACCCAAATAAATGCAGAACACTCTGCTAGTATTTACATTCGGATTTCTTCTTTTACTGTTTTCAAGTGGTTGCCAGCCACCACCTGGTTTGGCTGACATGGAAAGTTCTTTTCAAACAGGAGATTGCCAAAGTTGCCACTCAACTATCTGGAAAGAGTGGGCACGCTCTCTACATGCAAAATCTTGGACTAACCCAATTTATCAGCAGATGGCCAAAGATTTTCCCAACCGAGTTGAAACCTGTGACCCTTGTCATTCACCGAAGCCAATCTTGGTTACCGGGTTAGGTAAAATGCCTCAGTTAAGACAAGAAAGGAAAGACTCAGGCGTTAACTGTTTAACTTGTCATGTTGATAGCAAGGGTGCTATGCATGGGCCGAAAGGCTTTCAATCGGCAGACTTTCACTTAAATGTAGAAGACCCAAACTATGCTCAAAATCCAACTCAATTATGTGCAAGCTGTCACGGACAACCAAGTGTCACTGCCCACCAACAGATCGTTGATTGGCATGTCAATGAAAAGAAAAATCAAAACTGTACCAGCTGTCACATGCCCTCAGTTGAACGACTTCACAGTAACCAAAGTCATGAACCTAAGCAGGGACGCAAACACACTTGGGAAGGAAGCCGTAGTTTATCGATGCTGAAACGGTCTGCCAAATTATCCATCCATCGTACAGGGCAAAATGTCAGGGTGACAATAGTTAATAAAACAGGTCATCAACTACCTGGTGATGGTTTGAGAGCTGTAATTCTAGAAGTTACCTTTGGCTCAGAAATTAGGCAATATATTTTTTCCGCGGAGATTGCGCCTGATGGTTTAGGTCTTAGCTCTGATAATCGATTGAAGTTGAAGCAGATCAGAGATTTTCATTTTAGAATTCCCATTAATCAATCCGTGAAGGCCAAACTATTTTACCGCTTATTACCAGATCAAGATAAAACTAAGTGGATTCCGATGATTATAGTAAATGGTTAAGCTATTTTTACCATTCAATCCAACTATTAGATTAGTTTGAATTAGTCGATTTATCTAAATAGAATTCAAAATCTGTATTTTTTATTCAGGACCATTCATTGACTTTGTATTTTTGAATTATCAACTCGACCCGAGCCAGGGTTAGTGGTTCTTGTTAGACTACACTATTCCAAACTTGGTTAATACCTCCTAAGGATAAGATGCAACAGTATATTCGTGATATTTCTTCACCGATCAGATGATTAGTAAGCTAACTTCAAATAGTGCTAAATGTCTTCAGCAAAATAAATTTAGGGCAAATGTAAATTGCGTTAGAGTAGATATTTATTTCCTACTTCCTTTCCTAAAAAACCTAATGTGTGCTAAACTCAGCAGACTGTGTTCTTTATAATCAAGAAACGAATCTTATTTTTACTGGATAAAATTGGAGAAATAGGGAAATGGATTTTTCAGTACAGCTGTTAGTAGGACTATCATTACTAATGATATTCAGTTTGGTCAATAGCATCCAAGCTGACCATCACCAGACGGAAAAGACAGAGTGGGGAACAGTAGATGGTCAACAAGTTTACCTTTTTACTCTGAAAAATAAGAACGGCATAGTTGCGAAAATTACTAATTATGGGGCCTTATTGACCGAATTACATTTGCCTGACCGAGATGGCAAGCTTGCTGATATCGTACTCGGATTTGACAATCTACAAGACTATCTTAGTGGGCATCCCTACTTTGGTGCTACAGTTGGTAGAGTAGCAAACCGAATTGCAAAAGGCAAATTTCGCCTAGATGGCAAAGAATATACATTAGCAACTAATAACGCCCCGAACCATTTGCACGGCGGTGAAAAAGGGTTCGACAAGCAGGTTTGGTCGGTTAAAAGTGCCAATCATCATCGGCTCGAGATGACCTACACTAGCGCCGATGGTGAAGAAGGATATCCAGGTCAGCTAGTCACAACAGTTGTTTATTCTTTAGCCGATGATGATACTTTACGCATTGACATGTCGGCTTCGGCTCAAGCTCCAACTATCGTTAATATCGTTAACCACTCGTACTGGAATCTCGCCGGTCATGATTCTGGGAATATTCTCGACCATCAACTGCAACTCAACGCCCAGTCTTACACACCAGTTGATCAAACATTCATTCCGACTGGTATTATCGACCCCGTAAAAAATACTCCATTTGACTTTACCCAGTCAAAAAAAATCGGTCAAGATATTCAACAATTACCAGGAAATGGCAAGGATGACCCGGGTGGGTATGATATTAACTTTGTTTTAGCGGGTAAGTTAGGCGAAATGAAATTAGCGGCCAAAGTTAAGGATACAGGTTCGGGGCGTGTGATGGAAGTTCACACTACAGATCCTGGCGTCCAGTTTTATACCGGCAACTTTTTAGACGGATCAACTAAGGGTAAAAATGGTGCCACTTACCAGAAGCACGCCGCGTTTTGCTTAGAAACTCAAAAATACCCTGACTCAATTAATAAAGAAGGTAAAGAAGGATGGCATTCTGTCATTCTCCGACCTTCAGGTAACTATGTACACACTGACTTGTACAAGTTCTACACAGAGTAAATTTATACTACGATCCCTACTAAAGTAGTATCTCAAACACTAGTGGTATAAATCAGGGGCAGAAGAAAATGCGAGGAGATCAAGCCTTTAGGTATATCAGTAAACAATTCACGTATCTTTTGGTTGGATTTTTGTTAACATCTGGATTTGCAAGAAATAGTAATTCAGAAACTGGTTACTGGGCCTATCAACCCGTTGAACTCCCAGCACTACCAGCTGTTAAAAATTCGGACTGGATCAAAAATCCAATTGACGCCTTTATACTCAGCCGGTTAGAAAAGGCTAATTTGTCACCGGCAAAACCGGCCAGTAAGCAAGCGATTATTCGGCGTGTTTATTACGATCTGACGGGCTTACCCCCCTCACCAGAAGCTGTAGAAAATTTCCTTGATACCTCCGATCCCCAAGCGTATGAAAAATTGATAGACCAGCTACTGGGCTCTGAACAGTATGGAGAAAAGTGGGGGCGACATTGGCTAGATTTAGTGCGTTATGCCGAAACGAACGGATATGAGCGAGATAGTAATAAACCCTTCGCTTGGCGCTATCGCGACTACGTCGTAGAATCGTTTAATAAAGATAAACCTTATAATCAGTTCATTCGAGAGCAATTAGCTGGTGATTTACTTGATCAGCCAACTGCTGAAACCATTACAGCTACTGGATTTTATCGGCTAGGTATCTGGGATGATGAACCTGCTGATCGGCGGTTAGCCCGTTACGATTATTTGGATGATATCGTTTCAACCACTGGCCAAGTGATGCTAGGAATACCAATGGGTTGCGTACGATGCCATGATCATAAGGCTGATCCTATCTCTATCAAAGACTATTACAGCTTTTTGGCCTTCTTTCATGATATAGCCCCACATAGGAATTCATCTTTAGCTGATATAGGTACACCAGAACAAAAACAAATTCACAAAGCTAAAGTAGAAGAGAAAAAACTCGCCCAAGAAAAATTACAGGATCAAATCTTTAAACATGAAGAAGAGATAAAGCAGATTTTTGCTCCCAATAAATCTGGTATAGATTCAACTCAAACGGATTTAGTTAATTTAGAATACCGCTTTTTTCGTCATACTTGGGATGTATTACCAAAAGACTTTGATCAGTTAAAGCCTGAGACTCAAGGTGAAATCGCAACTAATCGCTTTTCGCTTCGTCCCGCGAGTAGACAAAAAGCAATCGGCTTGGTATTTGAAGGTCAACTACGTGTCCCAACAAACGGAAAGTACACTTTCCACCTCGATAGCATTGGAGGTTCAAGACTGTGGGTTGATGGTAAAAAGGTGGCTGAATTGGAAACTTCCAAAGGTGGGTATCACCAAGGAACGATTAGCCTGAATTCAGGCTATGTAACAATTCGGCTAGATTATTTTAACCGTAATCAAGAATCACCTTATTTGCGAGTCTACTGGTCAGAAACAGACGGTCCCAAAAAGTATTTATCAGACGAGGTTGTTATCTTGCCTGACGCACGAAGCCAGAGTCAGATGTGGGCCTATACTTTTGAACAGCCGAATAGTGATTGGTTTAAATCTGAATTTGATCACACTGAGTGGCCCATCGGTGCCAGTGGTTTCGGTACTGACAGTACACCAAATGCTGTGGTACGAACAAAATGGAATACCTCAGCAATTTGGATGAGAAAAGAAATCGAATTGGACAAACTGCCGCAACAAATTGAATTAAACATTCACCACGATGAAGAAGCACAAGTTTACATCAATGGCACAAAAATCTTACATCGTCGTGGATATGTAACCCACTACCAGAGGCAACTGTTAAAATCAAATCAGCGTTCGCCATTTCGAGTTGGTAATAATATCATTGCAGTACATTGTTCACAAACCGGTGGAGGTCAGTATATAGACGTCGGGTTGGTTGCCAAACCAATTCACGTAAAGTTCGATGACCTACTGCGAAAATACGCAAAAGAGATAGAGAGAGACAATGACCTTCAAAAAAAAGTTGAAGCATATCATCAAGTTCGAAAAAAGCGAGACGATATGCGAAAGAATAACATTCCTTATCCGCACATGGCCTTAGCTGTTGAAGATAAGGGCGTTTCCGAAGTTCATATCTTACGAAGAGGTAATCCACAACTGATTGGCGATCAGGTTACACCTGCAGTACCTGCTATTTTGAAAAGGGGTAAAGATATTGAAATTGAACATCCCTCAACCAAACGACGGGTAATTGCGGACTGGATTGCTAGTTCCGAAAACCCACTAACAGCCAGAGTTATCGTTAACCGGATCTGGCAACATCATTTCGGTCGCGGTCTAGTGAGATCAAGTAATGATTTTGGCCAGTTTGGGCAAAAGCCAACTCACCCCCAACTCCTAGATTGGCTGTCACATCAATTGGTTCTTAACCAATGGAAACTGAAATCTTTACACAGGATCATCATGACATCAAATGCTTATAAGATGTCAGCACAAGGAAACGAACATGCGATGATATCCGATCCACTCAACGATCTTTTTTGGCGTTTTGATATGCGTCGCTTGTCGGCTGAAGAAATTCGTGACTCAGTATTATCAGTAGCAGGTAATTTGAATCTTAAGCAGGGAGGGCCAAGTGTTTTTCCAGAATTGCCCGAAGAAGTACTGGCAACTTCGTCACAACCGAATCGGGTTTGGGGATATTCGCCACCAGAAGAAGCTAACCGACGTAGTATATATGTCAAAGTCAAAAGATCATTACTAGTTCCGATTCTTAACCAATTTGATATGGCTGATACTGATTCAACATGTGCAGTTCGATTTGTAACCACTGTTCCCACACAATCGCTGACAATGTTGAATGGAAAATTCATTAATCAACAAGCCCAAGACTTTGCTCGAAGGATTCGCAAATACGGTGGTTCAACTCTAAATCAGCAGTTGAAGTATGGTCTAGAACTTGTATTATCTCGTCAACCGAGTAATGAGGAAATTTACTGGGCCAATGATTTTATTGATACCTTAGTAAATGATGAACAAGTCCAACTAGACATTGCATTAGACAGATTCGCATTGTTAGCTCTGAATCTAAACGAATTTATTTTTCTCGACTGATCCAAACGGCTTTTGGAGAATTCATAATGAAAAATTCAGGAAACACAAAAAAATCAACAAAGAAAACACAGTCCCCAGTTAATGGCAACTTTTGCGGAAGAACAAGGCGTGAATTCCTTCATACCCTTGGTGGTGGTTTTACTTCGTTAGCTTTGACAGGCTTATTATCATGGGATGGCTTTCTTAATAATCAGGCTATTGCATCCGATGGTATTAGTCGATATAGTAACCCGCTTGCTCCGAAAGACCCTCATCATACGCCAAAAGCTAAACGAGTTATTTTTCTCTTTATGTATGGTGGTCCTAGTCATATGGACACTTTCGACTATAAACCCAAACTTTACCCTCTAGATGGAAAAACGATCCAAGTCAAAACAAGCGGTCGTGGTGGAGAAAAAAACGAAGGCCGAATTGTTGGTCCTAAATGGAGCTTTAAACAATATGGTGAATCAGGCCAGTGGGTATCAGAATTATTTCCCCACATATCGACTTGTGTTGATGATATTGCCTTCATTAAGTCTATGACTGCAGATTCTCCCCGTCATGGTTCGGCAATGCTCATGATGAATTCAGGTCATGTTCTAAGTGGAAGACCTTCTATGGGGTCTTGGGTTAACTATGGTCTGGGCAGTGTGAACCAGAATTTGCCCGGGTATGTAGTGATGCTTGATGAAACTGGTGGACCAATCAGTGGAGCAAAAAACTGGACTAGTGGATATATGCCGGCAGCTTTCCAAGGTACAGTTTTTCGTTCTGATGGTATACCTATTTGGGATTTAAAACACGTAGACAACATGGATCGTCGCCAGCAAAGGCACTTGTTAGATACTTTACAGCGATTTAATTCTGGACATTTAGCCGATAGAGTAGACAATTCGGCCTTATCAGCCCGAATCGCAAACTATGAATTAGCCTACAAGATGCAAGCTACAGCTCCTGAAGCAGTCGATTTGAAGAAAGAACCAGAGCACATAAAAAACATGTATGGACTTGATCATCCAAGAACATCTAAGTTTGGTAAAAAGTGTCTGCTAGCTCGCCGATTGGCAGAACGTGGCGTCCGGTTTATTCAAGTCTATTCTGGCGGTCATCACGGGGACAATAATTGGGACGCTCATGGTGATTTGGTGATTAATCATGAACGTCACTGTGGTGATACCGATAAACCGATTGCAGGGTTGCTTAAAGATCTTAAACAGCGAGGTATGTTGGAAGAAACATTAGTTATATGGGGCGGAGAATTTGGCCGCCAGCCAACAGCAGAATACGCTAAAGGAACAGGACGAGATCATAATGCTCTTGGCTTTACTATGTGGATGGCTGGAGGTGGTATCAAAGGAGGGACTAGTGTCGGTGAAACTGACGAACTTGGAAGTGCCGCAGTCGACAAACCATTTCATGTCAAGCACTTACACGCGACTGTACTAAATCAGTTGGGGCTCAATCCTAATACATTGTCTTATTTTCATGGTGGGTTAGATCAAAAGCTTGTGGGACCTGAAGGTGCAAGACCCATCTATGAAATAATTGCTTAACCCAATACTCCACAAGGAATTTAAGATGCTACATCGACCTCCAAATATCTTTACCCGGTCACTTTTTCCACTCTTTGCTCTGCTGTTCGCAATCGGTTCACTGATGAGCTGTTCTGACTCATCTACAAAGAAGAATGATCAAGTAAACGAAAAATCAGATCTGCCACAAACTGCAATAAAAGCTGGGAAATATATTATTCTTGATACAAGAACTGATCAAGGCGATCGAGCCACAGCCAAGAAAAATGCTGAAAATACCCTTAAGAAATATCCTAGTCTCGATGCTATGGTCGGTCTTTGGGCTTATAATGTTCCCCAATGCCTAGAAGCACTAAAAGACGTGGGAAAAGAGGGGAAAGTCAAATTGATCTCCTTTGACGAAGATGAACTTACCCTCCAAGGTATCAAGGACGGACATATTGTAGGTACTGTAGTACAGCAACCATACGAGTTTGGTTACCAATCAGTAAAATATTTAAAAGCATTAGTAGAAAATCAAACTTTCGATATACCTGAAAATAAACAGCTCGATATTCCAACCAAGGTGATAACGCAAGAAAATGTGGATGATTTCTGGTCTAATCTAAAATCTTTGCAAAAATTAGGACAACAGGCTAATAATTCACCACGGCCTACTGAAGGACATTATTTTGCCTTTGTGGTTAATCTACCGGACCCTTTTTGGAGTTATGCACGAGCGGGTTGTTACAAGGCTGAACAAGATTTCAATCTTGTTTGTGATTTCAAAATTCCACATGATGGTTCATCTACTGAACAAAACAGGATATTAGAAACCTTAATTCAGAAAGAAGGTTTAGCTGGTATTGCAGTGAGTCCACTCGACCCAAAGAACCAAACAGAAATTTTGAACAAAGTGGCTGAAAAAGTAAAGCTAATTTGTCACGACAGTGATGCACCTGAGAGCAATCGTTTATTTTACTTAGGAACAAATAATTATTTGGGGGGGCGTCAAGTAGGTAAACTAATAAAAGAGGCTTTGCCAGACGGCGGCCAAATTATGATTTTTGTCGGCAAAATGGATGTCCTGAATGCTCAACAACGTCGCCAAGGCCTGATCGACGAATTGATGGATAAGCCGCTCTCTGGATAATTAGCATCATACTTACCTAGATATTTATACAGTTAAAATCAATATCACTTCCAGTTCTAAGAGATTATATCTCAATTAGTTCTGAGAAAAAGTTGAAAATAGAAAAACCGATTCTCAGAACTAAGAACTTCTATCCCGATGAATTTGCATTCTATATTGTTGCGTTTCCCGGCTTCGGTCTTTGGAGTTCCTAGTATAGATGATTAAATCAACTCTGGCAGCCCAAAATATACATAAGCACTTTCCTGGTGTTCACGCAGTAAATGACGTATCGGCGACATTTCAAACAGGACAGGTTGTGGCCGTAATCGGAGAAAATGGAGCGGGTAAAAGTACTCTAATGCGAATCATAGCTGGTGTTTACCAACCGGATTCGGGGGAAATCTTGGTCGATGAAAAACCCGTCGTAATTTCTTCAGTTTCTGAGGCCACAGAGTTGGGGATTTCGTTTATTCATCAAGAACTCAATCTAGCCGATAATCTTAGTATTGCCGCCAATCTCTTTCTTGGACGGGAAGCCAAACGTTTTCAACCATTTAACTGGATTGATTCAGCCGCTATTGATCGCCAATCCGAAACTATTTTATCCCGTTTATCCTTAGACTTATCTCCACACCAATTGGTTCGAACCTTATCAATTGGTCAACAACAAATGATTGAAATTGGGAAATCGCTTTCTCAGTCAGCTCGGTTAATTATCATGGACGAGCCTACGAGTAGTTTAACTAAACATGAAACACAGCGATTGTTTGATCTAATCAGAGAATTAAAAGAACAGGATGTTGGTATTGTTTATATTTCACATCGACTGATGGAAGTTAGCGAGATTGCGGATCGTGTAATTGTATTGAAGGATGGTCAAAATAGTGGAGAATTAATCAAGCCTAAAATCGAACATCACCGAATGGTATCTCTAATGGTTGGGCGCGAATCTACTCAGTTTTACCAATTAGAAACTCGGTCGATTGGTGAAGATCGTTTTCGGGCAGAAGATCTTGTCGTTCCAAAACTTAATGGAGATCCAATTAATTTTTCACTGAAAGCTGGTGAAGTTGTTGGGATGGCAGGCCTAGTGGGTGCTGGTCGAACTGAATTAGCGGAATCGATCTTCGGCATAAGACAACCGATCAGTGGTTTGATACATGTTGATCAACAATCCATAAAAACAGGATCGCCAGCCGAGGCAATTAATGCAGGAATTTTCTTAGTGCCTGAAGACCGACGATTACATGGTTTAATAACAGAATTTTCAGTTCGTGACAATATTACTCTACCGGGTATTAATCATTACCAAACTGCCAAATTTATCCAAGGAGAAAAAACGGAGCTGATATCAAAACAAGTAGTCAATGAACTTCGCATTAAGACTCCTAGTATTGAACAAGCTGCTAGTCTATTGTCTGGTGGCAACCAACAGAAGATTGTTTTAGGAAAATGGATGTCGCTAAAACCCAAAGTTCTTTTGTTAGATGAACCAACAAGAGGCGTAGACGTGATGTCGAAGGGAGAAATTTATCAACTAATCGATGACATGGCTAAAATGGGTATTGCTATTTTAGCTATATCAAGCGATCTAGAAGAGATTTTACGAATTTCGGACCGTGTTTTGGTTATGCATAAAGGAAACTTAGCCGGCCAATTGGATCGAACTCAAGTCAGCGAAGAGGCCATAATGAAACTTGCTACTGGAACTACGTAACTAAAAATTTATCTCATATGTAATCAAATTTTGAGTGAGTGATGTTTTATTTTCGAAAAATAAAACTAGCTAAAACCAGAGGTTATTGATCTCTGTCGTGCTAATGACCTTTTTACATTTTTCGACATTGGTAAAAAATCTTCTGAACTAATTACAGTTGCTTAATATCAAGCCAAGAGTGGTCAGATTATTCTCAGGTTCAACAGCAGTAGAGAGTTCAATTAATTGGCAATAAATTCAAATCCGCTAATACCAAGAGAATCGGGTTGAACACCCCATATAGGTTTGATGACCTACCATATATTGGTAATAATACTTTTTCAGTTTTTACCCAATTTTTTAATACTACCTGCAGTTTTCCTATCAGCTTGTACTAAGATAATTAGGTCCTCATCTAAAATATTTAAACGATTTTATTACCAAGGTTAATCAGGTTTGAAAGGCTTCAAAGATAAAATATAGTACTGATGGGTTTCGGTTGATTTCATATATCCTTTTTTAGACCGAAACTGAGCGCTCGAAGAGCAGGAACTTACCAGTCATTAGCTAGACATTCATTTTTTTATTGCAATTTCCGAGGGAGAAATATAGTTTTCGGGGAGCACAAAACAATGTCAGTTTTCTGCAGCTTGGTTGTTGCCGAATTTTATTCGTTTTGTGATATAATAAGAAGATTAGATTAGATATTCAAATAACATATCCTAGGGAGAGATTTGATGATTCGAAAGCTATTTGTTTTTAGCCTTCTGGCTAGCTTGATCGTCCCAGTCAGTTATGGAAAATTACTGATGTTCGATGATTTTGATGGAAAACTGAAAAAGAAATTTTGGATTGGGCAAAAGGAAACTTGGAAAACTAAAAATGGGGTACTAGAAATTAACCAGCCGGGAGACGATGGTAATTGTCCCTGTGACTTTGGGTATGGTGTGATTGAAGTCGAAAACTTTGGTCTGCAATTTGATTTCAAATTATTTCAGGACGATTTTGATGCTGGAAGTGGAATGGACCTATTATTTCGCGCAAATGGGGACAAAAAATATAAATTCTATCAGCTTATTGTCACCCCCGCAGATGGAGTAGGAAGACCCAACCATGTTCGTTGGTATGTCCGTGATGGAGAAGACCGTGGAACTTGGAAGGAATATCGCGAATTACGAAAGGAATTCCCGATCGAAGTTATCTCTAAGCAGTGGTACACGCTATCATTGCAAGGTAAAGGGAATAAATTTACCCTCTATATCAAGAACAAGGAGGATTTACCGTCAACCAAAGTAATGGAATGGACAGATACCAAAAGCCTTCATCCCAAGGGGGTTATTGGCTTTCATACTAACAACTTACATCACTACCAAATTGATAATATGCGTCTGTTCGATTCACCTAATGAAGTTAATTTGGCTGTATCAGCCAAATCGAAACAGACTACTGCTTGGGCTGAGTTAAAGCAAGCAGATCGATAAAATAATTTTCAATAATTGTATAATCTGGATAGAAAGGGAAAGAGCAAAAAATCCTAAAATTTTGTTATTAATAACGGATTTAACTTAACAAAAGTCGAATGTTCAGCTCAGCGTAGTCGGATAATGATATACGTGGAGAATATAGTCGTCAGAAGCAAAAAACAGTGTTAGTTTGTTGCTTCTTGGTTGTTGCTAAATTTTATCCGTTGTGATACAATCGGGGGCGCTTGGTATTGTGATACAATATTCTTCAAGTGCAGTGCAGTTGAGAACTAGAGTTCTAGAATATTCAAGCATAGGTAGCTACTACCTGTTGCGTATTTTAGTTCTTTTCAGAGTCGAATTAAAAAGGCAGCAGATTGTTTGTAAGAGTAGGGTATAAACTCGAGATAGAAAAAGGAGTGTAAAAAAACAAGATATGAGAAAATTAGTATTATTGTCCCTTTTATGTTTGTTAGCACTGCCGGTTTTGTCATTGGCTAATGATCTAGCTCATTATTCGGGGCCTACCAACCCTGGTTGGATTGCTGGTGGTGCCGTGGCGGCTAATGTGAAAGCAATTGATGGTTTCCAGGGTGTCAAAGCAATGTTTAATAGTATTGAAAACTTTGGTGATGGAGATGAAGAGGGTGATGGATCACCGTTGGCTAAGTGGCTTATAGAACACACTAATAATGGTCAACAAGACGTAGTTATCACTGACAGTGGAACTTGTCCCAGTGCTTTTTATCCCTTTCCAAATAAGAAACCCGATGGTTCAAATATAGAAAACTTCATTGAGGCTGGAAACGTTCACATCAACGTAGCTGACTGGATCTACTATATGAGTTATGAGGGAGGTGTTCGTAGCCCCAACAATGGACCTAGCGGAGCCGCTAACGTATTTGACATTAAAGGTCTCAGCTTTGGGTCCCGCTCAGGTAATATCAAGCCAAATGCTAATGGGAAAAAATACATTCCCTCAATGAAGGCGTTTAAGTCAGACCGACCATGGCATACTGAGCAATTCAAAGGTTCAGATTGGGACTTGGTTCTGTTTGGTGAAGATGGTGATGATGCTGACCCAGCTGTTGCAATTATGAAAAAAGCCGGAAAAGACGGTAATGGAATGATTGCCGCCATGTGGCAAGCCGCCAAGCCAAAATGGCCCGATAAGCCAGATATTCGTGGTATTGGTGTGGGTGAATTCATGGTTAATTGGTTACAAGAAAATGGTACTTTTAACGTAGATGCCAAGCATAAAATGACCACGACTTGGGCGAGAGTCAAATCATCTAACGTCAACTAATATTCTTTTAAATCAGATTTAATAAAAAGGCCGTAACATTTTGTTGCGGCCTTTTTTGTATTCTTTGAATAGAGGCATGAGGTATCAGTATAATTCAGAATGGTCCGACATATGTCAAAGAACCATACATACAATATTTAAATATGTAATGCCTAAACTTCGTAAAGATAAAGGACAAACTAGGTTCGCTGATTTTAATACTAACCTGGTTTTTTCATGTCCTTCTTTCCTTTACGTGTATCTACCCCCGCTTTTCCCATTCAGATTTCATAAACTTGAGAGCGTCTTTAGCCAATTGTTCTTCACTTTCGTACATACGTCTCCAGATTTTGGTAGCTGCGACTAGTTCTGGTAATGCTAGACCAAAAGCCTCAACAACCATCCAACCATCGTAACCAGTTTCCTTCAAAGTATTAAAGGTTTCATCCCATTGAACTAATCCATTTCCAGGCGTACTTCGGTCATTTTCCGAGATGTGGACGTGTACTGTTTGTTGTTGGCAAGCACGAATAGCTTCGGCGACACTCTTTTCTTCGATATTAGCATGGAAAGTATCATACATCATACGACAATTCGGGTGATTGACTGCGTCGATGAAGTTGGCTGCATCAACGGCTGAAGTCAGGAAATAACATTCAAATCGGTTAAGGTATTCAACGGCCAGAGTTACATCACAAACCTGAGCATGCTCAGCTACCAATTGCATACTCTCAATTCCCCAGGCTTTTTCTTCGTCAGTTGGACCTGTACCACTGAATTCACCGAGTGCTGAATGGTAAGGGCCACAAAGAAAAGTTGCACCCAGAGCTTGGCAACAGTCTAGTGCTTGTTTAGTTAAGGCAACTCCATTAGCTCGAATGGAAGCAGAAGGGCTAATGGGGTTATCTTCCGCATTACGAACGGTCACTGCTGTTCGTTCAAGGCCAACTTCGTCCAGCTGTTTGCCTAATTTTGCACAATGATCAACATCATACTCAAACAAAGGAACTTCCACACCATCGTAACCCATAGTTTTCAAATTCTCGAGAATGGGGTAGTGCTCCTCCCCGATATTGCCACTCCAAAGCAATAAATTCATACCAAATTTCATAGTATTAACTCCTTTAGTTTAGATTAAATTTATACTTTTCTGAGTCGGACGGCAAAGCTACCATCCATATCATGCAGATGTGGAAATGTTTGCCAATATCCTTCACTTGTTTGCATTGTTGGGTTTTTATCTGGTAAATAACTACTAATTGCTTCAACAGAAAAGTTTGGGTACTGTTTTTTAAATCGCTGAATCACTTGCTGGTTTTCTTCGATTTCGGTTGTGCACGTACTGTAAATGATAATGGTATCTGAACGGATTTGATTTGCAACATTAGATAATATTTGGAATTGTAAATCTGCTAAATCGCTGATCTGGCTACGGTTCTTTTTCCATCGGATGTCAGGGTGACGACGTAAAGTACCAAATCCTGAACAAGGAGCATCAACAAGAACAATGTTAGCTTTCGAGAGTGGCCGAATCGCAGGGTCTAAAGCAGATGCTACTATGGTTTCGACATTTGTGATACCTAAACGCTGACAATTTTGTTCAACGAGTTTTATCTTTTGGTCTGTTATATCCATAGCGATAATAGAACCATCGTTTTCCATTAATTGAGCTAAGTGAGTCGTTTTTCCACCAGGTGCAGCACAAACATCAACAACCAATTTAGAGGATCCCTTTGTAATACCCGCCAGATGAGCAATTATCTGGGCGGCTTCATCTTGAACTTGACATAATCCCTCAGTATAAATATTGGATCGTACTAGGTCGCTAATACCTAGTAATTGTATGCCTTCTGGACTTGTTGATGTTTCACGCGCGTCTATACCACCTTTCAGAAATCTTTCAACCAAATTACATCTATCAATTTTTAAGGTATTAGTCCTTACAGTTAAGGGAGCTAAGCTATTACTAAACTGACAAAAATCAGTTGCCCATTCTAAACCGAATTCCTCGATCCAACGTTCCACCAGCCATTTAGGATAGGACTGAGATAAGCTAAGCCATTCGATCGGCTCATCTACCTGGTCAGGAAATGATAGACTATTTCTATTCCGAGAAAGGTTCCGTAAAACGGCATTAACAAAACGAGACGTTTTAATTTTGGGTTTAGCTAACTCAACTGTTTCGTAAATAATAGCATGAATCGGAATTCGGTTGAGATGTAAGAGTTGGTACGCACCAAGTCGTAAGATGTTTCGTAAACGAGGGGGTAAACGAAAACGATTAGGTATAAATGGATTAAGCACCCAATCTAGTTGCCCTTGCCAACGAATTGTACCGTAAACCAACTGATGTAGAAGATTAAGATCAACAGGTCGAACCCGAGTCTCAGTATTTCGAATAACGTTGGAAATACGACTGTTGGGGTGCTGAAGTTTGTTTAAACAGTTAAGAGCAGCTTTACGAACATTCACAAGATTTGAAATATCGAAAATCAGTAGTTATAATTTAGAACAGAGCAAAGTAAACCTTCAATGAATCACTCATTTTTCAACTTTCGTCCAGGTAGAAACTTGCGTATTTTGCGCTTCCTACTCAACATACCCAACTTTGTTAAGTTGGCTTGGCGACTGTTCAAAGATGCACGAGTCCCTATCCATATTAAGGCCGTTTGGGTGTTAGCTGAAGTCGTGGCTTTTGCTTTTGCTATTGCTTACTTCATTCTTCCCATCGACTTCCTTCCTGATTTCCATTTTTTAACAAGGTTCGATGATTTACTAATTGGTCTTTTCCTGATTTCTGCCCCTGGTACATGGCTGTTCGTGAGACTGTGTCCACGCCCAATTGTTTTGGAGCACGTTAACCAGATTGCCGCCGACAAGCAAAGTTAACAAAACTTCACTTTTATGAGACCGAAATGTCTAGATAGTCTTTATTGAATTGCAATTAGTTGGCAAGAACCTTAGGTAGAGATTTGGAGGTTTACTGAGAAATAGTGGCAGTTATCTTGCCTACGGTGCCGGGGGTAAACCCATCAATCACAGTCTCTATAACCTGATAAGAAGGTTCCCAGAATACAAACAGCAGAACAGTTGGAACGGCAAAGAAGAGTAGAAGTAGTTGGTTACCGAATGTGAAGGTCAACGGTGTCTCTTCATCTGACTTTTCGAAGAACATTGCTCTTACTATACGTATATAGTAATAAAGTGAAACAGCACTATTCAGAGCAGCAACAACAACTAGCCAATAAAGGCCCCCTTCCACAGCGGCTGTGAATAAAACCCATTTTCCACTAAACCCCGCCAAAGGCGGTAGCCCAGTCAATGAGAAGAGAAAAAGAGCCATCGAGACAGCTAGTAGCGGTGCCCGCGAAATTAGGTTACGGTAGTTTTCTATCATTTCACCACCTAATCGATTGGAAACTAGAATAACTACAAAGAAAGCACCTAAATTCATAAAGAGATAAATGATCAAGTAAAACAAAATGGCCTTAATACCGGTATCGTTCAATAGTACTGCACCCATCAACAAATATCCACCATGAGCAATACTCGAATAAGCCAATAAGCGCTTGACGTTATTTTGGGGTAAAGCTGCTAAATTACCAAAAGTCATAGTTAAAGCCGATACAACTGCTAATAATATAGTCCAGTTAGTAGCGCTAAGATCCGTAATTTGCCCAAACCCAAGATAAAAAATCCGAATCAGCAAAGCGAAACCCGCTGCTTTAGATGCGACAGAAAGGAAAGCTGTTACCGGAATCGGTGCCCCCTCGTAAACATCAGGTCCCCACATATGGAAAGGTACTGATGCAATTTTATAACCAAGACCGGTCATAACAAACACTGTTGCAACAGTGACTGCCAGATGTGAGTTAGGCTCAGCAATAACTTCAGCCAGTCGAGTACCGATTTCTGGAATATTCGCAGTACCAGTTAAACCGAAAATGAGTGATAAACCAAATAGCATAGTACCAGAAGCAACTGCACCGTAAATAATGTATTTAAAGGCGGCTTCGCTCGATCGGCGATTATGCGTAAGAAAACCTGCTAAAATATATGACGCTATTGATACAGTTTCCAAAGCTAGGTAGGCAATCAATAGGTTAGTCGAAGATGCCATCAAAAACATCCCCAAATTAACAGCTATTAGAATTGAGTAGTATTCCCCTTTTGTATTGGGATCTAATTCGGCAGATTGCATCGAAAAAATGATTGTAGCAGCTGTTGTAACTAAAACAATTACTTTAAAATAAATGGAAAAACCATCTATCTTGATCATACCATCAAATAAAAATTCAGACGGTAAGCCCGCAGAAAAAATAGCAATAAGTGTCAGGACAATTCCACCCAAAGCAATATACGCCGTTCCATTATTGTGTTTGCTATCAGGTGTCAAATCATAAATAATAGCAAGCAAAGCCGTTCCGATAACAATCAGTTCAGGAACAAAGTACTGGAGACTATCAATACTATTCACTATACAGAGTCCTCAATCACTAATGACTTACGGTAGAATGCCAACGGCCTTGCTACTCGCGTTCACAGCCTTGACTATTGCATCGACATTTTGGTCAAACATGTCGATAATGAAATGTGGCCAAACACCCAAAAGAATTGTTAAGATACCAAGAGGAAGGAGCGTTGCAATTTCCCGGGCATTGATTTCTTCAATTTCCTCATATTTAGGATTAAGTTGCCCAAGGAAAATGCGTTGTAATGTCCATAAAAAATAAGCGGCACCAATCACAATCCCAATAGTTGAAAGAATCGTTAAAAATTTAGCATTATCAAACGCTCCATCAAAAGCTCCCAGTAAAGATAATGCTTCACCAACAAATCCGCTCAAACCGGGTAAGCCCAAAGAGGCCATAAAAGCCAATGTAGTAATGCCTGTATAGACGGGCATCTTTGCACCAAGTCCACCAAAACCATTTATATCCCGATGGTGGGCTCGATCATAAATCACACCAACCAACAGAAACAGCATCCCACTTATGACTCCATGGTTAAACATTTGTAGGATAGCACCGGTTATACCAGGTTTGTTTAAAGCAGCAATACCCAGTATCACAAATCCCATGTGTCCAATAGACGAATAGGCAACCATCTTCTTAAAATCAGTCTGGAAAAGAGCACACAGTGAGCCGTAAATGATATTGACAACCGCTAGAATCGCTAACCAACTCGCTGAAGCTGCCATACCTTCTGGCAGCATAGTTACGTTAATTCTTACTAAACCATATGTACCCATCTTCAGCAAAATACCAGCCAGAATAACGCTTATAGCAGTTGGCGCTTGGACGTGAGCATCTGGTAACCAGGTATGGAAAGGAAAAATAGGCACTTTGACAGCAAATCCAACAAAGAAGCCCAAAAAGACAATCTTTTGGAAATCTGGATCGGCCAAAGGGTGGCCTGCAGTTTGAGCTAACTGTGTTAACTTAATAATATCGAAAGTTCTAGCCCCAGCTTCCCCACTCTTCAGATAAACAGCAATCATGGCTACGAGCATCAGAACACTTCCGAATAGTGTGTAGAGAAAGAATTTGATCGCCGCATACTCACGACGTTCTCCACCCCAAATACCTACTAGGAAGTACATCGGTAACAGCGTCAGTTCGAAGAAAACGTAGAATAGAAAGAGGTCTAGGGCACAAAAGAATCCGATCATACCCGTCTCAAGCAGGAGAAACAAAGCCATGTAAGCTTTAACTCCTTTATCAATTTTCCATGAAGCTCCTACGCAGATAGGTCCAAGCAAAGCTGTTAATAACACCAAAGTCACGCTCAACCCATCAAGGCCAATGTGATAGCTAATGCCAAAACTTTCAATCCAGGGAATTGTTAATTCATGTTGAATACCCGCTTCCGAATTATCATAATTTGTAAACAGAGAAACCGCGATCAACAACGGAATCAACGTTACAGCAAATGTCAACCACCTAGCGGTGTTATCTTGACCACGAGGCAAAAGTAAGACCAAGACCATACCAATAAGCGGTATAAAAATCATCCATGTTAGTAGCATAAATCACTCAACTCTTTCATTTAGTAGTAATCCTAATAAACCATACAATTTACGACATTATTAGCGAGGGAGATAGAGAAATAACAGTATCAAAAGAATTACACCACCTAGAACAAAGGCAAGGTAATTCTGGACTGTACCAGTTTGAATACGACGAACTTGGTTTCCAATGGCTCGAATGCCCTTACCAACTACACCTACTACAATTCCATCAATAACGATCATGTCAAACAGACCAACAATACCAGCGATAAGAACACGGGTAATCCATGCTACAGCATTAACTATACCATCAACAACATTGATGTCGATCTTACCGAAAACATTAGCCATGCCCAATGTAACCCGTTTTACCACCACCCCATTATACAGCTCATCAACGTAGTATTTGTTCCAAAGAATGGTATGAAATGGACCAAGGGCTTTCTCAACGGGGTCTTCATCAATCGATTTACGCCCGTAAATTAACCATGAGATTAAAATACCCAACCCTGCCACAATAATGGAACAGATCATAGCAATTTTATGAGCTTTATGATGAACATCATGATGTGGATCATGATATTTACCATCTGATCCATAATCAGATTTTCCTGCCGCTGCATACAATTCTGTTAAGCTTTCATCGGCTCCGCCATGTCCATTATGCTCGTTAGTGCTACCATTATGATATTGGTGTGGTGTTTGCACTAACTTATCAAAACTCCAACTAAAACTAATGTTAAACGGTAGGTGAGCGTGTACGACAGGGAAAGACAATACCATTAAGATAACTAAAGGAATAGCCATTTGACTCGGAGACTCGTGAGCATGATCATACATTTCCTGATTTTTCGGTTGGCCAAAGAAGGTAAGAAATACAAGCCGGAACATATAGAAAGCAGTGATCATGGCAGCAAAAAGTGCAATGCCGAACAAGATATAATAGTGAATCGTGTACTGGCCAGCTTCCATAGCTTTACCCAGAACTCCACCCAAAACTGCATCTTTACTGTAAAAGCCAGAAGTTATGAAAGGCACACCAGAAATGGACAAAGTAGCAATTAACATCGTCCAAAAAGTGGTCGGCATTTTATGTCTGAGCCCTCCCATATTTCTCATGTCTTGTTCTGGTGGAATACCATCCCTTTCTGCCGGTCCATGGTGGTGATGATCATCATGCGCATGCCCGTCATCATCGCTATGATGAACATGTAAAGCGTGAATTACACTACCAGATCCAAGAAATAGAAGAGCCTTAAAGAAAGCGTGAGTGGTTAGATGGAACAAACCTGCCATATAGTTACCAGCCCCAATGGCAAGCATCATGTAACCTAATTGGCTAATTGTCGAATATGCCAAAACACGCTTTATATCCCAACGGACAATGGCAATAGACGCTGCAAAGATGGCAGTAATCCCACCGATATAAGCAATAAAGAGCGAGGATTCTGGTGTTAGTATCGGAAACATACGAGCCGTTAAATATACGCCGGCAGCCACCATTGTCGCGGCATGAATTAAAGCACTAACAGGCGTTGGACCTTCCATTGCATCAGGTAGCCAAGTGTGAAGCGGGAATTGAGCTGATTTACCAATTGGTCCACAGAAAATTAAGATGCCAGCCACTGATAACCACAACATATCGCCGGAACCAAGGTGTGATACGGCTTCGAATATTCCATGTTCGCCAAACAGCGAAAGTGTTTTAAATTTAGCGAAAAGCATCATCATACCGATAAACATACCAACATCTCCGACTCGTGTAGTCAGAAATGCCTTTTTGCAGGCGTCAGCGGCAGAATCTTTCTCGAACCAGAATCCTATTAGTAGATAAGAGCATAATCCCACAAGTTCCCAACCAATATAGATTCCCAGTAAATTATCGGAAACGATCAGAAGAAGCATCGAGAAAGAAAACAGGGATAGAAAAGCAAAAAAGCGAGGATATCGAGGATCGCCGTGCATATATTGTCTTGAGAAAATATGTACAAGACAACTGACTAAAGTAACTACTATCAGCATGATACCAGTTACACTGTCAAGCATAAAACCCATCTTAAACTTGAGGCTACCGATAGTTATCCAATCGACTACCATAGAATCAATTTGGCCACCAGGCTTTTGCAAGTCAGAATTAGTCAAAATTTGACCAAAAAGTAGAAGCGAACATACAAAGGCTATTAGCATAGCAGCCGTGGAAATTAGGTCTTGTACAGGGGAACGTCTCCCCATAAGGCCAAAAATCCCAAATATCGCAAATGCGGCTAACGGACAAAGGAGTATAGTGAAAATTAGCGAAAGAATCGACATATTTAGGTAAACTCCGTTAGTTATGCGAAGAAGATCAGCCTTTTAAGGTATCCGTATCGGTAGGGTTGATCGACTGGAATTCGTAATAAATAGACAAAATGATCGACAGAAAAACTGCAGCTTCTGCTGCGGCTAGTACGATACCGAACAAAGCTACCATATGTCCTGTAATATCAGCCGTGATAAAGTGAGAGAAAGCTACAAAATTTAGGTTGCAAGAATTCAAAATCAACTCAACACCCATCAAGATGCTGATTGCATTCCGACGGGTCAGAACAGCGAAAACACCAAGAGAAAACAAAACAATAGAGATATATAAGTAGTGCTGAAGTTGCATGTTTATTCTTTAATTTCCTTGCGTGTAATTAGAACGGCCCCAATCAGTGCGATCAGTAGAATAATGGAAGCGGCTTCAAAGGGAAGCAAGAAATCCCCCATTATTGCTTCTCCAATAAGCTTTGTGGTTCCTTCTCCAGCATCGAACGGTATTTGGCTAATTTCCCATTCGGTCTGATTAACAACTAATAGAAGAATCGCAAAAATTCCTGCAGATACAATACCTCCTAGAACGAGCTGTCCTCGTTCCGTTCTCAGATTCATATCTAATTTACCACTAGTCATCATTACACCAAACAAGACTAAAACTAATATACCGCCAACATAGACGACAACTTGGGTTGCAGCTAAAAAATCTGCCTTCAGAAACACATACAGGGCTGCCACACAAAACAGCGTAATCATCAACCAAAAAGCTGCATGAACCAAATTACGAACAGTAACCACACAGACAGCGGATCCGATAGTTATCAGGAAGAAAAACCAAAAAAGCGTCTGGGTCCAATCCATATCTTTGTGATACCTTATTACTTTACGTTGATGTCAGTTATTCCACTTTATTTCATTTATAAAGGGACGGATCTGCGAACTTATAAATCAAATTTTCTCTATCAAATTCAGAATACTCAACACCTTCTAAGTCATCTTTCATCGTCAAACACTCAGTTGGGCAAACTTCCGTACATAAACCGCAGAAGAGGCAGAGCGACATATCAATATCAAATCGATCCATCAAAAGCGCAACTTTTTTACGGTCGACAATCCGATCAACTTTATCTCCGCCGATCTTTACGGTTGCACCAGCTGGAATGTCCGGGTATGTTGTGCCTTCCGGGTTTATATGCTGAACGGTAAATTGCATATCAGCAGTTATTTCTTTTGGTGGCTTTTTGTCTAGGATACCAACAATTTTTGTCTGATCCTTTAAGTGAACAACATTCATTGTTTCCCAAGCTTTACCACCCTTCTCTTTTCTAGAATCAATGTAAATACAATCGACAGGACACGCCTGTGCACATTTTTTGCAAACTATACAATCTTCTACTCGATTGTGAAGTTGACCCCGAAAACCCACTGGGATCTCACGGATATTGTCATTTACTTCAAACTCGTGTTGGTAAGGATATTGATGTGTAACATTGGGTTTGAACAGTTGGCGCAACGTAATTACCATCCCAAGCAATACGGAGTACACCCCATTATAAATGTTGAGCATGTATTTGGACACAATGATATCCTTTCAGTCGGTTAATTTAATCTAGTTATCTTTTGTAAAACGATATTCCAGTTCAGTTAACTGGCCGCTATCTACGCTTACAATTTGATGTCGAGTACCCATTTTCTCATGCCAAAACTCAAGCTCGAATTGGCCATCAGGCAAGCCTGCAATTTCGAATTGACCATCTTCCTGAGTTACAGTAAAGAACGGATGATCAATAACATGCACCCAACACTTCATCCAAGGATGAATATCACATTTGACAAAAAATAATTCTTCCGCATCGTAAGTGCGATCAATGGGGTTTCCCCCAACATTGACTGCTTTGTTGAAGGCCGGATTAGCTTCAGATAACGTATGTACGTTGTGTGGGACAACATCGGAGTTTTTGTAGCTGATCGTTTGGCCTTTTTGAATAGCCAGAACATGTGGCTTGTAAACACACCCATATTGGTCAACTTCAGCGACGTCCGAGGGCGCAGTATAGCTAGCTGTCGTTGGTAAACCTCTTCGGATACGCACTAAAATGTTCGCGATAGAATTGTCATTACCCAGAACTAAAGTTTCCGACTTCGGGTTACCACCGTGGATATCCAAACAACCGGGAGTAGATCCCATATCTACATCTTTAATCTTTGGTATTGGTCCATCCCACAATACTTTCCCTCGAATAATCCCACTACCATTATTTTGGGTTGCTGTAACCTGAAATACATCACCGTCATGAGCTTCACCGTCATGAGCTTCACCGTCATGAGCTTCACCGTGATAGCTAGATTCTTTTATTTTGGCGATAGCTTCCTCATTTGCTGCTTGTACTGCTAGCGACGGTTGGCCAAGTGTATCTGCTTCGCCAGTCAAGGTTAAAAAAATCATAATAGTAAAAAATAGGACCGTTAGTCCTAAGAAACCATAGATAACTTTACGCTCATCGTTAAGGTGCATAAAAACCAAAGCCACTAATGATGCCTTGACCGAAGCAATCAGCAAACCAAGAAATATAGCCACGGGAAAGGGAACATCCAAGTAGGATGCGGCTACCGTAAAAACGGTCAAGACTCCTAGTGCCAAAAAAACGAGTATATACGATTTAACATGTACATGGTCATGGACTTTTTCGTCAAGGAAAGCATTAATTGCCTCGTCCGTCATTTCCGGATGTTTCGCTTTCAAATAATCAAACTCTTCATTTCGGCTAGTGGTCATGTTTATCCCTCCAAGAAGCCTCCAATTTCCGCAAATTGGTTGCACCAATGTTACCAGCCAAAACAGTCTGATCATGCGGCTTTAGCTTCCCAAAGCTGTTAAATACGATCCCGAGTAAGGAAATTACAAAGAGGCTAATAATCAGGAAACTAATTCCGATACTGAGTGTCGAATCGGTTCGGAAAAATAGCCCCCAGATTCCAGTCCCTAAAATGTTAAAAAACGAAATCGGAATAAGATACTTCCAGCAAAGATTCATTAACTGATCAACCCGAAGACGTGGCAAGGTCCATCGAACCCACATCATTACAAAGACTAACAAGAATGTTTTACCTACAATAATGAATAAGCCTGGAACAAACTGATCTTCATCTATTATTCCCTGCCATCCTCCTAAAAATAAGGTGGCTGCAATAGCACAAACAGCAAACACGTTAGCATATTCAGCGATAAAGAAAACTGCGAAGCGCATACCACTATACTCTGTATGAAACCCCGCAACTAACTCGGACTCGGCTTCCGGCAAGTCGAAAGGCGTTCGATTGACTTCGGCAATCGCAGATAAAAAATAGACAAAAAATGCCAAAAAAGTGAAGGGAGACCGAAAAATCATCCAATCGAGAATGGATCCTTTTATCTCGATTCCGAGGAAAGTAGCAATGGCTTCTCCCCCCGAAAACACGCCATTTTGAGCTGCAACAATGCCTTCCATACTCATAGTCTGTGTCATCATAATTACAGTCAAAATGGATAAACCAATTGGTATTTCATAACTAACCATCTGCGCTGCTGAGCGCATGGCGCCGAATAGAGACCACTTGCTGTTCGAAGCCCAACCGGCCATGATTACACCAATTGCAATGACAGAAGAAATAGAAATAACATAAAAAATGCCAATATTGAGGTCGCTAACGAGGACACTCTGGCTGAATGGGATAGCAGCAAATACAGCAAATGAACAAGCAAAAATCAGATAAGGAGCAAAGCGGAATAGAAGTTTGTCGGCTTGCGGCGGAATTAGGTCTTCCTTGAAAAGAAGCTTTACCCCATCTGCTAGCGTTTGCAATAATCCCCAAGGCCCTACTCTCATTGGGCCTGTTCGATCCTGAATCCATGCAGAAACTTTTCTTTCCATTAACACAAGGACTAAAGGTATGAGTGGCACCACGGCCACAAAAATTGCGGCCACAGCAGACATAACCAAGACAGGACCGAGCCAACTGGGCAAAAAACTGAGGCTATGGCTAGCAAAATCCTCAGCCCAATTACTATTTCCACTCTCAACTACAGCTGACTCTATTGATATGAAATTTTTAGCTAATGCTACCATTTGTATACTTTACTGAACTATAAATTAAATATTAAATTAGGAACTATCGATCTACTTCACCCATGACAATATCAATGCTACCAATAATCGCAATGATATCCGCCAACATTAACCCCCGACTTAATTCTTGCAAGGCACTCAGTGCTGCGAAACAAGGCGATTTAACTTTGACGCGAACAGGTTTCACACTTCCATCGCTGATGATGTAGAAACCTAACTCCCCACGAGGTGCTTCACTACGTGAATAAACCGCACCAGCGGGCGGGCGAATTGCCTTCATATTGGCCATGATCGGACCTTCTGGCCACTCTTTATCCAGCAGTTGACGTAAAATCTTGATTGACTCCTTCATTTCGTCCATTCTTACCATATAACGGTTCCAGCAATCACCAAGAACAATACCTAGGTCAGGGATATCTTCGCCAATGGGAACATCAAAGTCGAACTGATCATATATCGAGTAAGTTTCATCCTTTCTCAAATCCCACTTTCGCCCTGCACCTCTAAGATTTGGGCCACTTGCACCATAACTAATGACCATTTCTTCGTCCATCACAGCTACACCTGCGGTCCGTTCGATGAAAATCTTATTGTTGGTCAAAAGTGCATTGTACTCATCTATCTTTGGCTCAAAATAATCCAAAAACTCGCTCACATCATCCAAAAAGTCAGGAGGCAAATCTCGAGAAACACCTCCTACTCGGATGTAGTTGTAAGTCAGTCTAGCACCACATAATTTTTCAAAAAGAAAAAGGATTTTTTCACGATCACGGAAAGCGTAGAGAAAAGGAGTAAATGCACCGATATCCATTCCATAGGTGCCAAAGGCAAGGAGATGGCTAGCAATACGATTTAGCTCACCAGCCAAAACACGGAGGTATTCAGCACGCTCGGGTACACCGTCGAATTTGCTTGGGTCTACAGACAGCATCTTTTCAACTGCCATACTGAAACCCCAATTCTGGTTCATAGCGGCAATATAATCGAGCCGGTCAGTAAAAGGAACAATTTGGTCGTAAGACAAATTCTCAGCATGTTTTTCAAAACACCGGTGAAGGTAGCCAATATGAGGAATCGCGTCTCGAACGACTTCCCCATCTAACCTCAGCTCTAATTTCAGCACACCATGCGTGCTAGGGTGCTGAGGCCCCATGCTAACGATCATTTCATCGGAAAAAGGCTTGAGTTCTACAAAACGAGTTTCTTCTGGGGCTGTGCTTTGGGCTAACATAGTGCGAACACCTCAAGTAAAGCTATCTAGTAAGGGACTTTCATCCCACGATACATATCTGGTTCCTGGTAATCTTTACGCATAGGATAACCTTCCCAATCATCTGGCAACAAAATCCGCCTCAAATCACTATGGTTATCAAAAACCACACCATACAAGTCATAGATTTCTCTCTCGTGCCAATTGGCTCCCTTCCATAAGTGTTCGACGGTGGAAAGGCGAGGATCTTCCTTTGGAACAATTGCTTTTATGACTACCTGGTGAATATGAACCATCGATTGGAAGTGGTAAACGATTTCCATTGTGTCATCTTCTGAAGAATGATCAACCCCACTTAAGCATGATAGAGAATCAAAAGCGAGATCTGGATCATGTCGTAGAAATTCACACACAGGGACTACTTTAGAAGAAGGTATAATAATAAAAGGTTCTAATGTACCTGTGCCGTCAAGAACAATACCATCAACACCAAATTTGTTCTGCAGGCGCTCTAAAACTTCATTCGTGGTCACCGTATCACCTTCAGGCTGTATGCTTTTTTTGGAGAAGTTTGCGTAAGAATGGAACAGTGGGTGGACCTTCAGTGGTCTGAAGACGAATCTTTTCTTGTAGCTTAAGCAATCCCTCTATTACGGCCTCAGGACGTGGAGGACAACCAGGTACGTATACATCAACTGGTATTACTCTGTCGACACCCTTCAGCACATGATAGCCGTGTTGCCAGTACGGTCCACCGCTAGTAGCACAACTACCCATTGAGATTACATACTTTGGTTCTGCCATTTGCTCGTAGAGCCGAATAACTCTAGTTGCCATCTTTAACGTAACAGTACCAGAAACAATGATCAGATCAGACTGGCGAGGGGTTGCACGTGGCACACCAGCTCCAAACCGATCGAGATCATAGTTAGAAGCAGCAGTTGCCATAAATTCAATGGCGCAGCAGGCAAGCCCAAATGTCATCGGCCATAAAGCTGACGATCTTGCCCAATTGGCTACCGCATCTATAGAGGTAACAATTAAGTTCTTATCAAAATCTTCGTTGGACAAATTAGATATATCTTTCATGATTGTCTCTGAGCCTCCAGAGCCGAAGATGGTACGTTTTGATTTCCAAGATCATTATTATCATTCGGAACAGATTGTATTTTGCGAACCCACTCTAGATCCCCCTTAGCCCAAACATAAGCTAGACCGACCAAAAGAATAAGAATAAAAATTAGCATTTCAACAAAAGCTAACATTCCAATCTGGCGATAAACCACAGCCCAAGGGAAAAGAAAAACGGTTTCGACATCAAAAATCAAAAAAATCAGTGCGATGACGTAAAAACGAGTATTGAACTTGATACGGGTATCCCCGATAGGTTCTTCTCCACACTCGTAGGCGATGGATTTCTCTTGGGTAAAGAGACGTGTCTGAGCAACACTCGAGATGAGAATATTGAGCAAAATAAAAACAGTTCCAGCAACTAAGAAAACAAGTATATTGGCGAAGTCAAACAGCATGGAGCACAAACCTCAATGAGTTATCCTAATCCGATTCATCGCGTAGGCCGCCCTGAATCCGGCAAATTATAGCCCAAATCAGCTATCTTTGCAACCAGAAATATATTAGGAAGCATTATTGATTTAATCAAATTCACCACCACATTTCCTGCACAAAATGTAAAATTGTATATCTTCCTTCAGAGCATACTGGATCATTAGCTCAACAGCTTCATCTGGCAGATCTTCATCGCATTTGGGACAACGATAAAGAGAACGGTTATTGTCATAGGGTATCTGTTCAACTTTACCAGTAAAATCCTGCCAAAAAGTAAATTCCCAGGGCAACTCATTTTTTGTTTTAACAGAAATCTCATAGGCATGCCTAATAAAAGTCTGGCAGTCAGCGAAAGAGATAGTGGAAAAAAATTGATTAGTAAGTGCATTCAACATCAAAAAAGCCTGAAGTTCAACGAAGTGTGTCCATCGATTAACCGAATTTCCATCAGCCCAGCAACGAATATAGCGGGTCTCGATAGGATTGAAAACAAACGTTTTTCCGTCTCTGTTTTCTGCATACTCGCCATCATATTGGCTATCAAAAATAGTGATCTCTTCACCACTAAATTTATTTTCTAAAGAAACTGCAATCTTGTTATGATGATAAGTTCGACCATCAGCCCAGTAATGCCAAAGCTTGATAGTATTAATCAACATCGGTTGACCGAGGTCCACCGTTACCTGAGTAGCGTCAAGTAAATCTTCAGGTTTGGCGCTTTCACCTGTGTCGCCATCTGTCAAATTCCAGCGACCTGCATAGTCGCTATTGGTTTCAACCCGCTTGTTTAAGGCTAAATTTTCTGTTTTTAACCTGTTGTTCGTAAGTGGCTGGCCAAAATCATTTGAAGCCATATAGCCACTCAGGTATTGACTGTACAACTCACTAATAGGTAGAGACAATTGGTAGGACTTTGCTACACTTTGGCAGCAACGATCCAATTCTGCAGAACTCAGGTTAGCGACGACAAAACAATCTCTGACACCTCGTTTCCAAAAATCAAGTAAGAGAAACATGGCACGTAAATTCCCATCAGGTCGACGACGAATGATCACCGCTATTCGAAGACCGGTATCTGTAGAATAACTAATTAAACAACTGTGGAGTGGGTAATCAGGAAATGGGCCAAATTTACTCTGTTTGATCAGAGGTTTGTAGTGTTTGCAGTTGGCATCACAACCAGGGATTTTGGCCCGTTTGGCCTGACAACAACTAGGGCATATAATGACACCGTTTAGTGCAGGACAAATACGCTTGGCATTATCAGATCTACAGGTCCGGCAACGCTGTTTTTTTGGTCGTCTTCGGCGATACCCAAGCCTCAATCTTGCCATAATAATTCCAGTAAAGTTTGATCAATCGCGTCCTTATGACTCTCGACGAGTTAGGCTCGACAAATACTCAGAGATTTTATTAGCAATCTTTTCAGCATCTACATCAGCAAAATCGAATAATTCTTTCAGCATCGGTGATATAGCTCCAGTATCAAGTAGGTTGTTGGCCAACCGACCCATTGTGCTACGATTAACTCCATCCTTCTGCCCTTCACTACCCCCCATATCCAGAATCTTGATCGAGTCAATTTTTTCCACTGGCCGCATCAATTGTTCAACTATGTCAGCACTTCCATCAATTAATTCCATGATTGCTTCTTGGACTAGAACTCGCTGTTCGGCTACGTTCCGAGCCTCCATATGAGCCATTTCACCTTGAGCTTTAGCCGTGGCCTCAGCCAAAACCGCATCTGCTAACCGTTCAATAGGTTGCGCTTGAGCTTCTGCACCAATGACGGCTACTTCTCTTTGCCATTCCGCTTCTTTGGTTTGTTGGACTGCAATGACACCAATTTCGGCTTCGGCCTTACCGGCCTCCGCAACTAACTGATTTTTTTGCGCATTGGCAGTATCAACTTGCTTACCTGCAACAGCAATATTTCGATCTTCATCAATTAGCTGAAGCGATAATTCTTGCCCAATTCGGGATTGCTCTACCTCTAAAACCTTGTCGATTTCAGTTAATTCAACCTGCCGGTTTTGGTTGATCTGAGCAGTTTCGATGACTAGGTTTTTCTCGATCTCACGCTCTTGAACTGCTTGCTCTTGAGAGAATTTACTAGTTTCAACAGACAGAGCCTTTTCAATGTCTCTTAAAGCTACACCTTCTTCTTGACCAATTTTGGCTCGTTCAATCTCCAACAACTTACCTTGTTCTCGAATACCTACTTGCTCTTCCTGATCAAAACGCTGTATTTCAACAGTCAAGTCTTTTTCAATTTCAGCTATTTGAACCGCCTTCATTTGTTCAATCTGTTCTGTTTCTACCATCAAGTTCTTTTCAATTTCTCTAATTTGAACAGTTTGCTCTTGTTCGACTTTAGCTAATTCGACTTCTTTAATTTTTTCAATTTCGCGTTCTTCGATGGCTTGTTCTTGTGCTACTCGGGCCTTTTCAACCTCTTGCTTCATCAAAAACTCACGTTCTTGAACCTCCTGCTCCATCTCAAACTGAAATTTCATAGTGTCAGCTTCTCTTTCAGCAGCATATATGGCGATATTTTTCTGCTGATCAGATTCTGCCCAAGCCTGATCTTGCTCTGCTTCTAATTTTTGAATTCGCGCATCAACTATAATTTTTACGATTGCGACTTCTTTTTCTTGCTCAATTTGTTCTGTTTCTTTAGCTTGTTCAGCTGTGATTTCGGTAATAGTTCGAATGCCACGTGCATCGAATTGATTTTCTTCTTTATAAGTTTCAAGAGGGGTTTGATCAACCCGAATAATCGAAACAGCTTCTAATTTGAGACCATTCTCATTTTTTAGGTTTTCACCAACAGCACGATCAACTTTTTCCGCGAATTCGACTCGTTTCTGTAACAGTTCGGTTATTTCACTTTCAGCGGCAACACTTCTCAACGCACCTTCCAGTTTCGGCTCAATCAGCTCTCGGATTGTTTCAGGAGTCATTGACTTGTCTCCTAGTGCTTGAGCTGCTCGAAGAATATCTTCTTCATTAGGTTCGACCTGTAGATAAAAAACTGCTTCTACATTGGCTCGGTTAAAGTCAAGTGTAATAAAAGCATCTTCACCTTCACGTAAAACCTCCAACACCATTGTGTTTAGAGAGATTTCTTTAACTTCGTGGATTATAGTATTCAGCCAAAGACCTGACGTTATGCTAATCTTTTCACCACCACCACCAGTTCGGACCAGAGACATGTCAGCTTTTGGCTTTTTGTAGCGAACTACAAAAGCCAAAAAGACACCACTCAGTACAAAAACCAACACAAAGGATATTGACACCCAACGGGCAAGTCCCACCAAGTTGTACTGGTCTGTTTGTTGGTAAGCAAGAAAACCGACCAAAACAGCTACAACAAAAAGAGTTATGACAAGAACTATTAGCCGCATAGGTTGCTCCTAAAGAAATAGGGAAATACTTTCAAAAACGCGATTTCCGCCAATCAGCTCCCTTGTTAAGACGATATCTACCTTTCAATGGTTGTCGTGGTGAAGACTGCCAAGCCAAGTTGGCCAAATAACAGAGGGCATTCTCAATCAAGGTTTTTGCCAGAGTGGCTTTGGCTGCATCCCGAGTGTCAATGGCAAAAGCTACATAATGTCCATCACCCCATCCCAACTGGATGCCAACAGCATCTTGATTGTCTCGACGAACAGCTAACTTAGTGTAAGCGGGGTCATCTGTTACCCAGTGATCATCAGTAATTAGGGCATTCACATCAACTTTATTCGGCCAAGTAAACAAGCCTGTTCTTTTTCCATCTTCCGTGATATTAACATTGATATCAGAGGAACTGACAACCTTGATTGGATACTGATCGACTGGTAACCAGTTGCCTTTCCACGAGGACTCATGGGTATGAACACCATCGGGGGGGACGATATTGTCATCCATCGCTGAAGCCCAAACGACTCCGCCTTTTTGAACGAAATCTTTGATATCTTCTTCTGCATCTTCGACTAAATACTGGCCATCGTGGGCAGGAGCATTCCAAGTAAACCATACGATATCGTATTCCGAAAGCAAAACACTGGAAAGTTTAACCGCATTATCAGGGTTGCCATAGTTGTCTGGGTTTGAGTTAATATGTACGGTTTGGTAATCGAATTTGTGCCCTTCAATATCAGTTAACGCCTCTAAAATTGCAGGTTCATTTGTTCGACTATCACCAACGACAACTAGTACTTGAAAAGCCCCTACTGGTACAATTTTCATAGATGAAATGGAGTTAGAAAAGGATTGGGGTGCCATGTTCAAGTTTCTTAGCTCTAGTTTATATTCGCGACTGTTAAGGGGCAGAACCATACGTCTACCTTCAAAATTCGGATGCTCATAGCAAACGGCACGACAACCACTGAAGGGAAAGTTAGGGCCCCTTTGAATTCGAATCGAGGAAATAGAATTGTTGATCCCAATATCCTTTAGGTCGCTCACATCTCGTAAAATAACAGCTTTCTGACCTCGGTAATCAGCCTCGCCGTACACTTCGATAATCATAGGGATAGCCCCGTATTCGGGCGGCGTGGGGTGTGCTGCTGGGCTGAAACTGACCGAAGAAATTACATCTCCAAAATTATACGGGATTTGATGGATATTGGGGTAGTACCCAGGCGCTAAAACTAATCTTCGGCCGACATAATTGATATGTTCGTGAAATATAGCTTTATAGTTGGGAGCAGCCGAAAAGGCTGGTCCTTTATAGATCTTAATTGACGAAATTAAGTCTTGTGCACCGATGTCTTCTGTATTCGGAACTGAGTCAAGAATGGTGACTTTACGGCCATTGTAGTTAACATGTTGAAACACCTCAATGACTAGTCGTGGAGAAAGAGCCATAAGGTCAGTTGATATCTCTTAGGGCTCGGGTAGCCAAATCAGCGCGCCGGGACTGAAATTCTCTATCCGAGACTCGCCCTCCTCGCATCACATTTGTTTGGTGGTACATGAATTCCGTTGCATCCATTTTTCTCTTAAAAAGACGAAAATACTCAAACCGTGTCAGGGTAGGAGGTATGTTACCCGGGCATAATGTGTGCATTCCAATCTGAACAGGATTTCCCATTCCAACGTTGGTTTGACCGCAACTGACCCATTTAGTACCATCTGAGCTTGCATAACCCAAGAATTGATTGCCGCGCCTCTCGAGCCTAAGATAGAGCTCACGTACATTACGTAAGCCAGGGCCACGGCCTACTAATGAGTATTGCCGATTAACATGTCTTTCAAACCGAACATCTCCCCTAAAACCATGCGGTCCTGATGTTTTTTCTAACCGAACAAAAGCGTTAGGGCTTTTCCATACTACAAGTCCACCATGCTCACGCAAATCTGGAGAGACTCGAAGACGGCACTCGATAGCAAAATCGCCCTCCACCTCCATCAACAAACGAGGTGCATCCATGTCGCCACCCTGACCAGGTGGTGAACCATGCCATAAATCTTGGCCTGGTTCTGCACGCATTTCTAGGTAGCCTTGCCTCTCAGACCAGGATCCACCACCACCGGGATCTACCCATTTCCATTCAGGCCGCATGTCATTACCGATGAACTCATCATCGAATACCAGTTCGGTAAATTCAGAAGAAGATGACCACCCCTCAATCTTAACCGAAGATATCATATCAGCAAAATTTTGGGGTAAAACATGAAGGTTTGGAATTTCTTTTTTATACTCAGAAGGTTCCATTCTTATGCTAAGCTTGGCTCCTTCAAAGTCAATATGTTCAAAGAAGTGGATATCGGTTCCATAAGAAGGGAAGTCAGGACCTTTAAAGATTTTGATCGAAGAAATGCTATCATGGATTCCAAGATCTCCAGTATGGGCAATATCTCGCAGGATTGTTATCTTACGCCCCCCGTAATCAACATGTTCATAACACTCGACAACAACAGGAACAGTTCCCCATTCTGGGCCAGTTGTTTCTAGCATTGAACCAAAACTAATTGAGGAAATACTGTCTGGGAAATTGTAAATAACATCATGTAAATTAGGATAGAAACCTGGGCCTAAAGCCAACTTCTTACCTTGAAAACCACGATGTTGATGAAAAATAGCTTTATAGTTAGGGCTGGACCGAAACCCAGGCCCTTTATAAACTTTGACAGAAGAGATATTGTCTTGAAACCCAATTAGCGTTGTAAATTCCACGGGCTCAAAAACACAAGCGCGTCGGCCACCGAAATTAACATGTTCAAAAACTTCAGCAATGAGTCGAGGAATTACGGCCGGCATTTGTACCTTTTAGGACAATCAGAATCATGCCAATCCTATCATTTTACCCCTCAAATGTCAAGCTACAACTCGGTTGCGCTAATACCACGCCACCTGACAAAATCATCGTTTGATTCGAGATTTCCCTTTGATCTGTTTCATTCCAAAGCTTGGAGTTTGCGGAAAAAGTCCCGAAATATAGGATCCCTATGAACATGAGTCACCACACGAAGAAAATGTCGTCGGCGATCAACACTAAATGTGACTTGATCAGTCAAGATTGGGCTGTGTACAAGTTCTGTTTCTAACCAAGAGGGATCAATTAAGTAAGCCACTGCAGACATGTCCCAAATCACTTTTGACCAAGCAAAGTGATCATTGGAATAGGCTTTGAAAATTTCGGTCAGATAGTCTCCAATTTCTCCCTTTCCCTTCACGTAGTATTCAATTTCAGCCACTGTGGTTTGTAGGTGTGATGCTACACCTTGACAGGGGATTTGAATCAGTGGGACCCCACAATCAAAAATTAATTGCGACGACGATAGGTCTTGCGCCAAGTTGAACTCACGACTGTGCCGATGATGGTGTGGTTGCCCACCAAGCCAAACCACTACAATCTTTTCCATGATCTTTGGTTCCAACAAGATTGCCGAAGCTATATTACTAACTGCACCAATTGCTACCACGTACAAAATATCATCTGACTCTAAAGCTAAGCTAATTAAATGTTCTGTTACTGGACTTGCCTCGGGTTTTTCCCAGTCAGATAAGAATTTGGTTGAGCCTTTAAAAACAAGGCCTTCAGGGGCAATATTAAGCCTTGATAAGAGGCGTAATATTTCTTGGTGACTCTTCTCCATTCCGTCCCCAGCATCATGTGAATTGCTGTTATGGAACGGAGCCGCATAGATCCCCGCAACATCAAAACTGTCTGGGGACATAAGCGCTTGCACAACCGCAAACTGATCATCAATTTCGTTGTAAGTGTCGGTGTCGAGTACCATTTGGACTTTGCCCTTGGGAGGAGCTAGCCGCTCAAGTAAAGTGGGAACTGATAGCTGTGGGAAAATCATATTTGATCCTTTTGAAAACTAGAAGGGAGATAAGTTGCCATTACTATCGAAGTCTAACGGTTCTGGTTCACTAAGAATCTCCAGAGATGACATTAGCTGTGCCGACTCCAATAGTGATTCTGAAATATGTATTTGGCTTAGTTTTAAAGTGCTTTCAATCCGTACAATCCTTGCATCTTCTGGTGGTCTTAACCCAATAGTATCGAGTGCCACAGTGATCGCTTCTCGGTCGGTATCAAAATGGAACGGAATTCGAGACTTTTGTGGTCCCAAAGACGTGATACAATTCATGTAGGTAGCTTCCTTATCAAACTTATCAACCAGACGCTTAGTGGTGAAATCTGCTAGACCGATTCCCGTCGCATTCCCCGCACTTTCTCCTGTTAAGTCGCAGACTAGAATACGTAGATAAGAAGGCTTCTCCGGTTCGGGTTCAAAATTTTGCATATAACGACCGATGACATTAGTATCCATACCAGTTCCACTAATATTTTTACCCATCCAATCAACAATCAGTAAATCAAGAGTGTCAAAAGGTAATTTAGCAGAGATCTCTTTAGAATGAGCCAATAGTTTTTGTTCAGTTGAAAGTATATCTGTGGCTGGAATGGCTTTTGCCAAGGCTGTTTCGCCATATGCATTTTCTACTAAAGCAAACCCAAAAGGTACCTTACCAGAATCAATCAATAAAGCGGCGGAGGTTCGAATCACATGCTCAAAACCGTAACTGAAAAAGGCACGATGATACATGTTAGCCCCTCGCTGTTTGCCAACACCAATAGCAAGCATTTTCATGATCCCACTTTCAATAGAGCCATTGAAATCGGTATGAGACTTAACTCGATTAACTGGTACTACGTGGTCAGCATCCGCCGCATGCTGGTCTAAAAAAACAGGTAACCCATCAGCAGTTTCTCCCATTATTTTTGTATCCATCGTTGATTTGATTGGAACACCCATCGTTTGCTCGGAAATGCCATAATGGTGTAAAACTTCGGTTTGCCCTTCCGGTGTAGCCCCACCATGGCTCCCCATGGCCGGGAAAATAAATGGTCTGGCGCCAAGATCTTTCAGAAATTCAACTATAGCTTTGATTGTGGCTGCGATATTAGCTACCCCGCGACTGCCAGCTCCTACCGCTACGGTATCGCCACTTTTAATTATTGATTCAACCCCAATACTTACGAGCTCTGACTGAACGGCTTCTCGAACATCGTCAAAAAAAGCCCGTGGAAAGAGTTGTTTTACGCGTACCATTTTGGGTAGAGACATTCCTTCTCCTTTTACTCACAGTTCGTTTTTTCTGTCAATTTCGTTATCTTAGCAAATCGACATAATGATTGCAACATCCGTATAACTCTACATCTTGCACCTATTGGGTTGCTGTGCTACAATAGGGGGCCGTTTTTTTTGACACTGTAGTAGAAAGATACTAAGATTTAACCGTCATGACAAACATGCTTGGAGCAGTCGATGAAACTGGGATTAGTTACGTACAACATGGCCAAAGATTGGGATATCCCCACTATTATCAATAACTGTACTGAAACAGGATTTGAGGGAGTCGAACTAAGGACTACTCACGCACACAAAGTCGAGGTCAGCTTATCACAAACCGAACGGTCAGAAGTAGCCAAAATGTTTGCTGACTCGGCAGTGGAATTAGCCGGCTTGGGGTCAGCCTTTGACTACCACTCGTCTGACATTGATGTTGTGCGTCAGAATATCGAGGGTACGAAAGAATATACAAAGTTAGCTGCTGACGTGGGTGCACCTGGTGTCAAGGTCCGTCCCAATGGTTTCCCAGACGGAGTTTCAGAAGACGCGACGATAGAACAAATTGGTCTATCGCTACGGGAATGCGGTGAGTTTGCAAGTGACTATGGCGTCGAAATTCGCCTGGAAGTGCACGGGAAAGGGACATCCGAGCTGCGCCACATTCGTAAAATGATGGAAATTGCTGACCACGACAATGTGCTCGTGTGCTGGAATTCAAACTTTGGAGAAGTAGAAAATAACTCAATTAAAAACCCGTTCAGCTTAGTTCAAAATAAGATTGGATTAGTTCACATTACTGAGTTGCATCGGACAGAATACCCTTGGCGGGAGCTCTTTTCAGAATTGAAGGCAATTGGATATAAAGGCTTCACCTTAGCCGAGATTGCCGGAAGTGATAACGATATCGACGCAGTCCGGATAATGAATTTCTATCGAGCCTTGTGGAACGAGTTAAACCGACCGTAGGCTAGTCCGGTTACCGAAAGAGGCTGGATCAGGAGTTGTTATGTCAAATCTCACCTTTGAGCAAATCAGCCAGCCAATTACCCAAGACCTTCAAGCCATAGAACAAATTCTGCTTGATGAAACAGCTATCCAGTATGAGTTTGTGGACCAAGCGGTGCGCCACGTTGTGGAGGGTGGAGGGAAACGGCTACGACCAATTTTACTGGTATTATCTTCTCAGTCCTGTGGATACGCTGGTACAGACGGTCACATTTTAGCAGCCTGTGTGGAACTGATTCACGTTGCGTCTCTGGTGCACGACGACGTCTTGGATGAAGCACCAATCCGTCGTGGGCGATCTACTTTACACTCTAAGTGGGGTAACAAAGTCGCCGTTTTAGTTGGAGATTATCTACATGCTCGCGTACTAAATATGTTGGTTAGCCGAAAGTCTGATGATCCTGCCCTTGCTATACTATCGGATGCCGCTCAGGCTATGTGCGAAGGTGAAGTAATCCATGCTTATAAAAACGGAGATTTCGAAATTTCTTCGTCTGACTACTTAGAAATTGTGGCCCTCAAAACGGGTCGTTTAATCTCAGCCTCCTGTCGAATGGGGGTTGCCATTGCGACTGAGGACGCTGACCAAATTAGGGCAATATCTGATTATGGTGAATCGATTGGCGTTGCTTTTCAAATCATAGATGACCTGCTTGATTTTACTGCTGAATCAGGTAAATTCGGAAAGCGGCCCTTCAACGATTTGAGAGAAGGTAAACTAACTTTCCCCATGATTTATGCCCGTCAACAATGTACACCAGAAGAGCGAGAGAAACTGGAAGTGATATTCAATACCGAGTTTGAAGAAGATCGAACGATGAATTGGATCAACCATCTCATCAGTCGCTACCGAGTAGAAGAATATTGTCTAAAAATTGCACAAGACCATGCGAATCGAGCTAAGTTAGCCTTGAAAGTTCTCCCACCAACACCAGCGCGCACTGCTTTGGAGCAGTTGGCCGATTACACTGTGTCCCGAGACTGGTAAACCCAATGTTCTATCCGGCCCATCTAAACCTTGACCAGCAGCCTTGCCTAGTTATAGGTTCTGGCCCTTACGCAGAGAGACGTGTCATTTCTCTTTACCGTTGTGGAGCGACCGTCACTTGGGTCGGACCCGAAAGTACACCTATACTTGATATGCTAACTCAAAGCAATCAGATTAGAGGTCATAATCGGCAAGTTGTTTTGGAAGATTTGGCAGAATCATACCTGTTAGTCTTCATAGAAACTGGGAATAAATTGATGAATTCAGAATTATTCCATAGATCTGGTCATATACCACTCATTAATGTCCATGATGTCGTAGAAGAATCGACTTTTGCATCTACTTCATTAGTTACTACCGATGAACTGACCGTCAGCGTTTCAACCGGGGGATACAGCCCAGCTCTCTGTCGCTACATTCGTCAATATATTGAACTGATAACTGGCAAGGATACAATAAATCACCCCAGAGGAGCTGATATCAACAGCCGCTTCACTTGGATGCAAGTAGGCAATGGTAAGTTTCCACTCTATCCAGTTGGGCTCATATTAGAGGGAAGAACATGTTTAATTAGCCAAAAAATTGACAAAAGACGCGACTACCAGAAACGTTTTGATTTACTGAAAAAATGTGGAGCTATAATCACTAATCAGCCAACAAAAAACACTTTTCTCGCTTTTACACATCAATCATATACGGCGTACTCTAAATTGTCCGAGGTTCTAGATCAATCCGATAGAAGTCGGTTTGTTACACCAAAACTAATCATGAACGGAGATCTAATCATTGGGATCTCACCTGGCAGTCACATCTCAGAAAATCCCGATCGCATACAAAAAATCTATGATCATCTCCGAGAACAATTCACCAAAAATTCTTATGGAAAGCTCTTAGGACTACTCGGCTCTCTGCGTCCCACTGTCAGTAAAAACCTTCCACTAGCTGAGCAACGACAACAGTTCTATAGCTCTTTAATTCTGCGTTCTTCATGGGAAAAAAATCCGACTCAAGACAATCCTAAACTTATAAGAGACCAAATCACTTTAGACCAAGATTGTTGCCTTGCTTTTGGTAACCCAGACTGTCAAATAGACTGTCTGCTTAACGCTATCCGATTGCAACACTATGATTCAGCTCAACTCAAAAAAGAGATTAGTAATCAAGTGAGTATAAGTAACATCAAAAATCTTGACCATCACATGTTAATAAATACCAATCTTACTCACTTGAGTTGTCAACCCGACTGCTTAACTGATAACTTTGCGCTTCAGGAATCTAGTTTGACTGAATCTCAAACAAATGCTGTCGCACAGCAAAAATACTGCGCATCAGATCTTGACCATCATATGTTGATCAATTCGAACTCTACAAGACTACTGTATGATGAAGAAACATCTAGTACAATATAATCGTGAATAAACTTAAAATCCATTTAAAAAATTTTCTTTTGTTTGATTGTAAAAAACTATCTTCGGCTCGTTAGGACGTGCCGAAAATCGAATCGAAATAGGCCAGAACAACATCTGAACCGTGCATAACACAATACAAGAAAGATTGACGTAAATCCCTATGAATAAAATTGCTGTTATTGGTAGTAATCACTTGGTAGCACCGCTGTCTTTTCGGGAACAACTAGCATTCCGGGAGCAGCTAACCCAAGCCAATCAAATTACAATTGATAAAAATGTACCTATATCCTCTGGAATTGGTAAGGCTATTGAAGCAGACTTGAAAAGGCTTGGTATCAAGGGAAAAACTTATGATCAACTTCAATCCATGACATCAAAGTACCAAATACACGGTACTGTAACTTTATCTACTTGTAACAGAGTTGAAATTTATGCTTCTTTACCTTCTGACCAGTCGGCTGGTCAACTGTCAGATTTTTTGGAAGATGTATTTCAACTAAATCAATCCGATATTAACAAATATACTTATCTATACGAAGGTCTGCCTGCAATCCTACACTTATTTAGGGTGAGTGCAAGCTTGGATTCGATGATTTTAGGTGAGCCGCAGATACTAGGACAAATCAAATCTGCCTATGAAAAATCCCTGACAAGCAATACTACTGACCTATTACTAAATCGTTTGTTTGCCAAAGCTATCAGCTTTGGCAAACAAGTTCGTACCGAGACAAACGTAGCTTCTGGAGTTTTATCTATCAGTTATGCAGCAGTCGAGTTAGCGAAACAAAAATTAGGTAGTTTGGCCAATAAAACAGTTGTAATCATAGGTGCAGGAAAAATGAGCGAATTAACGGTGAAGCACTTGGTAGAAAATGGTGTATCCCGTGTGATTGTGGTCAATCGAAGTTGTGAGAGAGCTGAACGAGTAGCCGAAATGTTCAATGGAACGGCCATGGTTTATCAGCCTGATCTCAAATTTTTAACGCAGGCCGATATCGTGATTAGTTCAACTACAGCGCCTCACTACGTTGTACAACCTTGTGCGCTAGAACGAGTTATGGAAAGGCGACAAAATCAACCTATGCTTTTGATTGATATCGCAGTCCCTCGTGATATTGACCCAGAAAGTGAGAAAATAGAACAAGTACACCTGTACAATATTGACGCCCTACAAGAAGTGGTTACTACTAATCGAGAAGATCGGCAGAAAGAAGCTAAATTAGCTGAGAATATTGCATCCGAAGAAGCCGTCAAATTCCACAAATATTTAAAGACACTGGGTGTAACACCAACCATTAAGTTGCTTAATCAAAAATTTCAGCAAATTGCTGATCAGGAACTCGAACGAAGCATCAAGAAAGCGTTACTGGATACTGAACAGGAAGCGGTTGTAACAACAATGCTCAAATCATTGATTAAAAAGCTGCTAGATTCACCAACTAGACATCTTCGCCAAACAGCTATGTCCAATGATTCTATACAGCAAGTTGATCTTTTACGCGAGCTTTTTCGATTGGATGATAACCCCGATTCAAACTTAAATACGACCATTAGAGAAGAATGAAATAATTTCTCATGATTGTAATTGGGACTCGAGGAAGTCAGTTGGCACTGTGGCAAGCCGAATACGTTCGTACTTGCCTTCAGCACCATCATTTGGATTTAGATTTCCAGATTAAAGTTATTAAAACAACTGGTGACAAACTTCAAAAAAATAGAGTGGATGACGGAGTTAGTAAGGGCGCCTTTACTAAAGAAATCGACCAAGCACAACTTGATGGAACGGTAGATCTAGCTGTTCACAGCCTAAAAGATCTCCCAGTAGACTTGCCGATGGGCATTTCCTTAGGTGCTATTCCTACTCGAAATGATCCTAGAGATATGCTGGTTAGTAAGATTGGTACTCGCCTGTCTCATCTACCACCTAATGCAAAAGTTGGGACACATAGCCTTCGCCGTCAAACCCAACTAAGACACCAGCGGCCAGATTTGGAAATTGTTGGCATTCGCGGTAATATTGACACTCGAGTTCAGAAACTGCGTGATACCGATTTAACTGCTATTATCTTGGCCACAGCAGGGCTCAACCGGTTGTACAGTTCATCTCATAACCAACAACCACCCAGTTTGCCTGATTTGCAGTTAAATCCTATTCCCACGGAACTAATGGTACCCGCAGCCGGGCAAGGTGCACTAGCAGTTACAGTTCGGACAGATGATAGAGATATGGTTGATTTGATAAAAAATATTAATCACACACAAAGCCAAGTAGAAATTACAGCTGAACGGTCTGCACTGCATACACTAATAGAGGTCAGTGGTCTCGAGGCTGGTTGCCAAATTCCGGTTGGAATCTATGCCCAGCACTTTGACGATAGGTTGAAAATAAAAGGAATACTATTTTCTGATCAAGGCATAAAACGGACTGAAATAGAAGGATCAATTAGAAAACCAACAGACCTTGGCCAAAAAATCGGTCTCCAACTTTCAGGCATTAGTTCAGCAGATGATTGATAATTCGGATCAACAAACACCTAGAGGAAAAGTATATCTGGTTGGTGCCGGTCCAGGGGACAGGAAGTTAATCACCATAAGAGGTCAAGAATGTTTGGAGAAAGCTGATGTAGTAGTCTATGATCGTCTAATAAACCCCCAGCTTTTATCCTTTTGTCTTCCCGAAAGTGAGAGGATTTATGTTGGTAAGCAAGTTGGATCTAAACGAAACCAGCAAAATGAAATCAACCAAATCTTAGTCAAAAAAGCTAAAATGGGTAAGAGCGTAGTCAGACTGAAAGGAGGAGACCCACTAGTCTTTGGCCGAGGCGGAGAAGAAGTTTTTGCTTTGTCTCAAGCCAATATAGAATTTGAAATCGTACCTGGAATAACCTCGGGCTTAGCCGTTCCTGCCTACGCGGGAATTCCTATTACTGACCGAAATTTAGCTTCTTCTGTTTTGTTTGTAGCAGGACATAAAGCTGATGAATCAGATATAGACTGGAAAGTATTAGCTAACAGTATTGATACGATAGTTATTTTTATGGGAGCTAAGGAAATACCAAATATTACTAGCAGTTTACTAAAACACGGTCGATCGCCTACTACACCGGTAGCTGTGATACGGCTGGGAACTACAGCTCAACAGGAAACAATAGTTGGCAGCTTGAATGATATTCAACAGAAATCAGATCACCTGCAACCACCGGTCATAATCGTTGTTGGAAAAGTTGTAGACCTTCGTCAATATGGCAAATGGTTTGAACAAAAACCTCTCTTTAGTCGAACGATCTTGATTACTCGGCCCGTAGAACAAAGCAAAGAAATTGTCAATTTATTAGAAGAGGGTGGGGCTGAAGTAGTAACCTACCCAATGGTCGAAATTACACCAATTGACCCAAACGACGGGTTAAGACTAGCAATTCAAGATATCTCTCGCTACAATTGGATAGTGTTTACGAGTCCTAACGCGGTACAAGTTTTTTACAGAAAGCTGATGCAACTTGGCCTAGATAGTCGAGCACTAGCGAAAAATAAAATTTGTGCGGTTGGTTCAAAAACTTTACAAGTGTTAGAATCAATTGGCATAAGAGCCGATTTTTTTCCTTCGGAGCCAAGTGGAGAGGGAATCGGAAAAGAGCTCCCGATTCAAACAGAACAGCGAGTACTACTGCCTCGTTCAGATATAGGTCAGAAAAAAATTGTGAAGCTACTACAAGATAGGGGGGGAATAGTTAATGACCTTCCAATTTACTGTACAGCTTCTCCTCATCAATTTGGCAGCGTAGAACAAATCCGATCTGTACAAAAAAGGCTAATCGAGGCAGCATTTGACATGATTGTTTTTACAAGTCCTTCTGCTATACAAAACTTTTTGATCCAACCGCAGCACGTCGAGGGTTTTACTCCTCAAAAGATATTAAATAGGGTCGAGATAGCTGTAATAGGTCAGACGACCAAATCATTTGCCAATGAACATGGAATTCCAGTCAGTGTAGTACCAAAAAAGCCTTCAATGGCCCACTTAGCGCAAGATATAATCAGGTTTTTCCAAAACCAGAAATAGACCGAGTCAGTTTCACCAAAATGAAAACTGACGATTGTCTCCATATAGGAAATGAACCCAGTTTATTTCTTAGACAGATCAAAAACAAAACAACCGAGTCCACGGTGGGTAGTTTGACGACCAGTTATTTTTCTTAGTAAAATATTGCTCCTCTAATGCCAAACCTCTGAACTGGTAACTGTGATAAGCTATACTATTCAAGCGGCTAAATTTTTGCAAATCAAATCATATGGAAAACAGAGTACAGAATTATCATAGACCATCCGCACGGGCGAAAATACTCTTGGCTAGTCTGATTCTGACTAGTACTATGATCTACTGGATTGTTACCGGAGTCAAGAATACGAGTGTGCACCACTTTACGCCTGATCAGTTGTTTTTAAATGCTGAAAACGTCGACCGTAAAGGTGTACAGGTTGATGGCCTAATCTCTGAAGGTAGTTCGCACTGGCAGGCAACAGAGCTTAAGTTAACTTTCGCCGTAAGGGACGCTGAAAATAAAGCCAAGATTAATGTTATTTCGACAGGACTTGTGCGTCCCGACAATTTTCATGATGGAGGTAACGTATTTGTTCAGGGCATCTACCATGCCGATCAAAACCTGATTCGAGCGACAAAAGTCCAAACAAAATGCGCCTCCAAATACGATGCAGCAGATGCTAGTAAAGGTAAAGGACCAAGCTCAAATGATAAATCTATTGATACTAGAGAAGGAATCTAGGTACCTCTAAGCAAATGATAGCCGAAATTGGACAAGCTACTATTTGGTTGGCATTATTTAGCTGCAGCTGGACAATGATAGCAATTTTCTTAGGGATGCGGCACAAACACCTAGGTGCTGTTCAAAGTGGCCGGAATGCAGTAATCGTCACTTTTTGCTTAATCACTGCGGCAACATTCGCATTGATCTATAGTTTTCTGACTGACGATTTTTCCTTGTTTTATGTATATGAAGGATCAAGTTTGAAGCAGCCAGTATTCTACAAAATCACAGCTCTTTGGGGCAAAATGTCAGGTTCGCTACTATTTTGGTTGTGGCTACTGACGTTGTTTTCAGCCGTTGTTGTTTGGCAGAATCGTCAGAAGCCATCTTCAGAGAAGAACACACCATTAGCTGATTATGCCCTGATCACGTTGGCTTTCGTTTCTTTATTCTTCGTGGTTTTAGTCACTGGTCTGATCGAAGGCGTGCGTAATCCTCTGGCCCGTTTCCCTCAAGATATTGTTCGCCCTGATGGGTTGGGGATGAATCCGCTATTACAAACCCCCAGTATGGCAATTCATCCACCGTTGCTATACATTGGATTTATTAGTCTAACTGTTCCATTCGCCTTTGCTATGGGCGCATTAATTTCGGGTAATGTTAGCAATCTGTGGTTACATCTCTCTCGTAGATGGACCCTTTTTTCCTGGATTACTTTAACGGTTGGCATCGCACTCGGTGGAAATTGGGCATACCAAGAATTAGGATGGGGTGGGTACTGGGCTTGGGACCCAGTCGAGAATGCTTCATTTATGCCTTGGTTACTATGCAGTGCTTATCTGCATTCAGCTATGATCCAAGAAAAACGGAACATGTTAAAAATCTGGAATATACTCTTAGTTTCCTTATCCTTCGGCTTCACTATTCTGGGTACTTTTATCACTCGAAGTGGTATTATCTCATCCGTCCACGCTTTTGCTCAGTCACAAGTAGGCGGGTTTTTCGCGTTTTTTTTGGTGGTCTTGTTGGTGAGTACAACGCTTTTGATACTTATTCGCAGGAATAAACTTAAAAGCCCCAACCAAATTGGATCGTTGCTCTCTAGAGAAAGTGCGTTTGTACTTAATAACTGGATTTTGGTTGCTTTAACGGCCATGATACTATTTGGCACGTTATGGCCCATCATCTCCGAAGCCGTTACCCAGCAAAAAATGGCCGTACCAGAAGCTTATTTCAACCAAATTGTCATTATTCCAGGCCTGATTCTATTGTTACTAACTGGTATTGGTCCCATAATTTCCTGGAAAACTTTGACTTTAAGCAACTTTAACAGAGTCTTTGCCAAACCGACAGCCATATCTATTGTTTTTGGTTTCTTAGCTTTAGCATTTTTTTTCGTGAATCGCGAGGTTGAAACTAGTACAAGCACCATTGTTTTATCCGCTCTCTGTGTGTTAGGATCAGCATTCGTAATCACCGCTATTGTAGAGGAGTTTTATCGTGGTGGTAAACTGAGAGCAAAACGAAATCGAGTAAATCTTCTTAGTGGTATGCTTCGGCTGCTTTGGAAAAACAGAAGACGCTATGGTGGTTATATCGTACATATCGGTATAGTAATCCTATATATCGGTATCATGGGGTCCAAAGGATATGATCGGTTAGCCACCGAGAGCCTAACGCAAGGGCAATCCATCAAGGTTCGTAATTATGAATTTCTATCCGGTAATGGTTTTCAGGAAAAACACGAGAACTTTGATTTGAGTGGAATCAATTTTGAAATCAAAAAAAATGGCCAGACCATTACCACAATGCAGCCGGCCCGTGCTTTCTATCACACGGCTGGACAAGGTGATCAAGATACTATTGAATCCGCTATCCATCACATTGGATTAAATAATCTCTACATTGCTCTCGGTCCACTCCCCAGTACCTTTCCTAACTACGACGAGGAACCAATCACAGTTGAGGTATACCATAACCCACTCATTAATTTAGTCTGGGTTGGGATTGCTGTTATGTTCATCGGTGGTTGGATTGCTATTCTAGAAAGTACAGTTCCCAAAACACGAATACCACAAACCTCTAATGCTTAAACAACTATCCATCCGGACGGTTTGGTTTTATTACTTAACCGTCGTACTCACTTCAGGTGTGGTAATTACCCCTAAGATAGTAATTGGACAAAGTTCTAGTGACTTGAAACAATTATTAAGGAGTGTCTACTGCTATTGTGGCTGTTCAAGAGAGACAATTGAAGTATGTGTTTGTGGTGTAGCTCATGATATAAAAAGCGAATTTAAACAACTACTAAGTCAAGGACAAACAGTAGAAGAAATTAAGGCTGGATATCTAGCAAAATACGGAACCCAATTCGATGCAATCATGAAAGCTGAGGGATTTAATTTAGTCGCATATATTGCACCTTTCTTCTTTCTACTAATATTTGGTAGTGTAGCAGTCTTGGTAATTCAGAGGCAAAAATCAGAAATTACGGCGCCTCCTGAATCCGGTGAAAAGATACTTGATGATAACCAGTTAAAAAAAATGGAAGAGCAAGTTGAAGAATACCGACAAAAGCGATAGTCATTACCAGTTGTCGTATTGACAATTTTTTCTGAAAAGTGCTAGACTTCAGGGCGGGCGGACATGTTAATTTAGCTTTGCGTAAAGCATAAACTATGACTGCCTGTGTAGTTTACTATATCAATTCTATATTATTCTAAACCTTGTTGATTGGAGATGTGAAATGGGAAAAAGTGCAATGCAGCTTCTTGAAGAAGCAAAATCATCAATAAACGTCATTTCAGTCGAGGAAGCGACCAAGCTGATTGGTGATGAAAGTGTTGTTTTCGTTGATGTTAGAGATACGGACTCTATTGAAACCGTCATCCCAGGAGCGGTTAATGTTCCAAGAGGAATGCTGGAATTTCATGCGGATCCCGAATTTGAAGCTTTTCATAAGCCAGAGCTAGATCCGAATAAGCACATAGTTTTTACATGTGGGGCTGGTGGTCAGGCTGCGCTGTCGGGAAAAACCTTAAAAGAAATGGGTTTTGAGAATATATCTAGCATTGATGGCGGCATGGGAGCGTGGGAAGAAGCAAACGGCCCAACTGAAGAATTCAAAGGTTAGTTACTAATTACTATAGTAAAACGTAGTTTTTTAAGGGCGTTAGGTAAGAACCTAGCGCCCTTTCCTATTCGGAGAAAAACTGAGTAAACAAAGATTTAACTTCAGCGCGATTTTTCTACCAAATACTCAGTAAAGCTAAATTTTGCCTATAGCTTTCAATACACGTCCCGGAGACATAGGTAAAGTATTCATTCGAACGCCGGTCGCGTTGTAGATGGCATTAGCAATGGCCGCTGGAGGTGGCACAATTGGCACTTCACCGACTCCACGAACACCATAAGGATGACCAGGATTTGGAACCTCAACAATAACTGTGTCAATCATTGGCACGTCGTAAGTAGTGGGCATTCGATAATCAAGGAAGCTGGAATTTGACATTTCTCCGTTATCATTGTAGACGTATTCCTCGTTCAAAGCCCAACCGATTCCTTGTACTGCTCCACCTTGCATTTGACCTTCAACATAACTAGGGTGAATGGCTTTTCCTACATCCTGAATCGCAGTATACCTCAGAATCTCGACTTTCCCCGTGTCAGTGTCAACTTCGACATCAACAATATGAGTAGCAAAAGCTCCTCCGGGAGCAGATGGGTCAACTGTTCCGCGGCCAACAATTGAGTCATGTGCCCTACTAGCTATTTCTTTAAAGGATGCTTGTTGGGATTTCCCATTGATACTACTGAATACCCCGTTCTCAAAACCTACACTTCCAGATTCAACTTCCCAAAGGTTAGCAGCGGATTCTTTCATTTGTTCAATGACATCTTTAGCTGCTTCAATTGCAGCATAACCGGTTGCGAAGGTAGTTCGACTTCCACCCGTTACGCCAGTATAGCCGATCGAATCTGTATCAACTACAGCTGGACTAATATCTTCAACCGGGATACCCAAAACTTCTGCCGCCTGCATAGCAATTGACGTACGGGTACCGCCGATGTCAGTTGAACCTTCCATTAGGTTAAGTGTGCCATCGGAGTTAACATGCAACGTGACACTTGATTGAAGGCCGATATTAAACCAGTAACCAGATGCCACGCCTCTTCCCCTATTTGTACCTTCTAGTGGGGCAGAGTAGTGCTCATGTGCTTTGGCCGTTTCTACCGTCTCTAGAAAACCAATACGAGGGTAGACAGGACCACCAACCCTACGGGTTCCTTCCCTTGCTCCATTTTTTAATCGAAATTCGAGTGGGTCTTGACCTAATTTTTCACAAATCTCATCGATTACTGTTTCTGCCATAGCTGCGTTAGTAGCTCCCGGAGCTCTGTAGGGCGCCGTCTTAGGAATATTGACAACAACGTCATAACCGTCGAGCAAATAATTTTCGATGTCATAAGGTGCAAAAATGCATTCCATACCTGCACCGACTAGTGCTCCAGGAAAGGCACCGGCTTCGTAGATAAGTTCAGCTTGAGCAGCTGTTATTTTCCCTTCGTTATTGGCACCAATCTTGACTTTAATATAGGAACCAGCAGTTGGTCCAGTTGCCTCAAAAACATGAGACCGATCCATTGTAATTTTAACGGCTTGACCAGTTTTTTGAGATAATAGTGCAGCTAACGGCTCTAAATAAACTGGGATTTTTCCACCGAATCCACCACCAATCTCCATAGGTACAACTTTGATTTTAGACACAGGAAGTTGTAGGATTTTTTCGATTTGACCTTGAACTTCAAATGCCCCCTGAGTACTACACCATATTGTCAAATGCCCATCAGCTCTATGAAGTGCCGTCGCATTATGCGGTTCGATATAACCTTGATGAACAGTGGCCGTCTTAAATTCTCTCTCTACAATTATATCTGCTTCCACAAATCCTTTTTTAATATTTCCGGCCTGATGTTGGAAGTGTTGAGCAACGTTACTCACAACTTCTGATTTCTGTCCCAGAGAAGTTGTAGTTAAGTCTTCGTGTAGTAGTGGTGCTTCAGCAGACATAGCCTCTTTAACATCCATCACTGGAGTTAAAGCCTCATAATCAACCTGAATGAGGCTTAGTGCTTCTTCAGCTACATGTGGATTATTAGCAGCAATAGCCGCTATTGCATGCCCTTTGTACAGAACTTTATCGTGGGCTAAGATGTTGTTCTGCATAAACCTTAAGTTCGCAGTTCCTCCCTCTGCCAATGTTACCAGTCCATCTTCGACCTCTGGCATGTCAGCTGATGTGATGACGGCTTTTACACCAGGATGGGCTTCAGCTTGGCTTGTATCAATTGAGTGGATGCGAGCATGAGCGTAGGGGCTTCTTAATACCTTACCATGTAATAGCCCTGTCGTAGAAAAGTCGGCCCCGAACAAGGCACGTCCCGTTACTTTATCTTCGCCATCATGTCGAATAGGTCGAGTACCAATTACTTTATAGTTATCTTTCTCTGGCATAATAAATTACTCCCTGATTACCCAGTTTCAGTTTTCGCATACACTCGAATCTAATCATATCATAGAGGTAAAATCGACTCAAATAATTTGTATTATAATCGTTACATTTGAAAATGAATGCTTGAAAAAATAGGCCATGGAGATTGCAAAAATGGTAGAATAAAGCCATTGGTAAGTAATGTCAGCGATGAATCAAGCTATTCGTAGTAAAACAGTATTTTTTTTCACTTTCTTTTTCTTTGTGTTGATACTAAGCTCGATTTTTTCCTATGGTGTCTACTCAACAAAGACTTCTGAAATAAATCAGCAATTTCAGCCAGTCTCTAAGGAATACCAATCAATTAGCTTTGATATCTTAGCCGACTATGATTTCGGAACGTTAGATTGGTCAGGTGGCAGCCAATCCAACCAGTTCATCACCAATCAAATAGAACAAATCATTCCTCAGTCAATTAAAGCCCTAGACAATCAACTGGTTTCCGTTATCGGCTTCGTATTGCCGGTTGAAACTGATGGTGAAAGAATAGATAGTTTCTTACTTCTCCGTGATTTGCAGATGTGCTGCTATGGTACTTTGCCTGAACTCAACGAGTGGGTCTATGTTGAGGTTCCCGATTATTTAGAAGCAAAAAACCTAATCAGTGATACACCGATTAAGGTCTGGGGGACTTTACAGGTTGAACCAAGGTTTAAAGACGATTTTCTACTATCAATTTATTCGTTAACCTTTAGTGATGCGGATGCTCTACTAAATGAAAACGAAAGTGAAGAGTAATTTAATTATGTTCCAAAGAACAAAAAAGGTGGTAAAAGATTACCACCTTTTTTATTTAGTGTAGAAGATTAGTTAGATTTTATATTAGCCCAAGTCGTACTTAATTTGGATTTGGCATCAACAGAAGCACCAGCGGATTGACCTGTCAAAATAACAAAGTAGTTACTCCCAGCACCAGCAGACCCTTCACCATTACCACCAAGGGTGATAGCACCGGCTTTGAATGAGCTTTTCCAGAGGTTAACAGTAACCATTCCGCCATCAGTTGTCTCAACAGCTACAGGTTCCCCATCTTTTACTTGTTTTTCAAAACCTTCGACCAGCCATGTTGGAGGTGTACCACCTTTTTCTTCATCAGCTCTACTATCCAAAGCGACATAGACATCAACGTCTTTATCAACAGTAAAGCTTAGAAAATCTGTACCTTTTTGCTTTTTGTCATCATTGGCAGACATGATCGTTTGCATGCCCTCAAACCCCTCAGGAATAGCAACGATTAGGTAGTCACGATCTATAAAGAATTTACTATCTTTTTTGAGTTCTCCCTCAATGTATTGGTCTGCAGGATCTTTACTTTTAGATTTAATGTCCGTAATCTTAACCTTAACCGGTGAAGCTATAGCTGCCAAGAAAGTTGTTAGGGTTAGAATAATAATGGAATTTAGTGTTAGTTTTCTCATTTCTAATTCTCCGTATAGTATTAAATTAAGTTTCAGTTTATTGTGACTTAATAGTGGACCAGGTCGTGGTTAATTTAGCGGCCGGATCAACACTTGCAGATTGATCTTCTTCCACTAGTATCAGATAATTACTACTTTGGCCTGTGGCCGGCTTGTCGGCATTTCCACCTATGGCTACTTTTCCAGCCTTGACTTCTGCTTTCCAAAGATTAAAAGTGCCCATACCACCGTCAGTAACCTCAATGGCTAGTGGATCTTTTCCATCAAGTTGTTTTTCATAGCCTTTTTCCAGCCACTCTGGAGGTTTACCACCTTTTTCCTCATCTCCTCGGCTATCCCGACAGATCCAAATAATAGATGGCTTATTGACTTTGAAAGTTACAAAACCGTCGCCCGTTGACTTTTTGTCATTATTGGCGGTCATGATAAACTGGATCCCCACCAGTTCTTTGGGCATTTCTACCACAGTATAGTCTCGGTCAATGTAGTATTTAGTTCCTTTTTCTAATGAAGGGCCAACTTCATAAGGTAATTTACTTCCAACCTTAAGGTCTGTAATTTTTACTGGTTTTGGTTTAGCCTCCGCAACAATGACAATGGCAAAGACAGCCAAAAAAGACAAACCTAAATAGATAGCTCTTTTTACAAACAATTCTTTACTCCCAAATGAAATAGGTTAAATATAATATTAGGCTGATACAATATCAACACAATCACAAACCAGCTCCATTGTAGTTGATATAGAAAAAATTGTAAAGCCAACAAATATACAAGAATAGAAGAGAGAATTAAGGGTAGGTTAGATTAGTCAACTTCAATGAGAACAGCCGTTACATTATCAAGTCCACCGTTGAGCAACGCTTGTTTGACCAAATTAGTAACAGCAATTTCCGGTCCATCCGCATCCTGAATAAGATCGGCGATTTCTATATCTGACGTAATCATATCATGTAACCCATCAGAGCAAATTAGCAACTTGTCCCCAACCAATAATTGATGTTCACCCTGATCAACTTCAACCGTCAGTTCTAAGCCAACTGCGCGATTGATAACGTTCCGGTAGTTATGAGTACGAGCCTCTTCGGATGAAATTTGTCCTAGTTCTACCATTTCTTGAACCAAGGAGTGGTCGGTTGTCAATTGCTGAATCTCGCCTTGTCGAACTAAATAAATGCGACTATCACCAACATGAACATAAAGTAGATGCTTTCCTGACACAACTCCCGCTGTAAGTGTTGTTCCCATTCGGGCACTTGCATTAGGAATATTAGAACAATGATAAATCTTATGATTAGCTTCGTTTACTAAGTCCTGTAATAAAGACAGTCGACTGCTAGGATTATCTAGTGTAGCGAGTTGATCCAATCCTGATTTTAATACCGATAAAGCTGTTTTGCTCGCAATATCTCCAGCATCTAAGCCTCCCATACCATCAGCGACAATAAAAAACCCAGTATTGGTATCGTAAGCAAAGGCATCTTCGTTTTGTTTTCGTTGTCTGCCGATGTCAGTTCTGGCCGCTATCTTCATTTCATTTGGTCCAACTTAGTTTTTTACATTCCTGGAGAAAAATTGCTCTAGGACAAATTATGGTCAACCATTGATCTCAACGGTAAGACGGATTTACTGGTTTCAGAATCCCAATACCCATTGCCCAAACGGTTGCGTTAAGTTTTACAGATAATGTAAAATACGGGTTTGGAGACGGCTGTTTTTGACTTCAAAGTTAGAACAAATCAACTAAATTGAAAATCTTAACCAAATATATACTGAAGGAACTAATACCTCCTTTCCTGATCTCTCTACTTGCCTTGACATCGATACTTATACTAGAAGAGATTTTTCGATTAACCAAGCTTTTCGTTAAAAAGGGTATCAGTCCTATCTACCTAGTCGAATTGTTGGTTTACGTGTTACCTGCTACATTAGTTCTGACGATTCCTATGTCAACTTTGATCAGTATACTAATTGGGTTCGGTCGGTTTGCCACTGACAACGAGATTACTGCTATGAAAGCTCATGGCATTGGATTACACCAATTATTATGGCCAGTTCTAGTCGTTTCTCTGTGTATTGCTATTCTCGACTTCTTTTTTATGGATTATGCACTTCCACTTGGTAATCAGGCTTATTGGTCTTTGAAGCGAGACATCAGTCGCCACAATCCTACTTTCGTTTTGGAAGAAGGAACGGTCATGAGAGAATTAGAGCAAGATGGCAAAATTTGGATGTTTGGCTCCACGCACCCAGAAACAGGAGACTTAGAAGGTGTTCGGGTTTGGGATGCCATTTGGTCAGGTCGACCTAGATTTGTTTCTGCTGACTCGGCGCGAGTAGCCTATGAAGATGGCCGTGGTTGGTTAAAACTATTTGATGGTCAAAGTTATGAATCAATTTCTAGCCTTCGCCAAGCCAATGCCTTCCGAGTAACAGAATTTGAACAAAACAGAATTTCCCTTGATTTGACAGAAGATATCAAACGTACCCAAGCTAAAACCAAACGTCCAAGAAGTATGAGTATAAAAAATCTTCGTACTTATATTGAGCAAGAACTTAAGCCGCAAGTTAATGCTGCTGAAGGCCAGTTTCCAAAAGAGAAACTACTCTATGCACAAGTCGAATATCACAAGAAATTTTCAATACCTTTTGCCTGCCTAGTTTTTGGATTAGTTGGTGTACCCTTGGGGCTAATGGTCAGAAAAAGTGGAAAGATGGTTGGTTTTGGAATTGGTAATGGTCTTATTCTATTCTACTATTTGCTTCTACAGTTTGGCCAAAATGCAGGGCGCAGTGGTATTCTAGGTCCCATGATGTCAATGTGGTTACCCAACATCGTTATTGGTATGGGTGGGCTTTGTTTCTTGGTCTATTGGATGTACCAATCTAACTTGCTTCATGTTGACACATCTACTACTTCTGCTTCTTCGGATATTAAAGACTAGCTTGTGAACACTCTTGACCGCTATATTCTCTGGGAATATTTACGTACTTTATTTCTGTCCCTGTTTTTCCTCTCTTTCTTAGTGATTATTGTTCGATTATTTGATAAAGATCTTAAGCAATTCGGAGATGAAACAACTTCCTGGGTAGCAATACAAATTATTCTATTGCAAGCACCACGCCGCATTTTAGAAATCGTACCTGTTTCTAGTTTCCTGACAGCATTCTTTTTGTTAGGTAAAATGGTACAAAATAATGAATTAATGGCGATGAAATCGGCTGGCTTAAGTGTTCATCGTATATCGATGCCCATCTTTTTATCTACATTTTTAATTTGTGTAGGATTTGCAGTTTTCTATAACCGTGTGGCTTCCCCTGCGTACCATGTAGCAAGCAAGATCCAACAAAAGATGCCTCTCCGTCGTAATCGAAACGTAGTTTTTCAAGGTCTTGATAACCGGTTGTTTTTTATTCTTAACTTGGATTTGGAAGAGGAATCCATCGACCGAATGACAATTTACGACTTTGATGATAAAGATCGACTAGAAAAAGAAACCTATGCTCAACAGGCTCGATGGGAAAAAGATATTTGGAATCTGAAGGATGGATTCGTGCGTCAGTTTGAAGATGGAGTTGAAGTATCATTTGAACCATTTGAGCAAAAAACCGTTTCAAGAAAGGAAGAACCACAACATTTAGTCAAGTATTCTAAAAATTTACGAGGCATGACTATTAAAGAACTTCAACAAAGGATTCACTATAAAAAAAGGGCGAAGCAAACCACACGTCGTGAAGCAGTCCGTCTGCACCATAAAATGGCTTACCCCTTTGCAGCCTTCGTAGTTGTTTTAATTGGAATACCCATTTCGATTCAATTCGGTCGTGCTGGTTTCTTTTCTGGTTTGGTAATTGCTTTCTTTCTCAACTTTATCTATTGGGGGTTTTCGTTTGCGGTATTCGAAGGGTTAGGTGAAAACGGAATTCTCAACCCATTTGTTGCATGCTGGAGTGCGAATGCCATTTATGCGCTAGTTGGTATTATGCTCCTGCTCAAAACACCACAGTAGCTAAGCTAAAAAAACGATGTCAAAAATTCTGGATGAAATGGGCCGAATTCTGTTTCGAATGAGGAGTTATACTCCAGTTCCTTTGATCTTGGCTGCATTGATCTTTCGGAAGTTTCACTGGTTGACAATTGTGTGCGGAATTATAATATTAATGGCTGGTGAGCTGATTCGAATCTGGGCTGTTGGTTATGCTGGTGGACGTACCAGAACTCGAACTGTTAGCGCAGCTAGAGGTTTAGTTACAGCGGGCCCATATGCTTACACTCGTAACCCTCTCTATTTGGGCAATCTGTTAGTTAGTTCTGGTGTTTGTTTGGTTTCTGGTGTTTTATGGTTGTTACCAATCCTATGGTGTTTGTTTTTTTTGCAGTACGTGCCGATTATTAGTAGCGAAGAACAATTTCTAGGTCAAAGCTACAATCAGCTTTATTATAATTACCGCGCTAGCGTGCCTGGTTTTTGGGTGCGACTATCTCCTTACCCAAGCGCCTCAACCCATGATTTCAGTTTAAAACGTGCTTTTCAAAGCGAAAGAAGAACATTAACCGCAATTATAATCATAATGATTGTAATGATGTTTCTACTAGTACTGCATTAGCGGGTCAATTGCATCTTAAGCTAATCTGTGTTAGACTAAAAAGAGTTGTAGAGGTTGTTTTTTTGATGTATTTCGGGGAACGTCCTTTCCGGTGGCAAGTCGTATTTTTGCTGATTATGTTCGTCTTCTACGGTTGCGCAGCTAAGCCAGTAGTTGAATTTTACTTGGTTCCAACTGATTTGACGGACGTTCAAATCAACCCTGAAGCGGGTTCGGCGTCCTTAGTTCAAAAAGGTGTTCAAGTAATAATTGAGCCATTAGATGAAATAGACTTATTTGATCTTACCAAAAGTGGTGAAGTTAACCCTTATTTATACGTTGGTCGCTGGGGAAAAGTAGAGCCCCTGTATACTGTATTTGAAATATTGGTGTATAACACTGGACATAAAAGGGTTAGCATTAATGAGTCAGCGATTCTAATCGATAGTGACGGCAACCAATATGCATCATTAACCTATGACTATTTTCGGGATCTTTACGCCAACAGTAAAACCTTAGTATCTTACCAGCCCAACTACTACTACCCATATAATTCCTACGACCCATATTATTACACCTCCCAGAGCTATCGGGCTGTTAACCGTTCTTACCGTCGGTCTCCCAGGGTTAAAAATGCTCGTTTCATTGTCAGAGATACGATCTTTGATGGTGGTCATATCTTTGAAGGAGGTAAACGGGTAGGATTCCTAATTTTTGATCGCCTACCCAAAACTGCTAAAAACCTACGAGTCATTGTTCCGCGAATAGCCATCTACGACAGTGATGACCAAATTAGCAATATTGATTTTCATTTTGGTTTTCAGCAGAAAACAGCAATTCAGCCATAGATAGTAATATTTTTTAAGATTTTGGAGTAAGTTTTAATGAAAAAGTACACCAGCAGAAATTTGCCCGTTGGTTTCGGGACGTTTGTCATGTTTTTGTTTTCATTATGCAGCTCAATATTCTGTACCTCAGCGGTAGCATCAAAAACGCTGAAAGTTGCCGTGGCAGGTCCATTCACTGGCAGTGTTGCCGCATTTGGTGAAATGATTAAAAAGGGCGCCCAACTACGAGCGCAAGAAATAAATGAAAGTGGTGGTATTAATGGAAAGCAGCTGGAATTGGTGTTTGAAGATGATACAGGGAAAGATAAAGAAGCAAGTCTGGTTGCTACCCGTATTGCTTCTAACCGAAAAATCCTAGCCGTTGTTGGTCACTTCAATAGTTCTTGTTCTTTAGCCGGAAAACCAATATATAAGAGGAATCGGATCGTAGCACTGTCCCCAGGATCAACAAATGTCAATGTTTGCAAAGGAAGCGATTACACATTCCGAAATCTTTATCGAGATGATTTTCAGGGGGCCTTTGCTGCTAAATACATAAAGACCGTTCTCACTAAAGTTGAAACGGTGGGTGTGTTTTTTGACAATGATGACTATGGCCGAGGGTTACGGGATAGTTTCAAAAAATCAGCCAATTCAGTCGGCCTATCAATTGTAGCAGATGAAGCGTACGACCGAGATACTACTGACTATAAAGCCCAATTAACTAAAATCAAATCTGCTAATCCTGATCTGATTTTTATCGCTGGCCTGTATAGTCAAGCTGGTCTGATCTTATCTCAAGCTCGAGAATCAGGCATCACCGCTCAGTTCTTTGGTGCAGATGGGGTTGATTCTCCCAAACTGCTAGAGATAGCTGGGGAATCTGCTAATGGAATTTACATCACCACGCCTTTTATTTTTGGGTTGGAAGGCAATGAAGAAGCTGAACGCGTACACGCTGCTTTTAAACAAAAATTTGGTAAATCACCCGATACTTGGGCTGCGCTGACCTATGACGCTATTGGTATGATAGCTGAGGCTATCACCGAAGGTGGCGAAAAGCGTAAAGCTATCCGAGATTATTTAGGTAATTTGACCTCACCAGAAAAAGGCTACCAGGGTATTACGGGTTTAACTTACTTTGATGAGCATGGAGATTGTCTCAAACCTGCTTACGTCAAACAAGTTGCTCAAGGCCAATTCATTGCGGCCTCAGTGCAGATGCTTGACTAAAATTGAAAAGCAATACCAACGTAATACCAATTTACTTATGTCAATCAATCAAATCTGATTTTAGCATTCTAACAAGTGACATTATTTCTTGAACAAATCATCAATGGCCTCGTGTTAGGTGGAATTTATGCCTTGATTGCGGTCGGCTATACTATGGTCTATGGCGTGATACAACTTATCAATTTTGCTCACGGTGAGATTTTCATGTTCGGGGCATACTTTGCTTTTCTTGGTGTGACAGCTTTAAATTTACCACTTTGGTTAGCCTTGGTTCTGAGTATCGTGTTGTGCGCAATGCTGGGAGTTATTATTGATTTGATTGCATATCGACCTTTGAGAAACGCGCCACGTCTATCTGCTTTAATCACGGCTATTGGAATATCATTGGTTTTGCAAAACGTGGCTCGTATGATCTGGGGGGCGGAACCGCGCCGCGATTTGGCCAATGCTAAGTCCCAATTTTTGGCACAAACCATTACTATTCCTGGAGGGGCACAATTATCCTATCTCGATTTGTCAATTATTGTTTTAGCTGTTTTCTTGATGGCCGGTCTAAACCGACTAATATACCTAACCCGAATAGGTAAAGCTATGCGAGCCTGTGCCCAAGATAAGATGGCAGCTAGTTTAATGGGTATCAATACTAACAGTGTCATAACGATTACCTTTGCCCTCGGTTCAGGGTTAGGCGCAATTGCTGGCATCATGGTCGGAATGAGGGAAACAATTGAACCAACAATGGGCTATTACAAAGGTGTAGCTGCTTTTGCAGCAGCCGTATTAGGAGGTATTGGTAATATTACTGGTGCGATGTTAGGTGGTATTGTGCTTGGAATTGCTGAGGTGCTGGGCGCTGGCTATATTTCCTCTGGCTATCGAATAGCAATAGCCTACATTTTAATGATTTTGGTCATCATCTTTCGCCCCTCCGGTTTATTAGGCCGAGCTAGCGCTAAGCGAGCTTAACCACCCAAATAATATTCCATATGCCAAATCGGTCAAATGTATCCGATAACGCCGTAGGAGAAACTGAGGGTAGAAACCACTTCTTACCTCTCAGCTTACAATTAGCTGGATTGCTATTGGCTCTCTGCTTAGTTCCCCTAGTAACTAACTTCCTCGATAGGGGCAACTACGTCCTGCATATTTTTTCGACCGTTTATCTGTACATGCTGCTAGCCTTAGGATTGAATGTAGTGACCGGCTTCACTGGTCTACTAGATCTAGGCTACGTTGGTTTTTATCTGGTTGGTGGTTATACTGCGGGATTACTCATGGTTCGTATGGGGCTAAGTTATTGGTTTGCTTTACCTATAGCAGCTATTCATGGAGCGATTTGGGGGCTTTTGCGTGGTGCTCCTACTTTGCGTTTAACTGGCGATTATTTCGCGATTGTAACCTTTGGTTTTTCCGAGTTATTATTCCGAATTGTCAAAAATGAAGAATGGTTGATCGGTGGTCCAAATGGTTTTGTTAATGATATTCCTCCACCAGTTATATTGGGCATTGAACTTTATCAGTATTGGCAACAGTACTACCATATACTAATCTTACTCCTTGTAACACTCGTAGCTGTTTACAGACTTCAATTTTCAAGGATCGGCCGAGCATGGAGAGCCATCAGTCAAGATGAAGAAGCTGCACAAACGATGGGTATTGACCTGTATGAATATAAGTCATTAGCTTTTGCGATTAGTGGAGCAATTGGCGCAGTGGGCGGAGCGTTCTTTGCCCAATTTCAAGTCAATATTAGTGCAGGTGTCTTTGAGTTTTGGGAATCAATCCTAATCCTTTGTATGATTGTATTAGGTGGGATGGGTACGATCAGGGGTTCCTTGGTAGGAGCGGCTATTCTAGGTTCTTTGGGAGAAGTTCTTCGCATTGTATTATCAATTTTGAAACTACCAGCTGACTCACGTTATTTGATTTTTGGGATGATATTGGTTTTAATGATGAGGTTTAGACCATCTGGAATCCTGACAGATAACCAAAAGTAGGTCACAACCTATGGTGAAACCAATCTTGGAAATCTTTAGCTTAACCAAAAATTTTGGTGGGGTAGTCGCACTAAATGAAGTTGACTTGAAGGTTATGCCTGGTCAAATTACTAGCTTGATTGGGCCTAATGGAGCAGGTAAAACAACTTTGTTCAATTGCTTGACTGGGTTGACTTCGTTAACTACTGGTCGAATTCAATTCCAGCAAACTAACATATCTAGTATGGCAGCCCATCAGATTACTAGTAGTGGGATTGCTCGCACCTTCCAAAACATTCGGCTATTCTCAGCAATGACAGTTTTAGATAACGTAAAAATTGGTCTACATACTCAGTCTAAAGGGTACCTGTGGTCATCTATTAGTCGCAATCTAAACTATAAAAAAGAAGAAGAGCAAATTACAACTAGCGCTTACCAATTACTTGAGTTTGTCAATCTAGCTCAATTTTCTCACCAGCAAGCTAAAAATCTATCTTATGGAGATCAACGTCGATTAGAGATCGCTCGCGCTTTAGCTACTGAACCAAAATTATTACTGTTGGATGAACCGGCAGCTGGTATGAATCCACAAGAGACGAATGAACTAATTCACCTCATTCATAATATCAAAAGTAGAAACATTACTATTTTCTTGATAGAACACGATATGAAATTAGTAATGCGAATTTCCGAGTGGATCACAGTTCTAGACTACGGGAAAAAGATTAGTCAAGGCCCACCTGATGTTGTCCAATCTGATCCGCTTGTAATTTCAGCTTATTTAGGTCAATCGCTTGACAAACAATAAAATGAATCATCCAATTTTAGAACTAAATCAAATTCATACTTCTTATAGCAATATAAAAGCGGTGAAGGGCATATCTTTGACCATCCACCATGGTGAGATGGTTTGCCTGATTGGAGCAAATGGTGCAGGTAAATCTACCACTCTAATGACAATTTCAGGTGTCTTAAGCCCAGTGTCAGGTTCAATTAAATTTGAGGGGAAAAGTTTAGATAATAAATCTGCAAGCCAAAGGGTGCAAATAGGTATCTCTCAGGTACCTGAAGGGCGGCATATTTTTCCTGAAATGACAGTACAAGAAAATTTAGAACTAGGCGCTTATATGCAAAGAGACTCGAAAAAAATATCCCAGGACATAGAATTCGTCTTTTCTGTATTTCCAAGACTCAAAGAACGAAAGATCCAGCGTGGTGGAACACTTAGTGGAGGAGAACAGCAGATGTTAGCAATTGGTCGAGCTGTAATGTCCAAGCCAAAACTCTTGCTACTTGATGAACCTTCTTTGGGACTTGCCCCACTGATTGTAGAACAAATATTTGAGATAATCCAGAAGATTAACGAAAATGGAACTACTGTATTGCTCGTAGAACAGAATGCAAATTTAGCACTGACTGTTACTAATAGAGGTTATGTAATGGAGACAGGTCACATTACCATGGAAGGTAATTCCAAGGACCTAATTGCTAACGAAAAGATACGTGCTGCTTATCTTGGAGAGTGATTCAGATAGATAGTTTTTGGTGAAGACTAAATTCAATTGAATCTAACTAGAATCAAACAAAACAGGAGTAAAAACTCGATGTCTGAGAGAATAAAAGTCTTAGTTACAGATTATGCCTGGTCGACATTAGAACCCGAACGAAATATTTTAAGCTCAATCGGAGCGGATCTAATTGTTGCAGAAGATGAATTGGAAACCACCTTTGTTAAACACGCACCTAATGTAGACGCCATTTTAACCAACTGGGCCAAGGTCTCAACCCGTGTAATTGAATCAGCAATCAAATGCCAAGTCATAGTCAGGTACGGAATTGGACTAGACAATATTGATGTGGAGACAGCCACAGGGTTGGGTATTACAGTTGTAAATGTTCCCACCTATTGCCTAGAAGAAGTGTCTGATCATGCTATGGCTCTGATATTGAGTTTGGCTCGAAAGATACCTAGACTCGATCAAGAAGTCAAAAAAAGGGGATGGGACCGAAATATAGGACCGCAGATGTATCGTCTGCGCGGCCAGCAATTGGGATTGATTGGTTTTGGTAAAATTGCCCAACTGATAGTTCCAAAAGCCCAAGGTTTTGGCTTGAAAGTGATGGCCTACTCACCGACACTAACAGATGAAAGGGTTGAGGAATTTAACGTGCAACGCATGGATTTAGAAAAACTAGTTACGACTTCGGATTTTATTTCTCTTAACTGTCCATTGACTCCGCAAACGCACCATCTCATTAATACCCATCGGCTACAATCTATGAAGTCAACGGCTTACCTCATCAACACTGCAAGGGGAGATATAATTGACAATAACGCCCTATATGAGGCCTTAAATAAAGGTTGGATTGCTGGTGCAGGATTGGATGTCTTACCTGAAGAACCCCCCTCACCTGATCTCAACTTGTTAGATTTAGATAATGCCATCATCACTCCTCATGCAGCCTTTTGGTCAGAAGAATCTATTTACGACTTACAAGTAACAGCAGCCGAAGAAGTTGTACGAGTACTGACCTCCCAAATGCCGCTTTCACTGATGAACCCCGAAGTTTTACAAAACCCAAATCTTCGGGCTAAAATCGAATAACCACGATCGTGAAATCGTTTAGAGGACGGACCGTTTTGGTAACGGGAGCTTCATCTGGAATTGGCGAAGCTTTTTGCCGAAATTTAGCCAAGCGGGGATCTAATCTGATTTTAGTTGCACGGTCGGCCGACAAATTGGAACATCTTGCGGAAACACTGTCTTATCAGCATAATGTTGACTTTTCCTGTATTCCTATTGACTTAGCGAAGGTAAATAGCTCCCAAGATCTATTTGACCAAGTTCAAGATGCTGGTTTATCTGTTGATGTATTAATTAACAATGCTGGCTTTGGATATTGGGGGAACTTTGAGTTTGCTAACTTGCAGGACTACCAGAATATGGTTAACCTAAATGTTCGATCTATGGTTAGTCTGAGCTATCTATTTTTACCATCTATGTTGGAAAAAAAATGTGGTGGTATTATAAACGTTGGCTCAGTAGTTGGCTACCAACCAGTCCCATATGGTTCAGTTTATGTAGGTACAAAAGCCTTTGTGTTACAGTATTCTGAATCTCTATGGGGAGAATATAGACAAAAAGGGATCACAGTAACAGCTTTATGTCCAGGTACAACGAAGACAAATTTTTTCAATGTCTCGATTCCTGATCAACAATTACGCGAGTCGCGAATGCTGAGCATGCAACAGGGCCAAAGCCCTGATTTTGTAGCTGAAGTTGGCCTTAACCAATTTCTAAAAGGAAAAAGCCAAGCTATCCCTGGTAAAGTTAATTACTTAGTCGCTCAGGGATCTCAGTTATTATTATTAGTAGCTCGTAGAGTAGCGATAAGGATAGCAGCCTCATTGTTTGATCCTAAAAAAGATTAGTACCCAGCTTTGATTCAGTGAGAGCTGTATGCTAAAATACGCGACCATTACCTAACCCACAAAAATGGATTCCTGAAGCAAGTAAAACAATGAATTACCGATACCAGCTATCATTTGATACGGATCAACTTCCTTCCATGGAGACTGACTTTCTGGTAATTGGAAGTGGTAGCGCGGGGATGCGTTGCGCTATTGAGGCCAACCAGCATGGCAAGGTATTGCTAGTAACAAAGAACATTATCAAAGAAAGTAACACACGCTATGCACAAGGCGGTATCGCAGCAGCAATGGGTGAAGATGATCATCTCGACCTTCATGTTGAAGATACTCTTGATGCTGGTGCTGGTCTTTGTGATCCTGCAGCGGTAGCAGTCATGGTTGAGGAAGGAGTCACACGTGTCAAAGAACTCATTGAGTGGGGTGTCAAATTTGATAAAGACGATGAAGAAAAACTTAGCTTTACACAAGAAGGAGCACACCAAAAGCGTCGTGTTTTACATCGTGGTGACGAAACGGGAAAAGAAACAACCGATGTTTTGGTAGATCACTTAAAACGTCAAGAACAAATCCAAGTTATCGAAAATTGTTTTGTCCTAGACTTGCTGACCAAAGACGGCGTTTGCTATGGTGTCCTAGCTGTAATTGATCAAATCCTTCATGCTATTTTTGCCAAAGCTACTATTCTTTCAACCGGTGGCCTAGGCCACATTTATCAGTGTACGTCAAACCCAAGGATTGCTACAGGAGATGGCTACGCTATTGCTTGGCGGGCGGGTTGTGAAATGGTAGACATGGAGTTTGTACAATTTCACCCAACCACACTTTTTTTGGCTGGTGCGCCACATTTCCTAATTTCTGAGGCAGTACGAGGAGAAGGTGGCATTCTGCTTAACGCGCGAGGGGAAGTTTTTATGGGTAAATATCATCCAATGGAAGAACTTGCACCACGAGATATAGTTAGCCGATCAATCCTAGCAGAAATGGAGTTAACAGACTTTCCTTGTGTTTACTTAGATATAACCCATCACAAAGAAGATTTTATCAGAAAACGTTTTCCCAAAATCTATCAAACTTGTGCTCATTACGGTTTAAACATTTCTACCGACGTCATACCTGTTCGTTCGGGAGCTCATTTCATGATGGGCGGAATTTCTACCAATCTATTTGCGGAGACTAACGTATTAGGTTTTTTTGCTTGTGGGGAAGCCGCCTGCACGAAGGTTCACGGCGCGAATCGGTTAGCTAGTAACTCACTCTTAGAATGCCTAGTATTTGGTGTTAGAGCGGCACAAGCTGCTAACCGTTATATTAATCAGCAAGATATAAAACCTGTTAGACTTCAATTTAAACGAATGAATTCACCCAAAAATGAGAAGAATCTAGATTCCCAAACAGCTAGAGATACTCTGCAAGCTCTAATGTGGAAGCACGTTGGTATCATTCGAGATGGCAAAGATTTGGCTAAAGTCGAGCAATTATTAGACCAAATTGACGCTGACCTATCTCAGGAAAATGAGGCTGACATACTTGATTTCGAGATCCAGAATATGCTAGACGTAGCTAAGTTGATCACTAAGTCAGCAATACAACGAACAGAAAGTCGAGGTGGACATTATCGACGAGACTTTCCTGAACGAGAGGACGAAAATTGGGCCAAGCACGTCTATATATGGGCGGAACATACTTCTGAAGGTCTGATCCAATTAGCCAAAGAAGTTCGGTAAATTTAATTATCAGAATTTGACATTTAAAAAGCGATGAGAACCTTAATTCTGCTTGCTATTTTGTTAGCCGCTTTTGCTCTGGTAAGTCCAGTAGCTCAAACGGCGCTGAGTATCTTTTTAGCAGTTGTCTTTACCGTTGTATTATTTCTGTCTATTTTTTCGGACTTAAATGATCTTTCCTACCAGCAAAAGAAAAAAGATTCTTTGAACGAAGAGACTGGCATCACTGAATTAAGTATTCCAACGGTAACAGAGGAAGCTGATGCCATTGTTGCTGAGGTGAACTCAACGCCTGCGGACAGGACAAACACCCAATAATAGTCAAATTAGAACATACTTTTCGGATCACTTATAAGACCATATCGCATCAAAGAATGGCATAGTTTTTTCTGTGGTTCAGTAAGTGGTAACAAAATGTTTGCCCTGAAAAGGCCTCAGGGTGAAACTGAATCTGGTTTCAGACCATTTTACTCCGCTCTGCATGATCAGAAAAAGCCTTAAGTATGCTGATTATCCCGTCATAGATAGTGAGATGTATGCGTTCCTATCCGTGAATTCTTGATATAAACAGGCAAAAAGCTATACATCTCAAAAACGTGTGACCATTTTCAGTCTCGTAGCTTTACAATATGTTCGTCAGATGATGTCTCTACTTGAGACTTTTTAATAGGTAGATGCTTGTTGAAGATTAGTACTCCTCTACCCCTTCTTATTTTCGTAATAGCAATTCCGATTATCTTCTACCCTAAATGGCTAAATTGGATCAATCCAAATCAGCCTGAAATTTCCTTTTCAGCTAACCGGTGGTTGGCTGTCATATTGCGATTTGGCTCTGTTTGCTGCTTAATTTTAGCTCTGGCAAACCTACATGGCTTGGTATTTACTGAGGCAAAATCGTTTGTACTAATAATTGATCATTCAGATAGTATTCCCTTATCAGCACGTCAGTTTGCACACCAAAAGGCCGAAGACATTATACATAAATTAAATGATCAGGATAATTCGCAAATCATTTTTTTTGGCCAAGAACCTATTCTGTCAAGCAACTTATCAACAGTTCATAATAGCTCTATCAATGCGACGGAAACAGATATTTCGGCAGCAATAAAAACAGCTATAACGGCCTTTTCACCTAGCATGGATAAACGTCTAGTTATATTCACAGATGGGCAACAAACTAAGGGAAATTTAGCTGCCGCTCTGAACAATTTAGCTGGTAATGAAATACAAACTTTCATTGTCAATTTACCCATACATTATCCTTCAGAAGTAATTGTCCATGAGTTGCAAGTACCAGAAAGTGTTCAGCTGTCAGAAGAGTTCAGGATTCGTATTATACTGGAAAGTCAATCTAACACTACCGCCCCGATCGAAATTTGGCAAACCCATCAATCGAAACGCGTACCTATCATAAAAGAAAAAAAGATTAATATAATTGAAGGCAAACAGGTTATTGAGTTTCCACACCGAATTGATTTGACTGGGAATTATCGTTTCCAAGTACGCTTACAAATTGACGATCTATTCCAAGAAAACAACCAAGTTTTTGCCACAACATCTGTCATTTCAGAACACCCAAAAATTCTTTATGTTGTCGATAGATTGTCCGAAAACAAGATCGGAAATTTGTGGCCAACATTAGATGAGATGACTAGCATAGAAGCAAAACAAATTGAAGCGTATCAATTCCCAAAAGACCTTACAGATTTACAATTCTATCAAACTATCATTTTAGACAATTTACCTATTGAAGTTCTGTCTTCATCTCAAATCAAGATCTTGGAACACTACGTAGAGCAGACTGGTGGAGGGCTAATTGTGATTGGTGGCAATCAATCCTATGGCTTAGGCGGATACCACAACACAACACTAGAAAATATTCTGCCAGTTAAAATACAGCCAAAAAAAGGTAAGCAATCCTTAGCTCTCGTGATGTTGATAGACATTTCTGGCTCGATGGCAAACCAAGTTGGAAGACGTAAAAAAATTGATTTGGCGTTGGAAGGCGTTCGGTTAGCAATTACAGGTTTAGATAAACCAGATATGGTTAGTGTGATTGGCTTCGCTGAACGTGTTCTACACGACATGCCGTTAAGCAAAGATAAGTCCCTTATACTTGGACAACTTAACCAATTTGAGCCATCTGGTGGAACAAAAATGCTGCCGGCATTAGAAATAGCTATTCAACGTCTTGAGAATACAAAATCTGGGCACAAGCATTTACTCATTCTATCAGATGGAAAATCTGAAGGTGATTTCACTTCTATATTGCGCAAAATTTCTACATCAAAAATCTCGGTCTCAACGATTGCCGTTGGCAATATAGCTGAAGGAGTCTTGCAAAAATTAGCTGCCACGGGTCGTGGCTCCTACGAACATGTGAAAAATGCTAGTCAACTACCGAAAGTTTTAGTTGATCAAGTTCGTCGCAGCCGGAAGTACTTAGTCAATGAAACAGTAGAACCCATAATTAGCAGTAGCAATCCTATTCTCAAGCAGATTACTCGCCTACCTGAGCTTGACGGTTACCTAGCGACTACTGAAAAGAAAAATGCGCAAATTTTGATTACGTCGGGCACCACTAATTCCCATGGTTTAGACCAACCAATACTTGCCGTTTGGCACTATGGTTTGGGACAAGTAGCAGCGTTGACAACTGACGCAGGTCAACAATGGTCCACAAAATGGAAAACTTCAAGCCACAAATATTTCTCATGGCACCGATTTTGGTTACAGTTGATCATGGCTACCAGAAAAAATGAGAGTAGCAAGAAATTTGAGATGCAAACTCAATTAATCAGGGGCTTAAATGGGATTGAAGGTCAAGTTCTTCTAGCCGGTCAAGTTGGCATCGGCATGTCGGCAACTTCAGTATCCCCAACCGGTCGCTTATCACCAATAGATTTGCAACTAACAGCCAGAGACCAAGCCCAAGGCCAATTTCCATTGACAGAAGTAGGCATCTATACAGTCTCCGTTCAGATTGGCAATCAACAAAAAATGGCCAGCCTAGCCGTTTCATATCCACTAGAATACCGTCATCTGGGTCAAAACAGTCAAGTTCTAACCCAGATTTCTCATCACACTAATGGTGTATTAAATCCTTCCATTGACCAAATTACAGCCCCTTCCAGAACAAAATCGACTCAGCGACATTTCTTCACGCAACCTTTATTATTAGCAAGCTTGACTCTTTTTGTATTGGAGCTAATTTTTCGTGTTTGGCCACTTTTCCAACAATCAAAAAGCCTCGATGCCAAAAGATCGACAAACACACTAATAAATGAACAGATTGCACTTCATCCAAAGACCGACGACAGTCCGAATGACCAATCATCATCCTTACACCAGATGTTATTAGCTAAACAGCGAAATAATCAATCATTTACTGGCGAGGATTAGTTAATCTAAACCAGAAGAAAAGACCTAATCCTATTCCAGAAAAATTAGCAATTGATACATTTCCAGACCTAAGATGATTCCTACTCCCTTCAGGCAGCAAACTGAATTTGTCGAGTATCAGATTTTTGGTTACAAAATCCTAGTAATTAGTAACTTCTCATCTGATAGATTTTAGGGAAATAGATCCAAAAAACAAAAACGAAGGAAGATACTGACTATTTTCGTTAAATCATCTTTTTTTAGGTCGAGCAGGTTGCCCAGTACGAGCTGATTCGTAGATGGCATCCATCAATTCAGATTGAATAATACCATTGGTCGGAGTTGTACGAGGTTCAGCTCTCCCCAAAATCGCATCAATAAAATTATCATCAGGGTTACCTGCGCTCATGTCGTCCGTAATGGGTGGATTTTCAATTTGTTGAGACCCGTCAAATACTTTAATCCAACTCCCCCCCCAGCCATCAATATCGATCCGTCCATTGTCAAAAATATAGGTCATGTGCGAGCTATCGCTGGGGCAATTACCACTAACTACTATGCTTGCAAACACACCGTTTTCGAAACGAACGTTTATGGAAGAGTTAATATCTACTTCAGTACCATGATTATCAATAAAGGCAAAAACTTCAGCTACATTATTCTCGATTGACCAGCAAAGACTATTAAGCAGGTGAGCTCCACTGTCGTAAGCTTGGCCTCCACCCGATAACGCAGGGTTTTGCCTCCATGCACCCGCAGTTCCTCTTTTCCAATTTTGGCTCAGGTAACCGATAATTAATTCTAGCTTACCAAAAGTTTGGTTTCGAATTTGGTCTCTCAAGTAATAAAAATTAGAGGTGCAAGGTGTATTGTAACCAACAACCAAGACCTTTCCTGTTTCATTTGCTTTGGCCGACAAAGTGTAGGCATCATCGGCATCAGTAACCATTGGTTTTTCCATTAAGACATGGCAACCAGCTTCTAAAGCTTTCATACCTTGCTCGAAATGGAGCGTATGTGGAGTTGAAATCAAGACCGCATCTGGTTCCGTTTCTAATAGCATTTTGTCCAGATCATCAAAAGCTGACGGGCTAGGTTCCAAATCGGGTAAATTACGATCAATATATCCTTGGGCAATATCAGTATTGACGTCACAAGCCCCGACGATCTGCACATCAGAGTTTTGGTTCATACGGCGGGCATGCCCAGATGAGTTACCCCCACAACCAACAATAGCTAAACGTACTTGACTCATTTAAAAAAACTCTCCTGATTTAAAAATATAATAAGTTTATTAAATCCGTTGCTCTAACACCGAATTATATTTTGCTTTTTACAACAGCCCAAGTGGTTGTAATACAATCTTGGGGTGAAACGGACAAACTTTTAACTCCCTTACCACCAACAATAAAGTCTTTATACTTTACAATGCTTTTTGAGGCACCTAAACCAATTCGGCCGCCTTGGATTTTACCAAATTTATTACGAACCCGCTCCTTGATTTTACCACCTTCTTCTCCACCACTGAGAATAGCTTCGCCATTTTCGAAATCCAAACGAATATCAAACCATTTCTTGGGCGGGCAATTTGGTACACAATCAGCTTCGGCAACCGCACCATCTCTTTTGTGATTCTTCATACCAATCTTATCAAAAGCCCACTTTTGGCGACCACCAACAAAGACACCACCCAAATGATAATGTGCTGACTTGCCGTCATAACCAAAAACGATGAAAATATTCTGCCATTCCCCGTCCCCTAGGTCATTAGCTTTGACTGAGATGTATTCGATGCCATCCATCTCGGTTTCTTCATCCTTTTTTAATAGAACAATGGCTTCTTCCGCTACCTTGGTATTGTGGTATTCCCCTTTTTTGATTTTCCAGTCCCCACTGATAACTTCCCACGATCTATCATCCTCAAAAGTATAATGGCGTTCCCCAGCCCAAGTGGAGTCGAGGAACAAAAAAAAGGAAATCACTAAAATCAATGCTCGCATCTCTAGTCTCCTTTACAAAACACCTAAATTTATTGGTTTGTTAATTCGATCAATGGTAGTGTGCTAACCTCCTTTGGTTGAAAGTCCTTGGCTTGAACAACATCTAAAAAGGCGATAAACATCTCATCGGTTGTTTTTTCTCCCCAAGTAACAGTTTTTGGAGGGTGATTCGGGTTATTGGGATTACTGGCTGAGTTATCAAAGTGCCCAACAGCTCTAACGATTGTACCGGCTGGCATGAAAATTGGCTGACGAAAATGGTAAATACTTTGCCAACTAAAATCCCAATCTTTTATCCAAATCAAATCTTGTATTTTCCCATTGGGAAAAACAGCAGTAACACGCATATCTCTACCAATCAAGTGCATATGTGGAGAAATAGAAACAGCATAAACGTCCGTTTCCGGTTTCCATTCTGCCACTACTTCATAGTTTGAATTGTCAGCGGGAATTTGGAAACTATCATTGATAGCCATGGCAACGTGGACTTGCTTAGGGTCAACTGAATCACAAAAATAAAGACCAACTCGGGACAAGTCTCTTTCAACTCTACCAGTTTTGTAATAGTGAATTTGTAGAACAATATCTGCACCTTTGGGAAGCAGATACCCAGTGCCATCTGGGTGAGGGCTCGGCCTAATTCCAGGAGCCCACCCACCTAGCCAGCCAGCTGCCTCGAAACCTGTGCCACCAAACCTAGCATAGCCTGGTTGTGGGTCTTCAGCGTCAAGTTCTCGAGCTCGACCGCTAGTATCCAGATAAATAATGACGTGGTGGACTGATCTCGGATTACCTGGATGAACGTCGAAGGCTGAGACATACATGTCCTTATCAAAATCAGTAGGAATGACGAAATGACGGTATTCATCCTCACCTTCAGCAGGAATGTCGTAAGGTGTCGACATTTCGACAACTAGGTCAGGTTGACCATGAGACCATCCGTCACTAAAAACGATCGGGATAGGCAAGTCGGAGTGGTTACCTTCTGTCATACCCAATTCGACCCAATCGGACAAGAGATCAACCTCCCAATCTTCCATCCACTTCTCTCGCTTAAATTCACCATAACCTTTAGCAGCTTTCCAAGGTGGCATTAAACGTTTTTGAGTATATGAAACGATTTCAGTTGACCAGATTTTAGCATCTTGGTAATTGAGTAATGAGAAAGGGGCGACTTGATCAGGTCTGTGGCAACTTTGACAATGGCGTTGTAAAATTGGTGCGATGTGACGTGAGTATGTTATCTGATCAGATGAAGTTTCTACCTGATGAATCGTACAACCAAATGACTTAGTTTGTGAAATCGTAATCCTTTTTCCTTCGAGCATTTCTTCAATTGCGTTAGCCAGATATGTGTTTTTTACACGATTGCCGTATCGATTATCATCGATACTTCCAGCGTAGCAAATTTCACCGTCTGAATTGACCAAAAATGCTTGCGGGGTCATACTTGCACCGACTTGTTGTGCCAACTTGCTGTCAAAATCTCTTACTACAGGAAAGTTAATTTTCATTCTCTGTACATGTTGCGCGATTTTTTCAACATCATCTTCTTGATTAGAATAAATCCCTAAGACTTCGGTGTCAGGATAAGTTTGGTGCAATCGGTTTATTCGAGGGATGTATTGATTAGCAATAGGACACTGAGTCGATAAAAACAATAATACAAATGGCTTACTAATCTTTTCTAGTGAGTAGATTTTGGCATCAATAGTTTCTAAGCGAAACCCCAGCAGAGAAGTTGGTCCTGACCACGCTTGTTTTTGTTTCAGTACTTGGTTCTTAGTATCTATTTCGTATGTCTTCGGGTTTGATACCGTATTCAAGTCGGCGACAGCAAGACAAATTCCAAACCAAGCAAACAGAGCAATTTTCACCAATTTTGTTTTTATGTTCTTCGTTATCAAGCCTAGCCCCAATTCTTTAACATTTTTAACATTATTAGCGTAGTGCAATAATGAAGTTGTAAGCATGTGATGTTTCTGACTTAGTCTATGCCTCAATCCATCTCAATCTAATGGGTGAGAACGATCAGCTAAGGGAAAAACGATTCTCTCTTTGGTTAGTTGACCACGGTAGGTAGCGTGGATCATTTCTAAGGCGGCAACACCATCAGCCAAACTTGAGATAGGTTGAGTGTCGTTTTCTATAGCAGATATTAAATTTTCGATAGCTAATCGATTACCGCTCATCAAAGGATTGACCTCGAGGTCAATTGCTTCCCATTCCTGACCAGAGTTACTAGGCATAAAATATCGATGGGGATACAAGGTTAACGCATCTCCAGCACCACCGATTAGTGAGATACGACCTTCTGAACCAACAAAATCTATCCCGTAGGTGCTTTCTCCACTTCCTCGACCTTTGATTGATTGGAAAAAACCAGCAATACCATTTCGGAAAGCAAAATAACTATGAATACGATCCCCAGCTATAGCCCCGACAGGTTCACCAGCTTGGCGAGCGTGATTGACTGTCACTTCTGCTCCATTTTCAGTGACATGAGCAGACATCCAAGCAACATCGCCACAAAAGTAGCGCATCATGTTAAACAAGTGAGTACCTAGTACGATCATATCTTCTCCACCACCACGGTGGTCTTGTTTCCCAGTAGCATAAACCGTTTCAACAGAACCAATGATTCCTTCATTTAACAAACTTTTTAATTGCTGGATACGAGGGAGATAAACAGCTTGATGTGCAACTGCTACCTTGAGCCCTCTTTTTTCAGCTAACTCAACCATCTGGTCACCATCAGACAAAGACAAGGCCACAGGCTTTTCACAATAGACATGACAACCAGCTTCTAAACATGCTAACACCATATCTAACCGCTCGGTGGTCCAACGAGGGCAAACACTGACAATGTCGAGTGATTCTTGGCTTAACATACGTTGATAATCAGCATAACTAGATTGGGCCCCGGTTTCAGATACCGCTTTGTTTCGACCATCTGTATCCGGATCAGCAATACTAACAAAATCAATGTTATCTAAGCCTTGATAGGCAGTATGTAACCCATGGCCAAAGTTACCTGCCCCAGTATGACCAATTGCTCCAACTCGATATTTTTTTTGTTTCAAAGTAAAATTCCCTTGGTTTGACAAAATCCAGCCTATTTCTCGAATTCTATCATAAATTAATTCTGATTTGGTTCCTTTTTGTTGTTGGGATATGATTTATTTGGTTGTTGCAACAATGATATAATCAAAGTAAAATGTCGTGTTAGAGATCAGCCTCAAAACTGTATTTGAAAGACTTCACTTGTTTTTTCCTATTTAATTCCTAGAGATTTTAATGGATGAAAAGTAATATCCATACATCCAATACCAATTTGAAAATTGGAAATTAAAGATTGAACCGTATACTGCTCAACTTTGCAGTGATTGAACGATTTCAAAGACGAAGCCATTCCTGATTTCTTTTTTCCAGCATACTTGTTAGTGAAAATTGGATAATTCAGATCATTGCTGGAGCCCGAGTTTACTTGATATCAATCTTAGCTCAATAATCCCGAAAATAAGAGATCATAAAAAATAATATTACGCCATAACAGTAACGGCTGCTGGCTAACCAAAACAAAAATTAATTCGTTATAGGAGCTGATTATTTCCACTATTTATAAAAACCCCTACTCTAGCTCATCTCGTTGGTTAAGAGGTAACCTGCACGCACATACCTGCTGTGGCAAGTTTATGGATGCCAGCGTCAGTGGACACATCTATGCTGAACTAGGCTATGATTTTCTGGCTATTACTGATCACAACAACGCTCATAGTTTCGACCAGTGGGAAAAATGGCAAACAGAAACTGATTTGTTAATTGTTCCGGGAGAAGAAAACGGAAGCCGAGGCCATATTTTAGAACTCGGTATACAGTCAGTCACCCAAACCGAATCAGATTTGTATAGTGAACGAGCAAAAAGCTTGTATCAAGCTGGTGGATTTATTGTGGGTTGTCACCCTCAGGAATACCCGGAATGTGGGGAAGAAGACATTCGGTCCGCTGTCGAACATTTGCATGGATTCGAAATTTTTAATGGTTTACGTGAAAGCCGAGGCTGTGACGAAACAGCTAACGTCGCACTTTGGGATCAAATCCTAACCGAAGGTGGCCAAATTTGGGGAGTTGCGACAGACGATTTTCATTGTGCCTATATCACTCCTGGTCATGGTTGGGTCATGGTACAAATACCAGAAGATTCCCC
>JAYZAL010000007.1:0-57014 GCA_036339735.1 Candidatus Poribacteria bacterium
TCGATATGTGGCCTGGGCCTTATGGTGATTGGGGGTCTCGTAAATATCTGGTTGCCAGTTTGGATCAAAGCCTCCAACGAATGGGGCTTGATTATGTCGATATTTTCTATCACCATCGACCTGACCCTGAAACCCCTTTGGAAGAGACCATGTCAGCCCTAGACTATATTGTGCGGTCGGGCAAAGCACTGTATGTTGGCATTTCAAATTACTATTCAACCGAATTAACCCAACAAGCCAGCCAAATCCTACGAGACTTGGGAACACCTTGTCTGATTCATCAACCGCGTTACAACATCATGGATCGGCGAATTGAAAATGGTTTATTACAAACCCTACAAAGTGAAGGGATCGGTTGTATCGCTTTTTCAGTTCTCAATCAAGGCCTTTTAAGCAACAAGTATTTGGGGGAAATCCCGGTAGGTTCGAGAATAGCCAAAGCCCACACGCCAATGAAGGCAGATCACTTAACAGACCAGCTTCTACACAAAATTAGCCAGCTTAATGATATTGCGCTTGCACGCGGTCAGTCCTTGGCTCAAATGGCACTGGCTTGGGTATTACGAAATGAATCAGTCACAACAGCTCTGTGCGGAGCCAGTCGACCAGAACAGATTGAGGATAACGTCAAAGTACTGAGCCATCTAGACTTTAGTTCTGAAGAGTTGTCAAAAATTGATCATATTGTAACCTGAAGCAATAACGTAGCCAAGCGATGCGTAAGCGTAGACTTCGGCCAGACGAGAAAAGGAATATAAACAAGCCGACAAATAAAACGATTATGAAAAGTTTTCGGGTATATGAACGATGCTCTAGACCAGCTCGGAGTCTAAAGGGTAAAGTTGATGTCTAGGTATATAATCCATATTTTAGATCAAACGAGGGGGTAGAGGGGTGAAACCTATAAAACAAGAACTTCCCGATCGTCGTAAATTTTTGTATGGATTGGGATCCAGCATTGGTGCGATTGCTTTCAGTAACCTATTGGCCGCTGAAAACACATTAACCTCGCTCGACGTACCAAAGCTACAACCTCAGCCAATGCTGACGGCTAAAGCCAAGTCTTGCATTTTTTTAACCATGGAAGGTGGACCCAGCCACATCGATACTTTCGATCCAAAATCGAAATTGACTGAGCTTCACCTCAAAAAATTTGAACGTACAGGACAGCAGTTTTCCGCCATGTCTCAAGGCAACCGTTATTTTGTACAAAGCCCATTTTCCAGCCGAAAAGTTGGAAAGTCTGGAGCTGATATTTCTAGTCCTTTCGTTCATCTGCCCAATGTAGCTGACGACATTTGCTGGTATCGAGGTTGTCAGGCCGACTCAGTTGATCATCCCACTGCTATGTATCATCTGAATACGGGTAATAAATTTGGTGGAGACCCAGCCATAGGTTCTTGGGTTACATATGGATTAGGGACGCTAAACCAGAATCTTCCCTCCTTCGTAGTCCTACCAGAGGTCGCTTATCCACAAGGCGGCGCTGGAAATTGGTCTAATGGTTTCTTGCCTTCCAATCTCCAAGGCACCCCACTCAGATCAGTAGGTTCACCAATTTTGGACTTATATCCACCAGATTATATCAACCGTTCCCATCAACGACAAAGTTTGGATTTGCTGAGATTTTTCAATCATCAACATCAACAACAGAATAAAAACCATGATGAATTATCGGCTCGAATGGAGAGCTATGAGTTGGCTTTTAGAATGCAGATGGAAGTACCAGATATTATTGACTTGGATCAAGAATCAGATGCTACCAAACAGTTGTATGGAATCGATCAAACCCATAGCAACAACTTTGGCCGAAAATGCTTGCTGGCCCGTCGATTAGTAGAACAAGGTGTTCGATTTGTTCAAATTTATTCTGGTGGCTGGGACTCCCACGACTACTTAGAGCGGGCACACGGATCATTGATTCGTAGTATTGACCAGCCAATTGCAGGTTTAATTACAGATCTAAAACAGCGGGGCATGCTAGATGAAACGTTAATTGTTTGGTCAGGCGAGTTTGGTCGGAGCCCAGATAATGGAATTCGAGGTGGGGGAATTGCTTATGGACGGGATCACAATGCTGAAGCCATGCCAATCTGGCTGGCAGGAGGCGGAGTCAAAGCTGGTCACATTATTGGTCAGACTGATGATATTGGCGAAAAAGCTGTTGAAGTTGTCCACCCAATGAAGGATCTACATGTAACATTATTGCGTTTACTTGGGTTAGACGACAACAAACTAACTTATTTTCATGGCGGCCGTTTCAAGCAGCTATCGCAAACCGGAGGAACGGTGATCGATGAGCTAATTGGTTGATAATTGTTACCAATACTGATCATATAAATGATCAAATATACAGTAGAATCAGAAGATCGACAAATGAAAATTGCGTTTTTTATTCCCTGGTTGCTTGGCTTATCCTGCTTGGTACAAATCGAAATGACAGCAGAGAATCTACCTCGAAAAAAGGTAACAAAGAATGAAGCTGAAAAACGATTTGTGCATGAGGTTTATCCTTTACTGAAATCAAAATGTTTTGTCTGTCATGGTAGTAATCCTGAGAATATACGTGGTGGACTGGATTTAACCAATCGGCGAAATATGATTCAGAATCAGATACTTATACCCGGCCAAGCAGAAAACAGCCAGCTTTACCAAGCGATCACTTGGAAAGATAAAAGTCTACAAATGCCACCCAAGGAAAATGACCGTCTAACACCATACCAAGTTGAACTAGTCCGACAATGGATTGATTCATTCGCCCCATGGCCAGATATTAATCGTTGGCAAATTCTTGCCAATAGTGAGCGGTCAAATAAAGAGACAGGTGTCTTGATTAAAACCAGTGGTGGTCTAACTGAGGAATGGACTAATCGATACTACCAACCTGAAGATCTATGGGCTTTCCAGCCAATAAGACGACCGAATCTGCCATCCAATGCCCTAAATTCAATTGATGAATTTATTCATCGAAAATTAGCCGAATTCGGAATTATGCCTGCAGACAAAGCAGATAAATTAACGTTAATTCGCAGAGCGACCTTCGATCTTACAGGCTTACCACCTACACCGGAGGCCGTTGCAGCATTTCTATCAGATGAAGGGTCAAATGCCTTTGAGAAAGTTGTAGATCAGTTATTGATGAACCCCGGTTACGGCGAAAAATTTGGCCAACAATGGCTGGATATAGTCCGTTATGCGGACACTAGCGGTTTTTCTAACGATTTTGAGCGACCCAATGCTTGGCGTTATCGAGACTATGTGATTCGGTCATTTAACGAAGATAAACCGTATGACCAATTTGTGCGTGAACAATTGGCTGGAGACGAAATCGACCCGACTAATCCGGAGATGCTGATTGCAACAGGTTTTTTACGTATGGGACCATGGGAACAAACAGGTATGACAATTGCTTTGGAAACACGGCAATTTTACTTGGATGATGTAACCAATGCTGTGGGCGAGACACTTTTGTCCATTCCTTTGCGATGCGCTCGTTGCCACGATCACAAATTCGATCCGATTCCAACCAAAGATTACTATCGATTTCAGTCAATCTTTGCTCCACTTCAGTTTGCCGATCGAGATGTAGAATATTTACCACAGGAAAATCAAATAGGTTTTGACGTAGGTCAGAAAAGAATTCAATTCCTATTAGACCAAGCCCAATCAGATCGCAACACCATTAACGAAAAAGAAGAAACTGCCGCGCGAGAATGGATGGAATCTCGAGGCCTAACCTATCAAGAAAAGCGTAAACGGAACAAACTACCGATAGACCAGAAGCCTCCTCGCTATTATGGTTTAACCTACCAAGATTTAGGATTACAAAAAGCACTTCATAAACGAATTCAAGTATTACAACGGCAGTTGGATCGGTATCAGCCAATTGCATTTAGCGTTTACAATGGGCCATGGATCGAAAAAAAACATGTTGCCAGTCGCATGAGAATTCCTTCGGAATTAACTGGTGATCTTCAGACAACCCACATTTTAAAGGGTGGATCAATTTACTCGCCTGGCGACCGAGTCGCCGCTGGAACATTGAGTGTCCTACCGACTTTAGGAGAAACCAGTTTGAAACCGACTGATTCTCAAGTAAAAAACCGACGTGTTCGACTGGCAGATTGGATCACTCATCCGGAAAACCCTCTCACAACTCGCTCCATTGTTAATCGGGTTTGGCAACATCATTTCGGTGTAGGCCTAGCTGGCAATGCTAACAATTTTGGTAAGATGGGAAAAAAGCCGACTCACCCCGAATTATTAGATTGGTTGGCTCAGGATTTTATCGATAACGGGTGGTCAATTAAGAATCTTCACCGACAAATAATGCTGTCTCAAACTTACCAGCGGAGTAGCTACCATCCGCAGTATAATCTGGTGGTGCAAACTGATCCACAGAACCAACTACTATCTCATTTTCAGCCTCGACGGTTGCGTGCAGAGGAACTAAGAGACAGCATGTTAGCTGTATCGGGTGAACTGAATCGAGAGATAGGTGGGTTACCAGTTTTCCCCGAAATAAATCAAGAAGTAGCTTTACAACCACGTCATGTCATGGGGTCGATTGCTCCTGCTTACCAACCGTCAGCTACACCAAGCGAACGACATAGACGAACTATCTATGCCTATCGGTCGCGAGGGTTATCAAATCCGATGTTGTCAGTTTTTAATCAGCCTTCATCTGACTCTTCTTGTGAATTGAGAATCACATCTACTGTAACACCTCAAGCCTTAACGCTGTTCAACAGTCGGAATAGCCATCAACGAGCGTTAGCAATGGCAATACGGTTAAATCAAGAACGACCGAAGCTAGAACAACAGATTGAGCGTGGTATTCAACTGGCTTGGGGCCGGAACGCGAAAGCAAACGAAGTGAATCGATGTATAATCTTCGTAAAACAGATGACCAAGTATCATAAACTACACTTGCCTACTCCAAAATTACCTCCTGTTTCGGTCGTACGTACCATGTTTGAGGAAATGACAGGTGAGCCTTTTACCTACAATGAAACACTCGATGTTTATCAGGATTACACACCAGATCCGCAACCGTGGACAGTTTCACCCCAAATTCGTGCTTTAGCCGATTTTTGTCTATTGTTGCTAAATGCCAACGCTTTTCTCTATATCTATTAGGTCAGTATTAACTCTTGCCCCATGATGATCTGCTGGTGGCCATTTATAAGAACACCAATTAGATGGAAAGAATTGAGACTTAGTTAGACTGTATGGCTTTTGGGTTCCTGTTAAATTAGATTTTTGAGAGGGGAATAAATCGAAATTTTTCTTTTCACACCATTTGTACTCCTCTTATAGGAAAGGTTTCTACCCTATGGTGTTGGAATGAACTTGGTTCTAGACACTAATTTCAGTTTACTAACATGGTTTAAGGTTTGGATGGTCTATTTAAAAGAAATGCGCATTAAGAACTTGACCCCAAAGGTATTGCTATTAGTATTTCTGTTGGTTTTACATCTGCTTCCAATTTGGATTTTTACTTACTTTCCTACTCAAGACGGCTCAAGTCACATATACAATTCCTATGTCCTGAAAGAATATCACAAGCACACAAATTATCGGTTACGTGAAATTTATAGCCTCAATCTGTTGTTGTTTCCCAACTGGAGCTCGCAGATGATAATGACTGCTTTCATGCACATCGTGCCGCCAATTATTTGTGAGAAAATCGTAGTCAGCCTTAGTATCGGATTACTTCCTTTGGCTTTTCTCTATTTTTTATATGGCATCGACCGACGAAGGATGAACTTCGGTCTAGGATTGGTCGGTTTTATTTTTAGTTATAACTATCTACTCCACATGGGATTCTACAACTTCTCTCTCAGTTTACCGATGTTTTTTTTTAGCCTTGGTTTTTGGTGGCGGCATAAAACCAGACTCACCCTGCCTCGCCTCGGTATTCTCTATCTACTTCTACTTTTGACTTATCTTTCACATTTCCAATCTTTCTTGCAACTGGTGGTAATAATGACCTGTTTTGCTATCTACTCCCATTTGTACATAGTATTGACTGATACCCGTCCATCTAAAGATTCCAAGATTAATTGGAAGCAGGTCCTGAGTGGGTTAATGCCTTTGGTTCATTTTGTCGGTTTTATGCTGCCAATCTATTTCATTATGCTAGCTTACTATCTATCCAGTACGGTTGGTTACCAACAGAATCACTGGCAGTTCACACACCTACTCGAATACTTTTTTAACATGAAATCGATGGTTTACTACTCTGACAAGCATATCATCGTTGGTCAGTTGGTGTTGGTAATGTTAGCTATTGCCTTCTTGCTAACAGTTTGGGATCGTATCCAACGTGTAATCCATCGAGAGAGAGATCAACCGATTTGGGTGTCAGTCATCGACGGTAAAGAACAGTTTTTGTTGGCAGCTGGTGGGTTAACTTGGCTATTTTTTTACGTTCCTTGGTCAGTGGAATCTGGTGGTGGTTGGATCAACGATCGGGTTCACATATACATTTTCCTAGTCCTGATACCTTTTTTTACTACTAACATGCATTTTTATATTAGGCATACATTCACGATCGTCATCACCTTACTTACACTCTACCACTTCGGCTTGACTGCCTATGCTTACTATCATCTGGACAGAGAAACAGCCGAAATGACTACGGCTGTTGATAAGATTGAGCCACACTCGACATTAACGTTTCGATCTTCATTATGGGATGGTCCCGCTCATCGGACGTCCCCCTACATTGGACCGATCAAGTACACCTCTCCTTTCCTGCATGTTCCTGCATTTTACTGCATTGGTAATGGGGCCGTTTTTTTGAACAACTATGAAGCCGAATTACCCTATTTCCCTATCAACTACAAAACTAACCCAGACCGATGGATAAAATCAGCCGACTACGTTTTGGCTTGGCGCATGGAAAATCACCATGATCAGCCAGATTTGGAACGAAGTTATGAACGAATTCATAGCGGAATCGCTTACTCACTATATCAGCGTCGCAAGACTGATAAGGCCATAGCTTGGCAGAAGCAGTCATTCGATCAACTACTCTACGATTTTCAGCCAGCAGGCGCACCACATCAAGCAAACAGTATCACCGTTGAGCCTAATATTTGCTACAGAGAACACGGCTATGGATGGGTTACTGTCTCAAATCGTGACGGACAGTACAATAATGCAACTGAAGAATTCCCTAATCGAGATTTTGTGACGGATCATTTTGACGGTGTTTTTAAGATCGATTTACCCAATGGACCATACCAAGTGAAGGTTCAGTTTGCTAGCAGTCCGACGCCCAAACCTGTCAGGCTCAACCTAATAGCTAACGGTAAAAAAATCATCTCTAATCAGATTTTGCCAACCCAAAACGAATTAGTCAGCCACAGCTATACCTTAGAAATAACTGATGGCCAACTGACGCAAATTATCTATGTGAAACAAGAAAAACGGTTTGAGTCCAAATGGCAATGGGCCAGTTGTTATATAAAAAGAATTGAGGACTGATTCATTTTTTGTTGCAAACCATCAGTTTTTACAAGCTAATCAAATAGTAATAGTGTTGTTACTAGAGCATATCACTCTAGAACCAATGGATGATTTTCCACTTTCCCCTACGTTACGTGGTAGCCAACTAGTGTCTGCCACCTGATAGATCTATCTATTACACGGGATTGAATAATGTAATTAATAAGAATCTAACAGCCAGAATAACAAAGTAGCCTGAAACTTCTTCAATCGTTTTCGAGATGGGCTCTAATTTTCAAACGTTAACTCTCTAACTAGCTTAGTCTGAGTTCCATTGGGAAGATTCAGATTCAGGGTAGATTCAATGTAACCTAAGGTTAGGTGCTGGCCGACTGACATCACCATCTTTTGATCATCAACCCAAATTGTGTCTACCTCTTCATTTTTAATACTGAAGATAATATCTAATGGTTCCTCTCCTTGATGATGTGTGATCACCGTTTCAATCATTTTCCCTCTCAACTGGTGTGAAAAGCTTAAGGTGTGTTTACCTATCTGTAGCCTTTCAAAATTCAACTCACTTAATCCATTGGGCAAAGAAGGTGAAATCCTAACCTGATTTTTGCTGGCGTTTGGTTCAATGCCACCTAACCCTTGAATGATCATATTAATAAATGGACCTACCGACCAAAGCTGCATAAAATTAGATTGGCCTGGAGGGATAACTTCAACAAATCCGCCAGGCATTCGGTCTTGCCTGGGAGCCAAACTTGCATTTTGAGTCATCTGCCAACCAAATTCTGACAAACCATATTGAAAGCCAACCAGACCGAATAGATTAGTGGTAACCACACCTGACCCTTGTTGACTAATATCTTCTTGTCTCGTGTGTACTCCTCCCCATTGGTTGACCCATTCTTGCTGGATACGGTTGAGAACCACTATTGCCTTCTCAGGAGTGGCCAATTTAGTTTCCATCGGAAAAATAACCGACCAAAAATTTTTCATTCTTTGTTTACCATCAGCCTCAAGGGCTGTGGCCCACATCTGCTCCTGCTGGTTCCACCACTGTTGGTTGAAAGTTTCCTTCAGACGCTCAGCTTTTTCTTTATAGTCATTAGAATGGTCTGTTTTTCCCAAAGCTGCCGACATTTCAGCCAAACTGGTATAAGCCGAGTAAAGGTAACAAGTAGCTTCCAAAGTTTTTCCACCCGCACCTGGTGCTTCAATTAACCCATTGCCTTCCACATACCCATATCTATCCATGTTTCTATGGTTTTTTAAGAATGAAATACTTTGCTGACATACCGGGTAAATTTGTTCTAGAAATTGTTGATCACCCGTCCACCGAAAGTGTTGCAAACAAGACCAGATAAACTGAGGAGGTTCTTGAGAATTGGCTATACCAATCAGCCGGTTGCTGGTAGAAATTTCGTGTGGAACCGGTCCGGATGGCATACCATGCGGGTTTTCTCGAGAGGCTGATAGTGTTTTCAAGACCCCAGCAACTGCATCAGAAAAACCGACTCCATTGGCGCCCGGAGTAGAATAAAAAGTATCACACCCAAAAACTCTGGCGTAATTGGGATATCCCGCAAAAAAACACACATCTGGCAAACTTGGACGTAAGTCCAACCGTAACATATGCAGATTGAGCTTGGACAATATGAATGAACTCGTTATCTCCGGGTTAGAGCAACTGAATTGAACCCCATCGAAAGCTATCTCCTGATAGGTCCGGGCTTTTTGTTCTAGTAGTTGACTTTGCTGGTCAAAAGTCTGCAAAAACTTCTGATTATCAGCGTCAGAGCCCAGCTTTAAAAATAAAAATGAAAGCGACGATTCACCCTTGGCCGGTAGATCAAGGGAATAAGATAAAGTGGCCAAATTCTCGTCCAGTTCATGTTTGACCGGTGGCGTTATTGAGCCAAAAATCAATTTTTCTCCTAGCTGCGACGCGTCTGAGGCTTTGATAAGCCCTTGGTGGTAACTAATGATATCGATATCGTTAGTCAGATCAGAACGCCAGGCCGGCCTAATATTGACTCGGCTTTGCCAATCAATTGTAATTTTACGTTTTTTATTTTCGAGGTTTCTAATGGTTAATTGAGAAAATAATCCTGGTTGCTCTTCAATGACAAAATCTCTTCTTGTTATAATCAAGTCTGATTTTTGATATAAGAATTGGTTGTGTGAAAATTGATGTTGAAAGTTTGTACAATTGTCTAACCTCCAACTTAATCGATCTTTCTCATTGACTGTGATCAAAAAGCCATCCAGTAATTTCGTTGGCGGAGCCCAAAAACCACCTTCATCGCCAAGCAATCTGCCAACCGGACGAAAGGAACCATCCATGGCTCCAATTAAGTAGGCTTTTTGCCCCGTCATGCAAAAAAAGTTTCCCATGTCTACATTTTGATTAGAAATTTCGATATCACCAATTGTGGCTTTCTGTCTACCTAAAAGCGCTTTTCTATAATTTAATCCTTTTAGCCATTTTATCCCTTCCACTTCTAATCGTTTTTTCCATCGATTGATAACTGATTGTCTTAATTTTTCGGTGCCACGTGGGTCATAGCCATCAGGATGTCCAATCATTGTAATGATTTCATCAGCTGGTTTAGGGATTTCATTTAAAAAAAGATCGGTTCCCCTTTCCCATGCATTTGGTTCTTGCTCTAGCATCTCCAATAAAATCATCAGTCTATCTTTAGTAGAAATCAAGGAATTAGCTTGACCCAAATCAGCCAATTTGTCGGCAATTCGTAATCTAGTTCTAGCCTCCCGATGTTTTAAGTTATTCTTTAATATAGGTAAAATGGATTCTAGGTGGTCTTCACCAAGCAGTAAAGCTGTTGCTAATCGAAGTTCTGGATTATCTTTTTGCGACAGAAGTAAATTGGCTCCTGTCGTATCTCCTAAATGAACCAATATTTCTGCTGTGTCTAACTTAAGCGTTTGGTTTTTCAGTAAAGGCTTGAGCATGGGAATGGCCAGTGGACTATTGATATTCTTCAGCGTAATGATGATGTCTGGTCGTGTGTAGTTATTTTTCTTGAGATTAGAGACTAAAACTTGAATCGACCGTTTGAGATCGTGTCGGGTCAGATAAATAGCATAGATATGCTGCATAGTAGGATGCAAATCCCGCTCGATTTCTTCAGCCAATAAATTGATAATCCCATTGTAGTTAAGTCGGCTGAGACAGTGTGCACTTCGTAAACGAACCCAGTTCAGTTGAGTCAAGTCTCTACTTTGATAAGGTGGAGGATCATCTTGAAATACATTTAGTAAGTAAGGAGTTGCCAGAGCACCAATTTGAATTAAAGATTCAGTAGCGTCATTATTGTCCCCCGGTAAGCCTTCTCCAAGTTTTTCGACCAGTTTGATAACTTGTTGGGTGATGTGGTTTGACTCCGTTGGTGCCTGAGTAGAAGATGAAATAGCGGTCTCCTCTTTAACAACGACGTACTCTGATGTAGCGCCAATAGTGCTCATAATCGCAAAGACTTGAATCCAGAATAATAGTTTCACTCCAACTCCTGTAATTTATCTATTGATGTTCAGTATTGAAAATAAATTGCCTGTACCTAAAAAAAAAACAGCCGATTTTTGACAAAGCGGACTGTTGTACATAATACTCACTCTCGCAATCCATAGAATTTTCATAGTCTAAACGCAGAGTAGTACAGGTATCGTATCGTTTCTCTAGTGAGAAATATGAAACACTGATCAGGATATATTTTCTTTTTGACAGGTTAGAATGTCAAAAATTGACGGCAAAAAATGGGTTTTACCCTGCCGAGTTTGCCTCGGTTTTTTTATGTCTGTAAGTAGATGGTTATTTCGGAATACTTGGTGGTAACAATCATGGATCATGGAATTTGGCCTTATATACAATGGAAGAAAAGATTTCAGCTTATCTAGATCAAAATCATTGTTCTTTTCATCAATGGTCTTCTTACCGATTCGGTTGTACCTAAAATCTAACTCAGACAAAATCTCGATTATGATTTATATACCTATTGTTAACTATCTTTCCTCCCACCGATAGCACCCACTAACTCAGTCCCACTACTTTCACGAATTACGAAATGACACCATAATCTTCGTTCAACGACAATCCTTCTCAATTTTCAATGAGTACGTTGAATGAACTAGAACAATTATGAAATTTCTCTTTCTCTATGGTTGCCTGCTTTCGCTCGGGTAAGTAGTTTCATTCTTTTTATCCGATTCATTGAGAACGATTTCTCGCAGAGGCCCCCATTCTTCATCTTCCAAGATTCGACAAAGAACACGATCACCATCGGTATTGACTATCGTCAATGGCTTTTCATATAGGTGCGCATCCGCATGAAGACCTCCGCCAAACATCCGTGGGTCTTGACCTGTCGTTGTGTAGTAGATTTTGAATCTGCCTGCCATAAGCTCCAACTCTTGATTGTCTCCTTCCGACCAACGAACTGAAATCTCTGGTAGATCTGGGTATAAACCGCGACTAAACAACTGGTTGACAACAACTTCCGTTCGGTGAGGTATGTACTGGTTTTTGGTACGATTAACTTCTGCAAACCAACTTTGGTGTTTAGCAACACCAGAGTTGTGAGTCTCGACGCGCCATTCCGAATTAGTGAGTACCGATTCATAAGTCTTGCGTGGGTTTCCCCATCGAGCAGCCTCGGCAAATAGAGCTGGCTCAATTTCAGCAATACGTCTATCAAATAATTTTCTCACATATGATGGGGTCAAAACTCCGTCGCGGAAAAAGTGTTTCGAGATTCTGTCTGTTAATAGTACGCGGAATTCTTCATTTTCTAGTAATCGCTGATACAACCAATGTGGGTTACTTCGATCGGCAGTATCCCCGATTGGAAAGGGGCCTAGGCGATCTTCTTGGAGATCCAGTAGAGTATGTTCGGCATCCCAAATGATGAATCGGAATCCCTTATTTTGGGTGCCATTGATGAGTCCATGCCAGTTATTCCCTCCACGATTGTGGCCGAACCAGCTAATGGGTGCGTCCAAGTTACCACCATAGAAGATTATCAACATGTAATCAACAAGATTTACTGGATCAAGTAGTCGATTGGAGTCAGGGTCTCGACTACCGTCCGGTTTAACTCCAATCATCTGACAGTAGGTCTCCAAGTCGCTCAAGTCGTCTTGTGACAGTTCATCTAGATGTGTCCAGATCTTCATATTGCCATCAGTGGCAAAGACCTGATAACGACGATCCTGATCCTCGTCCTCCGAGTATCCGCCCATGATTTTCACAACATCAAACCCATCTTTCTCACCTCCAATATACGATTCACCGAAGAAAGCTTTTGGTCGCTCACAGGTATTGTAAAGACCCCAGTAGTGTCCGTTGATGTAAAGGTGACGAAAATTACCGCGTGGTGCAGGATGGCCCATGGCCAATTGCAAGTCCCGGTTGAGTTGATCTCGAACATACAGTGCCTTAGAACTGAATCCATGGTGCCAAGCGTAGTTTTGGCTACACCTCAAATCAATATGACTAAATTCCTTAGCGGCATTTCCGCCAAACAGATCGTATTTGAGTCTCCTTGCTCCGTATCGAGGACGGAAAAAAAATCGGAAGCCATGCTTAGGAACATGTGGTTGTCGACTAAAGCCTCCTCTCATACGGATACCAGCGTTGATTTGGAACCCGTGTTCTTGTCCATCTTCCGTCGGCAAAAGTTCAATTGAGCAGTTCCGTTCGGCTTTTCTCCCGTGCCAACCCGCATGCGCATAGATTCCGTTCTCATCGCTGAATAAGTTTTCATGTTCGATGGCGACCGAATAGGAAGGAATAGCCCACAGCGATTTTAGAACTTTTTCTCGGTATTTGTGATCACCTGTAATGCCTGCATCCATTCCGTAGTTTGATTTACCAACCCCCCATTCGTATGGGTAATTAGCTGGCGGTAAACCATCAGCCGAGTCGTCGATACGATCTGCTGGGAAAATATAACTCCGCGTAATAATTGGCGTGGGCGAATAGCCTGGTTTGTACCCTTGGGCACGAATAATGGTAGTCTTTTCAATTTCAAGTGGATGATCGATTACCGGGCTTAATTCGTTCGGCCTGCTCCCGTCTGTTGTATAACGAATTGTGACATCGCTATCTACCGAACTTACCCTCAATGTAAAAGGAGCTTTGAACAGACCGTGTGGTTGGGATAACTTGATCGTTGAAAGTGAACCAACGTGTGTCCCCGTGTTTTTTCGGCCAGGAGTCGGAAAAGCTAAGAAGGCAGGAAATTTTCCTTCAGTACCGTCATCAGACAAGGGAAATCCGAAGGAGATATTGGATCTTTGCTTAGGGTATTTGGTTTTGGAGATTTCTGACTTCTCTCCATTTGGACTAATCAGACTCAGGTACTCACCTCCTTTTTTAAGTTGGAAATTTGTGTGTAGTGGCCGACCGATTTTCTTGCGATTTTTACCGGACGCAAATACAATCAGATACTTACCAGCATCTAAATGGATATCAGGGAAAAACCATCGGCGTGAACCTTTTTTCGAGTCCGTCAACGACCAGTTTTTGAGTCCTTGCTTCTGGGATGAATAATTGTGAATTTCGATCCAGTCAACGAGTTCACCTTCCTCATCAGCCAATCCTGTTTTATTGTCTGTCATGAATTCTGTGATACGTAGGATACGAGTCTCTATTGATTGTGGTCCGATAATAGATATATTTTCTGGTTGACTTTTAGGTTGGATAACTTGGCTCAAATCGTTTTTAGATTGACCCGATACCACCGCGCGGGCTTCCTGTAATTCCATTTTTTCAAGGCGACCATTCTTGTCGAAATCAAATCGTGTCAATAGGTGATTATTCGTCGATTTCTCCTTCTTCCGCGTACGTTTATTTCCTGACCGGTTGATACTACCTCGAATCCAATCATACAACTCTTCAGGGAAATCTTTGATCTTTCCCTGTTTAGCATCCTGTTGCATTTTTTCTAGATTTTCCACGATTGGTCGGTCGTTAATGAAAGCTTTGTATTCTCCAACTAGATTACGCCACACATTCTCTAGTGCTTGTCGAGCGGCTTTCTCCTCGGCTTGATTCAACTCGCCATCACCATCTTTGTCATACTTTTTAATTCGTTGTTCATGACGTTTTCGATTCCGGATGAATCTGGGCCGTTTCACCGCAAATGGGCTACCAGCTTTTCGGAGTGTTTCACGTTCAACGGCACTGAGTCGTCCGTCTTTATCAGAGTCAAATTGGTCGAGTACACGTTGACGAATGGAAAAATTGATTTGTTTCTGTTTAGATACATCATTTTCAGCAGTTAGGCTAGTTATCAGAAAGTAGCAGCAAGTTATTAATAGCAATACTAATTTTCTCATTTAACTTTTTTCTTCTCTCCTAAATATTAAATCGGTATACAAACCGCTAAACACCGACTAAAATTAGATTGTCACTTTAGAGTCGTCATCCTGCTAAGCCTAAATGTAATAAGGATAGGAGAATGACATCCAAGTTGCCTTCAAAAATAAGCCAGAAAAATTTCGATCAACTAATACTGGCCAGCTCTCTCCCAATCAGGTGAGCCTCCTTGTTTTAATTTGGGATTTGGCCCATATTTATTCTCTTCGGCGTCACTATCAGATACATACCAGATCAAAGTTAGAGCCCAGCCGACGATAGGTACCAATCCGATCAGCAACCACCAACCACTGCGACCAACATCGTGTAGTCGACGCACACTAACAGCTAAACTAGGGATTATAATGCCAAGGCTATAAATGCCCATGGATGAACCGTAGGCGATTAAAATTATCTCCAAATTTCCCCCCATCATACTTACTAAGTTGACTGAGACGATGGGCACGATGATGGTGGCTAGAACATTACAAGCTTGAAACATCCAGAATTCATTTCGTCTGGATCGGCCACTAAAAATAAGATATTTTTTCAACACTTGTAAGTACCAATAAATCGAATATCTACGGCTAAATAAATGAAGACAACACAAAAGAGCTGCAACCCCTAAGCAAACTAATCTAGTAAAATTTAACAATCTCGACCAATTCCTGAATGGAAAGTCGCGGCCAAAGACTTGGTCATTCTGCCAATTGTTCAAAGGGAAAGGCGTACCAAAGATCGAAGTCAAAGCCCATGGCTCTGGCGGAATAAACTCCCATTGCGGCATTCCATTGATGATTTCTGCCATTATTTGACTATTTCTTTTTTGGATAAATCCCCTACGTTCTGCCAATGCCTCAACAAATTCATAAGGAGATTGAGCTAATCCAAGATTGAATACTTTCAAAGCTAGAGGCGATTCGGTATTAATGATCAAATCTATTTCTTGATCCGATTGTAACTCCATATCTTTTTCTGCTAACACTGTACCCCTAGCCACAGCTTGTTGTGACTTGAGTTGAGCACCTCTACCAATACGAACTATCCGCTGATACGACTGGCCAGGAACTAGAAATCCTAAATCTCGACTATAGGTGGTCTTACCCAAATTAATGTTAGCTTGTAGCCGGATTGGAGGGAAATCATCCTTATTTTCTCCTTCCAAGATTAACTGGCCGGATAATGAAATCCCTTCATCTAGAGAAAAATTAGCAACAGGCCGGATTACAAACCCCCATCCTCCCATGCCTTGGCTAATCTTGATGAGACATCTATTTTCCCCTGAATTCAGCTTAACAATGAAACGGTCTTGATCGATCTTCACACCACGTACTTCCTCATATTGATGAACCACGTAACCATTAATCCAAACTTTGACTGAGTCATCGCTACCCAGACCAAATTCAACATATTGGTCTTGGTCACTTTCGATCTCAGTGAAGGCGTAGGCCGTTACATCATCGAACCGGCCTATCTCCCTCTCTAGATTAATGATCTCTTTTTTAGTTGAGATCGAACGCCATCTGAGGGGCTGATTCTTGGAGTTACGAAATTCCTGCTCTTGATTGGGCTGGATATTAGCTTCACCCCCTTGCTCTAATAGGAAATCTTGGCCCAGATCATGACTTCTTTGGGTATAAAAAGGACCTAACAGAAACCAATCAGTAATAAATTTTCCTTTTTCTGTCTCATCATCTTTGTCTTCTGTCTCTACTATTTTTTTTATGGCGTTTACCTGAGTTTCTGTTTCTTCACCAACAATCAGGTAGGGCTTGAGTAAAGATTCTATTCTTTCTGTCTCTGCTAGCAGAGACTTATCATTCCAGTGTTGTTCTATAATATTTATCAGTGTTTGTCTATAACGTTGACGGCATGATTCTCGCTGATATAGTCGATTAGCGATTAAACCTTGTATCTTAACCGAAATGGGGTCCTGACTGTCGTCTCTAATTGGGCTGTATTTCTCAAATAGACTATCAGCGCCCCATGGAATAAAATGGAATTTGTCTGTCTCTGGGTGAAGATAAAAGAAGTAGTTATTAGAGTTACCAGAATAACCATCCCAAAAGCTCAATAATCCTTCTAATGCCCAAAATCGATAAAATGCATCCAGATCGACTAATTTACCGATAGCTGTCTCTATATTTTTGTCAGGATTGTGTAAAACTTGAATCAGGTCCTTGATTCTTTTTCTCCCCTTTTTTTTAGATCCAAACTTATGTTCAAAAGAATCAACCCAACCAGAGTAAAAATCGACCACTGTACCCTCGTACAAAACTCCTTGGTCGTTACCGAAGGACCGTTTTAACAGGGGACGATGTATTCTTTCTACATGTGTATAAATACCCAAATTTTGACCATTGACCGTCAAATTAGCGTAAGCACATCGTGGTGCAGGTGAACCGGCAGCGTTAAATAACCCATATCCAATAAACTGGCTGATGAGGCTGACATCCTGCTGATTATTGTTAAAGGTTAAGTTAGTTAATCCATCAATTCGCCTGTCTTTATTTATATGATTGAGTTTGATTTTAAGAGAGGGACGATCAGTATTTTGGGAACCAATGAACCCTTTTTTACGAATACCAACTTGCGAGAATTCGATTCCATCGATAGAAACACTAGACTCAACATAAGTATAAGGATGGTCAGGCGGTGCATATTGTCGGCTTTCTGACAGAGCATCGGCAAACTCCCGAGATTGAAAGCGGATCGTATCCCAGTCGGTGGGCTTGAGAGTGATTTGTACATCCAAGACTCGGTCAGTGGGAAAAATATCGTCAATTGTCAGTGTTGTATTTGTTTCGCCTTCAGCATTTACTATAGTTGCTAGAATAATTGAAAATAAAAACCACACAAATCTTTGCATTAAATTTCTACCACATAAAATGCGAGCTATAGAAAGCGAAGCAATAACTTATAAATAAATTGCCGGTACTAACGAATTCCTGTCGCCAAGTTTAAGTAATATTGAAGGTCCTGATACCATTATCACTGTAGAAAAATTAGAGAAATCCATAACTGATTGGGTGACTGAAGCCTGTTATGGTGATGGTGGAAATTTCATAAGTCAGGATGGAACCAAATCAGCCTTAGTGGATAAGGATCGAACATGGTTAAGTAACAATAAAATATTTCAGGGAAGCATAAACCTCAAGCTTAGAGGAACGACTAATATTGACGTTTCAATCTCCTTGAAACTAAGCTGGGCGCACTTTTTTACCCTTGGTATTTTCATTTACCTTTTTGTGTGTCCAGCCTCTTTCTTTCGGCTGTTCCTCTATCTTGATCGTTCTAATACCGATGTCAACTAACTTACTCTTTGTTTTTTGACTTCTTGATTGGTAACAACAGTATTACGACATTGTTAGGTTTGTTTATGTTTTTGTCAAGTAGTTTCTTTGAAGATTAGCTTCGCCCCGACAGAAATGAAATAGAATAGGCCTGGCAGAGCAATCTACAGAGGGAAAAACGCCTTAAGTGCATTAATTCATAGAATCGTGTAACTCAAGATATTAATAGTCCAGTTGGGTTTTACTCGATAACGACCTGTACCTTCTACGTTCCAGATACGAGTGTCAGACTTCTAGTAAAAGTAGAGATTATAATTAGTTGACTGAGAAATTTTCGACTGCAGAATAGTAATCGAGGGTTGAAGAAAAGAATCAAAGTGAAGTCTTTGCAATTCGGTTTAATCGGTATCAGTTCCATGAGTAGTGAAATGGAAACTAAATTTATGGCTGCTGTATACCAATGAAATAGCTTGTCTGGCTTTTGTTCCTGCTCAGTCATATGCGAATAGACGTCTACATATCGGTTTCAACTTTTGAGCCTGAAAAGGATCTATGAGCAACTATAGGATCGGGATTGATTATCGAGCCGTTGATTTTCCCCTAAGATCTAAGACAGAATCGAGTATAATGGACTCAATTTTTAGTTCTAAATATATTTATCTTATAGAAAGAGGTAGCTATAAATGCCCAAAGAATTAGTTGCAGTTTCTCCTCGTCAGCCAGTATTACAGGAATATCAAGAATCAGCCATACTTGAAGGACAAGTTCGGATTCAGGTAGATTTCGGCGCTCCCAAACGAGGGTCAGAAATGACCATGTATTATGGTAACCGTAATGCCAAATTTCCAATGGGGTTAGGAAATATGTGCGTTGGTCGGATTGTAGAAAAGGGTGATGGAGTCGATGGATTTGAGATTGGTGACCGGGTTGCTTGTCACGGACATCTGAGAGAAACTCACATCCGATCGGCTGGACAATTGCTATCCATGAGTGAGCGAATGACATGGAAAGAAGCCGTTTGTTACGATCCAGCCCATTTTGCGCTGGCTAGCATTCGCGACGGTCAGGTTCGGCTCGGGGATCGGGTCGCCATTTTTGGTCTGGGCGCGATCGGGCAGGTAACTGCACAAATGGCCAAACTCGCCGGGGCAGATTTGGTAGCTGTAGTTGACCCGATTCGTATTCGGCGACAGGTGGCGCTGAACGCAGGTGTGGACATAGCCATAGACCCATCTTCCGAAAATGTAGAACAAGTTCTAAAAGATGCTACTGGCGGGTTAGGAGTTGATGTAGCAATTGAAACCAGTGCGGTCTATCAGGCTCTAGATCAGGCTATCCGTGGATTAGCTTTTAATGGAACCGTAGTGGTAGCCGGTTGGGCCAAAGAGTGTACTGGTGGATTAGATCTTGGGGCTGTAGCTCACTTCAGTATTCCCAATTTGATCTTCGCTCGAGCCAACAGCGATCCCAATCGAGATCATCCCCGGTGGGATTTCACTAGGATTCGCCATCACTGTTGGCAATGGTTATCGGCCGGAAAAATCAATTGTGAGGAGATTGTATCTCCTGTTGTTTCATTTGCTGAAGCAGCCGAAGCATATCAAGAGATGGATCTACATCCGGAACGAAGTGTCAAGCTTGGAGTCTCGTTTGGGGATGGATGATTGTAATTGGTGCCCTAACCCAACTGAGTTAAGCCTGAGGTTTAGATAGATTAGCTACTTCTCCAGTGAAATCATCATCTAAGGAATTGATAGTTGATTAAGCTCTATCTGGTTTGGAACCGTTGGGTTCAGGGAGGGACTGATTGTCAGCGAAGGTAGACTGCCAAGAAATATCGATTAGTGAGTCTAGATCGATTCGAGAAGAGAAAGTAGCCAAATAGATTTTATAAACTACAAATTTCTAGTCGCGAAACCCAGATGGTATCTGAATAGTAATAGTATTAGATAATCCAGTGCCTTTGGGGCCAGACGGACTTGGACACAGAGCGTAAACACGATAGCGGTATATACTACCAGGAACAACTTGTTTGTCATGGGCAGTGGTAATATCGGCAGAAAATTGTCCTATATGATTGTGGAATGGTTGGTTGCTTTCCCCCTCTGCTCTTTGTAAGATATATGCTCCTTCATTAGTAGCGTTGTCAGTCCATTTTAGGCTAACTGACGAGCGAGAGATTGATACAGAATGTAAATTACTTGGAGCATTTGCTGAAGGTGGTCCAGGTTTAGGACCTCTTTGTTGATGAGAGGGTGGCCGAATGGGAACTAGCGGTGGCTGGTCTCCCGGTTCATCCAATTGCTGACGAGCAGTTTTGTATCTCAAGTAAATAAAATCTTTAATCGATTGAACAATATCATTATAATTTTGATCTTGTTTGTTGGTAGCTCGACGGCTTGGAAATGGATCCGTTTCTAAATCAGTTAAGATTTGCTTGTACAGTAGGTCTACTTTGGGTAGTAGCTTGTCGGGGTGAAAGTAATTTTCCAGAATTTTGTTAGCTAACGTTCGATAACGGGCTAGAAGTTTTGGGTCGTTGACGATTCGCTGGATTAGTGGAGAAGGTGAACCACCGATTAATGGCCAGGCAGCGTTCCAACCGTCAATTACTGGAATATAACCGAAAGCTTTGTCTGCAAACCCGACATCCAAATCCCAAGGAATATAATGCCAACGGTTATTCATTGGGGAACAGTACAAATAATAATTATGTGGATTCGTACCTGTTAGTTGGTCAAAGGCTCCAGAAAACAACATGACAGCCATTGTCTTTAAAAAAGCATCTAAATCGATTATGGATTCTATAACTCGAGCAAAATCATTGTCGTTCGTTTCGTTGATCTTAGTTATCAAGTCAATGACATCTCGAGTCTTCTGCTGATTAGCAGCCTTCGATTTCGGCTCAAAAGCTGTAGGATTGGAATCCGTTTTTTCCATTGGTGGCAACGGACCCAGATTAGCGGACCACAGACTTGATCGGTCAAATATATCAACTTTATATAAAGATCCACCATCAGCTAATTCATTTTTGATAAAAACTCTATCAATACGCTCAACATTAACGTATATCCCTTGGTATTTTCCATTCAAATATAGTTTGCTATAGTTAGACCGTGAGGCTTTGACGCCCAGCTGACGAAGAATTGATGTAATTAACCGTTCACTAAATAAACTACCAAATTGAATACCGTTATCGAGTGATATTCGATTCAATCCAAGAAAAGATTGTCCTTTTTCAAATTCATTAAACTTAATGAGGAAACCACGTTTATGCTTTTGATGTGGGTGAGATGAGCTATTACCTTTGTAGCGGACACCGACATTTTCAATAACTTGACCGGACCATTGAAAGGTAGCTGAAACGTAAATTCGGCGAGGTAATGCTGACTTCATTTTTTGTAACTGATGATCGGAAATTTGTAAGTCAATGATCTGAACCTGATTTGGATCATAAAAGGTATTACTATTTGGTAGTACATTAGCCGACGAACTGCCAATTGTTAGCCAAATCCATAGTCCAATATTCCATAATATCAATTTCCATACCCCAAACTTATTTTGATCCGATGTCAGAAAAGACACACGTACTGTAGAAGTATTATTTGGCATGATAGTGAATAATTTCCTTATTGAGACGAGACTCAGTTGGAAGACTGAATTTGTTGGAATATGAAAATCAGATATTAATTGAATTAAAACGAGATTATTCTAAATAAATCGTTGAATAGAAAGCAGTTAAATGTGTCTTTTGCTATTTCAGATTTTACTAACAGAGAAATGTATGTCTATTTATTGAATTGTCAAGATATCGATGAAGGTGAAGCCAAGAACCTTTTTTACATTTCATAAATTGTAAACCGAGAGAATTGGGTCAAGCTCTAAGAATTTGATTGTCTCCAAAGGGTTACATTCTGAAGCAACTTCGGTAGTTCTACAGTTGCGAGAATCATCCCCATACTCATTTCCAACACCTCTCCAGTTATCTTCATATACGGTCGAAAGCCTGACCCAATCGTATTGAGTTTGAAAGTCAGTTTTTTAGTTCATCGAAGCCCTTCATTTAGACACATGAAATTGGCAGACTCTACGTGGGTAAGATTTTGGCGGTCAATTTCTGGATCTTTCTATCTTGCTAGCTCGTTGATTGCCTGTAGCCCCGTACCGAATTCGTTGATATTTAAGCCCACTCGTTGGAGAAACGATAAGTGAAGCCTCGAAAGATCGGTACGTTTGTAAAACTTGAGTTGGCGACCAGTCCTAATTGTACCACAACCTCTGCCGGCAATAATGGTTGGCAGGTCAGTTTCGTCATGCTCATCACCATCGCCTAGGCTACTTCCGTAAAGAATCATGCTGTTATCGAGCAAAGTACTACCGTTTGGTTCTCGAATGTTTTTGAGCCGACCCAACAGATAAGCAAACTGACTATGATGCCAACGGTTGACTTCAGCATACATCTTCCGCTTCGATTCCACTGAATCCCAGGACGTCGTACCGTCATCGTCTTCGGTCTTTCCTGAAGCATTGCCATAATGAGATAAAGCGTGCCATGTTCCTTTAACACCCTCAATAAAATTGAAGTAACGATTTGATTGCCCGTGGTCTAACATGAAAGTTACCACACGGGTTGCGTTTGCCCAAAAAGCCAGAACAATCATGTCCATCATTAGCTTCACATATTCAGAATGGTTGCTGGGAATGCCTGGCTTGGGTCGGGTCAAGGCATCAGTGAGAGCTTTATCCCCCTGCATTTTAAGCGTTTGTTCTTCCGCAAATTCGATCCGTTTCTCTAAAGCCCTAATGGAATCAAAATATTCGTCTAGCCTGTGCTGATCAGCGTTGCTCACATACTTTCTTAGAGACTTGGCATCAGCAAGAACCATATCTATCACCGATTGATTGCTGACACCACTAGACAGCGGTCGAAACATACGGTCAAATACAACACGAGGCTCAATTTCTCTTGTCAGAGGAATACCGTCGTGCGACCATGAGATTGTGTTTCGGGGTAGTGAGTTAGAAAAAAAACCCTCACCCTGTATCGAAAGTTCTAGCGATGGTAGTAGTGTTTTCGATCCGATTCGCGAGGCTGCGAGTTGATCCACTGATATGCCACCGGCATTGGCTTCTCGCTCATCATAGTCATTCCCTGTCAACCATGTTGCTGTCCCCGCACCATGTCCATTACCCTCTGGTGTCCAGATATTTGTCGGGATGATAATGTCTTCCTTGAATGGCTCAAGAGGACTCATCCATTCATTCAATTTTAGCAGCTTACCATTACGTGCAACTTTCTGTGGATGCCAAGTCCCACGTGGGATTCCGTTTGGGAAATAGATATATGCCAGACGGCTGGTATTTTTTGATTCAACAATGGTCTTGGTCGTGAATGGTCGCATTATGTCAAGAGCGGGCAAAAGAACGGCTGCACCCAATGCGTTGAGCGTTGTTCGGCGGGAGATTTTCTTTGGAAAAATCATAATTTGGATACCTATTGCGGGTTCTTTTTATATTGAAAAGGATAGCTACTTATAACACCGCGTAACAGTGTATGAAAGCGAAAATCATCTGCTTTCAGTTCTTCTTTAATTCGGTGAATCGCAGGTTCGTCGTAATATTCGAGTTGGCGTCCAAGTGCATAGATCATCATTTTTGAAACCGTTTGGTGGACTAGGTCATCGTGGTACTTCTCAATTAGAATTTGCTTAAGCCCTGAGGGACCATGGAAAGTTGTGCCATCTGGTAAAACGGCGTGAGTGTCAATTGGTTTAAGATCAAAGGAGTCTACCTCGTTTTCCTCTTGCACCTCGGATTTCTCTCGTTCCTCATTTTCTTCCTTGTACTCCCCAAGGCCAAGTTCCCAAAGGATTTCTGAAACTTCTTTTTGCTCTTCTCGATCAAGAACTTCAAAGATCTCGTCTTCGACCTCATCATCATCCAACATACGAACCCAATGCAATCCTTTAACAATTTCATCCTTTTCCGCCGGATCGACTTCCAGGTTCTCAATTCGTTTTTTCATTTCGATATCATCTATCTGTCGAAGTTTAAAAATGAGGTAGAGGAGTTCTTCTTTATCAGGCTCGTCATATCCGAGATGCCAGAAGACTTCTAGAAATTCCTCACGTTCTAGAGGATCCAGGTTCTCAAATACCTCTTTTTCTAATTCGTCCTCGGTCAAATGACGAATCCATCGGAGTCGTTTAAGGATTTCAATATTTTCCTCCGTTTTTTCAAGGTTATTGATAAGTTTCTCGAATTCCAGTCCATCTAGATTACGTAGCTCGTAAATTTTCTCCAACAGTTCTTCTGCATCACTCTCAAAGACATGCACTCGATAATTATCTCGCCACCGTCCGAAAAAATCCAAGTTCTCCAAGCTAAAACCAAGCGGGTCGATTTTACTGTGACAACTACGACAGCTTGGTTTGCTGGAGTGGAGTTGGAGCTTTTCCCGAAAGGTCAGATCAGAATTTTCTGCGATCTCCTCTTTAAGAGCGCCAGCATTTGGTGGTGGCGGAGGAACCGGTTTGCCAAGTACAGTCTCAAGAATCCAGTTTCCCCGTTTGATTGGACTTGTCTCTGTATAATTTGAAGTCACCGCCATTAAGCTGGGATGTGTGAGAATGCCTCCTCTGCTGGGATTATTCAGTTTGACGCGTCGCATATGCTTTCCCTTAATATCATTTCTGCGATAAATCACTCCTGCCAGTTCTTCGTTCATGAATGTGTAATCTGCGGTGACCAGTTCACCAATTGGTCTGTTACTTCGAAGCAACGACAAAAAAAACATCGTTGATTCCGCTCGCATGGCGTCCATTAAGGAATCGGTGCACCATGGAACCTCAATTGGATCCAATCTTACCCGCGAGCCAATAAATCGGAATCCAAGCCACTGAGCAGCAAAAACATCACCGAGCGTATCGGCCTTTCTATCGGAGAGCATTCGTTCAATTTGAGATTTGAGAACTTTTGGTTGGCTTAGGATTCCCTCGGCGGCTACATCAAACAGTTCGTCGTCGGGCATTGACGACCACAAAAAATAAGAGAGACGAGTGGCAAGTTCCCAATCGTTGATTTGGTAGGCATCTATTCCTTTTTGTCCAACTTCAATTCGCAATAGAAATTTTGGTGAGATGAGAACAGATCTGAGCACTTGTTTTATAGCTTCATCAAAACTCTGTCCAGATTGAGATGCTTGATCGAATTGATGCTTCACACGATTTAGTTCCTCGGTCGATGGTGGGCGGCGATAAGATCGAAGCAGGAAATGGTTCAATATTTGGCCTGCAGCCTTTTTTTTACTGATGTTACTACTGGGTTCAACAATGAAAATTTGTTTGCGTGCTCGATGGTGGTCAACACTTTTAGGAGATTGGGGCAAAGCAAGATCAACTACTCGGTCTGCAGCACTTATATAGCGTTCCATCAATGCTGGCTGAAGGAATAGCGTATTCGCAGAGTTTTCAAAACTGCTTATTCCAGTTAGTTCCGAAGGAAATCGTGCAGCAGGTTTGAGATCAATTCCAAATAAGTCTCGGATTGTGTTGTTATATTCCAGATTGGTGAGTCGACGAATCGGTTCAAAACCTGGATTTTGTATTGTTGAGTAATCAAACTGATTCAGGACTTGACTCAAAACCTCTACAATTCGGGTACGTTCAGTTTGGGTCGGCTGCAATTCTCCTTCCGGTGGCATATCATTCAATGTCAAGCGTTCAATGACATGATCCCATTGTATTCGATTTCTGATCAATGGCTGATCGGTGATGAGCGATTCTAGATCTAGACCAGCATATGCTTCATTTGTATCGTGACACCGAAAACAGAATTTTTCTAGGTGAAGATTGAGTTGTTCTTTTGCATCATTTTCAGCTGCTATACCTTGTGCAAATTTCACCTGAACAAGAAAAAGAAAGATGAACCAAATTATGAGTTTGTACTTGTCGATGGATTTGGTTTTCCACAGCATAGTTGTTTCCAAAATATAACAATCTATCAGATTACATATTTAACGATAGTATTATTATCGGAAAAGATTATGAGAACAAACGCTCTCGATACATGACTTCCAAGAGGAAAGCATGTATGAGGCTAAAGATTAAATATCCTTGAAATATCAGTTTTGATCTCTTAAATGGTACTGAATATTATTTATAAAATTTTTATATATTTCTGTTTGATACTACTTTTTTGAGATTAGAGGTCTTGATCGATGTAAATAATTTAAACTCAATATTAAGATTGCAACGAACATAAGTTCCACTACTAAGAATCTTGGATCTCCGTAATGCCTATCGACACCGCTGAATAAATTATCCAATATTAACCATTCTAATTGGTGCAGTTGGAGCCATTTGAAGCGATGGGTATACCGGTCCATGAACCCTTCAGGAAATCCATCTAAAACTCCATCTACGAAGCGTAGAAGATAGTGGTCCCACAGATCATAGCTTGTAGATACTAACATGCCATAGCCGTATCGTGTATCTATCCTCATCCCCCAAGCAATGATGATAATACCGCTTAGCATCCAACCCCAAAACACAGAGCGAGAAAATAAAGACCCCGAAGGACTACAATCGTGGTAAGTAAAAATAGCTAAAGTATCGATCACCGCGTGGGATAGAAACGCATAACCTAACCCTATCGATAGACAAGTCCATTCAGGAAGATTATTTGGCCATCTCAGTGTACCGTTCTTACGCTTGACCGACATTTGTCCTAAATGGACACAAACCATACCAGATAGCAGGTGAGCTGGAAGCATCATAGAAAAATATTACTAATTCATTTTTTAAATCATCTAATCATTATCAAAAAATCGACTGAACAACACAAAAAATATGAAAACGTAGTGATACACAAACGTAGAAAAGTTTCGGTATCTGATAAAAAGAGATGAGAGCGAAACCCCTTATTGTGACGCAAAACCTGAGACTATTGCTACTTATATTCAATCAAACTCTGTATCAGAAATAGTAACTTACGGGATGTTTTCAACTACATGTCAGCATGTGGCGCTCCTTGATTCAAAGATTAAATTAAGGGCTAAGTTTGACGTAATCACTCTACTGAAGGAAGGTATGTCCTTCGGAAAGACGAAATCAAGTTTTTGGGATTAGGAAGGAAGACAAATCAAATTGCTTGATTCCCCGAATTTCTATTTCCGTATATTTCACGCAAGTCTGAGGGACCATTTATACGAACTGTTTGGTCCAACAAGCAGGATGATAGAAAATTTACTGCAGAAGAAAATTACTTTATTGAATTCTGTGGATATTTGTAAACTTGTTCTCGGTACTAAAAATCCGGTTAAGACTCAGCGTTCAAACCCCAACTGACACCAGATCACAGATAGTTTATCTGCCATCTTCGATACGTGGAAACACTGTACTTATTCGAAACCTACCTATTGAATAGAAGTGTGAAAAAGCAACTACCCTGAAAGTTCATGTTTGTTATTTCCTTGATTTTAAATTCAGAATGGAAGGTGTTTAAAGGAATGAATTTGTATAGGATAGTTTAGTACGTATGAATATATATTCTTGTAATATCCCTATTTTCTCATTTCTGTTTACCCCATATGTGCATGGGGAGACAGTGTTTTTTTAATAGTTATCTGATTGTGCATCTTTGTACCCTTTCTCATAACCTTGTCGATATGCTTGGTCCCAAAAATAACCGACTGAAATCACAAATCCGATGGCTAATCCATCTACTAATAATGCTATTGACCAACAATAAATAGCATGTGAATTTTCAGCAATAAATTTATATATCCATTCCATTATCGTTCTCTATAGATTTAATATTCTTATAATCCATGATTTGCCTGTAATATTTTATTCTAGATTGTCAGAGAATTCCAGTCATGATATTTCGTATTACTGACATCTCGATGTTCGGTCTTATCCGTATATCGACCAACATTAAATTCGCCGTGGAATGTAAATCAGAGGCATTATTAATTTCAATTTCCCTTATTTCTTCGGCACCTTTATTTATCCGCAACACAAACAACTACAGTTGTAAAAGAAATTTGTTTTTTATTTTGGCTTAAATAGGAACTTAGAGGATTATAGGCACAACTTCTTGGTCTTATATCAGATTATAAAAGGCATCTAAAGCATTAAAAATGGTTACTGCTGGACTGTCTGCAATCTTTGCTTGAATTGAATATGTTTACAGGCATTAATACTGTATGGGATATACTTTATATCGGTTCGTGCAGGATTTTTTACGTAATTTCTGACCTTGTGACAATTCCTGTTTCGAAAACTCCCTCGAAGATGGTTAATTTTACTAGCCCCGATTCTCGCGAGTCTTTAAGTTACTAGAGTCGGGGCAATTTAACTTCCGTTTCTTGTTTTCTTCAGCTCCATATTTATTTGGAATATACTGGGGAAGTAGTATCTCATTAGCTGAATCATCTATTAGATTATTGATCTTGACATTTTAGAACCTTGATGATTTTAAAGATCAAATTGACAGGGAAAGTTACTAGCAACAACCACTCTGGCAGCCACCATCTTCTACCACTTCATGAACTAACTGTTTTGATTCGACCAATTTTGCTTTCGACCGATTACGGACTTGGGTTTTCTTTCTATCTTTGCGTTGCTTTCTTTTTATTTTTTTACTCATATTGATTCCTTGATCATGATCCTATACTTATCGAACGACAAGTCCCCATTAATATAATACATAATAGTAGAAGTCGATTGCTAACTTTCTATTATAATCATAGCTTTTGCCAGTGAAGTTAACAATTTTACTGATAGCTAACATGGATAACAAGAATTTACCTTCGGCAAACTCAAATTTAGTGTTCATGGTCATGGTCATGGTCATGGTCATGATCATGATTATGCTCTTCAGCATGACTAGTTTCATTTCCTTCCGGAAAAGGGAACGAAAGGTTTTGGAACTTTTGTCCTTTAACTGAAATTTGCTCGATTTCAACACCGAATCGGCCCTGATTGATCAGATTCTCTGACTGCACAACAAAAACTGAAGAATCTCCAATTGTTTCACCAGAGAGTGAATTGGCAACGGCTTGGAGTTCTAACTCATTAAAACCAGCAGCCGAATCGGTTTTAGTTTTTAGGATAATGGTCGGTTGTGTTAGTCGAACACCATTTCGAGCTTCTCCATCCAAGACATAAATGGTTAGTTCTCCTTTGTTTTGGTCCAACACCAGTTCGAGGTGAGCAAATTCATTGCCCAAAACTACCAAGGTACCACCGTGAGGTGCGACATGTTGGTGATGTGTTTCTCCAGAGTTAGCCTTTTTATTTTTGCTAGGATCTTCTGGTTGACACCCTAATAGTAACCCGAACAAACATAAAAATAAAAAGCTAAAATGGAACAATATTCGCACTAGTTTCATAAGTCATCCTTCACTGTTAAATTGAGAATCGATAAAGCGTTAATTCAACTCTTTGGCATGATGTAACCATTAATGGTTCAAAACACATTTGAAGAGTTTGTTTATGCCATATGCTTCATGAAGAGACACATACTCTCCGACTGATTAACTGAAATATAACTTCTTCTGTTGGGTGATTCCTGGAAGAAGTCATGAGTTCGGTTTTTAGTGTTTTTTTCAATAACTGATCGATTTATCCGAGACTATATCAGTACACCTTGGCTTTGACTGAAATGTGTTATCACAATAATCAAATCTTAATCTTTGAGAGAAAATTTTGCAACACAGTCGATTGGATTTAAGTAATTGATAAAAATGATTCAACACAACTAATCTTTGTTCACCGAGTATCTGTTACAGAGAACACTGGGTTCTGATTGCGAATCCACAAGCATGTAACCCACCTTGCCCACCAGTTTGCTTAGCTTACCAATAGTACTTATAGTTCTGGTATGAGTTTGCGTTTCTCATTCATAATCCTGCTATGGAGCATATAATCTCCTTTTCACAGACGACACAACCTAATCGCATATTAGACTCATGTGAGAGTAACAAATTTGACAGGTTTTTCAAACAAGTTAGCCCAATAAATTAACATAAGTTATGTTGTACATATAATGACGATTGTCAATTGCCACAACCTCTCTTTAAAGCAGTTTATTCTCATCAATCCTTAACTATGGATTTATTGGCCAAGATCCTTAAGCAGTTATTGGGTTTCAAAGAAGAGAACATTTTGGATGTTTGATTAAAATAGACTAAGAGGTATGAATTAAACTTGACCACAACTCATGTGAAATATCTTCACCAAAATTGCTGTTAGGAGGCAAAATGACAGAAACAGCATCATGTGAATGGAGGGATTCTTGATGTGAGCATATTATACGAAAATCTTTGATTCTGTTGTCCTTTGTTAATTGTTCATACAATAATCTGGCAGCGTCCTCCACAAATTTTAAATAGGATCCATTTAGTTCTGCAAAGGCCATTTCATCTTCTCTTTTAACAATGACTTGAGTCTCTGTATGTAGGGCCTCATCACACATTTCTTTTAAATCTTCGATCCAAACGATTTCGTCAAATTCGATAGATATTCTAGCCACTGATCTTTGAGAATGAGTTACCGTTGCTTTATTTCTGTCATTTCTCGCGAACTCAGCTAATTCATAAGAACATGGACAAGCTGAGGAGTATACGAAATCGAAATGAAGTATTTTCTTAAATTTACCGTTACTGTTTAAGTGTCCTTCCAACGCTGACTCATAATATTGGTATCCTTCTAAGCCTGAACGCAAAGACTGTTTTATCATAGGATATGAAAACTTCAGAAGAACTTTTGATTCGAAAGAATTTAAGTCATCTTTGTATTTAGCTAAAATTACATCAAGCTTATCAAAAACGTACTCGTTCTTGAACTCATAGAATGATGTCATAATGCGAGACATGTTAATGCCTTTCTTATGAGCTTCGAGTGATACTGTTCCTGTTACTTTGGTTTCTAGCTCTATGCTACCACCTTCTCTCTTTTGATATCTCAAAGGTAATCTAAAGTTATGAATTCCCACTTGCTGTATAGCTACAGGAGTTCCTTGAATAAGAGAAGAAAGTCCGTTTTGTATGTCAGGGAAAGTCTCAATATCTTTTTTAGTTGGTTTATAATTTATGTCATACTTTCCGTCGGGTTCATCAGATCTAACTGGGAATTTATTATTTTTGGACATATTTATAGGGTTTGACATGTCTTCGATTTATATTTTTTAAGCGTGCCATTGTTGGCTACCTGATTTATCAGTCTTATGTTTATAATTTCCTTGATTGTACCATGATAGCAAAAACGAAATCTGTACAGACTATTTCATATCACCCAATTGAGTATGGCAACACTTCTCTAATTACCTTATCAGAGCATTGACTTGAAGTGATTAATAGAAAAGTAAGCGAAAAAAAGTGGAGGACATTTTAAGACATAAGCTTAATAGTCCTCCACTTTTACAGACGTTGTATCAGATTAATAATTGCAACCGCAGGATGAAACCTCAATATTGCAAGCTGATGATGTCTCAATATTCTTGATCGCTGCGAAAGCAGAACCAATAATCAGAATTGCTGTAGCAATCAGCAAAATACTTTTTTTGATCATTATTTTTCCCTGTATTCTAAAATGTTTAAGATATTTAAAGATTGTTTACGGAAAATAAATATAAAACGAATGATAAAATGTAAAAACTATTCAACCGTAACTGGTATTCTGTTAGTAGAAGTGTAATCCGCATGTCCTTCGTGCATCAGTTCTAATTTGGCTGAGGTTTGACCATTACTTAACCCACTAATCAAAAAAGTGTATGGGTAAACATCTTTCCTAACTTCTAAACTAATAATGGATTTCTCATATTCCGACAACTTAAGAGTTGGTTGATTTTCTAGATCAAAATCCATAATTTTATTACCATCATCATCCAAACAAGTGACAGACAACTCTAGGGATTGGCCACTTTTGACCAAAATGTTACCTGTGGTTGCCCCTTTGAACTCACGATAGATTTCTTTATTATCTAATGTCTGCAGAAGAAAACCATCAACGTCAGCATGCTCTGCATGATCATGGTGGTCATGGTCATCATCCGTATCGCAAGCAGAAATAAAGAAAATGGAAGTGATGACTAAAGTAGAAAAAGCGTATTTGGCTATGCTAGGCATAAGATGCCGATAAATAAATTTCAATTTGTTTACTCTCTTAAAGGTTTAGAAGGCCGAAAATGTTATGTTATAACATGTCGAGTTGTCAAGATGAATTAGTATTCATTCCTACGTTTATCCTTTTGAAATTATTCCCAACTCTTTTTATCTACTTCCTTAGACAAATGAATAAGACATATTCTATTCAATTACACGAATGCATGGTCCAGTCGCAATATTTAGATCTCACAGTGTGACTTTGAAGATCTAATATAAGTTCAAAGGTTGTGGCTGCAGCATTTGCACTTCGAGTTAAAATTTTTCTAGATCGTGCAGCTAAATCAAAAATCGACATCATAGCCTCCGATGATAGTAGGAGCATTAGCGAGATGTTATAACATACCAATAAAGCTGTCAAGAATAGCTGATTATTTTAATTGAGTTAAGAGTATTAGAGCTAGTTCAACAAACCAGAAGAAGATCAGATTTTATTCGGTTATTATTAATCAAGGAGTAGGAAATCAAAGACGGTGGCCTCAGCTGAGTTGTAGCAAACTCATAAATAAATATAGAAAAAATAACTAGGCTCTCTCAAAGAGACGTAGCGTACTTTACATAGTTTTATCTCTATGTTATTTTTTCACCGTTTGCTCTTTTCAATACATATGAATGTTTCTTTTCCGATCATTTTGCCATCAACAACCAACAACTTATTTGTTTTTTCACAGGTGAAATCTAATATTATGAAACAACTCACGATCCAATCCGAAAAACTGAAAGTGTTAGCCCGAATCAACGAATCTCCAACAGCTAAAGCAATTTGGGATATCTTACCTGTCAGCGGACCGGCTAGCGTGTGGGGAGATGAGATTTACTTTAGTATTCCAGTCAAACATAGTGAAGCTGATGATGCTGTAGCTGAGGTGGAAGTAGGAACGCTGGCTTATTGGCCACCAGGATCAGCCTTCTGTATTTTTTGGGGACCTACACCTGTTAGCACATCGGACAAACCAAAGGCGTACAGCCCAGTCAATATTTTAGGTGAGATCATCGGAGACGCAACCCTATTTCAGTCGATCAAACCTGGCCAAATAGTAACCGTATCTGCCAGTTAAAAATATCTATTTAATGAGAATCTTGGTTATTTCCGATATTCATTCGAATTACAGAGCTTTGAAGGCTACACTTGATACATTTGATGATGTTGACGAAGTTTGGTGTTTAGGTGATATTGTCGAGTACGGTCCAAGGCCTTCCGATTGTATTGAACTGGTACGCCAGAATTGTCAGCAAGTAGTAGTTGGAAATCATGATCTATATTTTTCTAAATGTCTTCCTCAGTCCAATTATGGTTGGACTGGCTGGTATCCAAATAATACACCCATAAATGATTTAGACTATATTTCTGGTTTACCCAGTTTATTGACTTTGGACAGAGATGGTATTTCTTACTGCTTGGTTCATGGTTCACCGGCTGATCACTTGACAGGTAGATTACACCCCCATGCAGAGGAAATCGAGAATATACAAAGTTTGAAAAATGCCGAGCAGGATCGAATTTTGGCTGGCCATACTCATATGGCGATGCAAATAGAAATTGATGGAAAGCTAGTTGTTAACCCCGGAACGATTGGTCAACCCCGTGATGGTGATTATCGTGCTCAATGTATGATAATCGACAATGGATGTATTCAGCACCATCGTGTTGAATACGATCTCGATCTGCTGGCCGAAGATTATTACAAATCAGGTATGGACATAAACCAGGCGAACCTGTGGCTTACCTATACTCGTAATGGGATTGTTGAGGTTCATGGCCTTCAGATAGGTCCACTTTCATTTGTCAATTCAGTGTAATACCAATCACTCGCCGCATGTTCTCACACTGTTATGTGGGCAGAAATTTAAATAAGAAACCAGCAGAAAGCTGTTCAGATGTACCAACTTAATTATTAATCATTGGTCTAGTTAATTGAAATTTAGAACCTCAATACGCTTTCAATAGACTGAAAGTATGAAAAAATTATGGAACAAGTTAAAAACGATGTAGATGTATTAGTTATTGGTGGCGGTACTGCAGGTACAATTGCGGCAGTACAATCAGCCCGACTTGGGCAACAGACAGCTTTGATTGAATCTAGTAGTCAGTTAGGCGGTGTTACTACGACTGGTGGTGTATCTTTCCCTGGACTTTTTCATGCTTGGGGTGAACAAGTTATAGCTGGAATCGGATGGGAACTAGTTTCGAAGGCCGTTGATCTGGACACAGGGAAAATGCCAGACTTTTCAATTCCTCCTGCCCGTCATTGGTGGCATCAAATACGTATTAATGGTCCTGTTTATGCGGCACTAGCAGAAGAAGCATGCTTAGAAGCTGGAGTTGATTTGCATTACTATGAGATACCGACAGAAGTTTTTGAAACCAAATTCGGTTGGCATGTAAAAACTGTAGGTAAAGGTATAAGTCGCTCTATTAATACAAAGCAATTAATCGATTGTACAGGTGGCGCTGATATTGTTGGTTATATCGGTTTCCCACGTTTGCGAGAAGAAGAAACTCAACCAGGAACCTTGATTTTCAAACTAGGTGGATACGACCTTGAATCTCTAGATCAAGAAATTTTACAAAAGATTTTCCTGGAAGCCATGATGGATGGACGATTGAAACATGGAGACGTGAGCAATCCAAAAGGAAGATTTATTAACTTTCTGGCCAGTGGAGGTGAAAACGCACAACATGTTTTTGAAGCTGATTCTTCTACTTCGGATCGACATACAAAAACTAATATTTCTGGCCGTCAGTCTTTATTGCGTATCCTACGGTTTGTTCGTTCTTTACCAGGATGTGAAAATACTTTTGTGGTAAAAGCTCAAGCAGAAACAGCTGTACGTGAAACATACCGCATTGTCGGTGAAGAAAAAATAAGCTGTCAGGACTATGTTACTGGTAGAGTATTTGATGATGCAGTTTCTTATTCCTTCTACCCAATTGACTTACATGATCGAGACGGAGTCAAGCCTCAACCTTTGAAAGAGGGGGTCGTTGCCACGGTTCCAATTAGAGCCTTGATTCCGAAAGGAAGTAAAAATTTGCTGGTTGCAGGAAGGAGTATCAGCAGCGACAGATTAGCTAATTCAGCTCTGAGGGTTCAAGCATCTTCAATGGCTATGGGACAGGCAGCTGGGGCAGCCGCGGCTCTATCGGCAAGCCAAGGTAAATCACCAATCCAAATTCAAATTTCAGAATTGAGGCAATTGCTATTACAGCATCAAGCTGTTGTTCCAATACCTCAGGTCACTAAGGCTGGTAATTGATTCGAGGATAAAAATACCGCAGTAGAAAAATATATCTTCATCATTTAGGTTGAGCAAGAGTGAAATTTTAACTTTTCATGATAGAGGTTTTCTAATCATACCTCGTGTTTTATCAATTTCAAGTCTAAGATCGGAGCCTACGAATCTAGTTCCTGACTTTTCAAAAGTAGTTTCCTCAAGAAGAACTGATAACTATTTGCGTTCGTTTTGTATAACACTAGAGTCATCTAAAACATTGACTCGGTGATTAGGAGAGAGTTGATATGTCGACAGAAAAACTAATTAAGTCTAACAACATTCAATACGATGCGTTTGCTCTGAGAAACCAAGCCGAACAAAACGGATATTTATTTTTTTCGGACTTAGTTGATCCTAACAGGATCATGGAGGTAAGAAGAGAGATAACATCCATTTTACAAGAAGTAGGATGGATTGATGTTAATACTGATCCTTTATTAGCCATTACAAGTCACGAAGCTCGTCTGACAGGGAGTCCAGAATTTAGCCAAGTATACGATATGATTCAATGTCTAGAATCATTCCACTCCTTAGCTCATCATATATCTTTACTCCAAATTACAGAAAGCCTACTGCAGTCAGATGTTCTTTTACAACCTAGTAACATTGCTCGAGTTATATTCCCTAGCCAATTAGAGCATACCACTCCACCACATCAGGACTATGTCCATATTCAAGGGACACCAGATGTATGGACGGTTTGGATTCCTTTGGGAGATTGTCCTCAAAGATTGGGTGGGCTAAGTGTGCTGGTTGGCTCTCATAACCTGGGCATACTACCAGTATCTAAATCTTTAGGGGCAGGTGGTTTACGAGCAGACACTCGGCATACCGACTTGAAATGGGCATACAGCCCGCTCAACTGTGGAGACGTTCTATTCTTTCATAGTCATACTGTACACAAAGGATTAGCTAATCTCTCAGGTAACCAATTACGATTATCGGTAGATTATCGTTACCAAAGAGCCGGTGACCCCGTAATGGATCTTGTATTGGGACCACACCAAGGTCGTCTAAAATGGTCAGAAGTCTACGCCAATTGGCAATCGAATCAATACCAGTATTATTGGAAAAATTTCTCTTTGAACCCTGTTAAGAAACAACCTTGGCCAACAGATATGCCTCTTACAGAAAAGGGAAAATGATAATAGGATAATTGAATTAATCTTTGTTATTTTCTAAGACACAGATTTAGATAATCTCAGATAATTAAGCTGAAGCATGTTATGACAACCATCATTCATCGACTAGCACTTTGAAATGAGGAATGATTTCCCTCAATTGAAAGGAATCCTACTATGCATATCAAAGACCTACAATCCGAAGTCGATCGTCTAGAAAAAGAACTTGCTGACTTAAAGCAGATTTCGACTAAGAAGGCAAAAAAACATGATGCAACCTTGGCTGAATTGGTCCAAAACCGATCCTATGCATTTAATCCTAATTTGGAATCAACGGATGAAATAGTAAAAGGATGTGCTTATTCTCTAAGAAAATATGGCTTCTGCGTCATTGACAATCTGATCCCTGACGATCAAATACCAATTATCAGACGTGAGATCACCGAAGCTCAAGTAAAGGTTAGCAACAACCTGAGAGAATTCAAAAGAAAAGTCAATTCTATTGGACCTAAATTTTCAGAGCTTCTCACTACTAGTGGGATTGAATTAAGACCAGTGAGACGGGTAGGGCATTGGCCAAAACCACCGAACGATATTGTCTGGATGCCCCAATATGCTAAATACTTGGCCCATTCATTAGTAACTGGATTAGCACGCCATGTGCTGGATGACCACTTGCGTATCGCACAATTACACTTGCGTATTATCGAATCAGATCAGGTAGATGGAACACCCGGTGGTTTTGGACAAGTAAAACATCGTGGTCCAAATTATCGAGGCTGGCACACAGATTGGCCCCACGATCTGTCAGCTTATGGTAGTGATGACCCTGGACAAAATGCTGGTTGTATCCGGCAACCATTCCCTGATGTAGCTATGTGCTTAGTCATGATTTGGTACTTGACTGATGTTGATGAGAATTCCGGTGGAACTTGGGTAGTTCCAGGTTCACATCGAGACACTCGTAATCCTAGAGGCCCCTCCGATAATATCAACGTTGCAGCACCTATTCCGGGCGAAATCCAGATCAGTGCTCCTGCTGGATCTGTTTATATTCAAGATTCTCGTAGTTGGCATGCTTCACCCAAGCATAACCCTAGTAAACGGGATCGTATTGCTGTAGTTAATCGCTGGTGTCCTTGGTGGTTATCAGTTGATGATTATGCCCCGGAAGGAATTTACAACACAGTTTGTCGTCCTCTATCAAAATCTGAGTATTTTGACTTACCGCCTAACTTACAGCCACTAATGAAACACCTATGCCCACAGGTATGGGATACGATTCAGCAACCTGTGCTCGACCGAGCAAAAGCAGCCCAGATAAGAAACAGTTGGGGGTTCCAAAAATTAGAGGAAAATCCTGAAAGTTTGGCCCAGGCTAACGAACACATTCGTGTGGCAATACCAGAATAAGTTTTTCATTGATTTTGCGTTATTTAATTTAAACCTGATGTATTACCCTATTATTACTCAGTTCTTTTCTCGTTCCTGATAATCATTTTGGAAGTGATTACGCTAGTTTTTGTATATTATTTTTTGAAGTTGGACTATTGACTATTATGGAAAAAGAAAAAATCGACCAAAAGGATTTAAAGATCACCAATGTTATTCCGATTACGATGCGGGCGGCGAGGGGATACCCAGCGTGGGTGATTGTTCAAATACAAACGAATGTTGGAATTGAAGGAATTGGGGAAGGGTTTACTTGGTCCGGTCAGGCTGAGTCTATTGCTAATTATATCAGATCACTAAGGGAAAAAGTTTTAGGTTCGAGAATAACTGATATTCAGACTTTTAGGGATAGGTTTCCAACCAAAGCAGAGAATCGAAACTGGAGTGCGGCAGTTTCGGCCGTCGAAATTGCGCTTTGGGATATTTTGGGTAAAGCTACAAATCAATCGATCTACCAATTATTGGGTGGAAAAGTTCGGGACAAGATACCGCTTTATGCTGATCATGGTATCTTCAGTGGGACCAGAGACTGGGAGGAATGTATTGATCGTATCTTAAAAGCCAAAGATGATGGATTTACCATGTTTAAATGGGATCCCTTCACTGGCGAAGGGACACCTACTCTGCGTAACCTAAAAGATCAAATCAAAAAAATAGAAATGGTACGTAGTGCCGTTGGGCCAGAATACCAAATTGCTATTGATGCTCATAACCGTTTTTCTGTGAAAGGCGCTATTATGGCCGCAAAGGAAATGGAATCTTATGATATCCTTTTTTTTGAAGCTCCAACGCACGATGACACAAGACTCCTGAAACAAGTTGCTGATGCTACGCACATACCTCTCGCTACAGGAGAACTTACCTGTACCATTGAACAATCGAAAGATCTATTTGAAAGTGGTTCGCTGGGATTTTTTCAGCCAGAAGTAGGGACTAACGGTGGTATCTTAGCTACGATTGAGATGGCTGATTTAGCCGACCAATATCACTTGAAAATTGCCACCCATAATTGGTGTGGTCCAGTAATTACGCGGGCAGCTTCACATGCTTGTGCTGTCATACCAAATTTATTATTTCAAGAATACGCGGGAGGTGCTGCAATTGATAGTTGGGAGAATGAGTTGCTCATACCAGAGACAAAAATAGAAAATGGTCATTTAATTTTGCCTGATTTGCCGGGTTTGGGTTTTGAGCTTAACAAAGATTTGTTGGATCAAAAAAGGATCAGTTAATTTTGTGCACCCAAACGATTGTGTCGCTACTCAAATGTAGTTATGTGAAACGTCGAAAAATCCTGCTTTCTCTATCGCAATGACCGATGTGAGGGGAAGTGGATTGTCGCTATCCTACGTTTATTGCCACATACTTTAGAAATAGGTGGGAAGATGGATCATAAAAAAATCGTTAATTCTAAGTGGACAGCTGTTAATGTAAAAAATCGGGAAAAGCATTTTCTTGTAGTTGAAAAAATAAAAAAAAGTGATCAGAATGGAATTCTAATTGACTATCTACGAATTGAAGCTGTATTAACCAAGAAGATGTACCAAATACCGATGAAACAGATAAAAGATAAAAGCAAGTGGATAGTGGGTTGGCAAAGAGATTAGGAGCCAAAGTGATTTAAACTTTGGCGGTACGCTATATTTCATTTCTTAGAGAGATTATAATCTTGTCCATTTTTTGAAAACAAAATTCTAACACTACTTAACTTAATGGGTAAGTATCTCTAATCAAGTCTATGTCTTCTCGATTAAAATGAGAGTAGTAGTTTTAACCGATTTTCTCGTTGATTTTTTCAACTTCTTGTTTTAATTCTCTGACCATTAACATCATAGTTTCGGAGTAGGATTTGTAGGTTTCAATTTCCCTCTTATCTTTGCTTCTAACCCAAAACAGATAACCAATTAGCAGCGCAAGAAGTATGTATTGTAATGTATCCATTAATTAATTCTCGTTTGACTCAGTTTTCTGTCTACACAGATACACCTCATTTTTGTTCCATTTGAATGCCGGCGTATTCATTTGATAAACAGAAAGATTCGTAAAATTCTTTATAGGTTAAAAGTATGACAAGTGCAACCTGTTTTTGAGTTCAATTTTGTTTCTCTTGGAAAGTTTTCTATGCTTAGTCTCCTTAGTAGGTCTACCAATTGCGCTGTGCAAAAGCTTTAGGGATAATCTTTCTATCTTCATTTTCTTCCATAGTTACCGAAGGTATTCTATTGTTTCTGATTAAAGTATTAAGATGCTCTGATGATATCATTTAATATTTGGTTGAATATAGATAGCAAGATGACCGCGGCTAAAGATTCATTTCATCTTGATTAGATTGTAAATTGTGCCATCTCCTCTAGTCAATTTTGATCTCGATACAGGATTTGTATTACGGATTAATCAATAAAAATCTTAGATTATAGATCTTATATTTTGTTCAGATGGATTTTAATTAGGAATAGAAGCATACTGGGGGCATTAACTCTTATGTAGACAACTTTTTGTTATGAATCGGACAGTGGTTATAGTTTAGATTGACACTTGTCAGAATACAAAACTCATTAAGAATAAATGCGTGGAAGATTTGAATCAAGAGAGATAAATTGATTATGAATGTTAGCCAAATTTTTGAAAATATCAGCCAATTACTCTATATCCGCGGCGATAAATCGCATAGAGTACGATCGTACCAGAGAGTCGCAGACATCATTGAACAAATCACTCATTCAATAGAAATAGAAAATGAGATATCCTACTTGTCTGAAATGTTAGAAACAGGCCAACTACGAAAGGTAAAAGGTATTGGCGATTCAGCCATTAGTGTGATCACAGACCTTTTGCAAAATGGAACTAGTAACTTATATGAAGAACTAAAACTAGAAGTTGGTCCAGAAGTTTTGGAGCTATTGAAGGTGCGTGGAATTGGAATCAAAATGGCAACACAACTGTATCGACAAGCTGATATTCGCTCACTATCTGATTTGAGATTAGCTCTTAGTAGTAATCGCCTGAAAGAAATTAAAGGTCTAGGAACTAAAAAAATTCGGTCTATAGAAACAAGTTTAAATTATTTGGAAACGGTAAAAAACTTACGTCCTCTAGGAATTATCCGACCAACTGCAGATCGAATTGTTAGCCAATTGAAGGACCAACCTGGTGTTGAAAGGATTGAGATTACTGGCGAAGTTAGACGTGGCGAGGAAATGGTCAGCCAATTAGAACTACTTGTCATTGGTTCACCAGATAATGTAGCCCGAGTGTTAAAAGATCATCTCAAAGACCAAGTGATTAATGAGACAGATATTTTAGGCACAATCAATCAATTCCCTGTCATTATCCATTGTACAAATTTGACGTCTATGGCTTGGGATTGGATAGTGACCACTGGACCAGAAGATCATGTTCAACAACTACCTATGCCCGAATCTGATTTGTCAACTGAGCGGGAAATTTACTCGCTTGCAGGCTTACCATATATTGCTCCAGAATTAAGGCGAACGACGGAATGCGCTAATCCAATTGAGGACAAACTGCCACATCTCGTAGAATTGACTGATATTCGTTCAGATCTTCATATGCATACAAATTGGAGTGATGGATTAAATACCATTCAAGAAATGGTCAATCAAGCAAAATTTTTAGGTTACAGCCATGTTTCTATAACTGATCATTCTAAGAGCTCAGTAGTAGCAAATGGTTTAGATACTAACCGATTGCGAAAACAGATTGAAGAAGTGAAAATCGTGAATACTAAAACAGATGGGATTACCGTGTTAGCAGGATCAGAAGTGGATATTCTAAAAAATGGTGATCTCGATTATGATGACGAATTGTTAGCAGAGTTAGATATAGTAATCGCTAGCATTCATTCAAACTTTGAATTGAGCGAATCTCAGATGACTCAAAGGATTATTCGCGCCATTGAGAATCCGTTTACTATGATGATTGGCCACCCAACTGGGCGTTTACTTGGGGCACGCCCAGGTTATGCTTTTGATCTGTCTGCAATCTTGGATGCAGCTGCTGACTGTAGCGTTGCACTTGAAATTAATGCTTCAATTAACCGACTCGACTTGGAACCTGATTCGGTGATATTAGCTAAGCAGAAAGGTGTCCAACTATCGGTAAACACTGATGCTCATTCATTACTAGATCTGCAGCAAATGAAATGGGGGATCACTGTTGCCCGACGAGGTTGGTTAGAACCATCTGACATCATCAATACTCTGAACTTGGACCAATTTTTCGATTGGAAAAATGGAAGACAAGAATCATTAGAGTAATTTTGAAACCCCAAGACATTGTACCTTCAAATAACCAGCCAAAAAATTAACGAACCGTCCGGGGAAAATTGGTGTCACCTGCGTGAACGTATGTTTAAGTCTAAGGATTGCCAATAATACTTCAGTGGATCATTTGGCTCCCAATTGGCGTAGAGTTGTTCCCAGTCAGCCCATCCCCAATGAGGAGTCAGCGCAGATGCTTCGACTGGTTCACTAATAGCTTGGTATCGGGCACTAGTCGAAAGACGGATCGTACTTGACGTTACATTATCCCGTCCTTGATGAACAGTCAAGCTGTGAAAAATAAGCACATCGCCACATACAAGAGGGTTCCAATGCCAAACCGTTTCGTCATCCAATAGTTGACCACAAGCCAGCAGGCTGCTGTCGAGATATCCTAGCTGGTTGGATCCACAAGCAATTGCTAATCCTCCTAGTTCTGAGTCGATATTACCTAGTGGAATCCACACGGTCCAAGTATTTTTAGTACCACGTACTGGATGAAAGTCTTGGTGTGGTTCTGTAGTATGATCATATCGACCTGGAAACAGAACATGACAAATATGACGCGGATGGACAAACGAAGGTTGTCCGATGAGCGATTCGATCAGTCCGGTCAATATGCGATGGTGAGGAAAAGCATTGAAACACCTCAAGCTAAGGATATCATTGTAAAATTTCTTTAGTTCAGGCCGAGTTGGTTTGTCATACTCTAAATCAACATATACTCCTTCTTTGCGAATGCCCTCGCCGATATTGATACCTTCCCTGAGTAATCCATGATATTCTGCAACTTGTAGTACTTCGTGGCGAACTGAAAAAACTTCTTCTGCGGGCAATAATCCAGGAAAATACAGATAACCATTTTCAGTCGCACGGGACTGTAACTTCACATGATCTCCGAGAGTATCATTGCAATCAACAAATGATTCAACGATTCTCATTTCTTTTGCTCTGCTAGCTGTATTGTTATTCATCTAAACATCTGATTCCAAAATATTCTTTCTGCCATAATATAACTCAAAGGAGGATACGATGCACCCATGACCAAAGATTAGTTAATTACCTATTAATGTTTTTTGTAGGTTGAATATTCAGGCTATTCGACCCCTTGCAATCGGATTACAAAGTGATTTATGATTCGATTGCAGTTTTTAATTTATAGAGGGGAGAAGATTTAAATGGACAAGTCAAAAATTAGAATTGCCATGATTGGTGCTGGTGGAATGGCTAATGGAGTTCACTATCCATCACTAGATTCATTTGATGATGTGGAGATTGTGGCTGTTTGTGATCTCAATCAAGAACGTTTGAATACCACGGCCGATAAATACAAAATTGAGAAGCGTTACGAAAATTATGTACAAATGATAGAAGAGACAGATCCTGACGGTGTTTATGTTATCGGGCCTCCACACTACATGTACGATATCTGGACTTGGTGTCTTAATCAAGGGTTAAATTTGTATATTGAAAAACCAATGGGTCTTTCAATTCACCAAGCAAGATCGCTAGCAGAATTAGCAGAAAAAAACAACTGTATCACGCAAGTAAGCTTCCAACGTAGATCTTGCCCCATGGTTGTAATGCTTCGGGAGAAATGCCTTCAACGTGGTCCTATCACACATGCTATTTGTACGTTCTATAAGAAAGATGGACCTAGCTTTGGCATGAGAGATAGAATGATGGATGATGGCGTCCATGCAATTGATACTCTTAGGTGGATGTGTGGAGGAGAAATCGAAAAAATTGATAGTGTTGCAAAATCGGTCCTCTATCATGATATCAATCTGATCATGGCACTTCTTCATTTTGATAGTGGGGCTGTTGGAATTTTACAAAACAGCTGGACAAGCGGACGACGTGTTTTTAGAGTGGAGATGCATGCCCCGAATATTTGTGCCGAGGCAGAACATGAAGGAAAAGGGTATCTCTACGCTGATGGAGATTATCATGGAACAGAATATGATACACGTGAGATAGCTGGTAGTGATCAAAACTTTATCTACGGTGGATTTCAAGCAAAAAATCGAAACTTTATAGATTGTATTAAGTCAGGTGATCAACCAGAATCAAATTTCTCTGATGCGATCAAGACAATGGAAATTGCAGATAAAATACTCGCCCAAGCTCTATTGGAAAAGTAAGCAATTAGTTAATTTAATGTAAGTTCTTGTTAAGAATTTTATTTCTATAGAGTGGGAAATTAGTCATTGGTAACCGTGTTTACTCAAAAAAATATTTATGACTCTACACGAGGTTGTTTTTTTACAGTATAAATCAAAGGAGTTGACAAATATAAAACCTCTTACGTAGCAATATTAGTTCAATACAATTGATCTGATAATATTTGAGTATGTTACTATTGAACGCCTTATCAGACACCATATTTGCCGTATGATGTCTGATCTGAGGAGTGATCAGATGATCATTTTTACCCGTGTACTTATTTTGAATTTACTCTTATTTTGTCTGGTTTCTAGAGCTGAAGACCTAATTCCATTTGAGAATAAAATTTTGAATTTATGGGGATATAGAAGTCAAAAAACAGGCGATATCGTTATTGACACAAAATATTATGAGATCGGTAGTTTTAGGAATGAACTTTCATTAGTTAGAATTGGTCAATTGTGGAGGGTTATTAACTTTAAAGGGGAAATGATCATCACACATATATTCTAAAATGTGGGGAATTTTCGGATGAGTACGTCTGGGTAGAGAACTCAAAATATGTTTGCCGATTAGATAAAAACGAAAAAACTCTTATTTCACTTTTTATGACAAAGTTAAGCATGTGAATGATGGCATTCTCGGAATAAAAAACGATAACAAATGGGGAACAGTCAACTCACTAGGTGAAGAGGTCCTGCCTACCGTTTATGAACCACACAGATGACTTTCATGATGAAATGAAAGGTTTGAAAATGAAACTCACTGTGTAACATTTTGAAGCCAAGTTAGTGCGACATCTTGCTGATCTTTCTGAAATCTACAAATATCTTTGGGACAAATGAAACTAAAGTCTCTTTCGTTTATCCATGATTTTTTAGCTTTTGTAATACATTGTTTGACGTCATCTATGTCGTTGAAACGATCTTGTTCTGGAGAGTAGACCAGACATTTTCGAGGCGCTATCATCTCTATAATGTCATCGTAGTCATACGGAATCATTGATTCTTTTTGATGAAACAATCCGAGTTTGGGTATGATGGAGTGCCACTCCCAGTATCGACGTATGCCGCCGGTTGATTTAGTGTCATTATCTGTACGCATCGGAGTGAATCCAGAAAAGCAGGCGACCCCAGATATACGTTCATCAAGTGCGGATGAATAAAGACCTACCATTCCGCCGAAAGCAAAACCTAAAACATAAATTTGTGATGGATCGGTTGCTGGAATGGAGCTGTCTGTAACCCCCTCACCGTTGTTTAGAAAGTCCAAAACTTTCCTCACATCATATATCGCTCTACCCATTCGGGACCAATGTGGGTGTCGATCATAAAAATCGAACGCTTTTGATAAATGGTCTCCAAAACCAAACTGATCATACATCACCACTATGTAACCTTCTTTGGCTAACCGGTAATATATCGTTGTTTCCTGAACGCCGTAACCTTCGTTACTACCGTGGGAATAATTCCATGGATGTAGCCAAATGACAGTCGCTTGATATTTGTCCAACTGGGAATCAAAAAAAATATTACCATGCATCTTAGCACCGAAACTAAACGATACCCTACTGATTCCGCCAGGATTCCACCGATCTCTAGACCAGTTAGAAACAGGAAGTTCGTCCTTATCGATGATGTGATATTTCCCTTCGTCTTTTACCAATATCGGCTGCTGCCCAAGCATCCATTCAATTTTAGTCCTAATCTTTTTCGTTTTTGGTGTTATTAGATCGGTTGGATACTGTTTTGATTTCCAATCATTCCAATCGAATGCGTGGATCAGGACTTCTGAAAATTTATCTTCATTATCTGTTTGTCTACCGAAGGAAAGATCAAAAAAATCAAGGTTGAAACTGACTTGTTCGTCGGTGACTGGATCATGATTTCCTTTACGATAGCTAAGACAGATCTTGTTGTCTTGTCCCAAAAAGGCCCAAGCCTTCTTTGCACTTAAGTAGTTTCGCTCAACACCGAAAGTAGGATCGCATCCATCGTTATAAGCAGTATCAAGCATCAAGTATCGAGGAGCTATGCAAGCTAACAATGAATTACCCTCGATTGATAACTCGTTTTCTCTTCCATAGAAAACTCTTGAATCATCAATCAACCATGCTTCTGGGCAGTCCTCTCGGGAAATAGATTCCATGAAAGTATGTCGGCCAGAAAATCTATATGAACAGGAAGTAGGAGTCCCTGAGCTTCTAGCAACCACACACGTAAATCGCTCGTCAAAAGCTGCCGCATAAATTGCTTGCTTTCCGTACCTGGAGAAACCGGTAATGCCTACTGCGTTATTATCAACTCGATGGTTGTATTGTGGATCGAGTAGATAATCCAGGGTTCGGCTGGCTAGCCACGCCTGTATACCCAACGATGATCCCCAAGTTGCTTCTGGGTATTCGTCTCGGAACAATTCCCAAACTTTTTCGTAACTAGGATAATCCTGCTCGCTATGATGCAGGTCGAGACCAGGATAGATACAAACGGTGTAGCCTCTCTTCAACGCTTCTTCACCCCATTTGAGTCTCTGGTAGTAACGGGGTTGAGTTAATAACAATGGTTTCAATCTTACATCCGAACTTTTTGGTTCCCAAAGGTCAATTTCGAATGATTTTTGATTTGGGGTATCGAATGTCAGTATAATCCGACGTCGGTACGAACCGTCTGTAGTCCTACTTGCCTGACCTGCTTTTGCCGAAAGTATTTTTGGGATCTCTTTGGGAAAATGACCGATGAAGTAGTCGCACCACAATTTTCTTATTTCTCTCCGCCGAGATTCCCAATCACTCTTTGTATTTACCGGCTGACCATTGAGAAAAGTCATAGAGTCCGGTATATCCGGGTCTACAAATGCGTTTCTCATCTTAAGATTTTCCTTTGATTATATTCAATTGTGTCCGTGACACTTATAGATGTACTACCGATAATAAAACTGATTAAAGATAATTAATTTTGGCTCAAAAATTCGGGATTTATATATCACTGATATTGTATTGATGAATAAAAAAACAAAATCTCAAGAAACCAATATGAGTCCTAATATTTTTCATCTTCACTTGAAGTTTGTAAATACCATTATTAAGAATTACCAAAGCAACAAAAAAGGCATCATTTTTGGATCGATTAGATTTTAGAAGTATTCACTGGTAACTCAGCGATGTATTGATAGTTGGGGTCATCTTTCTGATGATTCAAAATCTCAATAATATGACTCCAAGTTGCAATTAAACCTCGGGGACAATATGGCATGTCGTGTTTGATAAGTCGATGTAGCTTTCCGAGCTTATAGCATGGAACAGCGGCGTACATATGGTGTTCTGTATGGTAGTTCATGTGCCAGTATAAAAACTGCAGGATTGGGTTAAGATATATGGTGCGGCAGCATAAACGAAAGTCTGGCACACGGTCTTGAAGACCTATGTGTTGAGCCATATTACACAGAAATTGCAACCAAGATCCGAAAGTTCTGGGGAAAGTGAACACTAGAGGAACTATCCAGTAACCAAATATCAAAGATGTCGCTGCAACTAGAAGATGACCAATTAATAAAATTCTTTCCCAGTTAGTATAAGCACGACGTCGATCTTGATCGGTTTCTGGAAATAAAGAAGCAACCCAAGAGTTATTAGTATCAATATAACCGGTAAAATTACGTAACTTATTTCTAATTAAAGAATCAGGGTGTCTGAAGTTTATAATTCCCCACTTCCAAATATTTTTCAGATCAACTTGCTGAGGTAAAATTACTTCCTGGTCATCAGGCGCATGTAGTGTATACTTATGATGTTCAGTATGGCTGGCCCAAAACAGATGATGGTTATGCCAACCTAAGAATGAATAAATACGCAGAAAAAATCGATTGAGCCATTGAGTTTTGAATACTGAATTGTGAACCAATTCGTGGAACCCGTTAACCAAAAAATGCCAAAAGTGACCGTTGATAAATACTAGTAAAACAATCACATACCAAGGCCAATTAAACGAGGCATAAATAGCTAACCCAGAAGTAATAGTTAGAACCAATAAAAAGCCGATCGCTTGTACGAAACCAAGAAAATCACTGCGTTTATTCAGTTCACGTAAATCCTCACGTGTCAAAGGGCTTCTATACCACTTCAACCGGATTTTTTCATTTGGCACATTGTAATCCGGTCCTTCAGTCAGTATATACTGATCAGGCAGTTTATCTTGCCCAGACTTAGTCTGTCGTTGATGAATATTTTCATTTTGAATTGGTTGAACCATGGTGAGGCTCCGTTGAAGATAGCATAACAGGTCAACGATCTTTGCCACTCAGTTGTTCCTTGAAAAACCATCGAGAAGATTATATAAGCACTGTTGACATTAGTAGAAAAGAAACGACAATTCTATACCATCTAATTTCTGGAAATGATTAACACAATGACAACGAAAATCTAATTTGGCCATTCTAGCAGACCTAAGTATTTTTACAAATATGTTTTTACAATTATCTCCGATAATCTAAGAGAGAATTTTTCTAATTCAACCAGCGGCTTTATAGATGATGAGTTTCATCTGATAAAGTGCTAGCATCTACTTTCTATTAATGAGTTTTCAATGTTGACTACTTCAAAATTGATCGTCCGATCACTAGCTGGCACCTCGGATAAGAAGGTAAAAAAGTGTAGGAAGGTCAGGAAGTGAAAATTTCGATTATCGATATCGGTATTGTTATTAGCTATGTATTATTTGCGATCGGTTTAGCCGTCTATTACTCGAAGCGTGCCAGTCAAAACATCAACGAGTACTTTGTATCAGGCAGAAATTTACCATGGTGGGTTGCTGGTACTTCAATGGTTGCAACTACTTTTGCTGCCGATACGCCACTCGCCATCACCGGAATTGTTGCCAAAGATGGAATATCAGGCAATTGGCTTTGGTGGAATGGGGTACTTTCAGGAATGTTATCTACATTCTTATTTGCCCGTTTGTGGCGAAGGTCGGGTGTGATTACCGATGTAGAATTAGCAGAGCTACGCTACGATGGAAAAGCCGCCAGTGCTTTACGTGGTTTCAGAGCCTTTTATACTGCCATTCCAATTAATTGCATTACTATGGGATGGGTTCTCTTGGCGATGCAAAAAATAGTTGTTCTAGTTCTAGGAGTTCCAGACACACCCGGATGGAAGGCGATTTCGGTGCTAATCTGTCTCATTTTTGTTGGTCTATACAGTATGTTGTCAGGTTTCTGGGGTGTAGTAATGACAGATCTAGTTCAGTTCGGGATTGCTATGTTTGGATCAGTCGCTCTTGCTATCGTTTCGATTTCAAAAATTGGTGGTATAGCCCAATTAAAAGAACAGTTAGCTATTCATTATAGTGATTCGGAGTCATTACTCAATATTCTTCCAGATTTCTCTGTAAAAAGTATCATGCTAACTTTTGGGGTTTATCTCGGAGTTCAATGGTGGGCTTCTAACGGCGTAGATGGTGGTGGGTACATTGCTCAGAGAATGTTTGCCTCTCGGGACGAAAAGCATACTCTACTGGCAACCTTCTGGTTCAATATAGCACATTATACCCTACGTCCTTGGCCATGGATCATTGTTGGACTCGTGTCAATGGTAGTTTACCCAAATTTAGAAGATCCGGAAGTTGGTTATCCGATGCTAATGCTGGAATATATGCCGGTTGGTTTGTTAGGGATTATGATGACCAGTTTTCTTGCTTCGTTCATGTCAACTATCGACACCCATCTCAATTGGGGATCTTCTTATTTAGTTAACGATTTTTATAAGCGATTTATTCGGACTGATGCGGACGATCAACATTATGTGGGCATTTCTCGGATTTGTGTCTTGATTATCATGGTTTGTGCTGGAGTGATCAGCCTATTTATGAATTCTATTTCCGAGGCATGGAAGTTCTTGATTGCGCTTAACGCTGGTATTGGTTTAGTACAAATTCTTAGGTGGTATTGGTGGAGAATTAACGCTTGGTCAGAAATATCTGCAATGTTTGCCTCTACAATTACTTCGATTATTGTTTTTTCTTTACCTCAAACTACAGATAGCTTCGCATTACAAATGCTAATCATTGTTCCAGTATCTACGACGGTTTGGGTCACTGTAACTCTACTAACCGAACCAGTCAGTGACCAAAAATTACTTGACTTTTATCAGCGAGTTCGACCTTCTGGTGGTTTTTGGGGGCCAATTACGAGTCAAATTGATCAATCCTTAGAAACAGATCAACCTGAATCACAAATAGACGGTGGTCAATTGCCAGGATTGGTGATGTGGATATTAGGGGCAATCTTCATTTATTCCACTCTATTCGCGGTCGGAAAAATTGTTCTTGGTTTTTATTTAACTGGTATCGTATCAGCATCAATTTCAGTCATTAGTGGTAGCATTGTGATTTCTACAATTTCAAAGATTGTTCCGCTGGAGAGCACAAAAGACAGGTGAGTACAAAATAAATAAGTAACCGAGAAACTGATTTCCGTTCATCGTTGACGGGTGGTGGTTATTTTAACCACTTAGAATGCACAGATTAAGGTTTCCAAACTATTTCTACTAATTTCCAAGATTGCAGAGTTTCAATTGGTGGAAGCACGCCATCCGGTCCGCTCCATGTACCCGAAAAAATATACATAAGGCGCTTTGATCTAGGTGCTGAACAAATAACTTTTCCTGATAATTCCTCGATACCTGGGAAGCAATTTTTGTTCATTTGATCGCTATAGATTTGATAGTAGGAGAAACCAAGATTAGGTCCCAATTCGTTTACTACATTTTTACTCTTAATTTGTATGCTAAATATATATTGGTGATCATTCGTTGGGTTGATAACTAGTATATCTTGACTATCTCTTTTAATACGGAATATGGGGAATTCTTCTCCTTCAGTACTACTGACATCTTCAACTATATCAAAGTTTGGAAATAACTCCTGTATCTTATCTTTACTGAATTTAGTCTTCGAATCAATGCCTGCCAATCCTTTTTCAGAAATGGATAAAATTGATCTTTGTTCAATTTTATCCATTTCGACCTTATCTGATTGTAAAATAGGCAAATCCCATTCTGATAGATTAACTTTGGATTCTATTACATGCTGTAATCTCTCTGACATTTGGCTGAGGAAGTCAAGATTCGTTTTTTTTTCGATTTGATCAATACTAACAACAAAACTTGACAAGGGTTTGTTGTTAGTGTTTCGATTAGGAATTATAAAAGCTACAGCTTTTACCTCCGGTTGATAATTATCAATGATAATTTTGTAGTACCACTGCGGTACAGCAACTTTGTTGAGTCCAATAGTTTTATGGTTAGGTTGAATAATAGGGCCAGTAATAATATAGAGTTCTTTTTCTTTTAGCACCCATTTTCGAATTTTTTCTTCCAAGACACGCCATATACCGCGATTGAGAGATGGTACTTGAGGGCTTATATTGGCTAATAAAAAACTCTCCGACATAGCTTTCTCGGACCACGCCATGTCGGCGGCTGGTGCTAGGTGACCACGATCGTATCCAGATCCTTTGTAATCAGACAAAATGGCAGAACCTGTCTCAATGTAGGGATCCACACGGTAGTTGTTTGTACGCTTAGACACCTTATTTTGGATTTCATCTTTAGTCAGTTTATAACTGACCCATAAAGGTTGCTCGTATACTTCAGAATATAGAAGCGCATATCCAATACGGTCGACCAATTGACCGTTATGAGAGGGAATACCAAGATCGAGATTATCTCTAGCCCAACCTAAAAAACTTATTGTGAGCAGAGAGAAGAAAAATATGACGAAACTACTATTTTTCACGTGTTTTCTGAACGGGAATTATAAAAAAACAGATAAGAATCGGGACCTATATAAGAACCTTGGCCTGGTTTTATAGACCCCGATTCTTATTCTAAAATATATCTAAAAAATAAGAATCGGAAGAAGAAATTGTGGATATACCACAATTTGATATCGTGGAATTAAATTCTCTTAGGCCAATTTTTGGCTAAAATCTAAAATATTGAGATCTTGATTCTAAATGCTGGGCAATAATAATTTTATTGTCCTGATATAATACTAACGAGTCAGAATTCGTCTCACCCTCTTGGTGCCCAGTTAATTTTCAACAATTTCAACTTCAATTGGATTAGCGTAACATTTATAATAATTTTCCACTTTCGCTTCAGGGGTAGTACCCTCATGTACATAGGCACAAAACTGAAGGTGAAAGCTATCATTTTCTAACTCACTGGGAGGATGGTGCAGAATGCTCATTTGTTCTGGAACAGCTATCTCACCGAAAAAACCTGGGTGTTCAGGGTTGGAAGGATGATCAAATAAAGCTAGTCCATTAACTCCGTCACCTACATTCCCGGCTAGATCGCACCAAGAGGCCCGCTGATGATGTACTTCAGATCTTCCCAATTGGCCGGATGAGTTTTCGACGTGTCCTTGTTCGGGAATTTTCATAGATGGGTTTAATCGTGCAACAAAAAGGAACTGTCGATCACCTATATCAACTGGATATGTGGTTTGATGAGCGATTTCTAAGAACCGTTTTTGGTCGTCAGCATACCAGGCTCGTACCGTCCTTGTTTCGTTCATGATGATGTCCCCATTTCCTTTAACGTGAATCAAATCCTCAACGAATTCTGCGTAGACGGGACCTTCAGTTAACCTAATGAAGCGCTGATGAAGTGTCTTCCCACATGGACCATATGGCGGCTCGTCCCAATCAGACCAAATATTGGCTGACCCACCTTCACCATGACCACCGTAAGCTAAATATAATCCAGTGTGATGGGGATGATCTTCGCCGCCCGCTCCCCTGACAACGGATCCATGATTACCATTTAGAGGCCAAAAATATGGCTTCCAGACACCTAAAAAATTATACCGAGCGAAAACATCATCATCGACGGTGATCAGTAAGTGTGAATTTCGATCGTGAATTTGATATCGATGATCTAAGCCAGAATCACTTCGGGTTGATTCGGTTATACTAATAGCGTACCAAGCAGACTCACCGATGGTTAGATTCGACGTTTGCCAAGCTATATGTCGAGTCGATGGTTCAAACTGAATGGGTATCTCATCTACCAAAGTTTGGCCAGTTGAAGATATTTGTGAAACCGACAATCGAGAAATCCCCTCCTGCCATTCGGGAAAATAGTCATTAGGTTTAAATGTAAAACCAACTAAGTCGTTATGGCGTTCGACTGAACCAGCATTAATTTTAACTACGACAGCATTTTTCAGGTCTTCCATATTAAAGTCCTTTTGAATCTGAAATTGAATTTTAGATAGTAATTCACTATTTTAAATATATCACTTGAACGTGAGTTAGCACACTTACAACCTTACTTAATTTAACCTTCCTTCTTTTTATAAAGCCAGATAAATTAAGAATTAACTCCCAAACCGATGTCTCTACAATAGTTGACCCAAAATAGTGAAGGTCAGGTTATAAAGTGATGGTCACACTTCTGACCAAATGCTTCTAGTATTTATGGAACAAAGCAAGGAGATATGCGAAAAATAATGATTAATCAGTGTAGGAGAAATTACCAACTTTTCCTAAGCATGTAAAACAGAAACTCTCTACAATACTGATGAAAAAGATTGCATCTGTATTGTCAAAACCTTCTACATTAAGTTTTTATGCCCTTACCGATAAGTCTTGATTCCTCGGATATCTTATCAAAGACGGACAGCTGTCATAATAGCGAGTTTGCCTTCCGTTACCTCATGGCTGAAATTCACAAACCCAATGGATTCTAGTATTCGTTGGTGCACGTCGACCGGAAAGCGCCTCATTTTTTTTGGGTCATCATTTTTAAAAGGGACAGTAAAATCAGCATTCAACAGCATTCCGTCTGGTTTAATTAAAGAATAAATCTTTTTATAGGCCAATTCGAGTGCTTTATATCCACCCAAATCGTGTAACGTTTGAAAAGTATAGGCTAGATTGAAAAGTGGTAAATTTTTATACCATGATTCATCATTCAGATTTGATTGATGAAGAGACAACTTGGTCGAGTGCAGCCCCGTGAGTTTTTGTTCTGTGTAACTAATTAGCCCGGGGTTGATATCAACGCCTGTATAACTAATATTAGACAAATTATTAGATTTTAGATGGTCAATAACCAATTGAGCGAGTTGGCCAGTTCCAGGTCCTAGTTCTAATAGATGAATTTCTTCCCCTTTGAAACCTTGGAAATATTTGTCAACAACATCAACTATAGCAGATCTAATTCGGACTCGCTCTGGCCATTTTTGGTCAAGATTTGCCAACCAATCAAGAATCTGATTTTTGTTTTCAAAGTTAGAATAATTCATAGGCTAATCTCTATAGTAGATGGCTAGGTTTTAGTCGCATTCGGCATGGAAGAGTTTACCTCCAAAATCAATTCAATTGATTTTTATGGACCTTGTTGGCCAGTGGCAATTATAGTACCAGCGGGAGGTAATTGGTCCAATCGATTGGGTAGGTTGTCCTCGACCTGATTGAGCCAATTGAGAAGTTGATTATGTAGATCGTTTTCGATATTTGAAGTCTCAATACGGCCAGATAGATTGTTCATTTCATGAGGATCGATTTCGAGATCATATAATTCATTAATATCTTGTGTGTTCCAAATGTATTTGTACCGCTCGTTACAAATAGCACGGATTTCAAAGCTGTATCCATTATATCGGTAATAAACGCCATAGGCAATCTGAGGCCAATTTGGTGGTCGTTTTGATGTTCCAATAAGCGACATCAGATCTCTTCCTAGTGAAGAGTCATTCAGTGAAGGCTGAGAATCTATCAAGGCGAAAATCGTTTCAGCAATATCGATCAGAGAGACGTAGGCGTCTTGTGCAGCTGGTAATTTTTCTGGTTGACGAATTACCAGAGGTATTCTCCAGACTTCCTCATAAAAGTAAGCACCTTTATCGAACCGATTATGCGCACCTTCCATATCACCATGATCAGAAGTGAAAATGACAGTAGTGGAGTCGTAGAGGTTGAGAGACTCCAATTCGTTTATGATAAGACCTAATGCTTCATCGACCATACTGATGTGGGCGTGAGAGTAAGCAATGATGGTTTTCCACTCTTCCTCGTCTAGCATTGAAGTATCCATGCATCCCCAGAAAGGTGTAGAATGGAACCAAGGTCGTCCATCACAATTGTCTTTGAAATTGATTGGGAGTTCGATACGTTCTCGGAGTTCTTCCGCTAGAGCGACATATTCTGTTGGAAGATGATGAGGGAAGTGTGGCGGTTGCGAGGAAATTGTCAGAAAAAATGGCTTATTATCTTCTCTTTCTTTCCACTGATTGAGAAAATTGATACCTTTTTGTACTTCAGGGAAAGGCCGAAGTCTTTCTTTGTCCTTAGGTATATTACCCCAGAAGGGAGCACGCCCCTTAATAAGCTCTTTGGTCTGCTGCTCGTAATTCTTAACGCTTTTTTGATAACAATGATCAGTAGTCTTTGGATCGTAGGGTTTGCTGGAAACTTCTACGTTAGCATCAAACCCATGGGCGCCTCGTTTTTCAGGGTTATTGCCTCCTAGATGCCATTTTCCGTAGTAGCCAACATGATATCCAGTTTTTGAGGCCTCATTGATCCAACATTTTTGTTCTAAGGACATCGATTCTTGTAGAGAATATCCGACTGATTGATTATCATAAACACCGTTTTGGTGAGGCCATTTGGCAGTCAGCAAGGTTCCACGGGCGGGAGTACAAAGTGGACAAGTAGTGAATGCATTTTTAAATACTGTACCTCCTAGGGCTAGTCGGTCAATATTTGGTGTGGGAATATCAGCCCCCAAGAATCCAAACGCCCAAGCTGGCCATTGGTCAGCCAGTAGAAATAGAATATTTTTCACGCCGTCAAGTTTCCTTTTTAAATTTTTAACAGAGTAAGTACCCTACACTTATTACCCCTGAATGCTAATTCCCACTGGCCAGACCTCTATTGTCAATAGGCTGTTTTTTACTATTCATAAACACAAATCATCCATAGAATCTAAAATCCTAAGAGTTGAGATACTTCAGAGCGTCCTTTCTCAATTTCATCTCGATTCAAACCAAGTCGAAAAGATTGATTAATAATATCAATGGTATCAGTATGCGTTGAAAGCAAGTCTGATGCTTTAATACCATTGTGCGATTGAGCTTTGATGTCAATTCCATGCTCAAGCAAAAGTTGAACCGACTTAGATCGACCTAAAAAAACTGCACCGTGCAAAGCCGTTCCACCATCTTTATTTCTGGAGTTGATATCGACTCCTTGTTTAAGTAAAAATTTAACCATTTTGGATTTTCCGGTGGCAGCAGCGATCGATAGTGGAGTCAGGCCGAAGAAAACTGTACTCTGATCGTTAATATCGATTTGGTTTAGGTGTATTTTGACTGATTTGATATTGCCATTGGCGATCGCCGTCCAAAA
>JAYZAL010000008.1:0-18759 GCA_036339735.1 Candidatus Poribacteria bacterium
AAAACGCAGATGCTCTCTCTCACGGAGAAAGTTTCATGAATCTATTTCAACAGCGTATAACTCCGAGAGGTCTCTATCTAGTTGATGAACCTGAGGCGGCTCTATCACCATTACGACAGTTGGGTTTGCTATCTCTCCTTAAGGAAGCGGTAGAGGAGGATTGTCAGTTCATAATTGCAACCCATTCACCAATCTTGATGGCATTTCCAGAGGCGAGCATCTTGAACTTTGATAACCTGCCTGTTGCAGAGACTGAGTATCATGAACTTGAACACGTCAAATTGACAAGAGATTTTCTGAACAATCCAGAGGCTTTTTTAAGACATTTGTGATAGATATTCTTACCTTTCGCGTTATCTCGCGAAAATAATGTGAATTAATTTCGCTCAAATGCCTATTCACTACTGTATTCGTGTAACTCTATAGAAATCGACCAACTCTTTTTGCACAGTTGCATTTAAACCCCGATTTTGGGGAGCTGATTTGTCATTTTGAAACGGTGCAGAACTTTGGTTCCAGCGCTGACCAGTCTAAGTCTTAAATGACTACGTTATGGATGAATATTATAGGCACCGTCGAATGATTCACCAGTTCGACGCTCTGCGGTACTGAATTAAACAGGCATATTGGGTATCAAGCCAGTGTTTAGTACTCGAAACCATCCAATAACTTTGACGAGGTAACCATTGCCTGACTGACTTCGGTTAGTCAGCGATTAGTGGGAAACCGCATTTATTTATGAAAGTATTTGTCATCGACACTAACAAACAACCCTTATTCCCTTGCTCGGCTGGCAAGGCTCGTCGTTTACTGCCTACTGGTAAGGCTTCGGTTTATCGTCGTTACCCTTTCACTATCATTCTTCATCTTCAGGTGTAAGATGCCAACCCACAACCCTTACGTTTCAAGGTCGACCCTGATTTCAGAACATCAGGCTTGGCTTTAGTCAATGATCAGACTGGTCAAATCCTATGGGCGGCTGAATTATCGCATCGAGGCTGTCTGATTAAGGATGCGTTAGAAAGTAGACTTAGTCTGAGAAGAGGACGACGAAGTCGAAAGACTCGTTATTGACCACCCCGATTTAATAACCGAACCCAACCCAAAGGCTGGTTACCACCTTCCTTAATGAGTCGCTTATACAACATTGAAACTTGGTACCAACGTTTGGCCCAGCAATGTTTTATCAATAGTTTTACAAATAAAGGATAGAAAAAATCGCTAGTTTTGGCAGACTAAATCTCTTTGGATCTTGGCCTACGAGTGTATGCCTAAGATTTAAAATCCCTATTCCTTAGACACAGGTATATTGATCTGGTTGACAACCATCAAGTTTTGCCCTAGGATAATCGCTCTACTCCCGAAAACTAGAATTGAATTGACAAGTAATTCCAAATAGTTTTTGTTTTTTCCTTTACAATCAAGAGAAGTTAAAGAAAATAAAGTCTCGGTTATGAAAGAATGTTGGTGAGATATGTAGGAGTAGATTCAATTCCCTGAGCTCATCAAATGATGATTAGTTAGATAATACTCTTAATCGTGTAACTGTCAACCGTAAGAATTACTAGAATTATAATATTCCCTACATATTGAACGCTGATGAACTAAAGTCCATAAAGAGGTAAAAACAATCGTTATCCTGACCTGTTTGATGAAAAATCATAGACCTTTCGCTACAGAGGGAAGAACATGAATCAATTTCTTGGACCATGAAGCAGAATATTGAGAGTAATAATCTCTTCGACGATGAATGAGACATTTAATTTAAACATTAGGCACAACATTAATGATGGAAACTATAACTTCAAAACATACCTTACAGGCTGTTCCTGTTACACAAGTTCAATTTACAGACCAATTCTGGACTTCAAAAATCGAAATAAACAGAACCAAGACCTTAGCCCAATGCTTTCGACAGTGTGAAGAAACTAACAGAATCCGTAACTTTGAGGTTGCAGGTGGATTAAACACAGGGGATTTCGATGGTATCTTCTTCAACGATTCTGATGTCTACAAAGTGGTGGAAGGTGCCGCTCACATTTTGGCCTCCAATCGTGACCCAGCTATCGAAACACAGCTCGATCAATGGATCGCCAAATTTGCAGCCGCACAACAAGCTGATGGATATCTGAATACATACTACACTTTAGTTGAACCGGATAAACGCTGGACTGATTTACCGGTTATGCATGAGCTTTATTGTGCTGGCCACCTGTTCGAGGCAGCTGTAGCACATTACCGTTCGACTGGTAAATGTTCTCTGCTTGATATTGCGACCAAGTTCGCTGACTATATTGATAGCGTTTTTGGGCCAGGTGGAAAGTCTGGTACTCCCGGCCACCAAGAAATTGAATTGGCTTTGGTTAAGCTGTACGAAGTAACGGACGAAAAGCGGTATTTGGATTTGGCCGCCTTCTTTATCGATCAGCGAGGTCAATCTGGATCTGACTATTCTCAGGATCATGTACCTGTTCGTCAGCAAAGTGAGATTGTGGGGCATGCAGTACGGGCTATGTATCTTTATGCTGGAGTAGCAGATGTTGCGCGTTATACTGGGGACGAAGACTTGTTTGCTTGCATGGATCGGATCTGGAAAGATGTAACATTACGCAAGATGTACATTACCGGTGGGATTGGACCCTCTGGCCACAATGAAGGTTTCACTGTCCCTTACGATCTACCGAACGAAACCGCTTACGCCGAAACCTGTGCTGCTATTGGAATGGTTTTGTGGAGCCATCGTATGTTCCTCTTACACGGACGGTCAGAATACATTGATGTTTTGGAACAATCCCTTTACAACGGTCTATTGTCGGGTGTTTCGCTGGACGGTGATAACTTCTTTTATACGAATCCTCTATCCAGTCACGGTCAACATCACCGGCAACCTTGGTTTGGTTGCGCTTGTTGTCCAACTAACGTAGTTCGGTTTATTCCACAGGTAGGTGGTTATTTCTATGCTAGCACTGCCAGTAGTTTGTGGGTCAATCTTTATGCTAGTAATCAGGCTACTGTCTCTATGGGTGAACAAATGGTTAACATCCATCAAGAGAGCAATTATCCGTGGCAAGGATGGACAAAATTAACCCTAGAGCCTGACAAAACTAATGACTTTCAGCTTTGTCTCCGACAACCTAACTGGGCTAAACAGGTTGGTCTAAAGCTCAACGGACAAATACTTCAGATCACGTCTAACTCAAACGGTTACTTGGAAATTACCAGAGCTTGGCGGGCTGGAGATGTGGTTGAAGTCAATTTTGATATGTCAGTAGAGCGAATCATTGCTAACCCACAAGCCAAAGCTAATAATGGCAGGCTGTCCCTACGCCGAGGACCATTGGTATACTGTTTGGAGGCGACTGACAACGATGGGTCGGTACGAGATATAGCCTTACCCAGAAATAGCCCATTGAAAGCTAAATTTGAGCCAAATCTGTTAGATGGGGTTGTAGTTCTCCAAGGTCCGGCTAACCGTCGTATAGCCGCAGATTGGGGAACAGAACTGTATAAAACTGTCAGTCTTGATCAGGAGACCCAAATTACTGCTATCCCCTACTTTGCCTGGGATAATCGAGAATCCGGCCAAATGACGGTTTGGCTACCAGAAAGTACGATTCTGACTGAGCCTAAGTTACAGCCTAGTATCGCTAGTCAAGGCCGACCATCAGCTTCTCACGTTTTTGGACAGTTATCAGCAGCTATTGATGGTATTTTACCAGCTAGCTCTGCTGATCAAACTCACCCTAAGTTTACCTGGTGGGATAAAAAAGGAACCCAAGAGTGGATTTGTTTGACTTTCAACGAACCGGTGCAAATTTCAGAATCTGCGGTTTATTGGTTTGATGATACTGGATTTGGTGAATGCCGTCCACCAGAATCATGGTGGTTGGAGTGGGACAACGGCGGTCAATGGCAACCAGTTAAAAACCCATCTAAATATGGCCTTCAGTTAGATGGGTTTAATTCCGTCACCTTTGATCCAGTTACTACTCAACAGCTAAGAATTGTAGTTGAACTACAAGATAATCTATCCAGCGGGTTGCTAGAATGGCTATTAAACTAAAAGTCATTAAGAAATCCTGAAAAATGAATCCAGAAAGGTTAATGATGCAAACTTCGATATCCTATCATCAAAGATGTCAAACCATAGTTTGGCTTTTGTTCGAAAGTTTACTGTAGTTGGAGCAGTGCTTGAATTCAGGCATAGGGTCGATCAGATGCTAACTGCGGTATTGATCGCGATCTGTTCGCCAAATGGCCGCTGCCATAAAAGAGGACACTGTAGTATCTTATCCTTCTTTTGATCAGGGTAGAGGTAACACAGAAACTGGTGGGAATGAAATTAGCAACCCAAAGAGTAAAGTTGGTTAATAATAGTGTTAAAAACAAATCTGCAAAGGTGAATTTATTACGGTGAGTCCTCAACTACATTAATAATTATAAAACCCACAAGCTTATTGGGATTACGCTAACATAGTAGTCCAATTAAGATATCTATCAATCAGAATTCTGCAGGTGGCCTACGAGGTGGCAGAGGTTGTACTATCTGGCGTCTTTCTCTTGTTAATCTAGAAATTAGATCTGGAGAAGGCTGAAAACCATAACGATCGTTCCCCCAATGGGGGCCATAGCGGATAATGAGTATTCGTCTTTGGCCTTGATTAACTCGACGAGCTGAACCATGCGCTAGGCAATCAACAAAACAGGCTGCGTCGCCAGCTTTCAGTTGGACTTCCACTGCTGCTGGTACTCCATCCAAAGAAGGTGCTTTCTCTTTTAGTGATGGGTGGAGAAGGTTAGATTTATGGCTACCTGGTACAATCATCGTTGCTCCATCCCCTGGTCCCACATCATTTAAAGCCAGCAGAATATTTACCTGTCCGCAGCGGAACTGACCATTATGATACCGGAACTGGGTTCGAATTCGGCGTTTACTGGCTCCAGAGTGTATCCGAGTGGATTGGCCATGGCCACGGATATCAGCAAATGACTCATCAATGAATAATCCATCATCTCCGCCAACGAAACAATTGATATGTGGTAACCAAGAAGGATGATCGATTAATCTTTCAAAAGGGGTACCCATTTCAAATATATTGTGCAAATGATAAGTTTCACCCCGTCCGGGATGGCGATAAACCCAGCCTCGCCAATGTCCAGGTTCTAGATCCAGATATGAGTCCAGTGTGTGATTAAGTTCTGACAGATGATTTCTGTCGATAGCTTCAGGAAGACAAACATATCCTCGAAGATCGAAGAGATACTGTTCTAATGTCGTTGGCACGTATTAGTTTCCTTGTTCGCCTAATTAAATTTGATAATTCGTAAATAGAATAGCACTTTCAAGAAAGATAGTAGAAAATTTTTTCACAGATCGGAATATAAGAAAGAATAAAGAATAGAAGGAAATAATGCTTCATCTGATTATCATATCAATCAAAGAAGGATTGATCTTCTTCCTTCAAAAAGGGCTTGGTTAATTCTGGAATCAAATTTATTCCCATACCAGGTCGATCCCAAACTTCAATAAATCCGTCTTTCACAATTGGGTTTGGTAACCCTTCTACGATGTCATACCACCATTCTGGCTGGCCTATCGGATATTCGAATGCGATATAATTTTGTGGTAATGTGGCACAAACCTGAACTAGAGCAGCTAAACCAAGCAATCCATTACCGATTCCATGAGGAGCCATCAAGATTCCGTGCAAATCTGCATATTCGGCTACCCATTTCAACTCTGAGATACCACCAACATCGCAAGGATCCGGACCAATAACGTTAACCGCTTTTCTTTCAAGTAAATCTTTGAAATTTTGGCGCAAGTAAATTTGTTCACCTGTATGAATTGGAGTTGATGTTGACCGAGTTACTTCCCTATAGGAATCGGGGTCTACCCATGGAACGTAATCTCCCGTCAGCATATCTTCCAACCACATCAAATTCAAATGCTCGACTGATTGCGCTAGCCGAATCGCATCGGGGACGGTAAATCCAGGGCCACAATCAAGTGCTAGTCCAACCTCATCACCTAATACTTCTTTCATCGCCTCGATACAATCGATTAAGTGTTTCATTCCTGACTCGGTTATTAATCCCCGATTCAATCGGTGTCCTTCAGGTAAGGATTCGCCGTAATAAAAATTAGGTATTTGTTGTGCCATAGGCGAATGAAAAGCAACGCCCTGTTTGATAATGGTAAACCCTTCCGGAGAAGACTTCATCAATGCCATATTATCCGCATGGTGTTTGGGCTCACCTCCCTTTGACGGGAAGCGAATCCCACCATTATAGACTCTGACTAGATCGCGGACTTTGCCACCTAGTAGTTTATAAACAGGTAGATTAGCTGCTTTGCCCGCAAGATCCCATAGTGCCATCTCTATGGCACTAACGGCACTCCCCCATGGTTTGAAACTCCCCATTCGACGGATTTGCATCATGACCCGCTCAACGTTCGTCGGATCTTGACCTATAATATGATCCTTATAAAAAATTACATGAGGCTTCAGGTAGGTCTTGAATGATTCGATTTGTCCAAACCCATCAATACCCTCATCTGTCACTATTCTTACTACTGGACTGTTTCCGATAACTGCACATTTTAAATCTGTAATTTTCATTTATTTCTCACCAACAGGCGTTGTAGGTTTATCACAGGATTATTTGGGTATCATTAAATTTTAATTGTATTATAATGCATAAGGTGGATTGATTGTGATGGATATTATGCTTCAGGTTGACTCAGTCAATATGATTATGGCGTAAACACAGTACTTTATTATTGATTGTCTTACTATCCGTTTATAGATCTCAAGATCATGCGGATACTCATCTATAGTCAAGTTTCTATATCCATTACTTCATTTCGAAAACCAGTTTGTATAACTTAATATTACATGTTGGACCAGATCTAGACACACTTGAGTTAAAGAATAAGGAGAAAAACCGATGGCAATGGTACAAATGAACCGCCTAGAACCATTACAAGACGCAACTAATCTACTTGATCAACCAACAGATATACAACGGCAAGCATCAAAAGACGGTTATTTATTTTTTTCAGATCTACTAGATTCAACTAAAGTGTTTAACCTTCGACATAAAATTATGTCTATTTGTGAGAAACATGGCTGGACCCAGTGTGGCACAAATTACATCGAGGGGCTAGCTAACCCTGATTTATTGGTAGTAGAACATGAGGATCCTAGATGGAAAGATTTCTATGTAGAGGTACAGAGATTGCCAGAGTTCCACCAATTGGCTCTCGATGAAAATATTATTCGAGTTTTTGAAATCTTGTTCGGCGAAAAAGTTCTTCCCCACAGCCGAAATATATGTCGCTTGGTTTTTCCAAATTCTTCCTCTCATTCAACTCCACCCCATCAAGACAATTTGTATATTGGTGGATCAACTGAAACGTGGACCGCGTGGATACCTTGCGGAGACTGCCCTGAAATGCTGGGAGGCTTAGCAGTAGCCAAGGGGTCACACCGCCAAGGCAAATTAGCCGATAAAAGAGCCGTTGGCCCAGGAGGTCGACAAGTAGAAGTCTCAGATGATCAAATATGGGTGGGTGGAGATTATATTTGTGGGGATGTGATGATCCTACATAGCTTAACCGTACATCAGGGATGCGACAACTTGAGTGGTAATAAACTTAGAGTTTCTTGTGATTTCCGATATCAACCACGAAGCCACCCCATACGTTCGGACTCTTTAATGTCCCACATGTGCTTGTTAAACTGGGAACAGATTTACCAAGATTGGGAACCTAATAATCCAGCCAAATATTATTGGAAAGACTGGGATTTAGAAATTACAGGCGAAAGCTATCCCACATGGGATGACTAAATTGGGGACGGATTTGCCGGGATTGGAAACCTTATCAGTTTAGGATAAGATTTCCAATCGATTCTATCAAATTGATACATCGTTAAATTGAACAGCTCGCAAATTTATGTGTGACAGTAGATTTTTCCAGTTGAAACTTGACAAACTTTTATCATAGAACGCGCTATTCCTGACATTCGCCAAACTGACGGAAGCAATTAAATGTTCGTGATGATACATTCGGCGAACGCTTTACTACCAATAGTCTCCACGCTATCAGGTAAAGTGTAATGGTCAGACTGGTGTAATCATAGAAGACTAAAAGCACAATCTATGATTCGGTAAATACGGTAAAAAACCTCTGCAGTTTCTTACTCTCGTTGATTGGATGTCTAACTCCCATTGAAAATATCGGAAATAATTCTACTAAAATGATGGCGAATACTCCCGGTCTAGTGTCGTTTTGGAATTTTGTTGTGATTTTAACTGTCTTTTTTTGAAATAATGGAGGAGTATCAGTATGACTAATAAATCTCAGAATACTGGTTTAACAGAAGACCAGAAAAAATTTTACCAAGAAAATGGGTATATTATTTTAAGCTGTGTGTTTAGTACCACTGAGTGCCAAGATTTTGTTGGACACATGGAAGATTTAGAAAATGGAAAAAAAGATCTGGAACACTTTGGTCAACAGAGTACTTATGGTTTCCGGACCTTCAATCAACATTTATATGATCCATGGGCCTTAAATTTTCTAATTCATCCACGATTAGCCAAGCCATTAGCCGATTGTATGGGAGATGAAGCAGAAGCCATTCAAACAATGCACTTCTATCAGGGATCTGAACATCCGCGTCATCAAGACCAATATTATCTACCGGACTGCATGTCGGCTTGGATTGCCATGGTTGACGTAACTGATAAGAATGGTCCGTTATGTGTCCAACCAGGATCACATCGAGGGAGACTGATCACCAAAAGAGATGTGTCAATGGAATTCTCCTCAGGTGAAACCTATGAAGATCAACAAGCAAATCGATATTTCCCAGCGGTTGAGAAAGTTTTTATGGAAAATGGCGTAAAGGAGATAGAATTACAAGCCAATCAAGGTGATGTGGTTCTATTCAATGGCCGTCTGATACATGGTGGAGCCAAAGTTAAGGAGCCGGGTAGTCCTAGGCACGCACTAGCCTGTCATTATATCCCTTATCATTCTGAGAATTGGGATCGAGATTGGCCACGTATTGGTTTCAACGGTACCCGCAGAATTCACTTTCAAAATTAGAACAGCCATTTTCTGGTTGGACTGCTATATCCTATAACTCTAATTAAGTTGGATACAAAAGTGAAAGGGTAATTTAAATTAGCAGATAAGACTTAATCCAAAATTCGTTAAGTGTGATATATGGATAGACTACTTTCACTAAGTCCTATTGGATTGAAATATAATTTGGAAATAGAAGGGGTAGTGGAAAATACTGCCCAAAATATACCCGACTAAATGATAGATCAAGAAATTATATATTTAGTGATCAAAGTAATGTGGGTAATCAGACACTCTCCCTGAAGGTCTCGCCAAAGACCAATTGTTCACACGGACAGGTACTATCTAATCTAGATGGTACTCTTTTCGGTTTTTCTATCCATTTTAATCCTTCCATCTTTTTTATTTCAGTAAATCTTAATTATTGGCTCTTGGATAATTGGTTGTTTTTAGTATAGTATGAGGTTCAATCAGAGTAATCGAATGCAAAAATCTAGTTGAATACTATTGAATTTTTTACCAGCTATGTGTAGAGATGAAACCTCTTAATGTTAACCTTCATCTCTACACATAGGATTTAGATTAACAAATTAAAAACGAAAATGTTTTCTCAATATTACCGATAATTTCTAACCCCAAACTATATCCACGAACCAAGGAGCTACAGTGTTGAATAATCACCAACTTTCAACTGAGCAAATCCAGTCTTTTCTGGACGATGGTTATCTAATAGTCCCTGATCTTTTTGATCAAGAAGAGACTAATCTCCTATTAGATGCCGCCCAAGCAGATCCCATGATGAAGGATCATATATTGGACGTCGATGACCGATCAGGAAGGAATAGTCAGATCACCGTCTGGAATCATCCAGGTAACGATATCTGGGGTATGGTTAGTCGTTCACATCGATTGGTGGATGCAATGGAATCAATGTTGGGAGGAGAAGTCTACCATTATCATTCCAAGCTTCTACATAAAAAACCGGAAATTGGAGGGGCTTGGGAGTGGCATCAGGATTACGGGTACTGGTATAAGAATGGGTGTCTCTATCCTTATTTGGCGAGCTGTTGGATTGCTCTCAATCGGGCTGATAAAAGCAACGGATGTATGCAAGTGATCAAGGGGTCTCATCACGCCGGTCGAATTGAACACCATATTGATTCCGGTCAAAACTACGCAGATCCTGAACGAGTAGAACAACTGATCAATCGACTGGAGATTGTTTTCTGTGAATTAGACCCAGGATCGGCTTTGTTTTTCCACTGCAATGTTCTACATCGATCCGATGCCAATACCAGTAATCGAAACCGATGGAACCTGATTTGTTGTTACAATGCAGCCCGAAACAACCCTTACAAGGCATTTCCACATCCGCAATATACGCCTCTCGAAAAGGTTTCCGATACCGCCATCAAGGAAATTGGACTAAAGTTAAGTGTGTCATCTGATTCATTTTACAAACCAGACCAAGGTGTTATTAGACGAGGGCACACGGCCGATTAGCGTAGGTGAAACAGCCACCGGTTAGCTGAACTCTTGACAGCATAGATAAGTCTGATAATATGAAGAAGGCATTTTATTGATGTCAAACAACTATAAGGTCTAAGTAGAAAAAGAAATCGTGCCCGATAATTCTTGAACTACTTGCGGGTTCAATTAGATGGGGCGCATACCGACAAATATGAATATAATTGTGGGTACAGAACTAACAAACACAAAAAGCTAAGTTGGTCTTTAAGGTATTAAGTCAGAAAGTGATATTAGAAAATTTAAGGTCTACTTATTCAATCGAGAAACTTTAGAAATTACCGAAAATCGTAATACGGGAAAAAATACAATGAATCAGCATAATTTTACGATTCCTAATTTCTGTAAAAATGGATTTGCTGTTGTTGAAGATGGATTGTCTAAGACAGAGGTTGACCAACTCCGGAAAGAAACCACTAAAATCTGCCGAGGGGAACTTGGACAGGTCGCAGGTCTTCCTCCCTCTGCACCAGAAGAAAATAGCTATGAAGTTCTAGAACGAGTATTATGTGTACATTTTCCCTACAAAATTTCGCAGATCATGTTCGACGTATTATCTCACCCTATCATCGTAGATAATCTAACAAAAATCATTGGACCAAACGTCAAATGTATGCAACAAATGCTTTTCATTAAATCGTCAGGAATGCCAGGACAAGCCTGGCACCAGGACGAATCATTTGTACCGACGCGGGACCGATCACTCAATGCTGCTTGGATCGCCTTAGACGATGCAACTGTTGAAAATGGTTGCCTGTGGTTCATGCCCAACTCTCACCAGTCTGGTATTATCTACCCAAATCGAGAGCAAAGCGACGAACGTTTCGATTGTGTAGAGGAAGCCTATGGGTATCCATTCACTGAGAAAGAGGCCGTTCCAGTTGAAGTTGAGGCCGGATCTATTATCTTCTTTAATGGCTACACATTGCATCGATCTCTACCTAATGCAAACAAAAAAGTTTACCGAAGGTCTCTAGTGAATCATTATATGAGCGCTGAGTCCTTATTACCTTGGCGAAGGTCAGAAAATCCAATACCAGTTGCCCGATATGATCACCGTGATATTGTAATGATTGCAGGTGAGGATCCCTATGCATACAAAGGAATAGAAAAAATATCCTTTTCACATATTCGTCCTCAAAGGCAGGGCGGATGTCAATGGCCGAGCCAAACAGAGTAAGTTATTGAAAATAATTGTATGAAGTCTTTCTATCCTGAAAACTATCAATCAACGATCTGATTCGATCCTGCGTTCTATCTTCTCGCTGATTCTGCCCTTGATACTAGATTGGGTTTATTGTCTAAAAATTACCAATAAACCCAATCTAGTGTCTGTTGGTTAAAAATAATAGCGTATGTTTTCCATAATAGTATGCAGGTAGCATCACCGATGGTAATACCTAGAAAGATTGGTATAGCATTACGTAACCCTTTTAGGCCGCTGAATTTGATGAGTGTCCATCGAATGAGCCAAGCTATAAAAATTGGGAACCAAAGGTGACGGAGCATCCAATCTTGGCCAATGATATAACCCAGTGGATGGAAACTCCACCAAATATATCGACGACTTAAAATAGCTAAAGCGAAAACGATACCGCCCCCTAGACTGAAGTAACTAAGGTAGACCAAATCAGGACGGGTTGTTTTATTTTGGATCTGGTTGACCAGACTGGAGAATGTTTCTTCGCCTGCCCAAGTCTTATTGGTCAATCGGTAGGCACGTTCCAGATTTCCCACAAAACCAATTACAGTTCCTAATATCAGCGCAGCTACGATTCCTACCACGACTATTCTAATTTGTCGAGAATGAAGTCGATGTTGCAGATAGAATCCCTCCATGATTTGTGGCATCGGGCTGCCACGCTGGCCAAAATCGACAAACATAAATAGTGAAAATTGAGTTAGTGTGCGATTATCTATGTATCGAGTACTAATCACTCTGGATAGGAAACCTGAAACAGTAAACGGTATTTCATGCGTCGGAGGGCCGACCTGTGCTCTAAGGCGTGTTGTCACAACCGTTAAGCCAAAAAAACCAGCTAAGAACAAAATTGCAAACAATAAGCTCATTCCGGCATAAACCAAGAAAACGATAGCGATACTAGTACTAATCAAAAACCCCCAAACAGCTAAAAAGTAGGGTGTATCGTCGACTGATCTCAGTTTAGATGAGGTGAAAACTACCTTGAAGACCCCAATCAAATGCCGTCTTGCCCAATACAAAAACATGATACCGAATATTGCCATTCCACCTAGTCCTTGGATCCAATATCCCGGAAAATAAGGTAATTGATGAAGACCTGATGCCTGTCCCGTTACGTTTATCAATTTCCAAAACCAATAAAAAAACCAGATAGAAAACGAGAGTTTAGTTGGAATGAAAAAAGCTAATCCAGTTACAAAAGGTAGTATTTCGATATAGGCGACCTCAATCGCACTCCACGGTGGTTCAGGGAATAACTCTGCTAGGTTATATTTACCATAGGTCAGTCCTGGGACAACCGGGACTAGGTGGTGAATTCCGTTGTTTAAGCTCAATAATGAGGTTACCAAAAACCCAAACCAAAATTTCTTGTTTTGATAAATTGATCGGCGAGGAGACAGTAATTGCAGAGGGATTTGGGCAATTGGAAAAGTCAACAATTCGTTGTTTATCCACTGTCTACGCAGCAGCAGGCTAAGAAAAATCATACTAAAGTAGAGCAGGATAGTGAATAAAGACCAAAGCAAGATAGGTTGGACCCAAGCTGGCCAAATGTGTGGGGAAAAAAAACTCTCATCGTAGTAAATCAATCCTTCAGCCACTAGAGGGTCGAGAATAACGAGACGCGTAGGGAGATAGTGAAAAAAAATCGATTTCCAATCATTTTCTGGAGAAGCGAAATGAACAGGATAGGCTACAATCTGAGTGAGAATCTCAAGGGTATCATGTCCAGCGGCGGCGGTAGCCGAAGTCAACATGATATAAACCAACATTAGTTCGGATGGACGAAGAATTGCGCTCGTTTTCACTTTTAATAACAGTACATTTAATAAACCCAGTATAAAAGTGATGACAATAGCATTGATAAATAATGAAGCTAGAGTGAAACCATTCCAAGTACTGGTAACCCAATATTGTGTAGATACCACCAAAAATGTGCCAACCAATAGAGTACCTGATCGAATTGAATTAGACTGACTAGATATTCGAAGCAAAAACTTTTCTCAATATTTAGGTTACGCTGATTATGTATTAAGATATGGGAAAATCGTTTTCTCAGATGAGAAAACAGTGAACAATATACTTACCATTTCAACTTTTGTGTCTACGCAGAGTTATAATTCTAAAACATCCCTATAGGTGAATCGGAAAAAATTGGTAGACAAAAAGCTATTTTTAATTTATTTTCTAGATAAGAATTCTGCTAAGAACAACATAGTATCAAAAAAAAACAGGAATAGGTTGATAATATGCTAGATAAAGAACAAATTAATCGTTTCCATCGGGACGGTTTTTTGGTCATTCCTCAATTATTTTCAGGTAAAGAACTCGAATTGTTGCAACAAGCAGCTCAACATGTTCAGCACGAAGGTACAGCTAGATTAGGAGCGGGACACTTGTATCATACACACGAAGATGGGACACAGACCTATTTCCGTAGTGAGCGTATGTGGGATCGAGACCCCATCTTTCGAGCAGTAACAGTCAATCCCGATTTGCTATCTGCGGTAGGCCAGTGTATCGGTCACTCCTTTTTTCCCTTCAATAATGCCCTTGTTTGTAAGCTACCAGGAGGAAATGTACCTGTGTTTTGGCACCAAGACCCTCCTTACTGGACCGAGCCAACCTTAACGCCAAAATTTACATCCATATGGGAATTAGAATCAACATTCGAAATTCCGAACTTTGTAGCTGATATCTACTTAGACCGTTCTACTATCGATAACGGCTGCGTTTGGGGTCTACCAGAACACCATCTGGTTGGTCATGTGGAGTTAAATCGTCTAAATGAAGATCAGCTATTTGAGAATCATAATACTGTGGCCTTAGAGATGGAGCCTGGGGATGTATTATTTCATGCCCTTTCCGCTCCACACGGTTCGCGCGGTAATTTGACAGACACAACGAGACGAGTGGTATATCTACAATATGTGAATATTGAGGTTTTTTCCCATGGTTATTCAGACTGGACGTTTCATGGTCAACGCACCTTAGGAGTTAATGGGCAAAAATTAATTCAGGAAATGATGGATAGTCGTCGTGATCTTGGTTTTTCAGGTGTGGAAGGTTATCCACTTCGTCAAGTCGATAATCATTGGGAGTTTTTGGGAAATCCTTCCACACCTGACAGGCATTGGAAAGGTTTGATTAAACAGATGTCAGACCAAGAAATCAAACAAAAAAAACGGTTGCAGTCTTTGATTTAACCAACCTCACAAAGACTGTTGCAAAGTAAGATGGAAGGATGAAAAAAATTACGTCTTACGTTAATACATTGTTCTTTTTTTATCTTTCCAGAATTAACCATCCAATTTTTTGTAATCACAGATGGGCTTCAGGATTTGACGGAATATAGTAGAAATTTGGGTTATGGTAAAGAGCAAATAATATGGCGATCAAACAAACCTTAGCTGAATTAGGCGTAGACGATCAAACACTCAGTACCAAAGAGCAACTCGACCAAGACGGATTTTTTGTCGTTAAGTCTGTATTGAGCAGGAAGTCATATACCAACATGTGTGACGAGTTTGATCAAATTCACCAAGTTGAAGGCAAACAATCAGGTTGGGAGGTACATAAGGAAGACGAGGCAATAAGACTATCGAACGTGCTCAACAAAACGACCAAATCTGGTGATTGTCTCTATAGCAAATCCTTGCTAGTTGCCGCTTACCATCTGCTAAAACCAGACTTCAAAGTCTACGATTTGGCTTCTCCTAGTCACGATCATCAAAGGTTTTACAACGATTATGGTCCCGCTATTCCCATCGGCAACAACTGTGTTCTTAATTCCTTGATTTTGCTGGACCCGTTTACTGAAGATAACGGAGCAACCTGAATTGCGCCCGGCTCTCACCTCTTAGGCTTACAACCGGAAGGTGTGATGGGCAATACACTAGATCCTCATTCGAACGAAATTCGCTTGACGGCACCAGCAGGTAGCACAGTTATCCTGAATGCTCACACTAGGCGCGGTGGTACGCTTAACGTCAGCGGTGAACAGCGACTTAGGACACACCTTACCAGTGTTTACGCTGAGAGCCAAAGCAACTGGTATAACAGATTTTCTGACGCCAACACTGTATAACAGAATGCCATCTGCTCACCGCTATCTATTAGATATAAAACTACCTAAACCGTAGGTTGAAAAAAGAAGTATAAAAAAACTTTGAGAGAAAATAGCATTATTTAAAATAATCGCCCCTAATTTATAACTCTTCACAATTAGCAAATATTAAGTGTTGTCAATCTATTTCTTTGATAACCAATATTTGGTTAGGCTGAACAGAGTGTAAAATTTTTTGATTGCCGCTTGGCCACTCAATTTCGATGTCTGCTGTCTTGGCCGTTCCTAAACCGAAGTAGGCACGCAAATCACTTTGAGACAGGTAGCTTGATCCAGACCGAATCTCCCGAATCTGGGTTGACTCTTCTGTCTTAAGGCGAATCCGAGTTCCAATTGCATCTCGATTGCTTTTTCGACCGATACATTTAATGGCTAGCCAGTGGTTCTCATTGCCTCCATCATTGCGTAAGACATCTAGTCGCTGATTGAGATTGCTGATAACTAAATCTAAATCTCCGTCATTGTCCAAGTCCCCATAAGCCATTCCCCTGCTGACCTTACGAAGTTGTAACCCTGAGCCAAAATCGGGACTCACCTCTTTGAAGGTACCGTCACCTCTATTTTGGAAAAGCTGATTGCGTTGTGCATAGGTTCCGACCTCACTGAAATCTTCAATATTATCATCAATATGACCATTAGCTATAAAAATATCGAGATAGCGATCGTTGTCGTAATCAAAAAAATCAACTCCCCAAGATAAATAGATTAAGCTCTTTGCGCCAATACCACACGAATAACTTAAGTCAGTAAAAAAACCGTTGCCTTCGTTATGAAATAGAACGTTGGGCTGGTCTTGAAAGTTGGTAACAACTAGATCTAGATTCCCATCGTTATTATAATCTCCAAAGCTAGTTCCCATACCATTGAGAGGTTGTCCATCTTCATTAAAGGCGACTCCTACTAACATCGAGACTTCAGTGAAGGTTCCATTACCCTCGTTTCTAAATAGGAAATCTTGCATCAAATCGTTGGCAACAAAAACGTCTAAATCCTGATCGTTATCATAATCTGCCCAGCTAATACCTAGTCCTTTGCCAGGTTTCTCTAGGCCGGCTGCTTGGGTAACATCAGAGAAAGTGCCATCCTGGTTATTACGATATAGTACATCGAAGGTCGGTTCAAAAATATTAGGACTGCAATAGGTCGGAAAATCATTCTTAGCACACTTGGGATTATTGCCCAACTCAAAATCAACATAATTGACCACATACAGATCGAGATATCCATCATTATCATAATCAGCGAAACTAGAACTGGTACTCCAACCTGATTCACCAACCCCTGCTTGTTGAGTAACATCCGTAAAAGTGCCGTCCCCATTGTTAATATAGAGCTGGTTTGGGCCAAAGTTGGTAATATAAATATCGGGATCACCATCGTTATCATAATCGCCGACACAAGAACCTACTCCGTAGCCGATACCGGTTACTCCAGCTTGTTGGGTAACGTCCGTAAAAGTCATATCGCCGTTGTTACGATAAAGTCGATTTCGAATTGGATTTTCCAGTTCAGTCCCAGGAAGATTGCCTCCATTTACACAATAGATATCGAGATAACCATCAGTGTTAAAGTCGAGCAAAGCAACACCACAACCGAGGGTTTCAAGTAGAAACTTTTGTCCACTACGTCCATCGACATGCTCAAAATCAATACCACTATCTAACGTTACATCCACAAATTGGGCGACTGTCCTGATGCCTGAAATAAAAAAACAGATGGAGAACAGAGTCCAAAACCAAGAAATTGAATGTCGAATCATCGCATCTTGCACAGAACCTCAATCAAGGATTCTGGATTGATTTTTGGATTTGTTTCAGCCCACGTTGATAAAGTGTATTTGAAGGATCTAAATCAATCGCACGCTGAATTGATTTTGTAGCTAACCGATATTCACCCTTCCGGTGGTAAATCCAAGACAAAATATTCAAATGTGGAGCCGAAGGTTGAATTTTTACGGCCTTTTCAGCGACCTCTAACGCCTGGTCAAGTCTGATTTTATCCCGACCGTATAATTTCGCCAATCCAATTAATGCCTGAGTGTTTTGGGATTGAATCAAGAGCGCGTTTTGATAGTGCCTTTCTGCCGCTTGGTAGTTCTGTTCATTAAAGTAAATTTCAGCCAAAGCACACTGGGCTTCAACCAGTTTGGGTTGTAATGTTATGGCGCGTTGATAATATTTTATAGCTTTCTTCGATTTAGATTGACGTAGATAGGTTAAACCTAGTGCAGCGTGTGCCTGAGCCAAATCTGGTTTTAAGGCGATGGCTTTTTCTTGAGCCGCAACAGCGGCCACGTAGCGCTCTAACATCAGATAGGATAGACCCAATCCGCTATGAGCTTCGGCCAAATTGGGGTTGCGCCAAATCGATTTTCGATAGCTTTCAACTGCCTGTTGGTAGGCGCCATATTTCAGGTAGGTCTGGGCCAAATTAGAGAAGGCTGCGGCTTGATCTTGTCCTCGACTACGATCGACAATATCCCGTTTTTCTTCTATGTCTTTAGCTTGTACTTTCAATCGCTCAGCTATGTTTAGATGTTGGGTTGCTGTTGCTTTATGGTGAGGATTACTTTGACTAAGACGAAAATAAACTTTAGCCAAATTATAGTGGGCTGCCCCCATAACAGGTTTATATTGAATCGCAACCTGATAAGCTTTAGTAGCCGCCTGTAGTTTTTTCTGCTTAACCAGCAAGTTGCCTTTCTGATAGTAGGCTTCCGCTAACCGATTAGTCGCTGGCAGATGTTCTTCTAATAAAATAGCTCGGTTTAAATGTTGAAGAGCTTCTTTTATTAACCCTTGTTTG
>JAYZAL010000009.1:0-8895 GCA_036339735.1 Candidatus Poribacteria bacterium
GCTACAAGTTTTCCAAGAATCGAAACCAATCAACAATATGAAGACGGAAACAATACCCAGAATGGACAAACATTTCAAAATGACTATTGTTGCAATATACTGTCTCGGTTTTTGTAGGAGGGAGCGCAGAGAATGGTATGCTCGTCCTCCTGCTTCGGCAACTTCCAATATATCATTTTTCGTCAAGTGATTCAGCGTTGTATCAACTACGGAAGAAAAAAAAGCAACAATTGATAAAAGAATTAACGATACAATCTGATAGATTTTCAGGATACTACTTGGATCGTCCAAGTTGGGAGTCACACTCCTTCATGTTGGGTTAGTGAATTGTTTCTAAACCTATTTGTCATTGTTAAACGTATGATTAAGTTGGTATCGTGCATAAAATTCTTTTCTGTATCTCAAACATAATTTCTTCTTCGTCCTGAGTTTGGTGATGATAACCCAGAAGGTGGAGTACACCATGAACCGTTAACCGAGCTAATTCTGCATCAAGTGTGTAATCATTTTCATCCGCTTGGCGTTTGGCTGTGGCTAGGGAGATAATCACATCGCCAAGCAATTCTGAATGGAGTTTTCCATCAATGCCTTCGCGCATAGCAAAAGCCAAAACGTCAGTTGGCTTATCAGTTTGACGATAGTCAGAATTGAGCTTTTGAATCTGTGAATCATCTGTCAGCATAACGCTAATTTCGCACTCCTGAGCGTTTTGGTCGAACAAGGTGGCTTCGGCAGCAAATCGTACAGCAGATTCATCCACAAGATGTTCTAGCGATTCGTTCCTAATATGGATCATGTTATCCCATGCGAGTCATAAGCTTCTATAATTTGCTGCACCAGTTCGTGACGAACAACATCTTCCTTAGAAAAGTAAACAAACTCAACTCCTTCAACACCTTTAAGCACATTTTGTGCATCGATAAGCCCTGAAATGCGGCTAGACGGTAAATCGGTTTGTGTAATATCACCGGTTACGACTGCCTTTGAACTGAATCCAAGTCGTGTAAGAAACATTTTCATTTGTTCAATTGTGGAATTTTGCGCTTCATCAAAGACGATGAATGAGTCATTAAGTGTCCGCCCTCGCATGAAAGCTATTGGAGCAACTTCAATAACATTCCGTTCAATATACCGATCAAGTGTCTCACTCGGCACCATATCGTATAAAGCATCAAATATCGGACGTAGATACGGATCTATTTTGTCGGCAATGTCTCCGGGTAGGAACCCTAATTTCTCACCAGCCTCCACCGCTGGGCGAGTCAGGATAATTCGGCTAACTTTCCCACTTTTGAAGGCTGATACTGCCATTGCCATTGCTAAGTAGGTTTTCCCAGTTCCAGCAGGCCCAATCCCAAAAACTAAATCGTGAGTTTTAATCGCTTCCGTATATTTGTATTGCCCAAGCGTTCGGGGACGAACGGCCCCACGTTTGGAAAATACAGGAATTGATTCACCTATAACTTTTGGGGAAACCGCGTCCAGTTTGTTTTGAGAATTATGAATAGCTGATCTTATATCGTTCTCTTCTAATCTCTGACCTCCCCGAATTAAATGCAACAGGGACTCAAACGTTCGACCGGCCTGATGTATTTCATCGAAATTTTTCCCCTTAATTTCTAGACCTTCACTTTTTAACAGAACTTCAACTGAGAGTTTATGTTCAATGATTTTTAGAAAGCCGTCTGCGTTTCCAAACAATAATTGCGCTTCCATACTACTTTGAATTGGTACTCTCAAAATTTCTTGATTTGACAATACAATGCTATCCTAACTCTCACCCTAGCTAAACTTCCCTATCAAACATACGGTTATACAACCAACCATATTTTATACAAGCACTTGAGTAAATGCAAACGCAAAATTTTCTACTCGTGTCAACCTGCGCCCCTTCGAATTACCTGGAAGGTACTAAAAACAATTTCGATCTATCAAGATCAATCATAAGGAGCTTAGATTTTATTGAACTTTGACACTAATCTTGCGACATGCTATGATTTCCCCATGCAACTACTATCCTTAGCGACGCTATCTTCCCACTTAGTACACATGCTTTTCATTGAGATAATCTACCAGTTTATTCTCGGTTGCCACCAAAATTGATAATCATTTAAACTCTAAGTAATTCTGAACCAATTTATACATCAATCTGAGAAGTATTAGAGGGTTAAGATTGAAAAAGGACCATCCATCTATTATTACACTCACAACCGACTTTGGTCTTACTGATACGTATGTCGGTGAAATGAAAGGTGTGATTTTTCAGATTAACCCTCAAGCCCAGATTATAGATATCACACACAACATTCCTCCCCAAGATCTCTCTTCAGCAGCTTTTCAAATTAACAATGCATATCAATATTTCCCAGAAGGATCCATTCATATTATTGTTATTGACCCTAGCGTTGGAAGCCAACGTAGATCAATAGTGTGTCAGACAGAAAAAGCAATATTTGTTTGTCCAGATAATGGAATTTGCACCAAAATCTTTGAACAGGAAAAATTGACCCGAACCATCGAAATTACTAATCCCAATTTTTGCCTGCGTCAGATAAGCCGGACATTTCACGGTCGAGATGTTTTTGCCCCGGTGGCCGCCCATATCTCCTGTGGTGTCTCACTGACGGATCTTGGGCCGGAAATCTCAGATATTACCAGGCTTTCTATACCACAACCGAAAATTACTGACAACGAAATAATTGGTAAAATTATCTGGATTGATAACTTTGGAAACGCAATAACTAATGTTTCAATGGAGACATTAAAATCAACATCTTTCGACACCAAGTGTACTATTCAGATAGCTGGAATAGAAATAGATCATCTTAGCAGCTTCTATGATGAGTCTGGCATCGGTTCAACTTTAGCATTAGTTAACAGTTCCGGTAATATTGAAATTGCTGTCAACCAAGGCTCTGCGTCATCAACCCTGAACATCAAAGTAGGAGAGAAAATCCTTTTTCTGAAAACACTGCCTTCTTAAATAATGCGATCTCAGAAAGGAATCTCAATCCAAGATGCCAGAATGGGCCGAAGTTCGAATGACCGCTGATTTTATCAATATGGTTACTACAGGAAAACTTGTCACAGAAATCAAGCTTTCCCCATACGTCAAATTAAAGAATTTAGCACAGCAAGTGTTGCCGTTTTCAATCTCTGCTAAGTCACGAGGTAAGGAATTAGGACTAGTTTTCCAGTCCGGAAATTGGAAGTGCCAATATACCGTAACCCTAGGTATGAGTGGGAAATTTATACTAGTATGTAATGAAGATGATCTACCAAAACATAGTCATGCCCAATTTGTACTTTCAGACCAAACCGAACTGGTTTTTGTAGATGTTCGTCGGTTCGGCAAAGGTGATTGTCGAGATTGGGCACCTCACCGAGGTCCTGACCCATACGATGAATTTGAAGTTTTCAAAAACAACATCTACACCAACATGCAAAAGAAGATATTATCAAAGCCTATCTCAGAAATATTGATGAACCAAAACTATTTTAACGGAGTTGGAAATTATTTAAGAGCTGAAATTTGTGGGAAGTTTGATTGTAATCCATTCTTATCTGCACATAAAATTATCAATGATGAGTTTCTATCCCATATTTCTAAAATAATGCACCAATCTTATTTGTGTTCGGGTGGATCACTCCATCAGTGGCAAAATCCTTTTTCTAACACAGAAAAAAGTGGGAAACATTTGAAGGAGACCCGATCGCTGAAAGATTGGCTTGAATTCTATGGAAAAGGCGAAAGTATAGTTGACAAAACCGGCAGGAGATTCTGGTTCAATAACAAATGGAGAAATTTTCTGGATGAGCCCCCTAATTCTTGAAGACCCAACTTAAGAAACAGGAACAAATTACGAATGGTAAAATTGGATTTGCACGGTGTCAAACACGACAAAATACATGACACAGTTGAAGACTTTATTCTTTGTCACGATCCTCCCTTAGAAATTATCACAGGAAACAGTAGCAAAATGAGACAATTGGTAATAGAGAAAATCTCCGAATACGATTTTCAATACCGTTACAAGAATTGGATGAACCTTGGTTCCTTGATTATTTATGAAACTTATGGCTGACCGCGTGGTAAAAGCTGAGACCTGTCTTTCAACGACACTTAGGATAAGTTGATCCAACCGATGTGACACCCAAACCAAGTTGACTCCTTTAGCTAAGATACATCAGCTTCTAACAAGAAATCCTGCTATACAAAAATTAAAGCTACGGTGCTTGGGCGGGAAACAATGACTAAACCTAGATCCTCAGACTCTAACCTATACTACCAGAATCTGGTGATTATGATGAAAAAAAACTAATACTGACGACCGTAATTCATATATCACAATCGAGTCGACCAAGCTAAGTTTAGTCAAATTTATTATGACCTTTCTCTTTGCTACCACAACCAATTAGTGCTGCCCTATATTTGGATACTAATACTTTCGACGACCATTTACTAGTTGTGTAAATTGACCTAATCGAATAAACAATATATTATGAGGTTGTAGAAAGCCAATGTCTGATTATCAATTCTTATTCAGACATCAAAGGCACATCGATTTACAATAAACCAAAAGCGCATGAACGAAGAACCAATTATTTGCTATTTCGATAACGAATCCCTTTTAGCTGATAAGCGAAATTGTTTCAGGTTGCCGAACGTATTCAATCTGTGAGGAACAAAATTTTGACACGAAAGCCAATTTTCTGGTTAATTTTCCTATTATTATCGATCAGCGGCATTTTGTTTACAGTTCGCTATTTCGGTCGAGCCTTCCCACTGGTTAATTTAGATCTCAGGATGAACCGCCAACAAGCGATGGATAAAGCTCGCCAACTTGCTAAAGAAAATGGATGGGGAACGCCCCAATTCCGACAGGCTGCTTCTTTTCAACTGGATAGCATGACACAGCACTATGTTGAATTGGAAGCCGGTGGCAACGATGCCTTTCGCCAAATGCTAAAAGGAGATTTCTATTCGCCTTACACTTGGGTGGTTCGACATTTTCAAGAGGGCGAAAAACATGAAGTTCGCCTGAGATTCACGCCAGCCGGTGAATTCTATGGTTTTACTGAACAGTTACCTGAAGATGAATCTGGAGCAGTTCTGACAGTTGAGGCCGCCCGCGCCATAGCCGAAACTGCAGCTACCGATAAGTGGGGCACAGACTTAAACGCCTACCAGCAAATAGAAAGCTCGAAAGAAACTCGCCCCGGGGGCCGTATTGATCATACCTTTGTCTATGAACGTCCAAATCTAAAAATCAATCAAGAAATTAATCAAGGACTCTATCGGCTGACGTTGGTTATCGGAGGAGACCGTTTAACCGCACTCAATCACTGGGTTAAGATTCCAGAAGAATTCGATCTCCGGTATAAGGAGATGCGTTCCGCTAACAACACTATTGCCCTCGTTGCCAGTATGGTCATGGTCTTGATCTATATCCTCGGTGGTTGCGTGATCGGTTCCTTCTTCCTACTTCGGCAAGGCTGGATAATTTGGAAACCAGCTCTTTATATGGGGATTTTTGTTGCAGGGTTACAGGCACTGGCACAACTGAATCAACTACCTTTGAGCTGGATGGTCTATGATACAGCGCTATCGACATCAAGACACATTCTTGAGCAACTGATTGAAACCGTTGGTACCTTTATCATCTTCACTGTCTTGATGACACTGTCTTTTATGGGAGCCGAAAGCCTATCCAGAAAGGCTTTCCCCCACCATCTCCAGCTATGGCACATTTGGTCGCCAGAAGTAGCATCGTCTACCGCCGTGGTTGGACGAACGATAGGTGGTTATTTGCTCCTTGGCTTGATGCTTGCTTTTGTGGTCGGTTTTTATTTCATCAACAGCCGGCTGTTCGGCTGGTGGAGTCCATCGGAAGCACTCTTTAACCCCGACGTCCTAGCCGTTTACTCTCCTTGGCTATCGTCGATTGCCATTTCCTTGCAAGCTGGTTTCTGGGAGGAATGTCTATTCCGTGCAGTTCCTTTAGCTGGAGCTGCCTTGCTTGGGAAGCACTTCGGTCACCGCCGGCTCTGGATTGTAGCTGCCTTTATTTTACAAGCTATTGTCTTTGGAGCTGGACATGCCAATTATCCCGCCCAACCCGCCTATGCCCGCTTGATTGAATTGCTTGTACCGTCTTGCCTCTTTGCCAGTGTTTATTTGGTCTATGGTCTGTTACCAGCAATAGTACTTCATTATGTCTATGATGTTGTCTTAATTGCCTTGCCTCTTTTTATATCTAGCACAACCGGTATTTGGTTTAACCAAATGATGGTAATCCTACTGGCGCTGGTACCAATCTGGATCTTGATTTATGCCCGGTTTCGTATGGGAAGTTGGCATCCGGCACCTGAGATTTCCTTCAATCGAGCATGGAGTCCTACACCAGCTGCTGCCCAAGGAAATCTATCAGAAACAACAACCGACTCAAACCATTTGGCAGATCAAACCAACGAGATAAAAACTGGCTCCCGTTGGCTGATACTGGGAGTCGGCGTGATTGGTTTGTTCCTATGGTGTTTTTTCGGTCAATTCCAAAATCCGATTCCTGCCTTCGAAATCAATGGATCTGAAGCACTGGTCAAGGCCAAAGAAACACTCAAAAACCAGCAAATCGATTTGGGAAAATCTTGGCAAGCTGCACGCTTGAACCAAGGTGGGATTGGACAAACCGATCGCTTTGTTTGGCAACAAGGTGGTAAAAAGGTACATCAGCAAATGCTGGATAACTACCTAGATCTGCCTCACTGGGTGATTCGCTATGCCCAATTTGACCCGGAAATCGAACTAACTGAGCGAGCAGAGGAGTATCTGATTCATCTCAAATACGATGGCAAACTAGATAAAATCGTTCATCAACTACCGGAGGCCCGTGATGGCGCTACTCTATTGGAAGAAACAGCTCGAGAGTTAGCTCACTCTGTTTTGGTGCAACGCTTTCAACTAAATCCGAGCCAGTTGGAGGAAATTTCGGCAGATCTACAGAAGCGACCCAACCGTCGAGATTGGACCTTTACTTTTCGTGATCATGTCAACTATCTGTTACAGGAGGCCACTGATGGGCTGATAGGGGAAGCTCGAATTACAGTTCGGTTAGCTGGTAATGAAGTGGTCGATGCTTACCGCTATGTCCATGTGCCTGAAAAATGGAAAAGGTGGGAAAGAGAAAAAAATAGTTTATTGGAGATGATCAAAATCAGCTGGGGACTACTCCCAATCTTGGTCACTCTAGCTGGATTTGTTTTGGCTATTGTCAGTTGGAGTCGAGGAAACTTTTCGGTTCCCATTTTCATCAAGCTCTCCATCTTGCTCTCGGTTGTCTTCATTTTTGATTTAGCTAACGGTTGGGCAACGACGAAATACTTTTTCAATACCTCCGAACCGCTCACCAACCAATTTTTATTCGCTCTTGGCCAAACCCTGATTCAAGGATTATCAGCTAGCTTGGGACTCGCACTAATCGCTGGCTTACTAAAACGATGGAGACAGCCCGAAACATCACTTAGTAATCTACAAGCAAGTCTCCTGGGAATTGCGATCGGCCTAGCTGTAGTTGGTTTAACTACCTGTCTAACTAAGCTGAGTCCAAGTTTAGCTCCGTTTTGGCCTGACTTTTCCGGAGTTTCCACCTATTTCCCATTTTTAGCTTCGCCAATCGCCGTTATCTCCAGATATTTCTCAATGACGGTCATGCTAGCCCTAACAATTGTGGGACTAGATTATTTCACTGCTAACTGGTCCCGACGACGGATTTTAGGAAGTATAAGTCTGATTGTGTTGGTGGTGGCAATGGTCAGCAGTGAAGTAGATAGTTTTGCCAAACTAGGGTGGACAGGTGGCGGAACTGCCTTGTTCTGCTTAGCAGTTTACATTCTGGCACTTCGCTTTCACCTCAGTTTGTTGCCTATTATTGTAGGTACCATTCTTAGCTTAAATCAAGTTCAGCCGATCATGTTTGATCCTTATCCCGGAGCACGACTTGGCTCATTCCTAGCCTTAATTGTTTTAATTTTGTTAGCCAGTTATACAGTAAAGGAAATAAGGTATCAAAAACAGGAATCTTCAACTGTTTAAGATTGGTATTATAAAACAATTAAGCACGGAGTTAAAAAGTGCTGAATGAAGACGGTAGTAGAATCAATTTAAGTTTCGCAGATACAAAACTGAGGAAACCGGAAGTGAACTTGAATCACAACAGGAAATTATATGAATTTTGAGTTAATCAATCCAAAAGAGTATAAGCAATTATTTTTGGACGATCATGTTATTGAATCAATGAAGGGCATCAAGAAAACTCTGCATCAGCCGAGAAAATGTGGTCCCGTTATTAAATCCGGCTACCAAAGCCGGATCTCTCCGCAATGGAACACTGAAAAGAAAATTTGGGAATGGTGGTACATGAAGGAGAATATACATTATGCCACATCTATAGATGGAGAACATTGGGAAAAACCGTCTGTAGGACTATATGAATGGAACGGCTCTAAAGACAATAATATAATCTGTGACCCTAAAGGTGATGGGTATCAACGGCTCTACCACGTTATACGTGATGAATCTGATCCTGACCCAACCCGCCGCTATAAAGGCCTGTTTAATAGCGGCGAGCGGCACCTTAGCGTTTCCAATGATGGCTTCAATTGGACAATGCTTGATGTGCCACCGATCCCTAGCCGGGGTGAATCCCAGTTCACGTATGGTCCATTTGCGCAGCAATTTGGGGCAATGGTAAAACGACCAACAAAATGGGGACGCTCAGTTTTTCTGTCTACTAGCAAAGATTTCGAAAATTTTACTGAACCTAAGCTGATTTTTTGTTCTGATGAAGTCGATTGGGAAAACTGCAGACAACGCGCCCAAGAGGTGATTAAAAACCC
>JAYZAL010000010.1:0-16540 GCA_036339735.1 Candidatus Poribacteria bacterium
CTTGGATCATCCGACTCATATAGACGGTAGTTTTCGAGATAAAGAGGGTTGGGGATGGGAAATTTTCTCTGACCGGTCACCAGAAGGTCCTTGTCAATTTACAGCTCAAGCTGGTGATGTTATATTCTGGCACTGTTTCCTCTGCCACACAGGATCAGCTAATGTCCGCCAACTACCACGATTTGGAGTCTTTGCGCGTTGGTCGTACAAAGAAAAAGAGAAAATGCGATATGAAATCCCCGCAGATCTATGGAAATATTGGTCAATTTGATAGTCTAGAATAATACGAGCTATTCTGTTACTTCAAGACCTGATTGGTTTAGTAAAATCTTTGATATTATCTAGACATACGTTGCTTGGCGGTGTGGCTTTCAACGGAGAAATAGCTAAATTTAATGTTTCGTTCTGAAATTCGACTGATTTACATCGTGTTCGATTAACTTTTTTACCTGTACTCGCAAAAAATGGGAATAAATCTTCACCGACAGCAATTGATAGATCTTCTATCGACTCATCCCAACTTAATTTTCGATCAGGGGTATCCACCCAACGTTTTGCTTGAACCCAGCGCCAGCGTGGATACCAGGTTGGTCCATAATAATCATCTAATTTCTGCCAAACATACCAAATCATTAATCGATCCCAACCCTCTCGCCAATTTTGGAGATTTTCAGCTCTGAAAATCAGTTCAGGATTTGTTTCAGCAGGACTATAGTCAGGCAAAAACACCTGATCACACTGCCGGTTTGGCCCCGAAATCGTATTGTATTTGGCATCAATTTTTCCTTGAAACCAGCCGGCATGTTCTTCTCCCTGGTTTCCACCAAAAGGGTGACTGGCAATTATTTCTCCAGGACCAGACATTGTATGTGCCTGTTCGTGGGCAAAAATGCTGCGCATTCCTTCTGGACTGGTCGAAATCGTACCCGTTTCTTTGGGTAAATAGGCGTTAACAGCCCAACCTCCACCACTACCACTACAAACCACTAAGTACATTGGTTCTTCCGGTTTTGGTGATGGTATCCATTTATAGAGATCGTTAGTTATCGAGGTAAAGTCTTTTTGCACAGTAGATAATATTTTTGGTGTTTGATTTTTGCTGTAGTAACAAACAATACCATCTAGCCGAAGTTCAGATTCTTGGTATATGCCACCACCACCGTACATTGGTGTTGGTAATCGAGGTTTACCACTAGCAGGGGGAATCCCGGCGCTCGCCCATTCTACTATCTGAGTTAGTAAGTCTAATTTCTGTTCCATTTGATTTGTGTCTTTGTTACTAAAGCGATACAAATCCGAAGATGCCAAGACAACAATTCTGCCCTTCCCCCAAGACCGGCGGGCATAAATTGGTTGGTTGTCGTCGTTTTGAAGAATAATTTCCCAATTTTCGTCAACTTGGACTAAGGGCCACTTATTTTCTTCATGAAGAATTTTCTCAGGTAAGATTTCTGCACCATAGCGAGATAATAATTGATTGAGAGACCATGAATTGTTCGGTTTATCACCATGCCAATTACCGGATATGATAAGCCCACCGCCATTGTTTAGGTGTCTTTCTAATGCTTTTCGTTCTTCAGGTATATAATCAGGATTTCCAAATTCGCCTTCAGTTAAGACAACATTCCACTGTGGTGTTGGCCACCAAGCAAAAGGATGCAGTTTCGGCTCTATAGTAATTCTGATTCGAGCGAGAGATTTGGGAGTCAGTTGTGTGTCTAGAGTCGCATGGCTACCGACACTGCGAATCCCACGCTGGTGTAATTGCTCACTCAATTGCCAAAGTAAAAAAAAGTCACATTTATGGGACATATCGACCAGAAGATTAATCCCCGTGTCATTTATAAGTTTAATTGGATCTAGTGGGTATTGTTGGGTTACTTCCACAGGTAATGTTTTTCCGGCTTTCCACCACTGATCTATTTGTTTGCCTGTAAATTTCATTTAATTCCTTTGGGTTCCTAGATGATAAAAATACATAAAACAATACTACATTAAGGAAATAGTTGATGAACCTAGTTAATAGTTGATCACATAATTAGTGAATACTTCAGTTCGAAATACTAATTGATTGTATCTTAATCACGATATAATTAGTGAGGGGTATCGATACACATATACTACAGATAAAGTGGATCTCTTATCTAGAGCAATTACCTGACCATATCAACTGACAAATTCTCATTGGTGTGATAGAATTATCCCAAAGTGGAAATCGGATAGCAAATGTTAAATAGCCCAAAAAGAGTTTTTGTGATTGGTGTTGATGGTGCAATGGGGCGAGCTGTAAAGTTAGCCAAAACCCCTAATATTGATGCTGTCATTGAGAATGGTGTTTTTACTTATCAGGCTCAAGCAGTATTACCAAGTGCTAGCTTCCAAAATTGGGGGGCCTTGTTACATGGAGTTGAAGCAACTGTCCACCAAATTAGCGACTCTAACCCAATTCAGGAGGATACTCCATTCCCTTCTTTTTTGAAAGTCTTACAACAATCGGACCCCACGCTGAGATGCGCTGCATTTAGTTGTTGGAATCCGATTAATCAATACATTATAGAACAATCGATTGATTGCCATCGGGTTTCGCAACCGGACTCAGAATTGGTTCACACCGCTGCTCAATATATCCGACAATCACCGCCTGATTTATTTTTCATGCAACTGGATGATGTTGATGCTGCTGGCCACCGAGAAGGTTATGGAAGTGAAAAATACTTACAACAGATTGAAAAAACTGACAGCGAAATCGGGGTAGTGGTACAGGCTATCCATGATGCCAAAATCTACTCGGAAAGCCTAATTCTCATTATTTCAGATCACGGCGGATTTGGGACTGGACACGGCGGTGATGAACCCGAATGTTTAGAAATTTTCTGGAGTATTCGTGGACCAGGTATGACTCAGGGAATGGAACTTGATCAACCTTTATCAATAAAAGATACTGCATCTATCATATTACATGCGTTCAATGTCCCTATCCCACATGGTTATGAAGGAAATGTTCCCGCCGCCATTTTTGAGAACTAGAACTAAGTTGTGTTTAACCATTTTTCCTGCTTAACAATTTTTCTCTCTGGTAGATATACATTTCTTGGTACTTATGTCTTTGCAAGTTGCACAATCTAATCCCTGTAGCTGCTCTTTTTTAATCTAGTTCTTTGGCCAGTCTGGTAATCACTTGATTTAGGTCAGGAAAATCGTCTTTTTCCTCTGGTGATAGGTTGGCCAATTCTGTTCGGCCGATGAATCGAAACATATCAGCGGCTCCAAGCAAAATGTCAGGCGTTAATCCAGTATCGGCAAAGGTGGTTGCAATTTCCTCCATTTCGCCCGTCCATCTTTTGGCTTTGGAAGGTAAACTTGGCAACCCATTCCGCATTCGCTGATAAAGTACAGGTTGGCTGATTTCAAATTCTGCTACCAAATCATCGAACACATTTAATACTTCGGCTGCGGTTAGTAGCTCAGCACAAAGTGCAGTCAAGCCTTTAGTTAAACCAGCATAGCACATTTTGATAGCGGATGCTAAACCTATCTGAGATCCTAAAGGACGAATGTCTAAACCATGCTGATTCAGTTTACAAAATTGGTCCACGTTAGGACCTGAGGTGTAAAATCGTGTCGATCCGTCTTTTCGTGGTGGAGGGCCAATAATTGATGCATCTAGAAAATTCCCCCCTGAATCCATAATATTTTGACCAATTTGTTTGACAGTATTAGGAGAAATCGCATTACAGTCAACATATAAGATTCGAGCCTGTGTTCTCTCAATGGCTTCACTTACTTGATGGGCAGCATCGATAGCTCGAGCTGGTACTAAAATAGACAAAATTAAGTCAGCGTTCTGTACTAAATCATCATAAGATGATAAATTCGTGATGCCAACTTTTTCAGCTAATTGTCTGGTTCTCTGGCTGCGTCCAGCCAAACAAGTGAAGACCTTCAACCCATTTTTAATTAAAACTTGACCAACGGTATGTCCCATATCACCGGGACTGACGATTCCAATTTTTCTTATCATTTCACACACTTTTTTGCTTTTAATAAAATACAAAACTCATTACCTGAGCTAAACCAATTTAATGAGTTTAGTGGAGTGAAGGAGATGTAAATTCTCATCACCTACTATTTCTGTTTATTTAGTATATTTGCCAAATTTTTCATATGTTTAGTTCACTACCTCTTCTAGTTCAACAATTTAACACGATAAATTACGGATAGACTAGATTTAGCTAGTCATACAAATAGATAAAAAACCTGCAACTGTGTATTTATGTAGAGGTTCAATCAATTTTCTTGGTTATTATCGAACCTGTTTTGCTAATTGAAATTTTATCAATAGAGGAGTAGCCGAATGAGCTTTAAACGTTCGTTCGCTTTGGATCTGATATCATCAATCTTAATCCCATGCAACAACTATATCTATTAGAAATGAATTTAATGGAAGCTATCGGATCCAGTTCGATTGAAATCCACGGTTAAAGTATAATATCAGTTTATCGGACACCTGTTTGAATCAAATTTAAGTCAGGCTGGTCTTATCTCACCTAGAGTTTTTTCTTCAAAATCTACGATTGACACCTCAAATAGAACGGTCTAAACTTGCTAACATATAGAAAATATTATTCCATCAGTATAAAGCCAAATCAATTCCTAAGCAAAATCCGTCATTTATTTGTTGTGTCCACTTTTATACTAGATGAATATTAGCTTATATTTTTCCATAAGAATTTTTTTGTAGTATAATTTTTTTCAACATCATACACCTATCGGGTCTGTTTGTAGCCTAAATGCTTACAAGTAAATTACGAACCAAACAATGAGTATCGAATTAACTATTGATATAAACAATACAGTAAATTTAACTACCCTCACCCAAAGAACATATAAATTCATAATTTTATTACCTATCCTCTGATGAACCCTACTAAGATTAACCATGTGACTTGGAGGTCGATTATAATCGGCCTTTCTTTGAGTATTCCACATGGTTTTTTTTCAATCCAAACACCAACACCAACGACTGTTTCTCTAATTTATACCGCGGTACTAACGCTTGCTTTTCTTGTTATTCTTAATCTTTTAATCAGGATTTGGCGACCAAAGGCTACATTAACACAAGGTGAGCTACTAACGATTTATACGATGCTCTCCTTATCTGTTGCTATTTCCGGACATGACATGTTGCAAGTTTTAGCACCAATACTGGGGCACGCGTTCTGGTTTGCTACACCTGAGAACGAATGGAGTACGCTCTTTTTCAGATACCTGCCACGTTGGTTAGTCATCGAAGATCTACAAGTGCTCAAAGGTTTGTACCAAGGTGAATCAACGTTGTATTTCGCTTCTCATATGAAAGCGTGGCTAACCCCTGTTTTCTTTTGGTCTATATTTTTACTTGCTCTTATGCTGGTGATGGTGGGCCTGAGTATTATCATCAGTCGACAATGGATACAACACGAGCGTTTATCCTACCCAGTTATTCAACTTCCGTTATCAATGACACAACAAGGGGGACAAATTGCTTTTTTTCAATCCAAATTACTTTGGATTGGGATTACCATCAGTGGTGGCATCGATTTAATCAATGGCTTGCATGCATTCCTACCAGTTGTTCCACTTCTGCCTGTACGTACTATGGAGATCGGAAACCTATTTACGGAAGAACCTTGGCAAGCCATGGGATGGACGCCGGTTTGTTTTTTTCCATTCGCTATCGGGCTCAGTTTTTTTATGCCTCTCGATCTCTTGTTCTCATGTTGGGTTTTCTATTGGGTTTGGAAAATGGAACTAGTTCTTGGTAAAGCGCTTGGGTGGAGAAGTTTACCAGAATTCCCTTATCTTAAGCCTCAAGCTTCCGGAGGTTACCTTGGCTTAGCATTGATCGTTCTATGGAAGAGCCGTCGTCATCTCCGTCAAGTTGTGACACAAATTTTTCTGCCCAATAACGCTAAAGATGATGTCTATTCGATTCCCAGTCATTTCCAGTCTTACTACCGTATTGCAGCTATACTTATTCTGGTTGGAACTACAACGATTGTTCTTTTTTGTGCCAAATCTGGGATGTCATTAGGTGTGATTGTTCTATTTTTTGTCTTCTATTTTCTACTTGTTTTTGCCCTAACACGTTTACGAGCTGAGCTTGGGCCACCAGTACACGAACTTTATAATATTGGTCCAGACCAAATGTTACCAAAAATCTTTGGTGTAAGGTTTTTTGGCCCCAAAAATCTTACCATGTTTGCCATGTTCTGGGGGGTTAATCGTGCTCACCGATGTAACCCAATGCCATACCAACTGGAGGGCCTAAAACTTGCGGATAGGACGAGGATATCCGCTTATCGCCTAGTCCTAGCTATGATTTTAGCCTCATGTGTTGGAATCTTGACTGGTTTTTGGGGGTTTTTACATGTTCATTATCGAGATGGTTTTGATGGTGGATTTGGGGCGGAAGCGTTTCGTCATCTACAACAGTGGCTATATTTTATGCCGGATTTTGATGGCCCATCTACTGGTTTTATGGGTATTGGATTTAGTATTGTCGTCGCTCTAACAATGCTAAGACAGCGTTTTCTTTGGTGGACACTTCACCCAGCAGCGTATCCTCTAGCAAGTAGTTTAAACTGGTCTATGAGCTGGATGTGGTCATCAATCTTTGTTAGTTGGCTAGTAAAATGGATCCTGCTTAAGCATGGTGGTTTAACAGCCTACCGACGTGCGATTCCATTTTTTTTCGGACTAATTCTTGGTGATTACCTAGTTGGTGGATTTTGGAATATCTGGGGGATAATTTCTCATCGGTATATCTATACCTTTTGGCATTAGTTAAAGAGTAAAAATGTGTCAAATTCTGTTATCCTTTTGATTTGAGCAAAAACATATTCTTCTTTCCATTCAATAGATAGAACTTGTATTAAGTAAAGCTATGAAAAACAGCGCCACACAAACATAAAAGAAAATACATATACACTTCAAATTTTGTCTCAATCATTCCGATTTATTTTCTCCTCTAGTTGTGTTACTTTTTTATTCTAAAATCTGACTGGGCTAATTTTGACCTAACCTAAATATATGGAAGAAAATATATTATGTATGAATCCAAGGCACATTTTGCCAATCTCTATGAGAATATTCCTTCAACTTTCTCTTTTTCAAATCGATTAAATTTGGAAGAACAAACTTTTAACGAGTGGCAAAACCAATTTAGATTGGCGCTTCATGATTTACTTGGATTGAATAATATGTTGGTCGACTTAGCCGGTTACCAACCTTACGCTGAAAAAAGAAGTACTGAAGAATTAAACGATCATATTCGTGAATCTTGGTATTTGTGGGTTGAACCAACAGTTCCGCTACCGTTCTACTTATTGCGTCCCAAGCAAGTAGCAGATGGTTTACCCTTGGTGATCACACCTCACGGACATAATCATCCTCACCTTTATGTTGGAATAGCAAGGAATAATGGAGAAAAATTGGAAATTCAAGAAGGGCAAAGAGATATTGCCTGCCAAGCAGTCCGACAAGGATATTTAGTTATTGCTCCTACGACACGTGGATTCGGTGAGACACGCACCAAAATCGACAAAGATAATAATAAAATTCACTCTTGCCGGACTGAGCTCATGCATGATTTATTAGTTGGGCGCACACCGATTGGTGTGCGCGTTTGGGATATGTCTCGACTAATTGATTGGGCAATTGATACACAGAATATTGATGAGAATAAAATCGCGATGACCGGTAATTCAGGTGGTGGAACAGTCACATTACATTCGGCTGCTATTGATACGCGCATATCAGTTGCAGTACCTAGTTGTTATTTTTGCACTTATGTTGATAGTATTGGGACTATAGCCCATTGTGACTGCAATTATTTACCTGGGATTCTTCGCTTAGGTGAAATGTATGATGTAGCAGGCTTAATCGCCCCTAGGCCGATTTCTGTCATTGCTGGCAGAGATGATAAGATCTTTCCTATTGACTATGTACGGTTCGCTTTTGACAAATTGCAAGCAATTTATCAGGCAGTGGGTGTAGCTGATAAATGCCAACTATATGTGGGACAAGGGGGGCATCGATACTACTCAGATGGCGCGTGGGATTTTATTCGACACCACTTTGACCAGGAAAACTAATCAGGCCTTGAGCCATAAACACCAGTATGAAAAACCAGGTGGTAACAGTGTCGAAAGGAAGAAAGTAAGCGAAATTTGAGAGATTGACCAGTAGATATAGTTTTGGATTCAAATTGATAGGGTTAGCTGTTACATGATTTCAGGCTCAAATTTAATTGTACATCGATTTTGTGACACTTTCTCCCGCAATTTTGAATGGGTTGTCGTTCTATACCCAACCAGCTTCGACCATTAAGGTCAGTGGAGATTCAGGTTCTTCCAACGGTAAGTAAATTCGCTTTCGACGACGAGAAGATTCGTAAACCGCCATTAGCAATTCTAATGTAGCTAACCCTTGTTCGCCACTTGATCGATGAGGTCGGTCCGTATCAAGCGCTGCTACCATGTCTTCTACTGGACTAATTTCAGGTGGAAGACCAGGAGTGACCCATTTCCCATTGGTTGAAGACGTTCGCTGGCGTATCATTGGACCTCCTGGTACTGCCAACTCAATTTCTCCTTCTGTACCATAGCAAAAAATATGATGATACCCAGCTGCAGTATCATCTCCAGACTCGATAATACCTCGTATATTGTTGGAGAACTTAAAATACCCAAGGCTAAAACTTTCAGAATAAAGATCGTATTTTACCTCTGTCCCTTGCCGATCAATTTGTCCGATTACCCATTCAACAGGTAAGTCTCCCAAGATATATCTCATTAGATCTACAGTATGAGTCGCATTATCCTTTAAATCACCTCCACCACAAATGGCATGTAACCGAAAGACGTCACCAATTTCACCGGCTTCTATTAGTTGCTTGGCAACCACATAAGGAGAATTAAAACGCAATTGATGGTCTATGGCCAGGTTGACCTGATATTTTCGGCAGATTTCGACCATCTGTCTAGCTTGGCCTAAATTTTCAGCCATTGGTTTTTCTGATAAAATACCTTTAACTTGATGTTTAGCTACTTCAATGACCAATGGTGCATGAAATTTAGGACGAGTACAAATACTAACGATATCCAAGTCTGATTGCTCCAACATGGTGACGAAATCGGTATAAGTTTCTCCAATATCATACTGTTGACTATAAGCTTTTAACCTATCAGAATCGATATCAGAAATAGCCACCACTTTTGTTCTTTCCTCCGCCAAATACCATTTGGTATGCATGTGAGAAATTCCACCACAACCAATAATGCCTACACGATATATCTTTTTCATGAATTATTGTTTCTTATTAAATCTATCCTAGTTACCCTAAAGTAATACCTTTGGAGATGATATAGAGCCTTTAGTCTTAGGTCTCTCTAATTCCAAATTTGACAATCAGGTAATGATTGACGCAATTCTTTCTTCGCTTCATTACTCATATTTGTTCCTCTTAAAACTAAACGTCTTAGAGTGGTCATTTCTTTGAGGTATGGTAGTGATTGATCTCCTACTTCCGTTTCATTGAGATCTAAAACGGTTAATTTTGGCATAATTGAAATTTCGGCTATACTCTTGTCGCCGATTGATGTTACGCTAAGGCTTAGTTCTTCTAGCTGACTTAGATGAGACAAGTAAACTGCTGCCTGATCTGTAATTGACGCGCCTTGTAGGCTTAGCCGTCGCAAAGAAGTTAAGCCCTGTAAGTGCGCAACCCCTTGGTCAGTTATAAGAGTAGGTTTTTTTTGCGGTTGGCCAGGTACAGTCTCAAGATCCCATTCAAAACCTCCCAGACTGAGGTCCTGCAGGTTTGGCATTTTTGATAGTTCTGCTAGCGTTTTTTCTGTGACCTCAGTTTGAAATAGGTTTAATTCGCGTAGATTTTTTAACCTAGGTAGATGCTTAGCAATTTCGTCTGTGATACCACAAGATTCTAAGTTAAGTGATTCTAATGTCTTAATTCCTGTCAAAAACTCGATTCCTGATCCTGTTACTCTGCTATTTTTTAATTCTAGTTGTCGTAGATTTTTCAGATTAGATAAATGTGCCAATCCTTCATCAGCGACTGGTGTTCTGTTCAGTTGTAACTTTTCTAGGTTGTTTAGAACTGATAGATGAACCAAAAATTGGCCTTGAAGAGGTGTAAAACTTAAGTTTAAAGACTTGAGATGTCGAGATTTCAAATAACTTAAACCTTTTCCATGGATCCTAGTATGACTTAAATCAAGTATTTGTAAGGATCTGAGATTAGCTAGTACACTTAGTCCCATATCACTGATTTGGCTGCTTTGTAGGTCTAAAAATTTGATCTTAACTAGGTTAGTCAGTGCCGGCATTCCTTTATCACCGACAAAGAAAGGGACGGCTAATTCTTCTAGCTGAGAATGTTTTTTCAAGTACATCAACCCAACATCACCAACATTAGTCTCTCTCAAACGAATTACTCTGAGATTGGTTAAATCAGTTAGATGACTTAGACCAGTATCTCCGACATAGGTGTCGTCTAAATTGAGTGCCTCTAGAGATTTCAGACCAGCCAAATGGACTATGCCTTCATCATTCAAGTTCGCTTCTTGCATATCTAGTACTTTTAGCTGAATTAAGTTCGTAATATGGTAAAGTTGATCTTGATCCTCCAAATCATTAAGATCTAAGCGATATAGACGATCCAAATCAAGATTAGCTATATCTTCCAGGTGGTTAGCAGTGTAAGGAGTTGTTTGTAATCTGATTTGTTGGCTCGAGTGTGTTTTTGGAATTATCATCTTTTTTTGATTTACCAGAACCCAACCCGTACGATCGTTTTCTATTTCTTTTTGTAGTCCCATCTGCATCCAAGAAGCGGGCTTCGGATTCTCAAACTCAGGCCAAGGTTGCTCGTTATCCATTTTCATAGTTCTGAGATAGAAACGCCCCCACTTCGCACTATTTTCTATATTTTCATTTACTTTGATTGAGGGCTGTTTGGTTGAAACTAGTTTGCTACAACCCGTAAGGACAGACAATAACGCGAGAATGCCCTGACATACACGTATCAGATTCAATTTAATAACCCACCTCATTTAAGGCTTGCCTCAGTATTTCCACAGATGATTTGAGGTAACTTTGACCGGCTAAGGCATTGGCCTGTCGAGGATCATTACCACCAACCCCCTGTGGCCATACGGATTTATCTTCTGGTAATTGAGATAAATCAACTAAATCGGGTCTTAGTGCCATCACCAGTGAGGTTTCATTTTCAGCCGCGTGATCCATTTGACTTTTCCAGTTTTGACGAAAATCTTCAGTCACACCTAGTAGTTTTAGCCCAAACCGTACTTCCCGCTCAATCAAATGATTGACCCAAGAATTACGAGATGGCCCATGCCCGTCAGCAAATACAACTTTGAAACCAGCTCGTTTCAACTGTATTAGAATATTGTCAATTAGCGACATAAATAGACCTTCTGACATCCAGTAACAACTACCGTCGAGCTGGCGATGGGGAGTAGTAACATCAGCAGTGTCCATTCCTTGCAATTGAGATCCGTTTGCTTGTAGCTGTGAACGATCTGGTCCCACATAGATTGGTGGCATTACAATCCCACCTAATTGTTCTGCTGCCTTGATCATCAAACCATGACTAATAATTGCATCTGATCCCAAAGGTAAATGCTCTCCATGCCATTCCAAAGTGCCCAATGGTAGGTAGGCTACGGGGTACTCTGCCAATCGAAGTCGAAATTGATGAGGTAAAAGATCCTCGTACCTGACAGTATCCATTATAGTTCCTTTTTGGATTCTTTTTGTATTACGAAGAAGATATTAGTTGGTTTTTGCTAAGTAAGGTTTATAAACTTGCGACCAATAATGACCTGATTTCAATTGATGTATCATAACATTGTAAATAGAGAAAGTGAACTCAGATATTAGACGTCCAAAAAATATTTGCGGTCTTAGCCCATAATCGTCATTCCCAGATTTTAATTTGATCCTTCCAACGGGAATAAAATCAATAATTTCTCATTGTAAAACATCTTACAAGATTATACACTGGCTTGGTATTTTTTCTTAATTCTTGGTGGTTTAAAGAATAATGGCTTTTTTCTTTAGGACTCCAATGACTCTAAAGAATAAAAACATCAAGTTGTATGTCTTTCTTATATTTACAAACGAGAAGTACAGATAATTGATCTGCTTGAACGCATTGTTAGGATTTGTCTAGCTGTTACTAAATTTCTCCTTGTGTCAAATTAAATATTCAGGAGTTTCGAAAAAAATATTATTCTTGATAGATTATGATTAAAAAGGATACTGTACCAAGAACTATAAACTTTATTCGGAATTCAGCTACAGTCAAAGTTGCATCAATTGGTTTTTTGGTAGCATTACTACTAATTCCGACTTCTATGATTTCTGGTTTAGTCAGAGAGCGCTCTTCCACAAGAGATGAGGTAATTCAAGAGATTAGCCAGAAATGGGGAGGTCGGCAGGTTATCACTGGACCTTTTTTGTGCGTACCTTTTGAATCAACTGAGACTGATAAAAATGGGAAGTCCAAATCTAGAATCCTCCACGTCAATATCTTACCGGAAAGCTTACAGATTTCCGGTCAAATTGTTCCTCATCTTAGGTATCGAAGCATCTATGAAGCCGTATTATATCAAACCCAAATTGACATAAACTGTCGTTTTTCTCTACCTAAATCGGATCAATTATCGATGCCAGTTGAAAAGTTTCTTTTTGATAAGGCAGCTTTTTCCATAGGTATTACCGATATGAGGGGAATCAAAGAAAACATTACCATTCAGTTCAACGATCAAGTCTTCAAAGGTGGGCCGGGTCTAAAAACAACCGATATTGCAGCTTCGGGTGTAAGTTGTGTAGTCCCTTTATCATCTTCCTCTCTCAAACTTGATTTCAATACTAAACTAAGCTTAAATGGGAGTCAGGAACTCCAATTTATACCCGTCGGTGAAATTACTAACGTTCAATTGACATCAGAATGGCCTTCGCCTAGTTTTAACGGAGCTTTTTTACCTGAAAACTCAACATTGACGGATAAAGGGTTTTCGGCGAATTGGCATATTCTACACTTAAATCGAAATTTTCCTCAATTCTGGGTTGGCAATCAATATCAGGTTCACGATTCGGCATTCGGTCTCAAATTATTGGTTACCGCGGATGTCTACCAAAAACTAACAAGAATCGTAAAATATGCCTTGATGTTTATTATCTTTACCTTTTCTGCTTTCTTTCTTTCTGAGATTATTCACCAAAAGAGAGTTCATCCGATCCAATATATGCTAATTGGGTTTGCTATCGTTTTGTTTTACGCTCTACTACTGTCAATTTCAGAACACTTGAATTTCAACCTATCTTATGCTCTATCAGCATTGGCAATTACGACAATCATTACCGGATACTCGAATGCAATTTTACGAAGCTACTATTTCGCTTTGACTGTTTGTGGTATCATGGTTACGCTCTATGGTTATTTATACATAGTGCTCCAATTGGCAGATTATGCCTTAGTAATGGGTTGTATTGGCCTGTTCCTAATACTTGCAACTATAATGTACATTACTAGAAAAATAGACTGGTATTCTCTGAACGAAGATAGCAAAGCATAAATGCCAGACTTAAATTTATCCGGTTTGGGCTGGGGGTTTAACCGACCAAGCTATGGTATCTCGCCATCCAATAGGCCAAGAGGTAGTCGACGCCACTATACTGAACATGAATCCCATGATAGCCAGGGTGGCCAGGGGCACGTCGAGCTTCTTCGCCCACATAGTAATTCCAACCAAACTCTTTTGGTGGCCGATGCTCAATCGGCAAATAGCTCCCCTGTCCATTTGGCAGGTGATTTCTTTCCGCTAAAATATAAGCTAAAGATGTTCGTATAGGATGAGGTAGATCTCTATCTTTTAGTGAAACTCTAGCTTGCTGATCCCACCTCAAAACATTCAAATTTTCGATCTGAAACTTGTATAGTTCCGCCACGGCTTTTTGGCCTGAATCACTTTCCGGATGGGCAATTGATTGATCTATCATTAAGTACGCATTACCATGACGATGAGTGTCACTGTACAGATAGTGACAGATCCGCCGAATTTGTTGTCTTAGTTCAGTGTCATCTTCATATATTAAGAGGTGATACAAAGGCGAATCTTGGTGGTAATGTTGAAAAAATGGGTTTGAAGAAATTCTGGCTGCCTGCAAGGCATGGCCTAGAAAATAGTGTGGGTTAACTAATTCTAGATACTTATCTTGGTAGCTATCCTTTTGAGTGATATGGTAAGCGGACTTTAGAAAAGAGAGTGCGAAAAGAGGAGAAACCCAAAAATTACCATGGATGCACGGCTGTCCGTCCAGATCGATAGCCATCATTTGATTCTCAATAATCAGATCTGTAATTGCTTCTACATCGGTTCGAATTATCTCTTTCTCCACGTCAGTAGCAACATGATCAAAATAGGTTGCTAATCCAAAAATATGACCACTGAGCTGATCACGACTAATATCACCGATCCAGTAGACACCATTGTTATTCCGATGCCATCTTTTTCGTCCTTCACCTAGTTTACCTTCTACTTCAGGAAGATAATACCTCGCTACGACACCTGGTTTACCGCTGATATTAGAAAGTTTATGTAGAGCTTCCCACGACTGACGCGCAAAATCAGCTGCTTCTGGTTTACCTGTTACCGCGTAGCGTAAGCTTTCTGCACCAACATATAGTCCTGTCATCCAGTCCGCGTCTTCTTGCCATTGATTCTGTGCGGACTTAATTGGGAAACGAGTATCTAAGACTGAAACGACTTGCCCATCAATTAGACAACGCTGTTGCAAAAATTGACCAACAGTATCTGCTTTTCGACCTAGTTGGTCAGCATTTTTCCGAATTGGAACGTCTGCAGTAGATCGACTAATAACAGATAAATCGTGATAGGTGAATCCAATCTGAGCGTCCGCGGGGAGTTGAGGGAATTCTTTATTTTTAGCATGGAGAGAGTGGCTAACCCACTTCTTTGTACGCTGCAAGTAGAGTAGGTCATCTTCTAGGTCAGATTTTGTAGAAAGACCAAGTGAGTCGTTGATAATTAGTAAATCAAGTTGACTCTCATCTACAGCATGTTGCCAAGAGCGACGCCAAAGGTTTCGTAACCTTTTTGATCGACCTATCCACTCACGGTCATTTGTATTGGCTTCATAGTGTAAACCTATTAAGTGAGGACAAGGAATAGTAGCCGAACACGAGACGGAATAACCAAGCTCATGACAGAACTGAGCAACTTCGCGCAGGAAACCGACACCTATTTTTTTAACTGGCTGATCTAGTTGAATGGGTATATAAAAACCGCAGAAAGAAGTAACATCCTGATAAAGTACCGACAGCTCAGTTGCGGTGATTTGACAACGTTGAAGGTACGATTGCATCATCTTATCGTAATGCCATTCAGTCGTTGTATAGCAGGAATCTAGACCAAGCCAGACATCAATTTGGTAATCTTCAGCTGCTTCAAGACAGGTAGTAAGCCAGTTGGCGTCCCAATCCTGACCATAAGTTTGGGACGGATAAAAACTGCGACCATGACCACTGGTCCATTGGACTATTAAATTTTTGCCTCCCAAATCCGCTATTCGATCAATGTGGGATTTGGGGTTTTTCCATCTGAGAGCCAAAATCGGATTGATAAAAAAGCCATCGATCATTTCTTTGGTATCTCTCGGTATTACTCTCTAAAACAGTATAGGTAATAGTTAGGGGAAATTTTTATAAGTCCAAAAACTGAAAATTTTGTCAAGCAGTTCCTTATAATATCATAAAAACGAAAAGCCAGAAAAAGATTATTTTAGGGGGCAATTTAGGTGCGCTTTCTTTCTATTTAAAGTACTCTTTTGGCGACATTTCGTAATTCTCGTTTCTTGGTTAATCTAGAAAGTAGAAAATATCTGCAGTGATTATTAAGCCTGTGCTAACATCCGATAATGAACCTCGTCGGACATTCAAATTTGATAGTTTGAACCTCTTGGGCAAGATTAGAATCAGATCCCTAGACAAAAAGTACATAACACGATTAATGTCAGAACAGACATCAAATGCCGAATTAGCAAGAGTCATCTTCAAAGAGTATTTTCTAGTGTTCGGCATATCCAAAATTTAATTTGTCAAAAACTGATCCAGAAAGTACATTTCTAATGTCAACTCAACTCCATACTTTCTAAGCCAAAGGTGTATCGTCTATTCGCAGATGATACACCTTTTTTATTCCGATTGTTGGAGTTGTAGAACAATTAGCTACTAAAACAAAAGTGAAAATAGTTAATTAATCTCTTTTTACTTTCTTGACAGTCTGATCTTAAAAAAACTTACTTGACAAAAAACACACACAGACGAAGCAATATTAGCCGTAAAATCGAGAAAAGTTGAAAAATAGACTAGTCGATATTGGAACCCTCGAGATAGAAGAACAACTGAAAATAAAAAAGCCGGACACTTAAA
>JAYZAL010000011.1:0-76322 GCA_036339735.1 Candidatus Poribacteria bacterium
TCCGCTATAGCAGGGCTGAATTACCATTGGACGGCGAACTTTCTCTTGGACTGCCAGTAGTATGTGGCGTTGAGAGCTGGGTCCTGAGCAACTGGATGTTACCGAACCCCGTCAGGTCCGGAAGGAAGCAGCGGTAGGTAACCTGACAGTGTGACACAGGATAGCCTAGCTTGAGCCAACGACTACTGTAACGCTTGGGGTTGTTGGTCAACCTTTGGTTGCATAGCCGAGATTCACGAGCTACAAATAGTTCCTAAATTCGAATCGCCCGCCTTTCAGAGCAAAGTGTTTCTTCATTTCTGTGAAAACCTCACCGATGGGCAATTGTTATGTCTTATGAAGTTTTAGCTCGAAAATGGCGTCCTCAGGCTTTTGCGGATGTCGTTGGCCAGCAACATATTGTAACCACCCTTCAAAACCAAATAAGTACTGGCAGAGTAGGTCATGCTTATCTGTTTTGGGGGCCACGAGGCACGGGTAAAACCACCGTTGCCCGAGTTTTAGCAAAAGCCGTTAACTGTGCCACAAACGTCGAAAAAAATGATCCAGAACCTTGCAACCGCTGTGTAAATTGCCAAGAGATTTCTAGCGGTCGATCTTTCGATGTAAGAGAAATGGATGCTGCCTCTAATCGTGGCATCGATACCATCCGAGAGCTGAAAGAAAATGCACAATTAGTTCCCGCTAGTTGCCGCTTCAAAATTTATATTATAGACGAAACTCATATGCTGTCGTTAGAAGCTTTCAATGCTCTGCTTAAGACGTTGGAAGAACCACCTGCTCATGTCATCTTTATACTAGCGACTACAGAACATCATAAAGTTCCTCCAGCTATTGTTTCGCGTTGCCAAGGCTTTGATTTCCGTTTTATGGAACAAGAATTGGTTATACAGCGATTAAAAGAAATTTGTGAGACAGAGTCTATCGAGATCAGCGAAGACGGGCTTGCAGTTATCAGTCACCAATCAGAAGGTTGCCTTCGCGATGCGACTAATATTCTTGAAAGATTAACAGCATCAATAGGAAGAAATCTCTCGATCGAAGCCATTAACCAAATCTTAGGTTTAGGCGCGGCACAGTTGATTGAGAACTTATCCCAAAAAATACTCGAAGGTGATGTTACTTCATCGATACAGCACTTAGCTAACCTATCCAAAGTTGGAGCTGACTTAATTCAGTGTTTACAACAATTAATTGCTTACTTTAGTGATCTGCGACGGTTAGCTATCGATACGAAATTGGCCAATTTGATTCAAGCTTCACCGACTGATATCCAACGAATGATAGATCAAACTAGTCAAAATCAAGTGTCAGCGAAACGTCTATCCCGTATCCTTAGGATATTGATTCAAACATACAACGAGATTAAGAAAAACGGATATGCACATCTGCTTTTTGAATCGGCTTTGGTTGAGATTTGTGCCACGAACCATGGCATTCAAAGCTTGAGTGAAGTAACTCATTTACTTAATGAGTTAAAAGTAATCGAAAGACGCCTCGATTTAGCCAGTACAGTTCCAATGCAAGTTGAGCTTGCGGATAACAAGACCAACGAAGGCGAAGATGTCGAAATTAGTTTTGAGAGTATTGAAAATCAGGTGGTCGAAATCGACAAAAAAAAAGATGAAGATCCAGAAAGTCAAGCAAGCTCAATTTCTGACGATTTTACAAGTACGTTGGAAGATACAGATCTTGATACTGTATGGAAAAAGACCTTGATTGATTTGCAAAATCAGCGCTTGTCTGCATATCAGTTACTCAAGGATGCAATGTTAACCTCATCTGATTCAAATACTTTAGGACATGACATAAAATCCGGTATTTTTACTTTTCAAGTGGCTTTAGTGAAACCAGTCCTGTTGTTAGCTGATAAAGATAAAGAGTTAACTGCTAAATTACTGAGCCGGCATCTTGGTAGAACTGTTGAGCTGAAATTTGTCCGTCAGCAAAACCTAGTAGTGAAATCATCGAGATCATCGACAAAAGGAAGTCGATCAAGTAATGTTTCACGCCGAACAAACTCGGTAAAAAAAGAAACGGGAACAGATGAAGATAATTCTTCTGTTCCTCGTGTTACCGAAACACCACGTCGACGCCAACAACAGGACAGAACACCACTGATGCTCCAGAGAGAAGTTATGCAGGACGAAACTTTGTCCCCAGTTTTAAGTATGTTCGATGCCAAGATCCTAAAAATCCAACCTAAGTAATTCTGTTATTACAAGAAAAACTTACTCACCTAATTGAGGTAATAATAATGAACATGAATAATTTGATGAAGCAAGCCCAAAAGATGCAAAAGCGAATGATGGAAGTACAAGAAGAAATGACCAATAGGACAGTTGAAGCTTCCGTCGGTGGGGGTATGGTAACAGCGATGGCAAATGGTAGCGGTGAGATTGTCTCAATCAAGTTATCGCCTGAGGTTGTTGACCCAGATGATATTGAAATGCTAGAAGACTTGATCGTTGCGGCTGTTAGCGAAGCACATCACAAGGCGCAAGAATTAATGGGAGATGAGATGGGTAAATTAACTGGTGGAATCAAAATCCCCGGTATGATGTAGAATAGCTGATGAGCCCTTATCCAGAACCAATGGCTCGGTTGATCAGCCAATTGCAAAAGTTACCGACTATCGGTCCTAAGTCAGCCCAGCGACTCGCCTTCTATTTTTTAAAAATGACTGAGGGAGACGCAAAAGGAATTGCTGAATCAATAAAAGATGTTAAGGCTAACCTAGATCACTGCAGGTTATGTGGTAATATCACTGATATTGATCCTTGTCGAATTTGTATTGACCCGAAGCGCAATCAAAATTTGATCTGTGTTGTGGAAGAACCCGATGATCTATTGGCGATTGAGCGTACCAATCAATATAAAGGACTGTATCATACACTAATGGGTGTCTTGTCCCCACTGAATGGAATTGGCCCTCAGGATTTGCGTATTTCTGGTTTATTCGATCGCCTCAAAAAAGGACAAATTAACGAGGTAATTTTGGCTGTTGGTAGCACAACAGAAGGGCAAGCTACCAGTCTCTATTTGACACAGCAATTGACACAGCATTTCAGTGTATCGGTTTCTCAAATCGCACAAGGAATACCAGTGGGTGGTGATTTGGACTACATTGATGAACTTACAATAGCTAGGGCATTAGAAGGAAGACGAGTTTTCATGCCTTGACTAAATAGAAAAACACTTTCACTTTAGCTAATCATAATGTTGGGCCTTCAATATCGTTGCAATCTTGTTTTTTTAGTTTTGATCTTTTGCCTACTTGGTTTTTCAGACCCCCAGTTTGCTTGCCAAGTCAGAGAACAAGGAATCCCCATATTCAATGCTGATCGAGCTTTTTCTTATTTACAAAAACAATGCGATTTTGGCCCTCGTAACCCGGGATCTGTAGCACATAGAAAAACACGCGACTATTTGCGGAATGAATTAGAAGGACTCGCAGACGAGGTCGTGGAACAATCTTTTACCGCACATAACATCACTATGACCAATATATTGGCTAGATTTGGTAAAGGAAATGGTTCCCCAATTCTTTTATGTGCTCATTGGGATACTCGCCCTTTTGCTGATAAAGATGTCAATCCAAAAAATCAGCTAAAGCCAATCTTGGGAGCTAATGACGGGGCATCAGGGGTGGCTGTTCTGCTGGAGTTAGCAAATAGCTTTAATCAATATCCCCCTCGTAACGAAGTGATAGTTGTACTCTTTGATGGAGAAGATTATGGGCGCGAAATTGGCGATATGTTTTTGGGGTCGACCTACTTTGCCCAAAATCGAGAAGGTTGGGATGCAAACTTTGGTATTTTATTAGATATGGTCGGGGACAAAGACTTACAAATTCCAATGGAACGTTATTCATGGCAAACTTCCTCTGACTTAATGGGAGCACTATGGGATCGGGCTGCTGATTTAGGGTTAAGAGAGTTTTTTCCCAAAAAAATCGGGGCCGCCGTTATGGACGACCATATACCACTAATTAGGTCTGGCTTGCCTACTATTAACTTAATTGACTTCAACTATCCATACTGGCATACAGTTGATGACACGGTCGACAAGTGTAGTGCGAATAGTTTGGAAATCGTTGGTCGTCTAGTATTAGACTTGATTTACAACTAGATGAGATTACTGATTAACCACGTGTTAAAAATGATGTTTCTCCTGATCGAAAGGGACCTATCTTTTTGACTTGCCCACCGCCAGTCACGGGATAACGAGAACCATCGAGGTTCGGAATTACATAGCGATCGAACCAATTAGCCAATAATTGTCTCATTTCTTCTACCAAAGCAGACTTTGATTTTTCGTCGACTATATTCTTCCTTTCGTTAGGATCATTTGCTAAATGATATAATTCATGGGGGCCATAAGGGTAACGATGAATGTATTTCCACTCTTGGTTGCGGACCATTCTCACCGGTCCATATTCATCAAAAATCACTACTTCGTCTTGTACTTCGTTGTGCTGTTCGAATAACACGCTGGTAAAACTCCGCCCTGGACTTAAGTTGTCTTCGTTAATGTTTAGACCAATATAATCAAGTAAAGTCGGCATGAAATCATACTGGCTGACCATAGCTGTAGTGCTCTTACCTTCAGCTATTTTGCTTGGCTGGCTCATAATGAAAGGCACCTTGATGGAGTTTTCATACATGTTTAGTGGGAATGTGCCATTACCCTTATGCCAAAATCCATTATGCCCACACGAATAACCGTTATCACTACTGAAAACGAAAAGTGTGCTTTCGCGTAAACCAAGATGTTCGATTAGATCAATGAGGCGACCAATATTGTGATCCATAGCTGTAATAGCGGAAAAATAACCTTTCAATGATTCCCGATTACCTAAGTGGCGCTGGGAGTTTGCAGTAGCCCAAGGGTGAGCAACCTCTTGCGGACAAGTTTTGAAAGGACAATTATCGTAAAAATCCATGAGTTCGGAAGGATGTCCTTCAAAAGGAGAATGTGGAGCATTATAGTTGACGCTAAGGTAAAATGGATTTTCGGCATTCTGTCTGATAAAATTCATGGCGTTGTCAGTAATGATATCAGTAATATAACCGGTGTATATCTCCACTTCCCCATTCTGAATCATTTCTGCATTGTTGTAACGACTACTACCAGTCGGTAAAGCAAACCAGTGTGAAAAACCATGTTGTGGGTTCAGGCTGTCCCCCAAATGCCACTTACCACACAGACCGTTTATATAACCGTCTTCGTGTAGAACATCTGTATAACAACTTAGTCCGTCTAAGTAACGATCTGTTGCTGGTGGCATATTTCCTGCTCTAATCCAGTCATGAATACCATGAGCCGATGGGATTCGGCCTGTCATCAAACTAGCTCTAGCCGGTGAGCAAACAGGAGAGGTGCAAAAAAAGTTCTCGAAACGCATGCCTGACGAAGCTAGTCGGTCAATATTTGGCGTATGGATTTCACTGTTTCCATAGCAGCCTGCGGCCCAAGGTCCCTGGTCGTCCGTTAAAATGAAGATAACGTTTGGCCTTTTTTTATTCATTTATTAACAGGTCCTCAATTAGTCGGTTTAGTTGGCACAGTTTAGTATAAGATAGGCAATAACTCAAACTTGGTCGTACTAAAAAATATAATCCTACGACCTATGGAAACTAACCAACTAAAGATAGTCGATAAATACAAACTAAGAAAATGACTTAATACATCCAAGTTAGTCAAGACAAACGTAAACTCCTTCGTTACTACATTTAACAGAAATTGCTTGTGTTCAATAGAACAACTTTTTAAGATCAAATTCCATTTACTCAGAAAATAATACCAGCTGATAAAAATACTTTCCTATTATAAATGATCAAACAAATCACCAGAATGAATAAATCGTTTGACAATGGAAATATTAAGGAGTACTGCTTAAACAGATGGAAAAACAAATAGTCAGCCGAAAGTTAGATTTGCCAGATCATCTACGTACCAAACTACAAACTCGTTTTATTCTATACAAGATGATAGAAGATGAGGAAGAAATCCCAGCATTGCTAACTGGTAATCACAAATATATTGACGAAATATTAACTGCTTACTACGATGATTATTGGTATATTGATTCTGAAACAGGTAATTATGCCGCCACCCGAAAGGGTGAAATGTTGTACAAAAACTTCATCGCTCAATGGTGGGATTTCCTATTGTCTTATGACATATACGCTGGTGTTGATTTACTTAATGGTAAATTTGCTCAAGACGATGCTGACTGGGATTCGGTTGACGAAGAAGGTCGGTTAATATGGGAAGATCTACGTGTAGCTGTTTGTATATACAAACAACGAATAGCACAAGAAGAAGGGAGAAGAACTGACCTCAACCCTTTTACGATTGCTTTTATGTCTCTTTTATCTGAGAAAAGAATTGGGCAAGAAATTGGATGGCAATTTGACTTATACTCGGAAGACTTTTGGAAAGAAGTTGTTGATATCGTTAATACCAATCTCTGGCCTGAGGATTTGAGTTATGTTGATGATGAAAGTGCTGAAGAAATTGATGGTAATTTGGTAATGGAAGATATCATAATGAAAGGCATAGAAGAAACTAAGCTCAGGTGGTCTGAAGAAGAAGACGACGATGATGAAGACTATCTAATTCCTCCAGAAGCTATATCGTCCAAAGATCAAGTGACAGAAGAATATGAGGAAGAATTAACAAGTTATGGCTGGGAAGAAGATTCATTTTATTATAATCCTTATAGATTCCTTGTTGGTGGGGCTTTGGGGGTATTTACCATTGCTGCTGTTTGGTCTATATTAGATTGATTTATGTCTTGTAGAAAAAGTATCAGTTGCTACCCTTATTCACTCCCTGTTTAAATCATAAAGTATCAAATTTAAAATAGACCGAAGATAATATTAAAAATGAATCTTTCTAATTTACTGAAGGCTGACATCAATTTCCAGGTTGGCTGGCAAGCACTTCTACGCAATAAATTTCGTACCCTATTGACCATGTTAGGTATTATCCTCGGTATCTTTATAGTGGTAACTACTGTATCTCTGGGAGGTAGTATTGAATCATTTGCGGTTTCCGAATTCGAGAATTTCAGCGGAACAACCATGATCTGGATTGGAAAAAAAAGTCGTATTAAGAAACAGAACAAATGGGTCGAAAATCCAATCAAAGAGAATTTATGGCTTGATGATGTTGATCAAATCGTTCGTAAATGTCCCTCAATAAAAACTGCAGCAGCCTTTAATTGGGTCGGGGCACAAACAGTTACATTTGGTACTAAAAGTAGAACCTACAATATCACAGGCGTATTGGACACAAATGAAAAACTCTTTAATTTTGAATTCGAATATGGTCGTAATTTTCAGCCTTGGGAGATAAAACGCGGACAAAAAGTATGTATTCTAGGTTATAAAGTCAAAAATCACTTGTTTGGCGATAGTAACCCTGTAGGACAAGAAATCAAAATCCACCAACACCGATTCACAGTTATAGGCAGTTATAAAAGTATGGAAAAAGGTCTGTTCCGTATACTAGGAATTGGACTGGATGATGGGATAGATATTCCAGTTACTACTGTAGCGCAGTATTGGGGCAAACAGAACCGATGGCTAGCTATCATGGCCAAAGCAAATAGTTATGAAACTGTCGACCAAAGTATATCTCAAATTAAAGCGCTATTTCGACAAAGATTTGGGGCTGACATATATCATGATTACGGGTCACCAGCTGAGATGATCCGAGAAATCAGTAAGATAGTAACCGTTATTCAGTGGGTACTAGGTGGTGCTGCCGCTATTACATTAATCGTTGGTGGAATTGGAACCATGAATATTATGCTAGTATCAGTGTCGGAGCGTACTGCCGAAATCGGCTTAAGAAAAGCAGTAGGTGCTAATAAAAATGATATCCGATTCCAGTTTCTTATAGAATCTGTGGTTATTTGCCTGTTAGGTGGTCTAATTGGTACAGGATTAGCTGGAGGGGTAACGTTTTCTGTGGGCCAAATTATTACCAGTTTTGTAATTAAAGATTCAGTATGGCCAGCTGCAGTGTCGTTACAATCAGCCATTGTCGCTTTTTTAGTTTCTACCATGGTAGGAGTTATTTCTGGTTTTTATCCATCAAATAAGGCTGCGGGACTACAACCAGTGGAAGCTCTTAGGATAGACTAGAGGATATCGAAAACATGCTCGCAGAAAGTTTATCTATCACTTTTCGTACTTTAGGGACTAATAAGCTCAGGACAGCTTTAACAATTTTGGGAATTACCATTGGTATTTCCGGGGTAATTTCTATCCTTACTATTGGCAAAAACGCAAAAACAATTTTGACCAGCAGTCTGAATCAACAAGCGGGTACATTCACCGTTTTTCGAGAAGAATGGAGCCGAAAAAGAGGGAAATGGAAGCGTAATACCAGCTCTGAGTATCTTACCATGGACGATCTAAACGCAATTAGAGAGGGTTGTTCAGCCGTTGAAAGTGTTATTCCTACAGATGGGTTAGGAAGAAAAGAAATACAAAAAGGTAGTCAAAGCAAAAGAGCTGATCTTCAACTGACAACCGAGGAATCAGCTAGTTTTCAACAATGGTTTCCAGACTATGGTCGCTATCTCACCCGTACTGATCTAGATTTATGGGGCAAAGTGTGTGTTATTGGTAACGAGGTTTGGCAAGACTTATTTTTCGGATTTAACCCCATCGGTCAGGAAGTCAAGATTGATAATCAGCGCTACACAGTGGTTGGCGTAATGGAAAAAAAAGGGAAAGGACTCGACCCCAACGGAAATGAAGACAACAAAATTCTGATTCCCATTTCGACAGGTAAGACTTACTTTGGTACTGGCAACAGCGGGCCAAGGAATCAGATTAGTAGTATCAGCGTTCGTGCTAAATCCCCTGATTTATTGACGAAAGCAAGATCAGAAGTCGAGGAATTAATACTCCGTCGGCACAAAGATGAAACATTTTTCCAAATTAGTAGTGTCGATGAAGAATTAGATTTTGTTAATAAAATACTAACAGTGATTCAAATACTAATGATTATAATTACTATCTTCCCTCTGCTTGTCGGTGGGATTGGCATTTTGAATATCATGTTAGTGTCTGTCGTGGAACGTGTACCAGAAATTGGTCTGCGTAAGGCAATTGGAGCAAAAGGCTTTCAGATCAGGCTCCAATTCTTAGTGGAATCGGTCGTGATTAGTCTGATTGGTAGCATTCTAGGCATGGTTGCAGGATTCACGTTCAGTAATGTTTTGGGACAATTTTTCAACAATAAATTTTCTGCTGATTTTGGCGTAGAATGGCCTTCGTCAGTAACCTTAGAATCGATTTTCGTTGGTGTCTTAATGGGCATGATAGTAGGTGTTTCTTTTGGTTATTATCCCGCCAGCCAAGCTGCTCGTCTAACCCCAATTGAGGCTATCAGAAATAAGTAACATCATGAATAAAGGACAAAATTCAAATCATGGAAAGCTGAAATTGGGTATAACTGAACTATTTCTTCATCCAAGTTTCTATTCTAGAGGAAATACGGTAAACTTCGTCCATAATCGAATTTCCTCGTGGTGTTTTTGTAATTAACTTGATGGCAGTAGAACCCGAAAAAATAGTTCAGTAACTCAGGAATAAGTATACTATACTTACACTGTTGGATCTTGACAGAGAAAAAACACCAAGCTATCATCGACCAAAAAGTATCTAATTAGAAGAAATGTTTATCACTTTTGAGGGAACAGAAGGTTCCGGAAAAACTACTCAAATTAACCATTTGGCCAATAAACTATCAGAGGCCGGTTATTCAGTTCAAAACACACGAGAACCCGGTGGGTCAAATGTTGGGAATCAAATTCGCGAAATCTTATTAGACCCTGTTAATGAAAGACTTTCTGCAACTTCTGAGCTGCTACTTTATGCTGCGTCTCGAGCCCAACATGTGCGAGAAGTAATCGTACCAGCACTCAAAAATGGTAAAATTGTTATCTCTGATCGATTTAGTGATGCTACGGTTGCTTATCAAGGGTATGGGCGCAATTTAGACTTAGTGTTGATCAATCATTTAAACCAGATTGCTACCGGCGGCTTGGTACCTGATCTCACTTTTTTGCTAAATTTACCCATCGAAATTGGTTTACAGAGGGCTTCAGCTAGCCGTGGTGAGCTGGACCGTATTGAGCGAGAGAATCTTGAATTTCACGAACGGGTACAAAACGGGTATCTGGCTATTGCAAAAGAAGGCACTAATCGAATAAAAATTATTGACGCTACTCAGCCGATTGACGTCATATTTAACGAGATCTGGTCCATACTTAAAGTTAAAATTCCTTTAATCAAGGTTAACCATGACCAGTGATTCAATTTTCGGACACCAACAAATACAAAGCCAACTTTACAACGCAATTGAAACAGGTAGAGTTGCAGGAGCATATTTATTCGTTGGTATGGAGGGGTTAGGAAAAGAGAAAGTGGCTCTGGATTTTGCTCAATCGATTAATTGCCTTGACTATCAGCATAATAGCAATCAGGAAGAAGGGGGGGCTTGCCAACAGTGCCTTTCCTGCAAAAAAACAAGAGCAGGCAATCACCCTGATTTTGCGATTATTAGACCGGATGGTAATCATCTTAAAATAGACCAAATCCGTTCTATCCAAAGCCAAATCGTATTTCGCCCCCTTGAAGGAAAACGGAAAATTTATCTATTGACAGAAGTTGAAAAGATGAATTTAGAGGCTGCTAATTGCCTGCTGAAAACATTGGAAGAACCACCCGCAGAGTCAACACTGATTTTAGTTGCAAATAACATGGACGCTCTGTTGCCAACTATTCGCTCCCGGTGCCAAATCTTATCTTTTCAACCAATGGAAGTCAGCGATTTAGCGAAAATCCTAGTTGATCAGTTTGATCTTGATCTAGGTAAGGCAACGGCAGTTTCTGTGCGAACGCAAGGTGCAATAGGCAAAGCTTTTTCTATTTGTCAAACGGAAGAAACTGTCGAGGTGGATCAGGTTCCGGAAATTCTCACTACTCTTGATCGTTTATCTGCTTTCAGAATTGCTGAGTACATAAGTGAAACCCCAGAAATACTAGACCAGCTTTTGACATGGTATAGAGATTTGTTACTCATCCACCAACAAGTCAATCCCCAACTGCTCACACACCAGCAAAATTTGTCACAACTAAAACAAATCGCCAGGAATTATTCTCGAATCCATTTGCAGAAAGCAATTGAAATTATTTTAGAGACCAAAAATCGAATTAATCGTAATGTCAATACTAATTTAGCTGTTGAAGTTATGGTATTCAATATACTACCACGGCCTAATGTCACAAATAACCCATAAATTGACCCAATTGCCCTCTAAGACTGGTGTCTATTTAATGAAGGGTGCTGAGAATGTTGTACTTTATGTTGGTAAAGCTAACTCCTTAAGGGATCGTGTAAGATCGTATTTCACAGGTTCTAAACCTCACGCCCTGACCGGTTTGATGATACCATATGTCAGGGACATCGATTTTTTTATTACTAGTAATGAAGTTGAAGCTTTAATACTAGAAAATAACCTAATTAAAAAATACCAGCCGCTATACAATATTCGTTTGAAAGATGACAAAGGTTACCCATACCTACGAGTAACTACTAACTCGCCTTTCCCAGCTTTAAAAGTTGTGAATCGAATTTCTGAGGATGGTGCTCATTATCTAGGTCCTTTCGTGAAATCGCACGCCCTCCGAAAAACTGTCAAAGATTTAACCAAGATTTTTCCCGTTCGTACTTGTGATTTGGACCTGAAACCATCTGGTAATAATCATCGAGTCTGCCTAGATTATCATATCGGTAGATGTGGTGGGCCTTGCGCAGATTTGGTAATGCCGGAAGAGTATGAAAAGGTCGTCAAAAATATGATGCGATTTTTCAATGGAAATACTACTTCTGTCATAAAAAGCCTAGTTCAAAAAATGGAGACTGCCGTAGCACATCTTGATTTTGAGAATGCAGCCAAATATCGAGACCAAATCACAACTATTCAACAGGCCATTAACCCACAAAACGTTGAAGATCCAATGGCAGAAGATGAAGACATTCTCGGAATCGCCCGATCTGGCAGACAAATGTGTGTGATACTAATGCTTGTGAGGAACGGTTCATTAGTAGATAGAGAAACATATTTTCTTTCTAATATTATTACTCAATCAGACACTTGGTTATCTGAATCTCTTACAGCATTTATTCAGCAGCACTATTCTGAGGCCGCATTTATCCCTAAATTCATTATCTTACCAACTGAAATTGACTCATTTGATACAATCCAAGAGTGGTTAACCGTAAGGCGTAATCAATTGACCGAGGGCAAATTGACAAGCAAAGTGAAATTACAAGTACCAAAACGAGGACGAAAACAACAACTCATAAGCCTAGCTCAGAAAAATGCCCAGCTAATTTTAGAAAAAAAAGATGCTACAGTAGTTGATGGACAATCCAGATTATCAGACAAAATAGATCTGTTAGAAGACCTCCAAGAACTACTGAATCTGCCAAAAACCCCCAAACGGATTGAGGGATTCGATATTTCCAACTTAGGTGATCAATTACCCGTAGCCTCGATGGTAGTAGCGGTCGAAGGCCAGCCCAAATACTCGGAATACCGCCGGTTTCGGATTAAAACAGTTAAAGGTCAAAATGATGTAAAAATGATGAAAGAAGTCATTCGACGGAGGTTTAATAAATCATTTCGAGGTCATAATCTCCCCGATTTGATACTGATTGATGGCGGTAAAGGTCAACTTAATGCGGCATGTCAAGTTCTCAATGAGCTCGAATTGGCGGACCTACCAATCATTGGTTTAGCAAAGAAAAACGAACATATCTTTATTCCAAATCGATCAATGCCTATAGTATTAAGGCATAATAATCCTACGTTGCATCTCATACAACGCTTGCGGAATGAAGCACATCGTTTTGCTCTCAATTATCATCGAAAACTGAGACGATTAGCTTTAAAAAAATCGATTTTAACCCAAATCCCATTGGTGGGTGAAAAAAGGAAACAAGCTCTACTTTCCCACTTTGGATCAATTGAACAAATTCAAAAAGCGAGTATTAATGATCTACTTAGCATCAGCCAAATTGACCTGAAAGTGGCAGAAAATATATATCATTATTTCCACGAGTCAGGAACATAAAGTGGCTGACGATTTTTTGCTATCAGTAGATATTAGGAAAAGATAAGTAAGGAATTTTATGAAAGTATTAATTGGGCCTAACGGAGATATGGGTTTAGAAAGCTCTATTCCAGAATTATCAGATCAATTTTCAGACGTCGAGTTTCTGGTTTCCACTAGTTATGTTGAAGCCGCACAACAAGTTATTGATGTTGATATTATGGTAGGTTGGATAAACCAAGAAATACTTGAAGCCGCCAAAAATCTAAAATGGATACAATCAATTAGTTCTGGAACAAATTACTATTTGGATATTCCCGGATTAGTGGATAGCGATATCTTACTTACTAGTGCTAGTGGTACGCATGGTGCTTGCCTAGCGGAAAGTGCAATGGGAATGATTTTTGCCTTTACTCGTGGTATTCGAAAGTGTATTCAAAGCCAAAATACCAGGCAGTGGAGCGAGCATCGATATATTCGAAGCAACATGAGAGAATTAACTGGAAGTACAATGGGGATAATCGGTTTCGGTGCTTCAGGTCGTGCATTGGCGAGACGAGCCTTCGCATTCGATATGAGGATCGTAGCTGTCGATATGTTTCCTAGTGATAAGCCGGAATATGTTGATCATCTGTGGGGGATTGATCAACTCAGCGACCTTCTTCAAACTTCTGACTACGTAGTGATTATGGTCCCTTACACTGATCAAACAAAAGCCATGATTGGCACAGAAGAGTTAGCTGAAATGAAAACTTCTGCTATGTTAGTCATAATGTCCCGTGGGGGAATTGTTGATCAAGATGCTCTTTCCAAAGCTTTGAAAGATGGTCATTTATTTGCTGCAGCTTCGGATGTTTTCAGCCCAGAACCATTATCAACTAGCAGCGATTTGTGGGATCTTGAAAATATGTTAATTACCCCACATATAGCTGGTGGAACCCAACTTGAAGGTCAATACGTTACCCAAATTTTTTTCGAAAATCTAAAACGGTTTGTCCGAGGTGATTATGAGCTTAAAAACCTAGTTCACAAAAAACGGGGTTTTTAGTGGTAACGCAGTCTCTTACACGATATAGCAATCATGGGAACTAATGAAATTGCCAATTCTTCCTTCCCTACCATGAAGTCGGGAGATTGGGTATATCAACTCCCACGATATCTACGATCAATTTTGCAAAATACCGAGCTGGGAGATGGCGAGCACTCGAGCGCAGATTTTATCGAAAAAATTCAAGAGGTCAATTACGTATTTGCACATGAAGAAGACTTCCCTTTGCTGTTTGAAGTCGGTAAATTATTGCTCATCGAGTTTGCCAAAATGTCGGAGTCAGTTATAAGTCTATCTAATCTTAAGGAGCCCGTCAATCCTCCGCAAGGTTCTGTGATAAGGGACAAAGAAGACATTGACCTAGTTGAGAGAGCCTTGCCGCAGCCTATGATAGAGAATGATTAATGGCTTTTCTATGGCCTTTCAATACATTACTGTTTCCTCGACTCTCATTTCTATTTTTCCGATTTGGGGTTATCTGTTTTTTTGCAAATCCTATCCTTTGGTCGAGTCCAACAGTTAGTTCTACCGAAAGAACACAAACCTCGATCAGTTTGAAGGCTTGGGTATTCTTTTCGGATAAGGGGATAGATAATCAAAGTCTGAGTCCTGTCAAATTCCTTGATGAGCCAATCCTATCATTCTATCTATCAACCATCAAAGATCAGGGCGCTAAAATTTACCACCAAAGTCGATGGTTAAATGCCGTTTCTGCAAACATCCCATCTGAGAGTCACCAATCAATTTTATCTTTACCTTTTGTAAAATCAATTGAACCGGTTCGAAGTTACAGAAATATAGTTGAAACACCAGTATGGCTGAATCAAAAGCACAATATCTTTTCTGCTCCTAGCAAGGGAGAAAAAGAGAATTCAATTGAATATGGTTTGGCAAAAAAACAGGTCGAACACCTGCAAGCTGACTTTTTACACAAAAAAGGATATTGGGGTAAAACAGTCGTAATTGGCATACTAGATACTGGTTTTGATCTAAGCCACCAATCACTAAATAAAATTGAGGTACTAGACCAATGGGATTTTGTTAATAATGATCCTATAACCAAGGACGAACCAGATCAGGATGATGTTGGTCAATCTGATCATGGGTCAATTATTTTGGGTGTTTTGGCAGCTAACACACCGCGGCAATTGGTTGGTCTAGCTCCTCAGGCAAAATACTTGTTAGCTAAAACTGAAAAAAATTGGCATAAGGGTATTGACTTTGAACGTCAGATTGAGGAGGATTGGTGGATCGCCGGGCTTGAATGGTTAGAGCAAAAAGGTGCCCAAGTAGTTAATAGCTCGCTTGGTTACGCTAATTGGTATAGCTTTTCAGATCTCGACGGTAAAACATCTAAAGTTACCATAGCAGCTAATATAGCATTAGAAAAAGGAGTACTTGTTATCAGTGCTAGTGGAAATTTGGGGGCGAAATTACCCGAGGATCAAAGACTTGGCCTGAAAGGTCGTGTCACAGTCCCAGCAGATGGATTTGATGTTTTAGCCGTTGGCTCTATCAATCGTTGGGGAAAACGTTCTGTTTTCAGTTCGCCGGGTCCTACAGCGGATGGTAGAATTAAACCTGACTTGGTAGCTTTGGGTGAGGGAATTGCTAGCATCCGGCCACGTAGTCAATTTGGTTTTGCTACTAATCATCGTGGTACATCGCTTTCGGCACCTTTAATTTCTGGGGTGGCTGCCCTGTTGATTCAGGCTTTTCCAAGAGTTGCAGCTACTGATCTAGTATCCATACTTCGTAATACGGCAAGTAATTCAGCTCAACCTAATAACGAAGTTGGTTATGGTATAGTTCGTGCCGAATTGGCTCATCAGTCGCTACTAGATAAATTTCTTCATGTGGGCCAACCAGAACCGATTCCCGTTGATGAAAAAAAATTTCTAAAGACTCTATTTGGTCGAATCAAATCACCATTAATTAGGCCAAATTATCCCAATCCCTTCAATGCCGAAACATGGATTCCGTTTTCCTTACCTACTAATGGAAATGTCCAAATTAGCATCTATGATTTTGCGGGCTATTTAGTCCAAAAACTGCGAGTTGGTGAATGTGCTGCTGGAGATTACCTAGATACGAATCAAGCCGTTTACTGGGATGGTCGCGATAAATCAGGTCAGGCTATTACTAGTGGTAATTACTTCGCAGTACTTTCAGTCGATGGTAAAATTTACCCAGCAATGAAAATGACTCTTCAAGAGTAAATTAAATGGATATTCAACATATCATAAAATCGGTTAATGTGGACGCTGATGGGTTGCGTTCGGCTGTCCATCAGCTAATTCATAAGTCGGCAGTTGCGTTTAACCCGTCACATTGGAAACCAGAAGAAGCAAATAAACTTCGAAAAACCATTCTAGATCAGATTGTTTTTCGAGGTACCCCACCGGACTGGCGAACCTTCCCAACAAAGGTTGAAACGATTGATTGTATAGAAACAGATAACGGTTATCAGATCGAAAAACTGCGTCTGGAAATTTTGCCAGACTTTTGGATTCCAGCTTTACTTTACCAACCACACTTACCTAAATTACATAAACTGAGGCCAGCTGTACTTAGTGTTAATGGCCATGTTGGTCCCCTTGGTAAATCGATAGAATTTGTTCAACGACGATGTATTAACCTTGCCAAACGGGGTATTATGACCCTGCATCTAGAGTGGTTATCCTTTGGCGAACTAACAGATCCTAACTACACACATAATCGATTAGCCTATTTAGATTTATGTGGAGTTAGTGGTTTATCTGTTTTCTATCTAGCAATGCGAGGTGGATTAGATTTTCTATGGGAACATCCATTTGTCATCAAAAAGAAAATTGCTATGACGGGTCTTTCTGGAGGGGGATGGCAAACAATTTTTTTGAGTGCCTTGGATCAGCGAATTTCAGTGGCTATACCTAATGCCGGGTACATCGATATTTCTAACCGGTTAACCCATGCTAGTGATATTGGCGATTTGGAACAGAACCCAAATGATTTACTGACCTTGGCTGATTATACTCACTTGACGGCTCTTTTATCTCCTCGGCCAGCCTTATTAATTTACAATCACCAAGATGATTGTTGTTTTGTAGCTGACCGTGCTAAGCCAGCCATTTACGACTCAGTAAAGTCGATTTACCGAACTTCAAATAACTTCGTTTTTTACAAAAACATTAGTCCTGGAACTCATAATTACGACGAAGATAATCGTAAACAACTGTACCATTTTCTGTGTAAGCACTTTGATTTGCCAATAATTCAGGATGGTGGCCTAGAATTAGAAAGTGAGGTTTTGTCTTTTGAGGACTTAGTTGTTGGCTTACCTGATAAAACGGCTAATTTTAAAACAATAGCTAACAAAATTATGTATCAAAAAAAATTGGAAGCAAGCCAATTGCCTCCAAAACTGCAACATATCCTCCGTTATCAATCAACCTCAGTGAGCCGAGTCGAACTGACCCATCAGAAAGACAAGGGGGGGCAGTTAATTTTTGATAATGGCTTGCTAGCTGCTTTTTGCCAATTTAAGCCAGAAAGAGACACAAGAGATAATAATACAATAATACTAATCGCGGACCAGGGATTCACGTCAATGATTACTGAAATCGAAAATCATTTAAATATGGGCAACTCAGTCTTAGCCGTTGAATTATTTCTTACTGGTCAGGTTATACCCACTGGAATGTCGGTTTATCATACGTCCATGTTACTTTCAACTTCTGGTCTTCGGGCTTTAGGTTTTCAAGTAGCTCAATTAGTATCCATACTGGAGTGGTATCGTTATGTTTACAAATCTGAGCGACTAATCTTAGAAAGTAAAGGGAGAGTTACAGGGATTATTGCTCAACTAGCGAAACAACTTTACTCCGGGCACTTAGAAAATAACATTGCAAAAGATCAGTTATTAAGCCTCCGAGATTTGATCGACAAAGAAATAGAATATGAACAGTGTCCGACGTTGTTTTGCTTTGATTTATTGGGGTACATGAACTCAAAATTACCCACAGGCTAAACAGTATATTTTAACTTCAGAAAAGCGAGGGAAACTCTAATGAGACTTGGTGGACCACTCTTTGGTGAATCAACAGATGCAGATAGTTGGATCAAGTTAGTAAAGAATCATGGTTACAGTGCCGCTTATTGCCCAGTCAGTTCCTCCGCTAGTGAACGTGAAGTTCAAGAATATGTGACAGCAGCCAAAGAAAACAATATTGTCATCGCAGAAGTAGGTGCTTGGAGTAACCCTATCAGTACTGATGTTAAGGAAAAAGAAACTGCTATTCAAAAATGCAAAGAATCCTTGGCCCATGCTGACAGGATGAAAGCATTTTGCTGTGTTAACATTGCTGGGGCTAGGGGAGATAAATGGGATGGTCCATTTGCTGATAATCTGTTGCCTGAAACTTTCGATCTAATCGTAGAAACGACCCAAGAAATCATAGACTACGTACAACCTATCCACACATATTACACTTTGGAAATGATGCCCTGGATATTTCCTGACAGCCCAGAAAGTTACGTGCAATTAATTGAAGCCATAGATCGGTCTCGTTTTGCAGTTCATCTTGATCCTGTAAATATTGTTAATAGCCCAGCCCGCTATTTTTCGACAGGAGACCTAATTCGAAAGTGTTTTGAAATGCTTGGTCCGAAAATTAAAAGCTGCCATGGGAAAGACATTATCCTATCATCTAGCCTTACGGTCCATCTAGATGAAACCCGGCCAGGACTAGGACAACTTGACTACGTATCCTTTCTAACAGAGTTGGATAAGCTGCCCGCGGATACCCCCCTTATGTTGGAACATTTACCAACTGCTGAAGAATATAGGATGGCAGCCAAATACATTCGGTCGGTAGCTGAGAACAATAACATTACAATTACCTAGTCACTCGTTCAACTTCAGCCATTAGGCCTCTTACCTTTTCTCTATCTCTTTTACCTCTGGACATTTCTACCCCGGAGCATAAATCTATGCCGCTAGGTTGCACGACTCGGATAGCCTCCGCTACATTCTGTTGATTGAGACCGCCGGATAGAAAAACTGGCAACGGACAGTTTTTTGTAATCTCTGCCGCAACCTCCCAGTCCGCTGTCTTTCCAGTACCACCAAACCGATTTTGGCTTAAATCAACAGTATCCAATAAGATCGAGTTAGCTCCAGCATCTACGTAACTTATTGCCTGTCCTGTCAATTCAGCAGCATTAGTAGTCTTACCGACTGGCATGAACAAAGATTTCCATATCTCAACCTCAGTATTTTTTTTCAACTCATTTACTTGGGCCGGGGATTCGTAGCCTAAAAGTTGAACGGCAAATGGGGAAATCCTGTCAACTGCAGATAAAATCCAATCTGTTGTTTGGTCAAAAAATAACACTACAGTTGGGATCAAGGTTTGCTGACGTAATTGTTTTGCTTGATCTACTGTTATAGAACGTTCTGAAAAAGAGACCTCAACTACAAGCCCAGAGTAGTGGGCTCCATAGTCAACAGCCATTTGCGCATCATCTACTGTAGTTGTACCACAGAGTTTGACAAGATAGGTCACCTACTGAAATTCCTCCAATAATTATTTACCAAATTAGCAAGCCAACGATAGTTCCTGTCATGTTAGCTGCAAGAAAACCTGCAATCATCGAGCGAAGACCAATTTTTGCTAAGTCAACTCTTCGTTCCGGTGCAATTCCCCCAATTCCACCAATCTGTATCGCAACCGAAGCAAAGTTAGAAAAACCACACAGTGCATAAGAAAGAATAATTATGCTTCGTTCCGAAAAAATATCATTAGGTATCTGTTGTGCAAAGTTTTTATAGGCGATCAATTCGGTCAGTACAATCTTTTCACCTAACAGCGCACCTGCAGATAGGGCTTCTGAGTATGGAATTCCCATTAGGATGGCAAATGGAGCAAAAAGGTAGCCAAAAATTTGCTCAAGACTGAGATCAACGATCGAAAGAATCCCATTGACAAGAGCGACTAGAGCTACAAAAGCAACTAACATAGCAGCAACATTAAGTGCTAGGTACATTCCTTCTGTTGCTCCTCGGCTTGCCGCTTCTATTAAGTTAGAATCAGTCCGCTCAATTGTAATTTGTTTTGTGTTTGCAGTAACAGGCGTTTCTGTTTCAGGAATCATGATTTTTGAAATTGCTAAAGCAGCCGGAGCACTCATCACGCTAGCTGCCAATAAATGGCCAGCAATATTGGGAACCTGATCGGATAGCATTCGAATATAAATCGCCATCACTCCCCCCGCAATAGTCGCAAACCCTCCCGTCATCACCGCCATTAATTCGCTCTGAGTCAAATCTTTGACAAATGGTTTGATGATAAGTGGCGCTTCTATCTGCCCTACAAAAATATTGGCTGATGTACAAAGTGTTTCGGCCGCCGATGTTTGCATAGTTTTCCGCATCAACTTCGCAAAGATAGAAGTGATCAGACCCATTAGGCCAATATGATACAGAATAGACATGAAAGCAGAGAAAAAAATTATTGTAGGTAGAACCCGGAAGGCAATGTTTAACATCGGTGCCTCAACCGAATCCGTCACGAAGGAGGCAAAAATAAAATCAGCCCCCTTATCAGAATACGCTAGGAGCTTAGTAAAAAAATCATCAAACAAACGAAAAAATACTTCACCAAATCTGAAATTACCTACTCGACCGTATAAAATACAAATAGCAAAAGTAACCTGTAAGCCAATTCCCCAAAATACTGGACGCCAATTGATCGATCGTCTGTTAGAACTCATCAGGTAAGCACAAGCTAATGGGAAAAAAACACCTACTAAACCAAAAAATTGTTCCATTCTGTTACGTATTTTTTTGTAAGTTAGTTTTCATAAAGTCAAAAAGCGAAAGCTCATTATTCTCGCTGGTCTACAGGAGGCTTTTTCCATAATCTGACTTTTAGATTTCTATGATTAGCATCGATCACAGAGAAAAACCAGTTTTACGCTAGCAATATCCCTCAGAATTATCACACAATGTAATTTTTTTTTCAAAGTTTGCTAGGAAAATTACCCCAAAAAATTCAATAATAACCTAGGAACCATAAATATTAGGACTTTAGATAAAAGATTAATAACACTACCCAACAGTATGACCACAACTACTGTCGATTCTAACTAACAAATAGAACAATTGTGTATCTGTTATTCAAATGATAGAATTACCCTAGTTGTCGTTGCAATCTTTGCTTAACTTTCTGACCGGAGAATATAATTCGATAGTTCTATGTCAACTAGTTGACATGCCTGACCAGAAAGCCACTGATAACCTAAATTCTTCCAATTTATAAAAGGAGCCTCGTAATTTGGGCTTCCTAAATCCAGCTTTTTTGTTCGCTCTAGTGGCAACCACGATACCTTTACTAATTCATTTATGGCATCGCCGCCAAGCTAAACGTATCAATTTCGGTAGTCTGATATTTTTGACACTTGCACATAGGCAGACAGCTCGACGTATACAACTATACAATTGGATAATTCTGATTCTACGTATGATAATTGTTGCCCTGATCACTTTGGCTATTTGTCGCCCCTTACTGAAAAAAAATTTATTTTTCGCTGGCTATAGGACTAAGACTAGTTGTGTTATTATCCTAGATCATTCATACAGCATGGGTTACCAAGATGCCGATGGGCAACGTTTTTCCCTTGCTCAAGAAAAAGCAATTGATGTTCTCGGTTCCCTAAGAAATGGAGACGAAGCTACACTGATACTAATGTCTAATACGGCTTTAGCTATTTTCCCACAACTAACCAGTGACCTTCAGTCCATAAGAACAGCAATACAACAGTCTCAATTAACTAATCAAACTACAAGTATCACAAATAGTTTAGATTTAGCTCATGAAATTTTGGCCGAATCCAAAAATCGTAATCGAGAAATTTATTTGATCACCGATCTTGCTGGTTGGGAAGAAACTCAACCCATCGCGAATCAATCGAACTCTAAAATTTTCATTCTGCCCATTGGTCAACAATTAGCTGAAAACACAGGATTAACGTCGGTAACCACAAATACACCTCTGTTTACTACTGACCTTCCAGTTCACGTTGAAGTCGAGGTAAGTAATTTTACAGATGCACCATTGGCTCAAACATCAGTAGAAGTTTTTTTTAATGACCAAAAGCGACGTGAGTTACAAGTTCCAAGCCAGTCTAATTCTATGCTGTCGGTCGGTTTCACTCACAAATTCAATCGCATTGGCACACATCTAGGTTATTTTGAGTTACCACCAGACCGACTCGAAACAGATAATCGAAGGTATGTTGTTTTTGATATTTATGGAGAAATCAGAACTTTGTGTGTTTCTGATAATTCACTTTACCTGCAAACGGCACTAAACCCTTCATTTACGGATTCAATGAACTCATCAACTACAGTCAAAACGGAACTCTATACAAACATCCTGCCAACTATCATCAATACGGACAACCTAATAGATATTTCAACAGAAGATTGGGATCTACTACTAATAGCTGATTTGGATAGATTTTCAACTGAAATGGTTCAGAAGTTACAGTCTTTTTTGAGAGATGGAAAAAGTGTTATCCTATTTACCGGGTCTAATTTGAACATTGATAGTAAACTCCTTGACTGGCTTGGTGTTAATTTATCAGGCAAAATCAATTGGACACCACCTTCTAAAATCGTCTTAAAAGAAGAACAACATCCTATTTTTGACCCTTTTTTACCTGCTGATTTTTCCAGTGAACTAGCTCCACGATTTTTCCATAGTGCAAGAGTATCAGTAAATAAGTCTGCTCAAGTCTTAGCTTATTTGGAGAACCAAGAAACAAAAACGCCATTTTTAGTCGAGTATAAACCAGAAATCACAAGTGGTTACAACAAAGGAACTGTAATAGTATTTAACACATCAGCTTATTCGTTAACTGATACAAGTCTATTGGTTTCTCCTCACTTTCTTCCTTTAATCCAACAAGCGGTATTGTATACTAAGTCTCGACAAAAAGTGATTGATCGTAAGCTGATCGTCGGTCAAGAATTCACCTTAGACGTTGGAGGGCAAGTAGATCAGGTGCAAATTACTACTCCCAATTCCACAGAACCACTTACTATCGAAGCGAAGGAAGTAATTCATTTTGACCAGACGGATCATCCAGGCTTTTACCAAGTCGATATTTATTCCCAAGGGAGAAAAGAGCGCGAATTCTTTACTGTCAACGTATCCTCTCAAGAATCTGACTTACGGCCTATTGACATAGAAAAAGCTAAAGAAACTATATCGGCACAACAACTAGTCGAAGATAAAGAATTAAGTCAAAGACTAAATAGACTTCGGCAAGGACAAGAAATTTGGGGCGAATTGCTCACGCTAGCGTTATTACTGTTCGGAATCGAAAGTCTAATTGCTAATAGGAATCAGAAAAATTAGCGTTTTTACTATAATTGATAGGATGTTAATTCGTATGTGACAGGCTGATCAGCAGTGGGAAAGTATTCGTATTTAACTACCCCAACGTGGGGTATAACCCAGTATCGAGCCGCCGGTAATAAATTAGTGCCATCTGGAGGCTGAGTATCGTCTCCAAGGTCTTCTAACTTAGTGGATTCGTCGCTACTAGATGTGAAAAGTTCTTTACCCTCAATAATCTCCTCCACTAAATACCCATCAGTAAAATACCCAGCAGGAACACTTATACTCACCTGATCATCTATAACACGTCGTTTCACTCTAACGGTAGGGCTGACAGTCTGTTCTAATACTGTCCATTCAAGGTCTTTTCGTAAGGGAAAAACCCATAACTTACGGAAGTTGGGGTGTACATTGTGCATAATAGGAGGCATGGCATTACCAAAATAAAGGTCAAAGGCTCGTTCAGCGAACTCAGTTGATGACTTGAAGAAATAAGTGGCATAAATAGGAAGAGCTGCGCCAACCAGTAGTTTTCCATTTTGTCGGAAATAACAGCCATTGGATGACAAGTGATCTGTTGTTTGTCTGGTATAGACCGATAGTTGGTTGGTTTCACGGCGAATAATATAGGGCTTAAAAATATCTTGTATTAACCAATCGCCTGCTGTTGCTTGGACCGAAGGCGTATTTGCCTTTTTGATAGTTAGTGGATCAGGTAATCTAATACCGTTTCGGTTAAAAATACCAACGATTAGTGTCTCTAGCTCCCGCTTGATTGCCAAATCTTCTAACTGCCCAGTATTGAGTTCTTCGTCCTCTTTCCCTTCTTCGAATTCCGGTAATTCAATACGAGATAATTCATCCAAAATCCGATCAAACTCTTGATCCATATCGAAAAGGTATAATTCGCCCCCTGGATTTTCAGCGTTCTCATATTTAGAGGTCATCTGACGGAAAGTAAACCCTGCATCAAAACGAGTTTCCTCAGTTACGGACAGTTGGTGCATCTGGTCCGGATTCTCTACATTCTGATACTGCCATTTAGCTCCAGTAGGAGTTGGAAATTCAGGAGCATGAAGTCCATCAGTTCTCGGCATTTGAAATTTGGATTCATCAATTGGATCAAAAAAGCCCTCACTACTACAACCAAATAAAACTATCATTGATAGTAGAAATAGGGAAAAAGACGGTTTGATTACCTGTAAAGTCATTAGAAAATTAAAATTTTATATTGCCCCTATAGTGTCTCGTCAATTTGCTTCGCAACTGCCAAGGCTTTAGCACTAACCCCCAAAACTGACAAGAATCCTTCAGAGTCAGCATGATTAAAATCACCGATATCTTCCATGGAAGCCGTTTCTTCTGAATAAAGAGAATGAGGTATAGAAACTGCTGAGTGAAACGAAATATTTCCCTTATAAAGAGTTACGGTAATCTTGCCACTTGCCAAACTTTTGAATGGTTGAAGAGCTGCTAGCTGGCTTTGAGTGGCAGGATCAAACCAATACCCCTCGTAAATCTGTTCAGCTATTAGATCAGACAACCGATTAAAAACGCGCCTTGAACGTCGATCGAGAATCAGTTGTAAAAGATATTCGTAGCACTGACCGAGTACCTCCATTCCTGGAGACTCGTAAACTCCACGGCTTTTGATACCTACAAAACGATTTTCAACCACGTGAATACCAATTCCCACACCGTTTCGACCACCAATTTCGTTAGCCAATTCAAAGGCCTCCACTAAAGAACACAACTTCCCATTGATCTCGGTAGGCCTACCTTTCTCAAATCGGATAGTCATGTGCTCAGCTTTATCCGGTGCATCTTTAGGGTGCAGCCCCATCCCTGGTGTGATGAAATTGGCTGGGGTCTGCAGGGATTCTAATTTACCTGCCTCGTGAGTTAATCCTAATAAATTAGCATCGGTTGAATATGGTTTCTCATAGGTTGCGGTAATAGGTATATTGTTTTGGTTACAAAAGTCGATCATTTCTTTCCGACCGCCAAATTGTTCTAAAAAAGCTTCGTCGCGCCAAGGTGCATACACCTCAAAATTGGGTTCGATCATGTTAGTTGCTAACTGAAAACGAACTTGATCATTTCCCCTGCCAGTGGACCCATGGGATAAGATCGTTATCCCACGCTTCTTCATGGATTCTAATAAGACTGCAACAGTGACGTGCCGGGCAATTCCAGTCGTATTCCAATATCCACCTTCGTAAGTTGCTTGTGCTTGAATCAATTGTAATCCCGCTTCAGCCAATTGGTCAACAGCGACCACCACAGTTGAGTCGAGGGCTCCACAGTTCAACATCCGATTCCGTATTTCGTTCATATCTTTCTCATCAGGTTGTCCTAAATCGGCGGTGAAGCAGAATACATCCACTCCATGATCAACTAACCATCGAGTAATTGTACAACTGTCTAGTCCGCCAGAAACGGCTATACCAACGGACCTTCCTTTTAATTGATTTATCTTCAATTTTTATCCCTTTATGTAATCGGTTTAGTCTTATACTAGTATTAGTTTATATCTTCAGATTACGTTGAAATTATGAAACCATTCTTTTAGGCTTTATTCAACTAGGTTCTATCTTTTCAGCACGATCAATGAAACGCTTATGTAAAAGATGAATTGTCGAATTTCATGATCCATACGACCAAACAGTTACCATTAATAATCCATTTGGGAAAGCCCAGAGCACAATTTTTTATTCTCATATTTGAGATCAACAACCGACCGTATTATAACACAACTAAATATCCACTCAGCTCTATAATCTGTCATCAGAATGACGAGGTAAAGTCTCTGGCACTAATCGCCAAAAAATTAGTACGGCTAAATATCCGATGACAGATAAAAATATAATTGATGTCCGTAGATGCCACAAGTCAGCAAGACCACCAACCAGAAGCGGCCCTATATTTGCCCCGATATCCCCCGTTACTCTCCACCAACTTAAAAAACCATTTACATTCTCGGCGGGAGCCAAGTCCGCACCTAAAGTCATCATAGTTCCCGAACACAGACCATTACCGATACCCATAAAAATCGTTGAGAGCAATAACGGCCAGAAGTTTTGAGTAAATGCCATAGCCAATATACCAGTAGCAAATATACTAAAACCAGGGATCATCGATGATTTACGGCCATATTTATCCATTAGAGCGCCAGCTACAGGAAACATCAACATATCAACTGCGGATGAAACCGCAACAACTTGCCGCACAAGCTTAGGTGCCAACCCAACTATATCATTAGCAAAAAGTGGTACGAGTAAAGTCCGGCCTCTACGAATAGTTTGAATACAAACCTGTGCAAAACCAGCAGTAATTAAAATGATAAAATTGGTCTTTATCAAATTCCATTGGTTTCCCCATATATTTTTCAAACTCTGGGAAGACGAATCAATTGTTACTGATCCTGTGAAATAGTCTTCAACAAAAATGTAACATATCGTACCCGTACATATTGCAGTGGCTGCATAAACAAAGAAAGGCAATCTTAAATTTTCACCCAGAAAAATTACTACTATTTGTCCTAAGAAAGAAGCAATTCGATTAATCCCACCAAAAATAGCCAACGATCTACCTCGACTGGTAATCGGAATTCTTTCGGTCATAAAGGCATGCCGCGATAGTGCCCATAAGGCAGTACCTATACCACTGAAGAGTTGCAAAAACACTAAATGATAAATTGTAGTCGCTAATCCAATACCGATACTTGACACCGAGAGTATCACGGTCCCAAGCACCATGGATCGCTTATAGCCAATTCTACCTAGTAATAATCCAGCTGGAATATTACCTAAGACAGCTGTTGCAATAACAAACATCGTCATGGAATACGACAAATCGAATGACTTGATATAGAGGCTCAGAGTTGGATTAACAACGCCATGACCGAAGGCTAGCAAAAAGGTTGGCAGGTAAATAGCTAAAATGAGGCTCCGGCTAGAGAATTGATCGCGGGAACTCATTACATTATATTAGCGATGCACCGATCCACAATAGTTATCAAATAATACATTGACAATTGCTGAGCAAGATAATCTATTGGTGTGCAAACGGGTTAGTCAAGTAATCAATTTTATGGTCAACAAAAATAGCATTGTGATCCAAGTCAGGGTTGACAAAAGCTGACTCACAGCCTGTTTGGTAATACAATTTCCGTTCACGCTTTAACCATTTGATATTGTATACACAGGCGATCATATGTCGTGGGCGGTTAGTATGATTGGTTACCCCCCGGTGCCAGAGACGTACATCGCGAATTAGAACTCCTCCCTTTTTGACATTACCTCGTACTGGCGGACAAATATCATTTCTGAGATTCTCTACTATATTAGTTAATTCTTGAGTGGTATCCAGATGAGTTCCTGGCCATAATTCTGTGCTACCATTTTCTTCGTTGGTATCTCCGGGCGAGATATTAACCACAATAGACGCTGTCGGGTGAGGTTTACTCATATTAGTCCATAGGATTGGCCCGTCCCGATGTAGTGGTTGAATTTGACTGTCGGGGCAATTAGTATTGCCATTATAAAAACCATTGAATGCTCGGCTACCCAATAAGGACTTAGTTATCTGAATTACAAAGGGGTTAGCGACAACATCCTCAACAACATAAGGTGGGTGAAGAGGGGGACCTTGTTGTAGATGTCCAGATATTCTTCCTGCTCCTCCCCAACGTTTTTCTTTGATTAAAATGGCTGAATCCTTGTCCATTTGTTCACTAATTTGACTTAGATCTTCACGATTGACAATATTCTCGATAATAGCATAACCATCTTGTCGAATGGCATCTATTACCGAGATCAACATTTTTTCTGAAAGACGCCGATTGGCAATTTGGAAAGTATTTGGAGTAAAAACGTTCATCAAAGATCTTTAGAATGTACTTTGCGATGTTGTCGATGAGCACCATCGAGCTCTACACAAAAAGTCAAACATAATTGTTTCTGACTGCTCAGTCCCAATACGTTTCAGCGATTCTAAGGAATTGGCCCTGACATACCGATTTTCATCTTGGAGGGCTTTTTCCAATTCGGTGGTAGCTGACTGAGCCAACGGACCCAATCGAGATAAGGCTAGGGAAGCATTACGTTTTACCCATTCATCTTTATCTTGTAATGCTGCCGCGAGTACTGGCACTACCTTAGCAGATTTTTGACCAACTAGACCAAGAGCATCAATACTTGCACGTCTAATCGTTGGATTCTCGTCGCCGGCAACCGAAATTATTTGATCTAAAACAGTAGTTGATTCGAGTCCAAGATCACCTAGGGTATCAATAGCAGAAACTCGAACAGATTCATCATTATGATCCATTAATTGCGCAAGAGGTTCGACCGCTAATGCTCCCATGGTAGCTAAACCATAACTGGCGTTCTGTCGCACACCTTCGCTAGATCCCGTCATTGCACAAATTAAATCAGAAATACTAGATTCTCCTTGTTCACCGAGCTGATACGCTGATCGGATAGCTAGAGCTTCATCTGATTGTGCCAGATCTTGAACTGAAACTTCGCTTGCATTTGATTCAATTTGTACCGAGCTACTAGTGTGCCATCGCCACATTGCGCGATGTAGTGGATCACTAACTTGCCAGTTAGTGCTGTGAATTTCCTTTGGCTCTTCCATCCGGGCAAATAAAAATTTCAACATGAATCTTTTGCGGTCAGTTACATTCGGCATTGCACGATGCCACAGGTCATAGTGTACGATAACCACAGTTCCAGCGACACCATCTAATGCGATTTCATCCGTCGTGCCTGGGCCATGATTCAAGTAATGACTGCCAGGTGTAATACCCGTTGGCCCCTGCTCGACCGGCGTATCCTGTGGATAGTAAAAAGCCATTGCCCAGCGAGTATGGTGTCGCCGCTTTGACCATGAATCTTTGTGCAGGTTTTGTCCACTACTACCGGGCGCATTGAAATGTGGATGTCTGTGTGGATGGGCGTAGTAATTTGGCCCCACAATACTAGTTAATGCTCCATCAATTACAGGATCGGTTAAGACTTCCTGAATCTCAGGAATTCGAGGTACCATATTATTACCCGGATTACCTTCCTTCTCAAATACCATTTCCATTTTTTCAAAAATTTTCTGATGTAGTTGAGCGGGACGACTACTTTTAAGACTAATGTACCCATTTTCGATATAAAACTGAAGTTGGGAACTTGTTAATAAGTGATCGTTTAAGTTCATTATTTACTCCTACTTTGTGGTAAATTTGTTTGATACTTTGCTGATTAGTCTGAATTGTAACTCGATAATTCAGTGTTAATTTCCTGAGAAATTTCCACTACACGTTTTAACTTATCAGCTTGTTTCCTGAGTCGGTTATCGTAATCCTCGGTTATGGGCTCACTTAAGAGAATAACGGTTTGATGCAAAGAATTTAGTGAGGAATTGATATCTTCGTCGAGCTTTTCTAAGTTAACATTGATTCTTTTCAAATTTGCTAATTGTTGTTTTAGAGTTTGGTCCTTGGTTATCAACTTCGACTGAAATTGGGTATTATCTTCCTTAGCCATAGCTAAACGAGTTTTTTCCAGTTCAGAACGTAATTTCAATACATCGGTCTTGGACAATTGTTGTCTGTATTGATTTCGTTTTTCAATAACTACGACAGTTTCTGATTTCAAAACTTGGAAAGCATTGGGAATTTCAGCTGCAATGAACTGCTGACTAATTTTATTGTCAACTAAATCATTGAAGGCCCATTCTAGTTCAATCAAACGCTGAATGTCAATTTTGCCAGTTTCATCTAGTTTTTCTATCAATTCTTGGTAGGATTCTTCTGGTAATTCTTTCTTGAATCTTGATTTTGGTTTTCTAATTCGGATGGGAATGAGTGCAAATTTAGCGACAATGGATAGAACAGCTAGGCTAGGAGCAAGACCAGCCAGACCAAACCTTGTTAACAACCATGTGGCGATCAATAAACCAGTAGCCAAGATCACTAAAGAAATCAACATTTGCATTGAAGAAGAATGAGAACTTGAAAGGAGGACGTACGTTCTGCTATTCTAACACAGGTTGTTAAGTGTTTCAAATTCAACTAATACTAATGCCAATTTCTTGATAATACTCATGTTTAATGAATGAACTCAATGATCTATTCCCCAATATTACGTTAGCATCAGCTTCACCTCGTAGGTGCAAACTACTACAACAGATTGGATTAAAATTTACCGTATCTCCAAGTCAAATCCAAGAACCAGAACTTGATGGCAAAAATGTTGAAGATATCGAAAAGGGGGTTCAAGAATTGGCCCTGAAAAAAGCTGATTATGTAGCTCAAAAACAGGGCACTGGATTAATAATCGGCTCGGACACAACAGTTGTGTTTCAATCAAAGTCCTTGGGAAAACCAAAGGGACGATTTGAAGCTAAAAGAGTTCTAAAAATGCTGAGCAATGGTCAACATAGGGTTTTGACTGGTATTGCATTAATTGATGTTAATCGAAACAAAAGAAAGGTCTGGTGTGAAGGCACAAACGTTTTTTTTCGGCCTTTGACTGATACTGAGATTGAAGATTATGTGTCTAGTGGTGAAGCAGACGATAAGGCAGGCTCCTATGGTATCCAGGGTAAAGCCGCTATATTTGTTGAACGGATTGATGGATGCTATTTCAATGTCATGGGTCTACCGGTAGCCAGCTTGGTCCAAGAAATGAGAATCTTGGGCAATTCTAGTATGTAGTTTACTGTTCTTGTATTTGAGCTAAGGTCGCTGATAGGCGTTCAACTTGTTCGCGGCGTATACGCTTGTGAACTCGGTCCGACATCTCTCTTTTTTGATGCATTTCGTCTAGGTGAGCTATAAACTCCAACCGGACTTTTTTTGTCGCTTCTAAATCCATTGTGTTTGATTTCTTTAACCAACTAGCATCTGGCACTACTTCCGTAGCTACAGGCGTAACAGATTCAACTTGGTCTGATTTTCGAATTCTCAATACTAATGTAAAAGCAAACCCAGCTAAGCAAATCACTAAGCCAATTACTAGAATAATCTGTAGCGTTGGTGAAGAGGGAGTGTTCTTCATTTTTATCTGGATTGTCTGCCCAATCCCAATCGGATTAATCGCTTGGTAGACTGAATAGACGACATTATGAATCGTCTGTGAACTTTTTGTACCTAAGCTTTGTGATTGAACAAAAAAGGGAAGTGATTCGGGAATTAGCAACTGAAAATCTTCTGTTAGGAATGGCTGTGTTCGGGACAAGTCGATAACCTTGTCAGTATGTAAAATGTAAGTAACTGTTAAGTCTGTTTGTCCTGTAGGAATTGGTGCTGGGACTCTCAGCGGATCTTCGCTCATACTGTCTTGAGTAAATTCTATACTTGCGCTTCCTGCCTGAATTTGTTCTGCCCCCGTCGGTAAATCTAATAAACAGGCTAGTAGTTGCCCGTTAATTTCCTGTTGAAATCCAAATTGACTGCTGTTTTCTATTCGCAAAATTTCAAGGGCTTGAACTGCTTCGCCATGTGCATGATCAGGTAGGGGGCGAAGAATTACCGAATGGCGCAGTATTTTAATGACCTGAGGATCATTTATAAAAGCGTTTAAGTTTAAGTCAAGGTCAACCGTAACGGAAGGTATCCAGTTAGTCACCATGATATCCTCTTCTTGTTCAGTCTTTCCTTCAAATTCAGTGGAAATTGTATAGTGGATGGAGAAACTGAGAGGTAAATTCCGAAATTCATAAAATCCGTCTTCGTTCGTTTTGATTTCTTTACTATCAGGTAAGTCTCCTTCTTTTTCTTCTTGATTTTTCTGAAACGCTTCTAGGACCACCGAGTGATTAACCAATGGGTGATTTTGACCAAAATCGAAGACTCGACCTTGTATTTGACCCTTTTGGTTTGCACTACCCCTAATAGAAAAGAACAATGACAAGGAAAACATCAGCAAACAATAAAAAGCAATATTAATGATTTTCTGCACTACTTATTTTTTTTATACTTTTCAATTTCAATTTCAGCTTCGGCAAAAATCGTTTCAGCTAAAACTATCTGGGAATCATCTATAGGTTGTTGCTCTTTTGTTTTGGAATCTAGGTTTTGTAGGATTTCGGCGGTTTCTAATAATAATAGTTTTTTCAATTGGTCGTAGTCTTCACTCGAAATTTTACCCACTTCGTGATCTTCTTCTAAATCTACTAATGCCCCGTAATATTGTTCACGGTCAACAGCTTTCACTAATATTTCAGAATCGTCTAACGTTATTTTTGTCTTATCATGACGCAAAATGGGTTGAGCAATAAAAATAAAGGTTGGAATACAAAGGACTAGTATCCAGAGTAGAATAATCATATTATGTCAGTTTAGAGAAGTCCTCGGCTTTTGCTTGCTTATCCTAAAGCTGATTGTTGAACAATAGATACAAACCCCTAATTATAATCCGATATCCACTCTAGAATTAGATAATAAAAAAGGGAAACTGGAGGATCCTCCAATTTCCCTTTTTTATGTCAATTTTCTGTAATCGTTAGCCGGCAGGTTGTAGTATAACCTCTACTCTACGGTTAGCAGCACGGCCTGCTTTTGTATTTACAGGAGCAACCGGACTAGTGTGTCCTTTGCCAACCGATTCAATTGAATGTGGTACTCCATTATCCTTCAAGTACTTAGATACGGCATCTGCACGAGCTTGTGATAATCCCCAATTGCTACGGTAACGTCCACCAAGAACAGGTGTTCCATCAGCGTGTCCTACAACCAGAATACTGGCATCCGCTGGAGCTGATTGAGCAGCTTCAACAACAGCATCAAGTGTAGCTTTGGCTTCAGTATTTAAACTTGCGCCACCACTGCCAAAGTTAACAACAGCAATAGTTTGGGGCTTTGAAGCAATGGATTCTTGGTTAGCGGTTACACCTTCCTTTGTATCAGCGATTGCTGACTCAAGTCTATCCAAAGCTTCAGCTTGCGCCTGGGATTTTTCATTCAGGCTGCTAACTTTACCTAGGACTTCCTTGTCGCCGTCAGCCACTGCGTTCATTAGCTTATCAGCTACACCTTTGGCAGTAGCAGTTAATTCTTCACGCACGGCAGTATCTAGACCTTTGGCAAAGTCCTGCGCCGCGCTAATTGTGTCGGCATCACCTTGTTCCGCTGCAGCAACGGCCGCTTCCTTAGCCTGTTGAATATCGCCCGACAAGGCTTCGTTTTGTGCATCAACTTTACCATCTAATTCAGAGACACGGTCGCTTAGAGCTTGGTCTGCTTTGTCAACTTTGGACTGGAACCCTTCGTGAGCTTGCCCCTCTTTGTCAGTGTATCCATCGAGCCAGTTTGAAAACTCTTTTTCAGTTTTGATCCAGCCACAACCGGATAAAATTATACTAAGCACAAATACAGAAAGAAGCGATAGCATAAACGGTTTTTTCATCAGTTCCTCCTCGAAAAGAACCTTGCAATATAGTTAAAAAGAGAACATCGAGCCTGTACTGAGTCGTAAATCAAGTGATCATCCACCTCTAATCATCAACGACCCTAGCCTACCGGCGAATTTTAGCATACGCTTGTATTTAATACAAGCATTATTCATCTTGATTCTCACATCATGTGTTTAAATTTTTGGTTTGAAATGCTATAATGGGTGAGTTACCTCAGGAGTGATTTATGTCTTTATCTCCCCACAGAATCGCCATGCTTGGCACTGGTTTTATAGCCGATTTTTATACTTCCACATTGCACAATCAACGCAGCATTGATCGCGTACAAGCAGTATATTCAAGGTCAAAAGAGCGTGCGGAAGCGTTCCAGTCAAAATGGAATGTCATGCATGGCAGTGACAATATGGAAGAAACTGTCAATCGAGACGATATTGACACTGTGATTATTGGGTTGCCTAATCATCGTCACGAAGAAGCTGTCTTAGCAGCTGCCAAAGCTGGAAAAGCCGTCCTATGCACGAAGCCATTAGGTCGAAATGCCGAAGAAGCAAAACGAATGCTGGAAGCCGTACAAGCAGCTGGTGTGTTTCACGGTTATTTAGAAGACCTAGTTTATCCTCCAAAAACACTGAAAGCGATTCAATCAGTAAAAAATGGGGCATTAGGTAAAATCTTGTGGGTTCGGTCTCGAGAAACACACCCCGGTCCTCACAGTGATTGGTTTTGGGATAACGAAATGGCAGGAGGGGGAGCCATTATTGATATGGGTTGTCACTGTGTTGAGATTATTCGTAATTTCATTGGCAAAGGTGTCCGTCCAGTCGAAGCTATGTGTTGGGCCGATACATTGGTGCACCCGATTGAAGCAGAAGACCACGGAATTGGTTTAATCCGATTTGAAAACGGAGCTATGGGACAATTCGAGGTTAGTTGGGCCTTCCGCGGTGGAATGGACTTACGAGATGAGGTTTCAGGTTCTGAAGGTACCATTTGGCTTAACCATTGGCTGAGGACTGGCTATGAGATGTTCACTTCAGTAGGACAAGGTGGATACGTAGCCGAAAAAGCAGAAGGTGATACTGGCTGGTTGTTTCCTGTTGGAGACGAGGCTGCAGAGCTTGGCTATACCGATATGTTCAAGGAAATGTTTACCTGTTTAGATGAAGGGACCGAACCAATGGAAACTTTCTATGATGGGTATGTTGTTAATACTATCATTGATGCTTGCTATCGATCGGCAAAGACACGGCAGTGGGAAGCTATTGAGCTTGATATCTGGCAAGGTGATGAAGATGTCGAACATGTTCGAACTATAACTGAGATAGACGGAAAAATCTTGATTAAAACTGAAGTTATGCCGAATGGAAAAACCAAGCAAATTTTTAAAGATGCCAAAAGTGGAGAAATTAGCGAAACATTACTGTGAGTGATTCGGATTCTGAGGTAAGGTCTCCCTATTTTTTTGCTTCGTTTTTCAAATCGTAGAGAAGGTTAAGTGCGCCCATCGGTGTTATTTGGTTTACATCTAAGTTCTTTAACTTTTCTACAATGGGATGCGTTTTTGGTCTAAACATCGACATTTGTATGTTATCGGATTTGAAGGTTTGTTGGGTAGCTTTCCTAGTGAGATTTGGTTTAATGTTTGATCTGGAGAAGTTGGTTAACCCCTCCTTTTTTTGATTTTCTTGATCAACACTCAAATTATGTTGTTCTAACACTTCTAAAATCTCATAAGCTCTCTCTATGACCGGTCGAGGTAACCCAGCAAGCCGAGCGACATGGATCCCATAGCTCTGATCAGTCCCTCCCTCCACTATGCGGCGCAGGAACGTGATTTGTTCATTGTTTTCTTGGACAGCTACGTTAAAATTTTTCGCTAAAGGATACTTGTTTGCTAACTCGACCAATTCATGGTAGTGAGTAGCAAATAGGGTTTTTGCTCCGATCAATTCGTGATCTAGAATGTATTCAGCTACAGCCCATGCGATGCTAATACCATCAAAAGTACTAGTTCCTCGTCCGATTTCGTCCAAGATAATTAAACTTCGACTTGTTGCATTATTGAGAATATTCGCAGTCTCGTTCATTTCCACTAAAAAAGTACTCTGGCCTTTTATTAAATTATCCGAAGCACCTACTCGGGTGAAGATACGGTCTACCAGTCCTATTTCCGCAGCCGAAGCTGGTACAAAACTCCCTATCTGAGCTAAAAGTGTAATCAAAGCCACTTGACGCAAAAAGGTGGACTTTCCACTCATGTTAGGTCCCGTGATAATATGAAGTTGTTGCTGAGTACAGTCGAGGGTGACATCATTGGGAACAAAGCCTTCTTCTTGAAACATTTGTTCAACAACGGGGTGGCGACCACCTTGTATCACAATTTCATCGCTGTCAGTAACCAAGGGCTTTGTGTAGTCGAATTGAGAAGCTAAATAAGCAAAATTAGCCAAAATATCAATTGTAGAAATAGCACTCGCTACTTTCTGAATAGACTCTGTTTCTTCTGCTATCTGAGTTCGGATATGACAAAACAAGTCATATTCCAACGACTGTAATTTATCCTCTGCGTTTAGTATTTTATCCTCATATTCCTTTAACTCAGGTGTGATATATCGTTCAGAATTAGTGAGTGTTTGCTTTCGAATATAATTCTCAGGAACCAAATCAAGATTGGTTTTAGTCACTTCTATGTAATAGCCAAACACCTGATTAAAACCAACTTTTAGTGAGCTAATACCGGTCTTTTCTCGTTCTTCTTGCTGTAACTGAGCAATCCAATCTTTACCTGAGTTGGATAATTGGCGCAATTCATCTACTTCAGGATGATATCCATCCCTGATAAGGTTACCATCAGTAATTGTGACGGGAGGATCTGGATAGATAGCATCATCAATCAAGACGGATAGTGGCTTTAACGAATCATCCATATTTTTTAGAGTGTCATTTAGGTTTTGTAACAACACGGCTTCCAATTCAATCAACAATTGCTGAATTGGTAGAATCATTTGTAGTGAATTTTTCAGAGAAAGGACCTCTCGAGCATTGCTGACATCCAGGTTGATTCGCGTGATTAGCCTTTCAATGTCGTAAATTTGATCTAATTTATCTCTCAGTTCTTCTTGTAAATCAATCTGTGCTTCAAGTTCTCCCACAGCATCTAGGCGAGAATTAATCCGATCTACCTCCAGTAACGGTTGCATTATCCACTGCCTGAGTTTGCGCCCCCCCATAGACGTAATAGTGTTATCTATGACGGATATTAGGGTTCCTGTTTCCGTCCTATCTCTCATTGATTTTGTCAATTCGAGATTGCGTTGAGTATCGGAATCTAAAACCATGAAACTAGAAGTAGTATAGGTCTGCAGCGTTGTTAGATGTTCAACAGATTGTTTCTGTGTTTCCATTATGTAGGACATTAATGCCCCCGCGGCACAAGTGGCAGAGAGTAAGTGTTCACAGCCAAAACCATCTAACGAAGTCGTAGAAAAATGTCGTAGCAACTCTGTGCGAGCGCTTTGGTGATGAAATCGCCAATCAGGCATAAAGTTAATAGTTGTTTCTAAATCTAGGCGAATTCTATCAAATAGATCATTGTTCACATATTCATCAGAAAAAAGGCATTCACGCGGCAAAAATCGGTTAATTTCAGCCCAAAGACTGGGTTCCCCCTCTACTTCAGTAACCGTAAATTCACCAGTTGACAGATCCGCCACAGCTAACCCATAGGTCTTTGAGCGGTTGGGTAAATATATGGCACATAAGTAGTTATTGGCTTTTTGGTTCAGTACATCGAGGTCAGTAACTGTACCAGGTGTGACTACACGCACCACGTCCCGTTTAACAATCCCCTTAACTTTTTTCGCATCTTCCATTTGTTCACAAATTGCAACTTTATGGCCTGCATCCACAAGCTTATAAAGATGGCTATTTAATGCATGATGGGGTACTCCGGCCATCGGAACGCGATCCCCGCGCTTATCCTTATCACGTCCAGTTAACGCGATCCCCAAGACCCGCGAAATGAGTTCAGCATCTTGATTGAAGGCCTCGTAAAAATCACCTACTCGACATAGAAGAATAGCATCAGCATACTGACGCTTCAATTCATTATACTGACCCATCAAGGTTATTTTTTGCTTTTTATGGTGAGCCAAAGTTACCGCCCGTATCCGTTATACATTAACAAAATTTGCATTTTACCGATGAGATGGACACCATCGCGCGGTCCGTAAATGATTAATTAATGCATCCATTCCTTTTTGGGTTTGGTTCCGCTCCAGTGCATGCAGAGAAAAAGCTCGAACAAAGTGATTCGAATCCTCAAGCGCCTCTGTTAATGCTGGTATAGCAGAGCTATTGTATGGTCCAATTCTTGCCAAGGATAGTGCTGCATTCCGGCGGACCAAATCATTTTTATCTGCAAGAGATTGCACCAGTGGCTCAACAGCGGCCGGACTATCCGAAGAAACAGTACCAAGAGCTTCAGCCACATGGTGACGAACTTTTTCGTTTTCATCCGTCAACTTTTCAACTAGTTTCGGTAATGCCTTTCTGGCATTCAGCCCCATATCACCCAATGTGTCCGCAGCTCTGGTACGGATTACTGGCTCTGGATGACTGAGTAATTTTGTTAATGAAGGTACTGCATGAGAGCCTGAGGTAGTAAACCCATAAAGAGCATTGCGACAGGCAGTATTACTCTCACCGATCGTTGCTTCAATCAATGAATCTAATCCAGATTTTCCCAAATGACCAAGTTTGTAAGCTGCATCAATAGCAATAGCTTCTTGGTCTGACACAAGCCGACTGCTCAATTCAGTCGGAGATTCAATAATAGACTGTTTCCCGTTTTGCTTACCTAAATGCCAATTCCACAAATGCTGCCAGATCTGTTCCTGTTGATCATCACTTACTTGCCAATCTACACCTTGATGGTTCCAACTAGGTTCTGTTGGTTCAGACATTCTAGTAAATAGGAATTTCATCATGTATCTATTTTGATCCGAACAATTTAACATTTTTCGGTGAAATACATCATAGTGAACTATGACAACTGTGCCAGCATCACCAGATAGTGCAAGCTCATCAGCTTTATCAAAGGGAGGTTGTGTATTATGATATTGTGAAGACGGCCAAATTGCAGTAGGTCCGACCTCGACTGGACTATGCTGTGGGTAATAAAAAGCCATTGCCCAACGAGTATGATGATGCCTATGACAATCATCTACCGCAAATCGGCTATTATGAAGACTATCCTTGTGCATACGTTGTTCGTCTGTATTAGGTAAATTTTCATGACAATGCCGATGTGGGTGTAAATAGTAATCAGAACCGAGAATACTGACCAAAGCACCATGTACTAGTGGATGGTCTAATATTTTTTGGATTTTTGGTAATCGAGGTAGTAGATTGTTGCCAGGGTTTCCAGTTGAAGAGAATAAAGCCTCAGTATCTTGGTATAAGGCATCATGGAAAGATTGAGGGAGATCAACCTTGACAGAAATATAACCTTCACGAATAAATTTTTGCATGCTCTGATCATTGAGCAACTGAGCAGACTTCATGTACCTAACTCCTTCTTCACTTAACCATCTATAGAAACCATTTTTAAGCAAACGGGTGTTGGTACTTGTGCTGAGTAACCAGTGTAATTTAACAATCCGCTTTGCTTGTCAACTCTAAACACATATATGTCATCACTACCATGATTGGCTGCCAAGAGATAGTTACCAGTTGGATCAAGACCGAAATTACGGGGGGATTTCCCACGTGTTGATTCATGGCCGATACAAGTTAGTTGACCATTAGTGGGGTCAACAGCGTAGATGACAATACTATCGTGGCCTCGGTTGGAACCATAAACGAACTGGCCATCCGTTGAAACATGAATATCCGCACAGGAATTATTACCATTAAACTCTTTGGGTAAAGTAGATATGGTCTGTACAGATTCTAGATATCCTTCTTCTGGTCGATAGTTGAAGACTGTCACGGTGGAACCAATTTCGTTAATTACGTAGGCTGTACGCTGACTAGGATGAAAATCAAAGTGCCTAGGACCTTGACCAGGGGATACAGAAACAAAAGGAGGTTCATTCGGAGTTAATTTGCCAGTTTCATTATTTAGCTGATAAATAATCACTTGATCTAAACCTAGATCGGGCGAAAATGCATGATGGTTATTTGGAGCAACCATGATAGCGTGAGCATGTGGACTAGTTTGTCTTTGTTCATTAATGCTAGAACCTTCGTGCTGAACGATGGACGAAGCTGTTTTCAGATAACCATTAGTATCAATTGGAAAGGAAGCAACCGTGCCTGAGCCATAGTTTGCGACCAAAACATACTGGCCAGTAGAATCAATACTGAGATGACAAGGAGCAGTACCATGGCTTGGTTGCCGGTTAAGAAAACTTAATTGACCTGACTGTCGATCGATGGAGAAAGCGCTAATTGAGCCGGTATCTTGGCCTTCATAGTTACTGATTTCGTTGACCGAATATAGATACTGATTATTCGGATGAATATCAAGAAATGACGGACTTTGAACACCATCAATTTGGCTCTCGGCAACTAATTGCCCATTTGCTAAATCCATTCGATACACGTAAATCTCTTGGCTATAAGTACCAACATATAACCGAATTGCCTGGCTCATAACTAATTTAACCTCTAGAAAGTTAGTAGAATTCATAAAGAAAATGATTTAAAAACAAAGCTTATTGTACGGCAAACATCTATGTCCGGTCAAATTTCCAACTTTGTTGTAAAATGGACTAACAAGCTATAATAGGAAGCTGATAGTTTTGGCAATCAAATTTTATGGAGAACGATATGAGTTTAAAAGGTCAAGTGTGCATTATAACCGGTGGTGGTAGTGGTATTGGTCGAGGAGCAGCACTTCGATTGGCGGCTGATGGCGCTACCATTATTTTAATCGGCCGAACGGAAAGTAAGATAAGGACCGTCCAATCCGAGATTGAGGCTAATGGTGGCCAATCTGTTGTTTACGCTTTAAATGTAGCCGATTGGTCATCAATCCAAAAGATGGTAGATGAGGTAGTAGAAACTTACGGGAAAATAGATATCCTAATAAACAACGCTGGGCATAGCTCTCGTAACAGACGACTACTAAACTGCCCACCAGAGGAAATTCAGCAGGTAATTGATTCGAACTTGACTGGAACTTTCTTCTGTACCCAAGCTGTTGTACCATCCATGCTACAAGCTAAATCAGGTACTATTATCAACGTTTCATCGTTAGCAGCAGTCTCGCCAGGTCCGTTCAGCGGATTTGCTTACGGAGCAGTTAAAGCCGGTGTAATCAACTTCACCCAATTTTTAAACGAAGATTTAAAAAATACCGGTATTAGAGCAAGTGTATTAATTCCGGGTGAAGTAAACACACCCATTCTGGATAACCGTCCTATTACACCAGAGGAAAGCGCACGAAGAGAAATGGTGGATGTCGCAGAAACGTCAGCGGCAATCCACTTGGTCGTTAGCCTACCTCCCCGAACTAATATTCCTGAACTTACGATTCGACCGACTTGGCAGAGAAGTATAGCGGAAGAAATTGTCGAGATAGATGATTTAAACAGATGACGACACAGTAACTCTTAATCGCTTTCGGAGTATTCAGGAAGGATGTAATGCTCCGGGTTTTGTGGAATGTCTTTTACGTAGACCCCATAATGGAGGTGGTAACCAGTACTAGTGCCTGTTGAACCAACGTACCCGATCACTTCACCTCTTACGACTTCTTTACCTTTTTTAATTCCTTTTGCAAATCTGAGCAAATGACCGTACAGAGTATCCATGTCCTTGCTAGTATGTCTAATTCGGATATAGAGACCAAACCCCTTGGGAGCATTACCCGTTTTTTCTATTATCCCATTAGCCGTGGCAATTACTGGTGTACCTTTCCGAGTCGCAATATCAAGACCTTTGTGAAAGTGCCGCTTCCGCGTAATGGGATGTAAGCGATACTTGAATCCTGATGAAAAGTAGTAGTCAACCCCATATTTAGGCTTGTCTCCTTGGTAAGATGGTCGAATAGGCAAAATGAATGGGGTTTCTGTGACTTTCTCCAATTGTTCCATCACCGCATGGTAAACTTCACCAACATCTTCCTTTAAAGCTGGAATTAACTCCGGATTGTCAGCCAAAGAAACTGGATTTTTCTTTTCGGTTTTATGATCAAAAGTGGTCTCTTGTTGGATTTGAGAATCATCTAGCAAAGATGTGCTGCCTAGGTCGCTACCGCCTTGCCCAAGCAACCCTTCGTCTTCTAAACCCAATACACGGCGAACAACCTTAACCATATCACGGACTTCTTCCCATTTTTTTTCGTAGAATCGGAGCTTTTGTTTTTGAGCAACAATCTCGGCACCTTGTTTTAGGTTTTCTTCGGCGGTGGAAGCAAGTTTTTTTCTAGCATTCACACCATAACCGATTGCACCCGCCACTGTTGCCAATATTAAACACGCGACAAAACTGAAAAGAAGAATCTTTCCTCTTCCGATGGCATACTTTCGGATATTCTGATTATCCGAAGACATGACTATCACCGTGTAAGAACGGGACAAATGGATACTCCTATTGTAGACACAGCGGTACTCGATAAATGGGTGGAAGTATAGCACAAAGGTGTAGCTTGAACAAGCAGGAACTGAGGCTAAATGAAGGGTAAACCTATTTCCCGTAGTAGATCAGTTTCATTGAACGAAACACCTATTTAGTTTTTTTTTGAACCTTCGCCCAAGTATCTCGCAAGGAAACGGATCGATTGAAGACTAGTTTTTGATCAGTTGAATCTTGATCAATACAAAAGTATCCCTGTCTAAGGAATTGGTAAGAATCACCAGGCTGGCCTCCTGCTAGACTGGGTTCTACCAAACAATCAGTTAACAGTTCAACTGAATTAGGATTTAGAGAATCTTTATAGTCTTGATCTGCTTCAACTTGGTTGGGGTTCTCCTTTGAAAACAACCTATCATACAAACGGATTTCGGCAGGTATTGCATGTTTCGCTGATACCCAATGTAGTGTTCCTTTGACTTTTCGTCCGTCTTTAGACCAACCTCCTTTGGTCTCAGGGTCGTAAGTGCAGATGATCTCTACAATCTCACCGGTTTCATGATCTTTAACTACATCCTTACAAGTTACATAGTAAGCATGCATCAGACGAACCTCCTGACCTGGAGATAAACGAAAAAATTTTCTGGGAGGATTTTCCATAAAGTCATCTTGTTCGATGTATAATTGCTTAGAAAATGGGATCTTCCGTTTTCCTTTGTTATTATCCTCCTGATTATTTACAGCTTCTAGCTCCTCATTTTGGTCATCTGGATAATTTTCAATAACTAATTTCAAGGGCTTCAAGACAGCCATCACTCGATTAGCCTTCTTATTTAAATCTTGACGTAGACAATGTTCTAAAAGTGAAATATCAACCAGATTATCACTTTTGGCAATACCTGTGCGGCTACAGAAATCACGGATAGATTCTGGTGTATACCCTCGCCTACGCAAGCCCGATAAAGTTGGCAAACGTGGATCATCCCAGCCAGTGACCCATTTTTCCTCTACTAATTGTGATAATTTTCTTTTACTCATCACCGTATAGCTGAGGTTGAGACGAGCAAACTCGATCTGCTGCGGACGGTAAATATCCAGTTTCTCCAAATACCATTCATACAACGGACGGTGATTTTCAAACTCTAATGAGCAGAGAGAATGTGTAATCCTCTCAATGGAATCAGATTGTCCATGTGTGAAATCGTAAGTTGGATAAATACACCAAGCATCGCCTAGCCGATAATGGTGGGCTCTCAAAATACGGTACATTACTGGATCTCGAAGATTCATATTGGGTGATGACATGTCAATCTTTGCACGAAGAGTTCTGGACCCATCCTCAAATTCACCAGCACGCATTCTTTCAAACAAATCCAGATTTTCTTCGGCTGATCGGTTTCTATATGGACTCTCACGACCCGGTTCGGTCCAAATACCCCTGTATTGGCTAGTTTCCACTGGGCTTAAGTCGCAAACGTATGCTTCGTTGTTTTGAACGAGCTGGATTGCATATTGATATAGTTGCTCAAAATAGTCTGAGGCATAAAATTCGCGATCTTGCCAGTCGAAGCCCAGCCATCTGACATCTTTTTTGATTGCCTCAACATATTCAGTACTTTCACCAACTGGATCTGTATCATCAAACCGCAGATTATACAAACCACCATAGTCATTAGCGATTCCAAAACTGATCGTGATAGCTTTAGCATGCCCAATGTGCAAATAACCATTTGGTTCTGGTGGAAATCGTGTGTGAACTCGCCCTTGATGCTTATCATTAGCCAAGTCGCTTTCGATGATCTGTCGAATGAAATCAGTCGACCTTTCTACCATCGATTTCTCTTGGTTAGTTATTGATTGGTAATCCATAATTTATTCCTTTCTGATCAGTTCTCGAAGATCAAAATTTGTCGACCGTCTTCGGTTTCATAATGGGACTTTTGTTTGAAATCTGTTTGCTCCAAAACAGCAATACGTTCATAGTCCTCATAACCAGTCTCACAAATGACTCTAGCATCAGGTGGAAATTCCATTTCGGTTATTAATTTAGGTGTCTGAGACCAAAAACTGGGATGAGAAAATAAATCCAAGTATGCTTTTTCATTGTTACTAACATCCAAATGGGCAAATGCTACGATGGCCCCGTTTCCCGTTTTTAAAAGTAACGATTTATAATGGTCTGGTTTTATCTGCAAATTGTGTTTTAGGCGTAAAAATCCACTTTCAAAATTAGTTGGGCCTTTGATATCGTAGATCGTGCTTCTGAAATACGTGCCATCGACTATACCCATCAGTGCTGTGAGATTACTCCAATCTTTCCACTCAACTTTTTTTACATTGGATTCTGAAAAGAAAAAGTGTTTTGTTTCGGAGTCAATATGCGCACTATACTTCATAAAACCTGACTCAGGGTAGACGCTACGAAAACCAAAGTAATGATAGATCCAGTAAGGCGCTGAGTCATAGCCTGTCCCCAAGTAGAGCATACGACCACTTCGGCTTACAAAATCCTCCATTTGATAGGTCATTATTCCCTTACAAGCCCCTTTTCGCCGTTGATCTGGCAAAGTGAAAACGTGCCCCAAGATGCCTATTCCCTCAAATTCAGTGGTCATGATATTGCTGATAATTTGACCATTCAGTTTACCAATGTAGAATCGAGTTTCTAATTGATCGAGTGTTTTTTGTAAACATTGGTCAATATGCCACTTGTAGTGATCTGGTTTATGACCAAGGAATTCGCCCAACTCGTCCGCATAGTCAAGATCCGGAGTCGTAACTACGCCAACTTCCATTAATTCGCCTGATTTAAGAGTAGTTTCGCCCAGTTTTTTGTACATCTGCTTTTGTTCTCTTTTCTTAGGTTTTGTTTAGTTTAGTCTCGCCAAACAGAATATATCTTACTACCAGATTGTTGCAAAATTGATTTAACTGGTTGTAAAAAACGGTTGTCAACCAAATAGGTCTGGGTCGACAAGCTATTACCAACAGCGACGAAATCTCCCTTTGCTCTACCAATCCTCAGGTTGACGACTGCTTCGTTTGCTACAAAAAACTCAATCTGAAGCGAAATTTCTTCTAACGGCAGTTCTAACTCTTGTTCAATTTTGATTGCATCAATCCCAAAGAGTAAGTCATCCACTTCTTTTGTCGAAATTGGGATTAATTTGGGTCGCGTCATTTGCCACCCCCCATCCGTTTTTTGACAAATGACTTTGTCTTTGTCTTTACTGAATTCAATTCGGTTACATGCAATACGTTGAAAATCCAGCAGGCGTTTTTTTGTTTGATCTGCTATTGATTTGCCTCCCAACCGTCGAAATTGAGAGAGAGGACTATTCAGATCTTGTAAAAGACTAGATTCAACGAGAAAGACAGTTGTTTCTTCTTCAACCTTTAGATATACGGAGTAATCGGCAGCTTTCATACCAACGGAAAAGATGATTGGATGAGGAGAATCAGTCCATATTCTTACCTGTGCTTGAGGCGGTTGTAATTGATATTCAAACAGATCAACTATATCCAACTCTCGCTTGATTTGTTTTCCCAAAAAATCGGTTAATAACTGGTTAACGGAGTCAGATTTTGCGGGAGCTGGTGAGATACTCATTTCTGAAGATACAACCCAACCATCTTCAATTTGAGCCAAACTATAATCTTCAAAATCCGACTTAGGGCTGGTCACCTCAATCTTACGCACAGTGCTGTGTGATAAACGATATCTTTCGCCTATCGTTTGGGAAGTGAAAACAATTTCCTGTTTTTGAGGCTCAAGCCGAAAATAAATCAGAATGGCCAAAGCAAAAGCGAGAAAAACTGATAAGGTAGTTTTAAAGCTCACTTGTGATTATAAATTATTTTTCAGTGTTCAATGTAGTCAAAGCAGAAAATAACAAAAGAACTTACATGAAGAGGTCGTTCATTGAAGTACTACTTGTCTGGGAAACTGTCTATTTTCCATACAGTACCCGCGGGGTACTGTAATACGTAACTCTTTAATTCTCAATTCGACCGACCTTGACGTTGATCACATGAAAATCACACAAATGGAGTTGAGTCATAGTAGATTCCACCTTCAATAAATTTTGAGAGCTATCTTTGTGAGCTAAAAAAATCAACCAAATCAGTTCCGTGTGTTTTGGTGTTCAATTGTTTTTCGATTTTCAAAATTCTCCCCTGCATATCAATGTATACAGCCATTCGTTCGCTAGTCCTACTAGACGCTTCGTCTGCTGCCCCAAATAACAAGCTCAGATTCCTATCCACATCAACCAACAGTGGAAAATTAAGTCCATCACGGTCAACAAAGCGCCTGTGTGATTCGGCATCCTGCACCGAAACACCAAACACTTGGATCTCCAAATCATTAATTTGACTCATCTCATCCCGGAGAGAGCAAACCTGCGCCGTTCAGCCAGGAGTCATATCCATAGGATAAAAAGACAAAACCACATTTCGCTTATTTCTAAAATCCCTGAGCCGGTAACCTTTACCATTTTCATCGTAAGCTACGAAATCAGGAGCTAGGTGGCCAACATTTATCTCATAGCTAGTCATGGACTGGATTGTTTCCAGTACTTCTGTTCCATGTTGTGGAATATTGACATTGTTATTGATAGAGCGAACATACCCAGCTCTATCAACAACAAAGGTAGTCCGACTCGACTTTTGTTTGTCAGCTGATATACTGGAATATAATCGAGACACAACCAAATCATTATCAGATAGAAGAGGAAACCCAAATCGATATTGCTCCTGAAATTCATAATGAGATTCTTGACTATCACCACTAATACCGTAAACCATGGTTCCTGTTGCTTCAATTTTTGTCAACTCGTCACGGAGAGACTCGAGTTCAGAAGTTCAACCACCAGTAAAATCTTTAGGGTAAAAAGCTAACACCACGTTCCGTTTTCCCCAGTGCTGGCTGAGGCTCTGTTTGTTACCAGACCCGTCCTTTAATTGAAAATCAGGCGCAACCATTCCAACGACAACTTCTCCTCCCGCTGTGGGGGAAAGAAGTGTATCTCGTCTCTGAGTAACCATCTCTTCTGTCATTTCAAGCTCCTTTTTTATTAGCTGAATTTTGTCAGCTTCGGAAGTTGATAGAAAAAAAGTAACTAGTAGAGCATACTTAATACTAATCTTAAAACCTAATGAGATAGAACCACCGGTTCTAGTTTGGAATGGTTCAGCCGACAGGGGTAGCACAGTTGGTTCCCCCTGAGCTTAGTGAATTGGTAGTTTGACCACAGAAGGTTGAAAGTATCTTTTTGGGGTTAATTGCCCCACACTGAGGGCATTCTAATTTAGCAATTTCCTCAGTCGTAACATTCATAGGTTGCAATAATTCAAACCGGTCTTGACACTGACTGCATTGATACTCGTAAAGTGGCATTTTCTTTCTTACTTCCTTATGATATAATTCACCCTTGTAGGAGCGGTGGTTATTATAAAGAGAAAGCCACATATATTGCAAAAAAAAGACCAAACAGGAATTAGCCTTTGATTAGTTGGTGTTGGCTATCGTTTCTTCTGTTTTTTGGGTCGTTTTTTTTGGAATCGAATTCCTCATTGGCAGCTCCCCCCAATCCCTATTTTTTCCTTTCTCATCAATCAGGAAGTCCCGTCGAGTATTCATCCGATTGGCTTAATCAGGCACCTAAGTTATCATCACACAAGCAGTACTTATCAGCTCTTGATGGATGTTGTTTTCAACGACCTACTACGGTTTTGCAACCTGACGGTGTAGAGTTCGTGCTAGCAATTAAAATCGACTTCTCTGACCAGGTGGGATCTCGCCGTGGAAACCAGCTCAACGGATACTTATTTGATGACCAAGGAGTTTCTCTAAAAACCTACTACAGAGAAGTATCTTATGGCCAAATGGATGTTCAGCCAGGACCGGCCGAGGGTATAATGCCGAAAAAAGACCGTTGGGTTCGTGCGAAACACCCAATGTCATACTACGGAGATGGTAAGCATAACGTCGCTCGCTACCGAGAATTAGTACGAGAAGCTTGCCAAGGCATTGATAAAGAAATTAATTTCGTTGACTATGATCGAAACAAAGATGGAATTATTGACCATTTGTTCATCGTTCACGCTGGAGATGATGAGGCTTCGACATTTACGGGTACATTTGGACCAAATATATGGTCGGTTTTAGTTCCTAACATCAATACCACCTTTGATGGGGTGAAAATAGATACGGCTGTCTTGGTTGCTGAAGAACCAAGTTTTAAACATCCCCATTTAGGCATCTATTTTCATGAATTTTTTCACGATTTTGGAGCTCCCGACGTGTATGGTTCACCAATGATCGACGCTCGAGATCACAAGTGGGGTTTAATGGGCATGTATGGTCCTTACCAAGGAAATATAACTAATGGTCTTGGGGACGGAATGAATCCCAGCCATATAATTGGGTATTTGAAATGGGATTTTGACGCCAGACCAGAAAACGGACGAAAAGGATGGTTGAAACCAACAACGATCACTGAAGATATACTGAATTATTCATTGCCATGTATCGAATTGAACCCATCTTTACTTAAGATTAAAATTTTGGATCGGCCAGACGAATTTTTTCTGCTAGAGAATCGCCATACCAGATCGGGAGCTAGATTTGATCGGTATCTGCCTGAGTCCGGACTTCTAATTTGGCATATTGATGAAAGTAAGGTGCGTTCGGCTTACGCTGTTGATGCAGCGCAGCAGATATGGTTAGAGGATCCAAACGACCCCAACCATATGGGCCAAAGCCCAACTGATCCGAGTCAGAGAAATATGAGTTATATTTCCGACGGTGCGGCGTATTCGGCAGATGACGAACAAACATCCTTCATGCAATCAACCAACCCGAGCAGTCAGGCTAATGATGGAACACCAACGGGTATTTCAATCACTAACATCAGTCGAGAAGGTACTATCATGTCGATGAATTTCGCGACAGGAGATACTTACGAGCCTAATAATAATTTTTCTACCGCTTTCCCATTGGAAATTGGGCAGTCATATCCATCCTTCATTTTTTCATCTAGTGATATTGATTATTACCGTTTTCAGCCGATTGATTCAGCTACTTTACTCTTTCAATTGACAGATATTCCTGAGAATCATAATTATCGGTTACAGATTTATGATCAGAACCAAATCTTAATTGCCGAAGGAATAGACCCAGGAGCCTCTTTTTCAGCCAGCCGTCAAGTTGCATATCAAGCAAAAGCAGGACAAATCCTATATTTGGCTATTCGATCAGAATCGGGATTCAGTCAGCAATTAGCTTATCAAGTCAGTATTCAAAAACTAGTTGGTCAAGTCGGACTACTGAATATTGCTAGAATGAAGATCTTCCCCAATCCGGTCTATCTTGGTCGAACCTTGACTTTATCCTATACAATCTCGGATTTTCAGACTGCTGATCAGTTAATTTGGGAAATATACACTATGGGCGGGGACTTAATTCACACAGACTTAGAAACCGAAGTAGTGGGTTCTGGCCGTTTTATTTGGGCTGTTAACGACACTGCAGCGGGTGTCTATATTCATTCGCTAGTTGCACAAAGAAATGGTGAATCTCATCAAATCAGTGGTAAAATCGCGGTCGTGGGCAACTAGATGATCAGTTTTATCCGTTCTTGATCAGACCGAGAAAAACGGCTGAATATAGTTTGTTGAATAGTTGTAGTATCATAACGACGGGACAAGTGGGTTAACACCACATTTCGACTTTTAATTTTCGGCATTATCTCGACTATTTGATCCAGATGTAAGTGCATGGTGTCGCTAGCCTTTTTTCGATCCTCAGGAAGGATAAATGTACACTCAGAAATCAAAGTTGGAGACTCAGCTAGAAGTGGGTGGTCATTCATCGGAATAGTGTTGGTATCACCTAAGTAAGCAACCTTAGGGAGCTCAACTTGATGAGTCACTGTAACACCAGATTTTTTTAGGGAGGCAATTTCTGAACCCCTAAGTTGATGGAACTCGGGTTTTAGCTTTTTTCTCACTTCACAAATCAAATAACCAACTGATGTTACCCGGTGAGTTAATGGTAAAACATAAGCGACCAAATTGTTTCGGAACTCAATTCGGTCATTGGGTTTGACAGGTATGAGTTCGTATGTCCAAAGGCTGTTACAGTCTAACTTAGAAATCTGGTCTAAAATTTGGCTAATTTGTTGCAAGCCATCGGCTGGGACGAAAATTTTCCCTGGTGAAATACCGGCCATCCAACGTTGACTGATATAAATGGGTAAACCAAAATAGTGGTCTAAGTGAAAGTGAGAGATAAAGACATGGTTGGTACCAATAAAAGAAATTGGGCAACGTCCTAAATCGAAAATGAGATCAAGTTCTCCTATACGAAAGTAAGTAGAGATACCTGAGAGCGATTGGCCCTCAATAGTCAGGTCGTCACATTTCAATTCAAGCATATAAACAACTAGCTGGATAAGGTTCATAATGATACATTAGCCTGAATTGGATTGTACATGTATTTTTAGAGAGGTTTGTAACAGTAACAAGTTTTTGGAGTATAAAAGATGGAAGCAAAAGTAGGAATTATTGGAGGCTCGGGTTTTTACCAAATGGATGGTCTGAATGAGTTAAGGATGATAGAGATTGAAACGCCTTTTGGTTCACCTAGCCACGCGGTTGTGGTCGGAAAAATCGATGGGCAGTCAGTCGCGTTTCTTCCTCGGCATGGGGTTGGACACCCACTTCTCCCTTCGGAAATCAATGTTCGAGCTAACATTTATGCGTTAAAAAGTTTAGGCGTAGAATGGTTGATTGGTGTTAGTGCTGTTGGTAGTTTACGAGAGGAAATCGAGCCACGTCATTTTGTGGTACCAGACCAATTGTACGATCATACCAAAAACCGTACATCAACATTTTTTGGGGATGGTATCGTAGCTCACGTTGGTTTCGCTGATCCATTTTGTCCAATTTTGGGTCAATGTATTTACCAAAGCGCTAAAAAAGTTGGTGCAACCATACACTCTGGGGGGACTTATATTTGCATGGAAGGACCCGCTTTTTCAACGTTAGCCGAATCAAACCTATACCGTAAATTCGGTTTCGATGTAATTGGAATGACCGCAGCCCCAGAAGCAAAACTAGCTAGAGAAGCTGAGATAAGCTACGCGGTATTGGCTTGCTCCACTGACTATGATTGCTGGCATGAGGATCACGAAACAGTAACAACTGAAATGATAATCGAAAATCTGTTAGCTAACGTTGAAACGGCTAAGCAAATTGTGCGTTCAGCTATTCAGAATTTACCGTTGGACCGATCAATGAGTCCTGCTTATAAAGCATTGGAAAAGTCAATCGCCACAAATCCAAATGTAATCCCGGAAGAAGCAAAACAAAAATTAGAATTATTGATCGGTAAGTACCTTTGACTTTATTACCTTGGCCTATAGGGCTAATCAAAATTTAGGTCTTTTATGCGAATTTTTCAGTCAGAAGAGAAATTCTCCAACTATTATCAAATTGATTCATGCTTAGATTCTACTGGTAATGGATTCGTCTATAAAGCTCGTAATACAAGACTTGGTAATGAAATTGCGCTGAAAGTTTTCCACTCCGACTTGTTTCCTAAAGAGATTGATTATCAAAAATTTGAGCAGAAGGCCCAAACTCTCGGTCGCCTCAATCATCCTAATATCGCCCGTTTTTTTCACTATGGCCAATTCGAAGAATTACCTTTCGTGGCGATGGAATTAGTTCCAGGTCAATCGTTAGATGAATACTTAAAAGCTCGCTCTCCTCTACCACTTCAGTTAACACTACGATTAATCAATCAAATTTGTACAGCTTTGCAGTATGTATATAAGTTTGCTCAGATGCCTAAGTTAGTGAAACCTGATCTGGAAGAGTCTGAAGCTGAAATCGATTTAGGAAGTCAAAAATTATGTCCGTCTAATATCATGGTGATTGAGCCAAACCAAGAAACAAGCGAGCCTATCATTCGATTAACTGACTTTTGCTTAGTTTCAGAAGAGTCTGGATCAGTTGATAGTTGGGATCGGTATCAAAACAAATTAGATGGATTGGATACTATAGGTCAATTGTTACTCGATATGCTAATTGATCAAGGTACACGTCAGCAACTCTTAAGCGATTGGCCAGACTTATCTGCTCTACCAAATATAGAGCTGGAAATCTCTGAACTAGAACCGACAATCAATAACCTAATTCAAAGTTCTATCAGCCTTGGATTCGAGGAACAACTTACAGCTTTAGCAGATTGGCAAGCCAAAGTAACTCAAATACAAGAGTCGATCATATGCATAGAAGATGCTAATGCCCAAAAGCAGCAAGGCGAATATCGAATGATGGTAGAATCTCTGCAAAAAGCTATCGATCTCTTACCAACGAATCAACCGATTCAAAATCTCAAAAAACAAGCGGAAATAGAAGAGCAAATTGATCTTGCGGATCAACAAACTACAATGGGCAATTTCGAGGTAGCGATTGAGTCATGGGAAAAAGTTTTAGAACTAGCTCCATCCAAAACAGAAACTCTTTTTCATCGCGCAACTAGTGAGATTGGGCGACTGGAACTTCTAGCTCAAATCAAGCCACTTCAGAAGCAAGTACAAGCTCAGAAGGAATTAATCCGTCAAATGTCGACATCACAAGAAGAAATTGACTCTGAACGGGATAATTTCGATCGAGATCGACTTAGTCAAGATCAGAAAATCGACCGTCTGCAAATTGATCTTTCGGCGGCTGATTTGGAGGTGAAATCGACAAAACAAGAATGGAAAGAAGAGATTGAAGAATTATCCCAAGAGCATAAGCAACAATTGGAGAAGCTTGAATTATTTGTGGAAGAAAAAGAGAAACTAATTGAGAAAATTAGCCAACAAAGTGAAGATCTGACAGGTCAGGTTGTTGATCTCGAAAAAATTCGAGTTAACCTTGATAAGGTTGTTGAAGAGCAAGAAACTAAGCTAAAACAGCAGGAAGAAGACATTGACCATCTTCAGGTTTTATCCGAAGAAATTAAAAAAGAGAAATTTCAATTCGAAGCCAAAAACTCTGAGTTGATTGAGCACCGGGACAGTCTTCAGAAAAACAAAGATGAACTAGAACAAAAAGTCATTGATCAATCTGAGGAACTTAGTGACCAATCGCTTAAGTTGGACGAATTAGGCAAAAAAAGCGAAGAAGTAAAAGGTGCCTTAGAAGTATCTGAAGGTAAATTAGAATCGTTAAAAGAAAATCAGTCAGAACTGTCAAAAACAGTCGAGAAAAAGGATTCACAAATTGAATTATTAGAAAAAAGAAGAAGCAAAGAAAAAGAAGTGTTTCAAAAATTGGAGCAAAGCTGGCAAGAACAGGTTAACCAAACTGAACAAAAAAATGAACAATTATTGAAAAATCAAATTCAAGCAGAAACGGAGAATATTGGCTTTCAGTTTGAGTGGATAGAGCTTAAAGAATCTGTTCACGATCTAGAACAACAATTGATACAAAATGCAGCATTTTTAGAGATAAAAGAAGAACAAATCAAGCAATTTGTTGCTGAAAAAGAATTTATCGATCAACAAGTGGAAGAACTAGAAGCAGGCTTTCGATTACAAGCGGATACTTTATTAGAAAAAGATAATTTGAACCAAGATTTGATAGCGTCAACAGGAAAACTAGAAGCACAAATAGAAGAGCTACAAGCCCATCGATCTTTGAGTGAAAACGAGCTGGGACAAAAACAAGAACAAATTGAACAATTACAAGCCTTAAAGCTCAATTTCGAATCTGATTTGTTGAGTCTAACTGATAGTCGGGATAGCTTACAGCAACAATTGAATCAGAAAGAACAATCCCTAGAAGAGTTAGAGACAAATAGCCTGGCTGCTGTTGAATCCTTGGAAAATCAAGTTTCAATACTCGAAGAACAAGTTTCAGTAAGCAATCAACAATTACAACATTTTTTGGACCAAGTAGAGGAAAACAACAGCCAATCCAACCTATCAGACAAACATCAGGAATTTGAAAAAACTTTGGCAGCCCAAGAAGAAAAACTTACGAGTTTGAAAAATGAAAACTCAATGCTGACCCAACAGTTGCAAGACAGCTTAAATGCCAATAACTACAGCCAGGCAGAAGTAAAAACACTGAAAAATCGGATAGACGAATTAGAAACAACTGTTTCTGAAGAAGTACAAGAAATTTCGGTTGAAAGAGAAAAAAATCAAAAGGAGATCGAATTTGAGTTACAACAGAGAGATGGTGAAATTCAGGCTCTAACTCGAGAAAAACTAGCCTTGTCTAGTACTGTCGAAGAACAAACTCGTATGTTAAAGAATGCTGCCACTAAATTTAAACAGCAACAACAGGCCATCGAAGCGCTAAAGAATGACAACAAAAATCAGCAAAAGGAACTAATTGAGCAACCACTAATTCCCCAGCGATCAACGGCGAATGAATATGTTGATCTAGGTATAGCTTACCGAAAAGAAGAAAAATACCAAGAAGCAATTTTAGCCTATCAGGAAGCAATAAAGATAGATCCAGTTCACGAGTGGGCCTATAACAATATAGGATATGCTTACTACTGTGACCAAAAATATGAAGAATCGGTAAAGGCGTATAAACAAGCAATCCAAGTTAGACCGGACCACGGATGGGCCTATAACGGATTAGGCCGCGCCTATAACAAACTAGGCCAATATCAGCAAGCAATTGATGCCTTTTTGTCTTCTACTCAAGTATCTCCTGACAATGCCGAAGCTTTCTACAATTTGGCAAAAGCCTATGCTATTTCAGAGGAATATGATCTAGTTTTGTCGTACCTGAAACAAGCTATAAACCAAGATGCGGCTTATGCAGCAGCAGCAGCCAATGAACCATTATTCGTTGATTTAGCCAATAAAACAGAATTTCGACAGTTAATAGCCAACGCTGAATCATAAAGAATTATCATTCAAGATCTAGGAGTAAAGAAATCATGAGTTTTTTGTATTGCCTAAACACTAGTACAATTCGTCATCCAGAAACCTCAGTTCTGTCAGCAATCGATATCGCGGCCGATGCTGGATATGATGGTATAGAACCCTGGATACAAGAGATTGATGAATGGGTTTCGAACGGTGGTTCGTTATCTGACTTGCGAGATAAAGCCAACGATCGTGGGTTAAAAATTGTGAATCTGATCGCTTTCTTTGAATGGTCAGTGCCAGAAGATGACGCTCGAAAAAAAGGTTTGGATGAAGCTCAGCGTTGTTTTGAGATGGCTGATGCCTTAGATTGTAAATTTGTAGCGGCCCCACCATTTGGCATCCACAATCGAAAGGTAGATTTGTTTTCGGTTGCACAGCATTATGCTGAATTGAGTGAATCCACCACCGCCTTCCAAGCTCAACCTTTGCTAGAATTTTGGGGGATTGCTCAAACCTTAGGAACAATGGGCGAGGCACTATTGGTGGCAGCTGAATCAGGCCATCCTGACACTCAATTGTTGGCTGATGTCTATCACATGTACAAAGGTAGTGGACACCTACATGGTCTAGATTACCTTCCACCTAATAAACTAGGCTTGGTTCATGTTAACGACTATCCGGAGCAACCAAATCGGGATAATGTTACGGATGCAGATCGTGTTTATCCCGGGGATGGGTTAGCACCTTGGCCTCAAATCGTTACTAGTTTGAAAAATATCGGTTATACTGGAATGCTATCTTTAGAGCTGTTTAACCCAAATTATTGGGAAAAAGGGTCAGTTGAGGTGGCCGCCGAAGGGTTATCGAAACTAAAAGCATGTGTTGAGTCAATCACCTAGGACCTTTCGACATATTGACAAACAGTTTCTAGTATAAGACAATGGTGTGGTGATGAATATCTTAAATCGATCGATTGCAGCATCGAAAGCTCCGATCATTCAACAAAAGTTAATCTCGATTATACTAGTATTTAGCCTCACTGTTTATTCGGCCACGACGGTTTGGGCACAATCTAGCTCTGCTGACATTTCACATCTTGATCGTGGTATTATGCTGATGTTTCAAGGTCAAACAGCAGCTGGAATAGAGGAACTAGAACAAGCGATAGCTCTAGGTACTAACCAACCTGAAGTCTACTACTATCTCAGTATGGGGTACTCTGAGAAAGAATTGTGGAATGGTGTAGTGGAAACAACAGATCAGATGCTTAAATTATTGATTGATGATATTGAAGCACTATATGCAAAAGGTCGGGCACACTTCAATTTAGGCCAATGGGAATCTGCTTCTAAAGCACTTAAACAAGTCGTTAATCAAGACCCATTTCATGTTCGAGCACAAAAAACCTTGGGCAAAACTCAAATTAAGATACAAGACTTCGCAGGGGCTGTCGAATCTCTAACTTCCGCTTCTGAGCTGAATCCTGCTTCTACTATCATCTGGTATAACCTAGGGATGGCATATCTCAACCAGCGGGAATATAAAGCAGCTACTGAGTGTTTTGAAAAAGCAATTCAGTTAGCTCCAAGTTTTCCTCAACCTCATCATGGCTTGGGTACTGCTCTTTTACGATTGGGGAAAAGAGAAGGTGGGCAGAAGTCAATGGCTCAATTTCAGTACCTACAAAAAATGACAGCCGAACACGAACGATTATCACGTTTAACACAAGAAAATCCAGAAGATATCACCGCTTGGTCCGGCTTGGCACATTTGTCTATGGAAACTCAGAACTATCCTTTTGCTGTTAGAGCATTTGAACGGTGTGTATCTCTAGAACCCAAAAATGCAACCCATCGCATTGGTTTAAGCCGAGCCTTTATGGAGTTAGGTCTTCTTGTTCCTGCTCGAGAATCGTTATTTAAGGCTATCGAAATTCAGCCGGATGAGCCAATTCTATACAATACCCTTGGTTCAACCTATGCGATGCAAGGTCAGATTCAACAAGCAATTGTAGCTTTTCAGCGTGCAGTCGATTTAAATCCATCGGAACCATATTATCACTTAAATCTTGGTAAGTTACACCAGCAAATGGGAGATCAAAAATCAGCAGAGTATCATTTTAGCGCCTATCAAGAATTGAAAAATGCAACCAGCGGTGGAACTCCTAAATGACATTTTGGAAACTATTAGGCTTAAGCTATCTCATTTGGGGTTGGAACTTGCTATTAGTTGGGCAAGAAAATACGTTAGCCGCGAGATCTGTCAATTTGGAAAATTCCGAATTTGTAAAAGTTCCAGCCGGTTGGTTCACAATGGGGCACGACCAAAGAGCTCCGGATCAAAAACCATCTCACCGTGTTTATCTAGAAGCTTTTGAAATTGGCCGATTTGAAGTTACCAATCAGGAATATTACCAATTTTGGCAAGCTACCGAATCTCATACGCCACAAAATTTTCCACACAATATCGGTAACTGGCCGGAACGGGCTTTAGAGTATCCTAATCAACCGGTTGTTGGTGTATCTTGGGCAGACGCTGAATCCTTTGCTAGGTGGGTTGGTGGTCGATTGCCAACTGAAGCTGAATGGGAAAAGGCTGCAGCAGGACCAATTGATAGGCTTTGGCCTTGGGGTAATAACCCAACGACCAAAGGACCAATATTTGCGTTGGCTAATAGCTGGAATGGTAACGATCAGTATGACAATGGATTAGCTCCTGTAGGATCATACCCACAAGGAAAAAGCTATTACGGTGCATTAGACATGGCCGGCAACGTTTGGGAGTGGACAAGCGACTGGTATAGCGAAATCTACTACGCTTACTCACCCACTCATAATCCGACTGGACCTACGAAAGGTAGCTGGAGAGTAATCCGTGGTGGAGGATGGATCGATAATATCAACCGTTGTACTACTACGATGCGACTCCATTTGTATCCGAAATTGAAATTATCTTTCGTTGGTTTTAGGGTATTGCGTCCGTTGTCCCCAAATTCAACTACTAAGACTGAAAAGTAGTAAATGTTTGTCCTTCCTCGCTTATCATTCATTTTTCTAATTATAGTAATTTTCTGTATTATGCCAGCTAAAGCCAAACGTTTAGAGGCAGGAAAAGGTTGGTCGGAGCCATTTGCCATCGACCGCCGTCCTCCTACAGATCTCAATCGAGATCGCGTCATCGACGTCTTAGATTTAGTAATAGCTGCCAAACAGTTTGGTCAATCTGGTAAAGATTTAGTTGGAGACTTAAATGATGATGGGATTGTTAATATTTTGGATTTAGTAGTGATTGTCAAACAATTTAGCCAACTGATCGTAATGGCCCCACACCAAAACCAATTCGAAAAAATCTTTGTCACGATTGAGGAAAAAGTGAGGTTAAAGCAAGCTTTTCATTGCTTAACCCAATCTGACTTAAATCCTAGTATTATAGAGCAAGTTGAAACTTTGCTTGATGATTTAAGCTGGCAAACTAAAACTAGTACATATCCTCAGCTGATGTTGAACTACCCCAACCCTTTCAACCCAGAAACTTGGATCCCATACCAGTTAAATTTCCCTACGAAAGTTCGATTTTCAGTTTATAACTCGAATGGGAAATTGGTACGAAGATTACTTTTAGGGTATAAAACTGCTGGGGTTCATAATAGTTCTAAAGACGCAGTTTACTGGGATGGACGTGATCAAGCTGGACAGCTCGTCGCTAGCGGCGTCTATTATGGTGTTCTGGAAACCGGAGAAAATTTTAAAGTGAGTAGCCAATACCAACCAATGGTACTAATAAAATAGAAGGACTATGCCTCTTTGTAAGGATTTGGTTATCCACATTCTCCGCCATTTTTGGTTTCTAATTCTTCTTTGCCCGATTGTGAGTCAATCTGAGTTAGTTGATCCCGAAAACCGAGTTCCTAGAGTAAGTAATGTTATAGCTAAGCAGATAGGGCTGAGCGAAGTCAGCATCACTTACACTGCTATGGATCAAAATGGAGATCAATTAACCATCTCAATGATAGTAATAACCAAAGATGGTAAACATATCTCACCTAAAAAACTAAGTGGCGATGTAGGGTTAGGTGTAATGAGTGGTGAACAGAAAGAAATTTTGTGGACAATTACCGATGAAATCCCGCTGTATCATTTTTCTGATGGATATGTAGTTGAAATTGTTGCTGACGATCACCATCGACTGACAAAAAAAATTCGGTGGCAGCCAGATGAAGCTGAAATGGTTTTGGTTCCAGCTGGAACATTTTTGATGGGTAGTGAAGAAATGCAACACGCTCAACCTATCCACGAAGTTGAAATTTCTGATTTTTATATGGATACGTACGAAGTCACCGTTGGCCAATATAGACGGTTTACTGATCTTACTGGCTATGAATACAATGATTGGGCCGAAGTTGCCAATTTTTCGCCTACTGAACAGCATCCAATGATTTTTGTGACATGGTACGATGCGATGGCATATTGTGTTTGGGCCAAAAAGCGACTACCAACTGAAGCTGAATGGGAATATGCAGCACGAGGAGGATTGGCCAGGCGATCTTACCCTTGGGGTAGTATCATTAATCAGCAACAAGCTAACTACACTGATTTTGACAATGATGCAAATCGGTTACTCCAATCAGTTGGAAGTTTCCCTGCCAACGGTTATGGGTTACATGATCTTTCTGGAAATGTGTTTGAGTGGTGCCTAGATGCATTTGATGATAAGTTTTACCAAAATAGCAGACTAAAAGATCCATTGGCTGGAAGCTTGAGCCTAGTAGAATTGACAAAGAATTTTGGCACAGTGTTATCTGGACGAGTTCTAAGAGGTGGATCTTATCGCTATAGCGCTGAATATGTTAGAGTTGATTATCGGGATTATGCAAACCCTGATCATCGATTCGATGCCGGTGGGTTTCGTTGTGTGGTCAATGTTCCCAAGTAGTGGGCGTTGGCTAAAGATGATAAAATCAAGGAGAAAAGGTTGAAACAAGATAGATTGCCTAACTTAGCAAAATGTCTTTTGGGCAATTCCCAATGGTCGGCTCTTATAAATATACTATCCTTTTGCCTTTTCATTCCTATGATATCTCTCGCCGGACCAGTAATTACCAGTGGACCATTGTCAAAAGAAAAAGAAATGCAACAGCCGGAACAATCAAGGCTAAACCAAAAACGTCCTGACGCACTCTGGATACTCAATTGGTATGGACCTGATAGTGGTTATATGAACAATGGAGGAGCAAAAAAATCTGCGAGAGTTGACCATATTAAAAATGCGACCAACGGTATTTTGGATCAACCGAGTCTTTCGACCATAGAAGGTTTACTTAAGACCAAAGAGGTTAGGGTTAATTTTCCTCCTAAACATACTATGATTGGTACGGAAGGTGATTGGATGATTGTAAATTTGGGAACTAGACCAGATGCTGCTGGTGGCAGAAATATGTCTTCGCGCTACGGATTTGCAGATCTTAACAATTTTGATACTTGGCAAATTATCGTTATAAATGCACCAAAAAATATGAAGGCTATAATGTCCCCAGCTCAAGATGATTACGCACAAATTTGGATCAACGGTCAAAAGTGGCATAATGATTCTGAATGGACAGGAAGTCCCACAGAAGTTGATTTTGACGTTGAGGTCGATTTGAAGGCTGGTAACAATGTATTAGTATATCGGTGTGGAGAATCCGGCGGGCATGAATATGCCAATCTACACTTCGATCGAGACACTATGCAAAAAGTCCGGATCATTCCTGATCAAGCGAAAACAAAAGCTGCGTTTTTTGACGAGTTGGCCAATTTACCAATACTGGTTTCACATCGAGGTAGATTGGTCAATTTCTGGGCTGATTTCAAGCTAAAAAGCGGTCAGTAATTGACTTTAAGTTACGTTATTTTAGTAGGTTATAGAAAAAGGAAAATAAGATGGACACAATTCGAGTTGGAATTATTGGAACAGGTGGTATTTCCCGCGCTCACCAAAAAGCATACCAAAAAGCTGGCGGGTTCGAAATCGTAGCAGTCTGTGACATTTTCGAAGAAAAAGCCAAGAAAGCTGCTGAAGAGTGGGGAGTTCCTGCTCAAAATACTTTCACTAATGTAGAACAGATGTTAAATTCTGTGGATCTCGATACTATTAGTGTTTGTACTTATAACCAGGCTCATAAAGATCCAACTATTGCTGCTTTGAAGGCAGGAAAACACGTTTTTTGTGAAAAGCCAATGGCCGCAACCCTAGAGGATGCAACGGAAATGGTCAGAGTCGCAAAATCTAGCGGAAAAATACTACAAATTGGTATTCATAGTACTTTCAGTAGTGATATTCAATTGGCACGCAAATTAGTTGATAACGGTATCTTAGGAGATATCTATTATGCTGAAACAACGGCTACTCGCCGCCGCGGAATCCCTGGCAACACCTTTATTTATAAGAGGACTGCTGGGGCTGGAGCAGTTGTTGATATTGGAATCTACAATATGCATAATGCATTATTTGTGATGGGCTACCCCAAACCGGTTCGTGTTTCGGCTGTTACAGCTGACTATATTGCACACCAAGACCCACGCTGGGATGATATGGATGTAGAAGAATTCGGTGCGGCCTGGGTCAGATTTGATAATGGTGGAGTGTTATTGTTCAAAGTGTCTTGGGCAGTTCATCAGAATTCTTTGGGTGGTACTTACTTTTTAGGCAAAGATGCAGGTCTATCACTAGGTGGCCCAGTGGTATACGCCGATAGCTTAACAGAACAAGTACAAAATTTGGCTCAAGATCAAGGTTATGGGGTTGAGACTGAAGATGCTGGTAAAGGTTGGTTCGATCAACAGATGGTCAATATCAAATTTTCTGGTTTACCTGGTGTCGATGTCTGGAAAGCCCAAATGGAAGCCTTCGGCCACGCAGTTCGTAGTGGTACACCATCACCAATTCCACCAGAAGGTGTGGTATTGACCAATGTCATCATGGACGGTATTTTTAAATCTCAATCCCTTGGGAAAGAGGTCGAAGTTCAAGTTCCTGATTTTTAACTGATTAGTAGTAGGACTGGTGAGAATCCTCTTTTTTTCTATTACTGTCCCTTTTCCAGCTACCGATGGTGGGCGGATTCGAGTTCTGAATTTGCTTGAGCAATTAGCAAGAACCGAGCAGATAACATTCTTAGCCTTACAAACCACACCCGAAGACCAATCTGGGATTGATTATTTGACCGGCCTTGGTATTGATTGTCATTTGGTCGAACGTTCGCCTTCTCTACCATCGGTTACAATGGATACAGTCATTCGGGCAATTACAAAGCGACAACCAGTGACTGTTTCTCGCTATTACTCATCCAAATTGGAAAAGCTGTTTCATCAGTTGCTGGATCAGAAAAAAATTGACCTAATTCACTATGAAATGTTTCATGCCGCACAATATTCATTACCAACTAAAATACCAACGCTTCTTTCCACCCAGAATATAGATTCTTACATTTGGAAACGTTTGGCAAAAGAAACCAAAAATCCGGTAAAAAAACTAATTTATTGGACACAAGCCAAGGCTTTCAGTAGATGTGAACGTGAGAGCTATGGTGAATTTTCGGCAGCGACTTGTGTCTCAGCTAATGACCAAGAGCTTCTGAATCGAGCTTGCCCACAATTACCTGTACATGTTATTGCTAATGGTGTTGACCTCGATCTGTATCAAGTTTCTGAAGTAATTGAAGAACCTGAGACATTAATTTTCACTGGAAGTATGGATTGGTATCCTAATGAAGACGCGGTAACCTTCTTTCTGAAGTCTATTTTGCCTCATGTTCGGCAGAGTTATCCCAATGTGCGGATGTTGGTGGTGGGTCAGCATCCAACCGACAAACTGCGACAAATGGTCGAATTAGCAAATACCAATAGCGAAGTGATAATTACAGGACGTGTGGATGATGTAAAACCATACATAAATCGGGCTAGTGTCTATGTTGTTCCATTACGAATTGGTGGAGGAACTCGTTTGAAAATACTAGAAGCATTAGCCCTAAGAAAAGCTGTAGTCTCTACCACAATAGGTGCAGAAGGGTTAAATCTAGTTGATCAGCAGGAAATTGTTCTGGCGGATCAACCAGATCAATTTGCCAGGGCAGTCATTGAACTTTTAGATGATGCTCAACGGCGCCGATCGCTAGGAGAAAAGGGACGAGAACGAGTAGAAAAAAATTATGGATGGCCGGTCATAGTTGAAAATTTAAGACAGGTATATCACAATTTAGTCAATTGAACCTTAGCACTAGTTTGATTTACTCCTTGCTAAATTTAGCTATATCTCCTAAGATGGTGCAACTCAATATTTTGGTATATATGTTATTAATATGAATAGACCCGACGGTATATGGCAAGCTATAGGTAAACAAGGAAAACGAAAACAGGCTGAGAAAGATGTGGCTGGTCTGCTGAAGCAAATTGATCTTTTCGAAGATTTGAGTGATCGAGACCTGCGGCACATTGCTCAAATCGCTTATCGGCGCTCCTACCGATCAGGCGAACCTATAGTGATCGAAGGTCAAGACGCGGCTGGTATGTACATTATTATGGAAGGAGCCGTTGAGGTAACAAAGGAACGTGATGATGGTTCAGTGGTCTCTTTGGCTAAACTAGGCAGTGGTAACTTTTTCGGCGACGTCGGTTTGATTGATAACTCTCCACGGACAGCTACAGTTCAAGCAATTCAGGATTCAGAAATGATAGGTTTTTTTCGACCTGAACTGATGAAGTTAATCGATTCTCATTCGCGCTTAGCTTCCACTCTGATTTTTACTCTAGCCAAAATTGTAGCTTCTCGACTACGTGTCACTAACCGGCAACTCCAAGAAGCTCATAATACGATTGAGAAACTTCAAGCTGAAATAGGCAGCTAACCGACCACATGATTAAATACATCTAACATGAATCATCAGTCAACGACAGAACACCCAGCTGATTCAATAGACATATTAACGGAAACGCTGCTACCAGTGTCAATAACTGTAGACCGAATCGCGCAAGATAGTCAGTCCATCAGCCGAGAGTCTCGTCGACAATCGCAAGGTATTCGCGAACAGAACATATTTCTGAGATTAATTAGTCTCGCAATGATAACCGTTTTCATTGCAATTATTGCTGGGCTAATCTACTTAATTCGGGATACTTTGACCATCATCATGATTTCTTTTCTGATTGCTTATATATTGTCTCCAATGGTCGATTATTTGGATGATGTTGGTCTTCCTAGAGGCTTAGCGGTCACAGTTGTACCTCTGTTGATTTTAACCTCATTTGCTTTTGGATCCATTTTTGCAATTTCCAAAGTAGCTGGTCAAATTGACCACTTACAAACTAATCAAAACCAGGCTTTGGTTGGTCAAGTCGAACGCATACTAAATGCCTTACCGATTTCGTTAAAAGACAGATTAATTAATCAACTACGAATGGAAGTCACAACTGATGTAATCAAATCGGAACAATATGAACTTAGTACTCATCAAGTGATTGAAGCTTCTATGAAAAGAATAGAAACTCTGATCGTGGGCCAGTCGAAGCAAATTATGGGGGCTGTTACAACTTCGGCCAAAGGCTTGTTTTCGGCTTTTATTAATGGCATCATTATATTGTTCACCTCATGCTTTTTTCTGAGTGGTGGCCGTGAGATGAAAAAAGGGCTGATCAGAGCAGTACCGAACCGGATTTTTGAGCCGGCACTGATTTTACTGGATGGTATTGATCGCCAGTTGGGTGATTATCTTCGTAGCCGTTTAGTTCAAACCGTTATAATTGCCATTATATGTCTGATTGGTTATCTGATATTGGGTTTGCCTTTCGCTATTTTGCTGGGTACAGTTGCGGGCTTAGCTAACCTAATTCCATACATAGGACCATTTATTGGAGCAATACCCGCATTAGTAGTTGTCTTTGTTGACTCTCGCTTTGGGGTTGGATCAAGCTTTATCGGAATTATTGTTATAACAATAGGTGTGCAAATCATCGATACCGCGTTGGTTACCCCACTTTTGGTGGGAAAAAGTGTTGAATTAGATCCGATTACGACAGTGATAGTGGTCTTAGTAGGTGAACAATTTCTGGGTTTGATTGGAATGCTAATGGCCGTTCCACTAACAGCTATGATAAAACTAATCATTGAAGAGTTAATCACTCAATTTAGGGGATATTCCCGTACACTCACCTATGGCGGATCCTAATCCGATGTCAAAATTTAAAGACAAAGATCTTTATCATCCTCGACTGGTCATGTTTTTTGTTGCTGTTTTTATATCCTGTTGGTGTTGGCAGATATCTGTGGATGCACTCGAACCAGAAGAACCAGAAAATGTATCTGACAAAGGAAAAACTGCACCCAGTACCCCAACCAAAATCAATCCTCCCATTTGGTTTAGCCTAATTGTGGTATTTTTGCTTGGATTATCCTTACTGAACTCTGGTATGTTTTTTTTCTTAAAAAAACGACGCAGTTTGGAGCAAAAGGCAAAACCTGAAGAGCCATCGATTTAGCCTGATAATGTCTCATATGATGTTATGCTAGAGTTACGTGGTATTACAAAGAGATTTGGTCCGCAGATCGCCGTTTCTGAGATCAGTTTGTCCTTCCAAGGTGGACAAATCCATACACTACTAGGCGAAAACGGAGCAGGTAAATCAACACTGATGAACTTGATTTATGGCCTGTATCAACCTAATGCGGGAGAAATTTTGATTGATGACCAAGCCGTTGAAATCTCTTCGCCTAACGTAGCTGTAGAATTGGGAATCGGCATGGTCCATCAACATTTTATGCTAGTCCCGACATTGACAGTAGCCGAAAATATATTTCTTAGCCAGCCACTAAAACAAAGAAAAGATTGGGTTTATAAAGCAAATCAAGCGGAAAAACTGGTGGACGAGCTCTGTCAACGACATGGTGGAGGGCGTTTATCAGTTGATCCAAAAGCCAAAATCCAGCAATTGCCGGTTGGTCAGCAGCAGCGAGTAGAAATCCTAAAGGCTTTGGCCATTGAAGCACGAATCCTGATTCTAGATGAACCAACGGCAGTTCTTACCCCAAAAGAAATTGATGATTTATTCCAAGTGCTTGACCAACTAAGGACCGACGGTCGACTTATCATCTTTATTAGTCACAAACTCAGGGAAGTAATGGCTATCAGCGACCAAATCTCTGTTTTACGAAGGGGTTTGCATGTAATGACAACTAATGTCAATGAAACATCAGCAGCAGATTTGGCAGAGCAGATGATTGGCCGACCTGTACCTCCAGTCCACCAAAGATTAGAGGTGGAATCAGATCGACCCGTTTTAGAGATTGAACAAATAACAGTACTGAATGACTCTTCAAAACGAGCTCTTAATGACTGTACGATGACGGTCAAACGTGGAGAGATCGTTGGTATCGCAGGTATAGATGGTAATGGTCAAATAGAATTAGCACAAACTATTATGGGGCTGCAAAAGGTCGAATCAGGCCATATTCGATTCTATCCCTCAAACGAACTTCAATCTGATAAGTCCTCTGAACCAGTAACTAATATGCCCACCCACCATCTACGTCAGAAACCTTATGGTTATATCCCAAGCGATCGACACACAGATGGACTCGTTCTACCCTTTTCACTAAATGAAAATCTTTTGCTCAACCCACATCAACTGAAGAAACATCTTAATAGAAAAAGTTGGTTTAGTTTTCTTGGTATCGTTTTAGATAGAGATGCACTTCGTTTCTCGATGGCCGATCTAGTCCAAAAATTTGATATCCGTACACCTAGTACAGAAATTAGCGCAAATGCTCTTTCAGGCGGTAATCAGCAAAAAGTAATTATTGCCCGTGAGCTTTCTACTAACCCTGATTTTTTACTGGCAGTTAACCCAACGCGTGGACTAGATGTCGGAGCTATTGACTACGTCCATCAACAACTGCTCGATCAGAGACAAAAACAGCGAGGGGTTCTGCTAATTTCGAGTGAACTAGATGAGGTTTTAGCTCTTAGTGATCGTATTTTTGTTATCTTCGACGGACAACTTACTTTAGCAACAGACTTTCGTGATAACTTATCTCGACTAGGTCAAATGATGATCGGTGAATCATCCAATAAAGAATAGTGAATACTTGGCGACTCAAAATACTTTGCATAGGACTAATTATGATAGTCCTTGGTATTTTACACTTAAGCTTAGCACGTTTTTCCACTATTGTTCAGCATGGAGCTTTGGATACGCTGTTATGCATCGGCCGAGTCATTCGTTTGAACACGACAGAATCAGTTGACCAAGTGGTTACTTTGCGCATTACTTCAGGTCGCTTCCGTGGGCAAATAGTCGATTTTGACAATCAAAAAATCGGCCGAGTCTTTAGTGATCGAGATTTTTTTATCGGCGACCGTGTTTTCCTGGAAATCCCTCTCCGGACTAAAGACCAACAGAATGTTGATTCAGTTCGCTTATTAGAGCGTTTTCGCACTCCTTTTCTGCTCTATCTAGCTGGTTTCTTTAGTTGTCTGATGATCATAGTTGGTGGAGCGAAAGGCATACGAGCTTTGCTAACACTAGTGGCTTCTGCACTGACTGTTTTTTATATCCTTCTGCCATTGTTAGCAAAGGGGTATAACCCAATCGGTATCTCATTAGCTATTTCTGCTTTTCTAACACTGATAACCTTTTTATTTATTACTGGACTGAGCAGAAAAATGATTTCGGGTCTGTTTGGTACTCTAGGTGGTTTGGTCGCAGTGGGAATCCTGTCAGTTCTGAGCCAGAAGGCTTTGTATCTAACCGGTCTAGCCGAAGAGTTCGGCTATTTAGAGCTAGGTATTGCACTCTGGAGAACCCCAGCAGCTCACGGATGGAATTTTGAAGGTATTTTAGTTGCCGGTATGATTTTGGGGTCGGTCGGAGCTATGATGGATGTTGGTATGTCAATCTCATCCGCCGTTTATGAGGTTAAATCAGTCAATCCGAATATTACTGTTCGACAAGCCATTCAAGCTGGACTAAACGTAGGACGAGACGTAATGGGAACCATGGCTGATACACTTATTTTTGCCTATCTAGGTGCTGATATAATTACCCTCCTTTTACCACAAATAGAATTTCCCGAAGTCGGTACAACCTATCCCTTTTTACGTTTGCTGAATGATGAAGCCATTTCAGCCTCAATTGTTCAAGCCATTGTGGGAACCATTGGCTTGGTATTGACAGTTCCTATCACGGCCGTATTAGCTGGACTCACGACTAGGTGGGCCAAACCAGATAATACTCTTGATAAGTCAGCTCTACCACCTGCCGAACTTGACCAACCAGCGGAACCTACTACAAACTGGCTAGTACCAATTTCCTTGTTGATCGTCATTGGCCTTACTTTTTGGCTCCAAGATTATTTACAGAAGCAATCTGCAGTGATTTCAAGCTCAACAGATAGTCAAGGTCAAATTTTAGCCCAGTCCGAATACGCTAAGGGTAAGGTGTTACAGCGCCTAGAACAGAATGGAAATGATCTGACTCGTCAACACCACGTTCTGGAGGTCGAAATCTTATCGGGCATGTATACCGGGCAAAAAATTGTAATGAGAAACGTAGTTAATACCAAGATGCCGTTGCTGAGTATACCAGCTGAACCTGGTGACACTGTTCTTTGTCGACTAGGTGGTTCTCCTGATCAAATAGGATTAGTTAAACAAGTTCAGGCCTTTGGTCGAGACCAGTTTATTGTTTTTTTGTTAGGTTTGATGCTAATCTGTGTTATTGTCGTTGGTCGAGAAGAAGGGATTCGGACCGTGTGTGCCTTGGTCGGATCAGGTTTAGTGATTTATTTCTTTATGTTACCAATGATTGCTGAAGGCAAACCACCGGTCTTGATTGTCACTTTAAGTAGCGGTTTGATCGCTTTTTGTTCTTTGGTATTTGTTATCGGGCCGAGTCGTAAAACCTTTTCAGCCGTTTTGGGAACTATGGGCGGGGTGATGACTGCTGGTCTGATTGTTGTTCTTTCTCAACAGTTCCTGCATTTCACCGGTATGGAAGACGCCATTGCCGTTGATATTGTTGAAGCTTTACGCCAACCACCATTCGATTTTCAGCAACTTCTTCTAGCTGGTATGTTGATTGGTTTACTAGGTGTAGCTGTCGACGGTGCTATTGAAGTATCCTCCTCAATGGAAGAAATTCGTCGAGCTAATCCTAATATGTCTAGCTGGCAACTGGCATCTTCAGGGATGAATGTTGGTACTGATATTCTTGGTACTATGGTTAATACTTTGGTTTTCGCCTATATTGGTGTTCGTTTATTATTGTTGATGGCAGTTGCATCACCCGATTTACAATTATTCAAATCACCTCTAGTCGAATTGCTTAGCGTTGGGATGATGTCATCTGAGATTCTGCGGATTTTGGCTGGTACATTTGGTTTGGTTTTGACAATTCCGATTACAGCTTTAATTTCAGCTTTCTTGTTCGATTCTAAATCCTTGTCGGTCAAAAGAAGTTAGTGACGTCTAGTAAATTTACCAGTTAGTTTGCTAGAAAGTGACTATCATCAAACTGAACGATTAGCAAAAATTGAGATTCATCCCCTATCAATTTCATCTCAAAACAATTCTTAAGCCAAATTATATAATTTAAGAGTAACAGAGGTCATGATGCAAACTGATTCCCGTTGGCAAATGAGAATCGAAAATAGTTGTCTGTTTATTGATGATATCCGTCAGAAAAGAGTAATTTTACAACATAATGCTCGATCGGGCTTACGTCCTTATATTCATCCCCTTCGAACGATAGACGATACGGTCTGTTTGACTGAGGATAGTCCCGGCCATCACCCTTGGCAACACGGGGTGCAAACTGGTTTCCATGGTGTCAATGGATGTGATTTTTGGTTAGATCCTGGACAGAATGCAAACCTACCAATCGGTAGTATAGAACCAATTTCGATTGGTATTATCGACCGGATTCATCCGAGTTGGACGATTGAAGCTATTTGGCGAAATACTGAGGGGCAATCGTTGTTACTAGAACATCAGAATTGGTCGCTCGGTTTGGATAGTGCACATATGATTTTGGACCTTATCTGGAAATTACAGGCAATTTCTGATGTTCGTATCGAACAACATAGTTACGGTGGACTTTTTGTTCGGATGCCATTTCGGCAATATTACGAGGCCAGTGTTTTCAACTCAGCTGGACAACAAGGTGATGAAACAGAACAGCAACCAGCTCGCTGGGTAAGTCTACATATGCCGATAGAAGGCAGTAGCAAAGGTGGTGGTATTGCTATATTAGATCATCCAGCTAATCCTGACCATCCTGTCAAGTGGAGAGTCGACGGTCAACGTGGAATCAATCCTTCTCCTTGTATTAAGGAAGAGATGAATTTAGAAACTGGGGAGGCCGTTGCCTATCGTTATCGATTGGTTTTGCAGACTAAACCTTTGACTTTTGATCAATTAACTATCTTATGGGAGAAGTTTGCCCAAGTATGATTCAACCGGTGTTACAAGGTAAAGCTTTTTTAACAGATGTAGAAATAGCTAGAAAAGAAAAAGATGGGTTTCGGTTATGGTGGTTAGGACAAAGTGGATATTTATTGCAGTGGCAAAACCAACACCTTTTGTTAGACCCTTATCTATCTGATTCATTGACCAAAAAATATTTTCAGACTGATAAGCCACACATTCGAATGACCGAAATTGTAGTTTCTCCTTATCAGCTCAACTTCATTGATGGCGCGACCTCCAGTCATAATCACACCGACCATCTAGATGGGGAAACCCTAATACCATTGATGGAGGTAAATTCGGAAATTAAGATTATTGTACCAACTGCCAATAAATTTTTTGCCAGTAAACGTTTGCAAACTGGCCCTGAAAATCTGATTGGTCTGAACGATAATCAATCAACCGCAATTGGTGGCTTTCAAGTATCGGCGGTACCATCTGCCCACGAAGAGTTAGAACAGGATAAAGACGGAAATCACCGTTATTTGGGTTACTTGATCGAATTTGATGATTGGACAGTTTATCACTCTGGTGACACGATGTTGTACGATGGGATAGTAGACATCTTGAAATCTTGGTCAATTGACGTTGCCCTTTTACCTATCAACGGGTCGGTGCCTGCCCGGCGGGTATCCGGCAATTTGGATGGTAAAGAAGCTGTTGAATTAGCTAAATCGATAGGTGCCAAATTGGTGATTCCATGTCACTACCAGATGTTCACATTTAACACTGTTTCAACTGAGCTGTTTGTGAAGTCGGCTGAAACGACTGGTCAAGCCTACCAATTACTCCAAGCCGGGGAACGTTGGACATCAGACCAATTACCAAGTCGAGTATAGGACACCTCCTAATAACGGAGCCAACCTATCGGGATTTAAGCATAGACTGTTAGACGATCAGTATGCTGCATATTACAAGCCCATAAATGTTCAGCTTGGTAAATTCTGGGAGATTGGATCGGCTCAGTTGGTAGTTGCCAACTGGCATTATAATACTGAATTAGTGGGATTATGTTTTGGTAGGCAATTCGGTCTTTTAGTTGATCACTACAGTCGGCTGTCTCGAGAATTTTTTGCAAGAATCGGTAGTCATAATAAGGTAAATCTGCTCCAAAGATGATACGTTCTTGGCCAACTCTGTTGGCGAGAGCAGTGAAATCCCATTTGGACCCCCGCCCGTCCGGATATTGGACTACTTCGAACCAGACATTATCAAATTTAGCCAAATTTTCGCTAGCATAGCTGCTGGCATGAACAATAAACTGTGCTTGAGGAAACATTTGAGCTATATTAACCATCAATTGGTCATGCAAGTGTAAATTACAAAGACCCCCACGGGCAGCAGCTACCTCAATGAATGGGATCGCATCCTCTCTCACCGGTGGGTGGCCAACAATACCTACTAAGTCCAATTCACTCATAGCACGTTCAACTTCTTCAACCCCTCTTTTGCCAAATCTAGGTTCGATCAGAGCTAAACCAATCGGAAAACGATCAGGAAAACTCTGGCAGGCTCGAGAAATGACCTGATTTTGGTCCCAAATATCATCAATTCCACGATTAATTGGACTACCAACGGCTGTTGGCATTGAGATAGCTGAATAGATATTAGTTTCGGCAAATCGAGCTAAACACATGGACGTATTCTGTCCAACTGGTGGCACTCGATTGATAGTCCGACCGATATGATTGTGGCAATCAATGTAAGGGCGCATAATCTTATTCCTGTTTAATTTATTGGTTTAAACGTAAACTTGTGGTTGGCGTGGTAGTAAAGATTGGGGTTGCACAATTTGTCTGCGTTCCGGTGTTAGTCTTTCGAGTAATTCAGCTGATGGTTGATAACCATGCCTAAAATTGCCCCAAGATGGTCCGTATCGATATATCACAATTCGTCTGATACCTTCGTTGGTGCGCTTAGCCGAACCATGTGAAATACCATCCACAAATAGTAGTGCATCGCCGGCTTTCATGTAAACTTCGACTGCTCCTTCGATACCATCGACGGATGAACGGTCTTGCCCCATAGAAAAGTCATCAAAGTAAGGGTGTTTAAAATTGGATTTGTGGCTACCCGGTATCAGCATTGTCCCTCCATCACCAGGACCAATGTCGGTTAGAGCGATCAATATATTGACCTGACCACACATAAAGCGGCCACCATGATAACGGTATTGGTTCCTCATGATAGGTGGAAACCCTCCAGAGTGGAGCCCAATGGCTTCACCAGGTTCCCGGAAATTGGCCATATTTTCATCGATAAAAAGTGGACCGTGATGATAATCAAAAGTGCCAGATCCACCAACAAAATGTTTGATTTTATCAATCCAAGCGGGATGATCAATCAGTTTCTCAAAAGGTTCGCCGGCTTCATAAATTTGTTGTAGATTTAAGCCGGTTTCTCCACCATAGCTATGTGCTTGAACATGTCCGTACCATTCACCTGGTTGCAAGAATGGGATCTGGTCCAAAGAATGATTTAGGACTTCGACTTCCTGGATTGACAAAGCCTGTTCCAATTGGACATAGCCTCGTAGGTCAAATAGATAAATTTCTAGATCGGTTGGCATTTCCTCAACTGTCCTTTTTTGCTTATTTGAGTATGATGTTCGTATTAGCAAATACCAGTTATTAATGCTTGATATAAGCCTTGGGGTTGATTAGTTCCAATCCGGAACTTGTTGCCATCTTGATATGTCAATTCTATAGCATCTAGCCCCGAAATGCTCCACATCCAGCCATGTGGTGTGAGGCGAATACCTAAACCATACCACCAAGCATTCCGTACGACTTCTACTTGTAGGATCTGTTGACGTTGGATTTTTTTATTGATAAAACCAAACCCATAGGAAAGGAGAATTTCATCGGCATTAACCTTGACTTCCAAACACCAGAAAAGAGCACCTAGTAAAATGGTGAATGTACTCCAAAGCCAAATAAACCACCATGAATCGATAGTACTAGCGATCCAAATAAGATAGACGATGAAAACAAACATCATGACAAATATCCAAAGCGCTAATTGGCGATTTTGATAAATCATTTTCTGACATTCCAACCCCTAACCATAAATCGTCATTTGGTTATAAATAAACTTAATCTTAGCTAATATACTATTCAATTACAAAGTCGAACAAAACACTAATGAACTATTTTTTCAGCCATGGCAACATAAACAGGATCCGTATAAGTATCAGCTCGAGTTGAAGGCGTAATATCTAAAAATTGAGTTGGCATAAATTTACCCAGTTCGTTCTCAGCTACTTGAAAGTATTTATCTATTAGACTCTGTTTCTGATCCTGGTTAGTCTGGTGCCAAACTGCAACAGCTTTGGTAGGAAACATACGGTTGGAATAAAAGATAATCAATAGACCATTGTTTTTAAGAATACGATTGATCTGTTGAAACACCAAGGTCGGTTGGGTTAAATATTGAATGGAGACAGTAATGACTACTACTGCAAAAGTTTGGTCAACAAAAGGTAAGATTGGGTTGTAATTCAGGTTCTGTACACAAAATTCTCCCAACATGTAATTGTATTCCAGTTCAGTTTTATTCAAACCGAGACCAACTACGTTTTTCGGTTCTATAGTCAGTGGAAAATGTGAGTAGGCACTACTCATCAGGTCTAAAATTAGTTCGTTTTGAGGGAGAATCGGTCTCAAGAACTCCGTAATAGCCTGACTAGCATTCTCATCAATATGTTTAGTAATACGCGGTTGTGAATAGAAAAGCGTATCGTCAGATTCGTCCAAGCGTCTAAAAAATTGTGGAGATAATTTCATTCAATAATCACCAAATGAGAACTAACAGCTCTAGGGTAGGCTACACCAATTTCTGTTAATCGATTCAATAATGAACGAAACAAATCAATCAGGGAATTTAACCAATTTAAATCAATGATGATTTTCTGACATTGAAAATATAATTGATCAACATTATCCGGGAAATGAGCAAATCGGTCAGGGTAGTTTTTAATCTTGAGGTTAGTACTACTCAAAATGTTGGCTTCAATGCTTTCGACCAAGGCATCTGAATCTAAAAGCTGTTGAATTTTATCACTATGATTACCAGTGATAACCAAATTTTGATCCAGAGATGCTGATCCACTCGGGATAGCGAACAGCCATTTGGCCAGGTACCCCCAAATGAGTGGTCGGTAGATTTTTAGATGTAAATCAATTTGGGCAGAGAAAGCCGCCCAAATACGAGTTTTGTTGTGGGACGAAATTTGGCAGACAATTTGCCAGTTTTGGTAAGGTATGGCGACAGTCGGTTGGCGTACTTTGTTAATGAGTTGTCCCTTTTCGGATGAGGCCAGTTCTTGCCATAACTGTTTTCGATCCAAGTTCATTTTTCACTCAATATATAAATCCAGAACCCAAGCTCTAAAAAAAGATCACTAACACAAGCATCATCACCCAAATGTGGTACATCATTATATTACATGACAAACTTTTGAGAAAGACTCTGAAAAGTCTTAGCATTTCTGTCTAAAATATTTGACCTGTTAATTTCTAGATTAAAGTCTTCGAAAAATTCCATTTCTTCCATTTTATCAATAGCAATTAAACTGAACAAGCTCTAAATTTTATTGCCATAAAAAACGGTCGCAGTTTAGGTCAGAAAGCTAAACTGCGACCAGTAAAAAGTAGAAAGATAGGTTTTTTAGCGAATCAGAGCTAGTACATTCTGAGATAAACCATTGGCCTGGGCCAGCATTGAAGTGCCAGACTGAACCAGGATCTGGTTCTTAGCCAAGTCAGCCGCTTCAGCGGCAAAGTCAGCGTCTCTAATAGTTGACACACTGGCACTGTTATTCTGAATCGAACTCATTAAATTAGAAGAAGTAAACTCTAGTCGATTCTGCTTGGCACCAATATCGGCTCGGGCGTCATTGACTTGCTCAATCATACTATCCAAAGTGTCAATTGTCGTCTGAGCGTCACCTGCGTCATCCAAATTGAATTTATTAGCCGCGTCACTCAAATCGAAACCACCGATGCCACCAGAAGCGCCAACTCCACCAAAGTTAGAATTGTCATAAGACGTACCCAAAGTGAAATCACCTAAGTTAATATCCAATTGATCATTAGATGAATTATCAGCCCCAATTTGAAGAGTGATTGTTTTACTATTATCATCGGTCGTGTTCTGGCTGCCATCCAGAAGCGAAATACCATTGTATTCGGTTGATTTAGCGATTCTGGTGATTTCTGAACCCAATTGGTCAAACTCTAAATCGATACTGTCCCGATCGGAACCACTAACGGTATCCGAAGCTGATTGAACGGCTAGCTCTCTCATCCGACCCAGGATATTACCAATTTCATTGAGTCCACCTTCGGCCGTTTGGAGCAG